>NZ_RCFQ01000014.1 GCF_003665155.1 Mariprofundus sp. EBB-1 | reverse complement strand
AGATAATCACCAACTTGCACTTCAATGAGCTGCACAGGCACTTTACCCCGATTTTCCAAGCGGTGAACTTCACCGATAGGAATATATGCACTACCATTTCTGGCAACCACTTTGACCAGATCGCCACATGTCACCGTCGCAGTGCCAGCCACAACCACCCAATGCTCTGAGCGATGCTGATGCGCCTGCAAACTAAGTTTGGCACCTGGCAAGACAGTAATGCGCTTGAGTTGATAGCCATCTCCGGACTCACCCAATACGGTATAACTACCCCAAGGACGACGTACGGTCACATGCTCAATGTGATATTTTTCACCACCCAGTTTCAGGGAATCTACCAGCTCACGCACGCGCTGAGATTCGCCGGCTTTAGCCAATAGAATCGCATCAGGTGTTTCCACCACGATCATGTCGTCCAGCCCAACAGCGGCAATCAAGCGCGACTCACTTCTAAATAGTGAATTTTTACAATCAATGGCCAACACATTACCGCTGATTTCATTGCCATCAGTATCATTAGTCGCAATCTCATGCACTGCATCCCAACTGCCCACATCAGACCAGCCAATATCAGCAGAGACCAGAGATACAATCTCGGATCGCTCCATCACACCATAATCAATAGAGATATCCGGCATCTGATCAAACCTAGTTCTGACTACCTCCTGCCAGACTTCCCCACTATTCCAACGCTTGCGCATATCTTGCAAGACAGCCCACACATCCGGTAAATATTTTTCGACTTCAGCCAGAATAACTGATGCTCTCCAGACAAACATACCGGAATTCCAGTAATAGTTACCATCATCCAGCATTTTTTGAGCTTTTTCTTTATTCGGCTTTTCAACAAAACGAAGTACGCGGTGAATCCCATCTACACTTTCTTCAGTCTGGACATAACCGAAACCGGTTTCCGGCTGATTAGGGAAAATGCCGAATGTTACCAGTCGCCCTGCTTTAGCGGCTTCTACTGCTTGTTGCAGACAAGCCTGGAACGCATCTTTCTTGGATATAATGTGATCGGCAGGCAAAACCACCATAATTGGATCATCATCGTATAAATCTTGCATCAGTGCTGCACTGAGCGCGACAGCAGGCGCTGTATTGCGTCCACAGGGTTCCAACATCGTATTCAGCCCATCAAGTTCAGAAAAAGCTTCGCCAGTCGCGTGTTTCTCACCCGTAACAACCCATACATTATCTCTTTCGATCAATGGACTTAAGCGGTTAATCGTGGCGCCCAACATACTTTCATGGCCATTTAAATTGAGAAACTGCTTTGGTAACTGCTGACGCGACAACGGCCACAGACGACTTCCGGAACCGCCTGCCAATACCACTGCTTTTAATCTATCACTCATGATCCACCCTCTTACCTTTCGATAGTTTTATTAATACACTAAACCAAACACCTGCCCAACATCACCTGAACGTATAAAAACAATGTTACGCAAATCACATATTCGTGGATACTGTTTGTTTCTTAAACCGTCGGCTAACGTTCACAGTTACATACAACCACAATAGACATAATACGATATTCGTCCATACCAATGTCATTGGTGACATGGCCAACATAGAAATCACAACAAAAATCACACCGCCCTGAATCAAATCACCAAAGCGGGTGAAAAACGTATTGATCGCCAACATACCTTCATAGCGCGTAAAACGATCCAGTGGCAAAAACAGGATCTGCTTGGTGGTATTCGCGACAGAATAATCAATACTGTTATCGGCCATTTTGACAATGGCAAACCAAGCCAGCACAGGGAATGCAAGCACCGACATATACATCATCAAGTTAATGGCTGCCAAACTGATCAAAGCTCCGCCCACACCAATCACCTGATACAATGGCCGCACTACAAAGGCCTGCAATACCAGCGTGGCAATATTCACGTAGAGATAAAAACTTGAGTAAAAAGCTCCGATTTCATGCCCGCTCATCTCCGCAGTCACAAAACTGGCCAGCACAAATTCGCCGGTTGAATTAATCAGATTGAGTAACACCACTGATGCAGCAATCCAGCGCAGGTAAGGCACATCCATCACCCGTTTCAATCCACCCAGCAGATGTTTGATGGACTCACCATCCGCATCTTCATCATGATGGTCTTTACGCAAGCCTTCTTTAGCACCTGGAATAAATACGGCCACGATAAGCATGAACACAGCCAGTAACATCAAATTATAGGCACCTAACTCAATATAGAGCGATTTAGCGATCATCGCACCAATCATGGCACCAAGTGAACCACCGATTGCGATATATGAAGTTAGCCTCTTACCCTTATCTACACAGTGATAATCGCTGACCATGGTCCAGAACTGGGAGATCTGTACCACCGAAAAAATACCCAACCAGACAAAGAATGCCACGCCTATATCCATGCCCGCAGAACCAAGCAAATAAAACACGCCAATATTGCCAGCCAAAAACAGGGTCACAATAAGAAACAACTTATCGCCATGCAGGTGTTTAATAATGTGACTATAAAAAGGGACCAACAGCAATAACAGAGCAGCCTGCCCCGCCAGCGCATAACTTCGAATAGCAGCGCTGCCGCCATCAAGAATCAACTCTTCCCGAACGGGCTTCATGAGATAGTAGGCAAGCAGGATCAGGAAAAGGCGAACAGCAAAACGAAACGTCGCCTTACCCTCTTCACTCTTCATGTCGTCCCATATTCCTTGTGTGAGCTGTTTGATGTTCATTATCTTAGTAGTTCCACTTTTTGATTTCCTTTAAACGCTCTATTCTGATCACCTATAAAATCAAACACCCACTGTTAGAACGGGCTACACGCAACAAATCGATAATGATGGCCTGATTCCACATGCACATTTTTAGCAGTCAACGTATTCGAGTATTCATTGACTTCAGTTTGAATGGGTTTCCAACGCTTTCCATCAAGCATCCACAGTTCCAGCAGTTCTTCATGAACCCTTGGAGGCACTTCAGAACGCCGTGAATTTTCCTGCGTATATTCAATCATAAGGTCACCCGTAACAGAAACCTTATCCGTTTTCGTTTTCAGCAACCATGAACGTTCAATGCATCGGCTAGCAGATTGCACAACATTCGGAAGATATTTAGGCGTTACGCCACCTTCAATTTTTACTTCAAACGCTGCTTTTCTCTTCAATGGTTCATTCAAATTCAGATGCGCCACAAAATATCCCCAGCTACGATCCACCATATGTAGTGATTCAGAGCCGGCCTCGATGTTTCCCTCACCAAGCAATGTTTCAGGCAAATGCATGAAAGCATATGGCTGGTTTGGTGGTTCAGGAGCCCATGGGAAATCTCCAAACAGCTTCGTCTTCAGAAAATGGTCGTGTGCAGTAACATAATGTATCAATGACTCATATGTTTTCGTGAAATCAGCTTCACCATAAGAGAGGAATGAATCCTTATACACCTCTTTACCTACCACCGAGGCGAGATTTCCAATACGTGCCTGCATCACAGTAGGAGAGAACCAGCCAAACGTCTGTTCTGAACCATTTGGCTCCATACCCGTCAAATGTTTGATTTTCTCTTCCAAACGTTTTCTAAGTGCAGGGTTACGCAACACTTTATCTTTGATCGGGTTACCAGCTCCTACATCAGGTGGATAATAATATTGGAAGTTATCATTAAAAATTCTGAATTTCCGCGTTGCATATTGATCATATGTGCGCCCGAATGTCAGATTATAATCCCACGGCACCACGGTCCATTTCTCTTTTGTGGGATGATAATAAAGCCAGTAGTTTTTATTATATGTGTCACCATTGGTCACCAGTGCATTCACAGCAATCCAGTTAATGATGGATTCATCTTCAAAATATTTTGCCAACACGGTATCTATATTTTCATTGGTAGCCGCATTCACAGATTTTGCCATTGATTTAAGATTACTGAAATCCCCAAATGGCGTAATCTTATCAAAACATAACTCTACACTTTCGGGTGAATACAGGTCACCACAGTGGGCTCCATCGTTGGGTTGATAAAACTCTCCGCGTGTATCCAGATTATTGCCTTCAAGAAACTCTTTTCCCATCCACTCAATGGATAGATATAGACCGGTTTTCTCACCCTTATTAAAGGTTACGCGCGTAAAGTGTACTTCCGGCACTTTCATGCCAAGAGCCGCCATCATTTTCCAGGTCATCCATTCCCGCATCAAGGCTTTATCAGATGCCATAGAACGCAACGCCATGCGGCGATGGCCATACCAGCGCGCACTCTCTTTATCCAATTTAATGAGTAAGGATTTTTTCTTAAAGATACGCGTCGAACTACCCAGCACCTTGATTGTGCCTGACAAACGATGTCTTCCCGTGGTTAAGCGCATCTCAAAGGGAGAAAGATCGTACTGTCGTTTCAGGAAGATAGCTTCCAGATTATCCTTGCTAATACGGATGTGAATGTCCTCAACAGGAATCTTGTATAAAGCTTCCTCCAGAGCCGCATATGAAAAATTAAACACTTCACCTTTTGATATTCTATCTTTATACGACAGCATATTGTCTTTGCCGATTAATGCCTGCGTACGTTCAACGTTAAACTGCTCTTGCTTTCTCAATAGATTCGCTTCAATCCAACCGATTTTACCACCATCGATTTGTGGATTCACTCTCACCCAGCCATTGCGTTCTTCCAGCCACGCGACCAGATCACCTTTTTGAACAGAGCCTATTAAGTCAGCCAAATCCCCCGCCGCGGCACGCAATGGTACCGTACGTACGACCAGATACATTTGGCCATTTTTCCCCATACTTTTTACAGCAGGTGATAGCATTGAGCGGGTCACACCCATGATATGGCCAGGATGCATTGCGCGCACCAGGTACTCGTTAAATACCCAGCCTGTTTTTCCACTAATAGTCATGCGTACTTGTTTCCAATCACCACTGTGGCCGATTTGCACGGCTGACTCATTCCTGCCACCCCATGCAACCTTTTCAAATTCTTTGCCGGGGCCTGCTCTCAAAGTACTCGTCTGCTTAAAGAAATGTAGTTTATGATCAGAATCATCAATGGATTTCTCTGGCAACTTAACAGCCTTATCAGCATTCATCACCACAGCTGGTGCCGCATCAGCATTCGCAGTGATAGCCGCTTGCGCTGTTGCACCGGCTTTTACCGGAGTCAACAATCGCATGTTTACCCAGCCTATACGTTTATTCGCCTGCAACTGCACTCGCAACCAGTCACCGTTGCGATCCTGCTCTAACGCATATGCGCCAACACCCGCCCAAGAAACCACATCATACGTTACAGCCGGCCCTGCTCGTAAATTAGCTTTTTCATTAAAACTATAGAGCTTATGGATTGCGCTGGATGTTTTTTTAATATCAGTAGCCTGAACAGCTTTCGGCTCAACGTTTGCAATAACCGGATCTGCTTTAATATTCTCACGCACTGGAGTTGCAATAGAAGGCTTCTGATCACTGGTTTGCGTCATTTGCACCGGCAGTACAGTTAAGCTGGCTGATGGCGCACTCGCTGCTGCAGCACTACTTGCCACTCCTGCGCCCGCCGCAACGAGATTCAGTGATTGATCATAAACCCAACCAATCCTTTTACTCACCTGCAATTGAAGACGTACCCAATCACCTTTGCGTTCAAGTTCTGTTGCCTGCGCCCCCGCACCAGCCCATGAAACCGAATCAAATGTTGTAGCAGGCCCATCTCTAAGGGCTGCTGTACGATTGAATGTATAGGTCGCTTTTTCACTCTTGGCAGGCACCACTTCTGTCCGGGTGGTTTCTACATTAGGGCTTGTCTGCTGCGGCATAGCCTGTACTTCGCCTTGATTCTCCACCATCTTGTCAGGAGTAACGGCAGCAGTATCAACGGCTTTAGCCGTGCTGGAACTATTCAAATCAGTAGCAGTAAGCGGCTCAACGGGCGCCTTCTGCACTAATTGTTCCGGTTCATTAACTGGTGCTGGTTCGTTGATTGGCTTATTAACTGGCTCGTTAACCGCTTCGATGACTGGCTCACTAGTTGGCTTATTCGTCATCACTACAGAAGTAGCAACCACATTGCTACCATCCAAAGATGCGGCCTCAACCCAACCAATACGACCGCTATCCTGCAATCGTACCTTCATCCATTTGCCATCCTGCTGAATGGTCTGAACCCGGGCACCTGATCCAGCCCATCCCAACACTTCTGACAAGGCACTGGGACCAACCCTGATCACTGTTGTTTGCATCACCATTTGTGATGCTCCTACAGGTTCATTGGTCTCTGTGTTGGCAATCGTTACAACATCATTATTACGCGCAGCTACGGGCTTCGCTTCAACACTATCCATCGTATCTGATGCTGGAATATTTTTCTGTGTTGGTTCTACTGCAAGCTTTAATGGTTCTGATGCTACAATTTTAGTATTCTTATCAGGCGCAGATACAGGCTTCACTTCAGCACTATCCATCACATCTGATGAAGGAATATTTTTCTGCGTAGGTTCTACTGCGAGATTTAATGGTCCTGATGATGCACTTTTAGTCTCATTGTTTAGCGCAGCTTCAGGTTTCACTCCAACATTACCCATTGCATCTGATGCAGGAATACTTTTTTGGATGGGTTCTACTTCAAGCCTTGCAGTGTCCGACACTAGATTTTCAGGAGCACTCAACGATTGCTCTGCTGCCGGCACCCTAGCCATATCGCCGGAAGTCTGAGTGTTCGCCGCAGCAGACTCCTCTTTTGCAGCCATTTTTATTACATTTTCCGCAACAGGAGCATCTACTTCATTTGGACTACTACTCACCAACTGAACAGGGAACTGTTGCAAACCAGTGTTATCAGGGTCAAGCATAGGTTCGCTTTTAGCAAGCTCTGCTTGAACGGATACAGGCAACTCTTTTTGAGCCGATTCTATTGCCGGAGACATCTGTTCAGCACTTGCAACAGGCTGGTCTGCCACACGTTCCGGAGCTATCTCCTGAGATACAGCACCATCCTCAAACAATGGCGTTATACGCCCACCATCCACATGATCCTTTGAAGGAGTCATCTCTTGCACAACTGGCTTTGATGGAGGCACTTGCTTTTGATCTACCAAAGCGACATCAGTAGGTCCCGACACAGCAGGTGTTCCGCTTTCAAATTGTGGCGACAGATCTGCTGCAGGCTTCGGCGACAGTTTCAGATCATTATTCACGACCACGGCTGGAAGCGTTGATTTTTCAGTCCCTACATTATCATTCACAACCTTCGACGAGCCAACATTCACAGACTCACCAGAAAGAGAAGCACTATTGATCCAACCCACATCACCACTGGAAAATATTCGCACTTTTTTCCATGCACCAGCACTGTTCAACTCAATCGCCCGGGCTCCTTTTGCAGCACTACCGGTTGGTACATAAAAGCTATCAGGGCCCTTGCGCAAACTCGAATCAGCCTGCAAGCTATAAACATCTCCCTCTTTTGCATGCACCACGCCAACGGCCACTGCTATAGTTAGCAGTGGCAACAGACACAGTTTTAGAGATTTCTTTGCTTTCATTTTAGTCCATCCAACGGTAGCTAAAGCCCCAGCCTGCAGTGTAATCAACAGGTGAACTGCGGCCGAAGAATGCTTTTCCTACTCGAACATTTGTTGACCATCCAGAATTTACAAAGGCATGGCTATACCCCAGCGATAATGAGGTCGAATCACTATTGGTTAAACTTGATGGGATCTGATTATAAAAAAGTGTTTTCTGCAAGCCATTATTCGCCATAGCAAAACTATTATTGATGCGCAGTGACATAAAATTACCTGTCTGCTCAAAGTTTGTTTCTGTAAAGGCATAACTCAACTGACCAAAGGAGGTGATTGAATTTCCCTTACTGGCAAAGAAATAGGTCAGCTTCGTACCCATTTTCCACGCCCATGAACTTCGCTTACTTAAACCCGCATCAGATGCAAATTTCAGTCCTAAGGATAACCCCAAAGCACCACGCCCCAGAGTCGCTGGACTATTACCATCATAACCACCGGGAATGATCAATGCCCCTTCCCATGCAGCTGTATTGGCATGATTCAATCGTGCCCGCACACCGATTTGAATATCTCCTATACCGGACGCCTGCCCACCGAACTTTGTCGTTGCAGGTCTGATCTTGCCTGTAACCCGATTGATGCGCATAGAGCGATAAATTTGCCCACATTTACGGTAAGCAAAGGTCACATTGGCATAGACTGTATAAAAATAGGAATACCCATACTCATAACCCTGAACTAAATTCGCATTTCTACGTTTACAGACAGAAAGAATCTTATTGCGACTTGCATCCCAAATGGCATTGCCACCAGCAAAACTGAGATCTGAATTATATAGCGATTCACCGCCCGCAAGCATACCCACGCCAGCATATGCTGAAGGTGCCAGAGATAGACCTGCAATTAATATGATACATTTAATTATCTGTTGCCATAATCGAATCAAATCCACTCCTTTAATCCGCATGATCAAAATTTCCAATAACGCCGAATAACTTGTTCGGCAGGTTTATTCTGAGGTGTGTAATCAGCATCCATCCTGCCACCAATGGACGCATCACTGTACCACGCCCAAATAAAGACACCATTGATCCAAGGCTGATCCAGAGCCCTCAACCAGATATCTATTGCATCACGCTGCAATCTCAAGTCCACACGAGCATGTTTCAAACTATGCCATTCCCAGGGCTTGGCAGATGCACCAGCAGCTGAGGGCATGCCAACCTCCAGCACCCAAAGCGGCAGATGAATTCCCTGCACAGAAAGCTGTAGTTTTTTCACGGCATCGTGAACAAGCGACTGCATTTCGTCATATTGTCCGGAACGGCCAAGTGAAGGGTAGAGCGTTAGCGATACGGCATCCAACTGATTCCAATATGGAAAGGCCTGAACACCTTCCACGTTATGCGCAGCATAAGTGATTTTACCATGGAACACTGTGCGCACCTGATGAATCAATCTTGGCCAATCCACATGTCGTGAAGCCTTGGAAAGCTCCGTGCCTATCACAAATGTTTGAACCTGATGCCTTGATGCAAACTTGGCATACTCAACAATATGCGCTGAATAACTCTCAAACCACTGGTTCCAATCTCTTTGACTGTGATGAGAAATCGCACTGGCCCATGCATTACCCACCAATATTTGCGGCTTAAGAATGACTTCAAGGTTATAGTCATGGGCATATTCAATTGCATGCGTTAGTTGATCAAAGCTTACAGCATCTGAATGCCTTACCTGCAGAGACGATGCGGCATTTTGTTCAAGAAACGTAATAAGCACCACTGCATTGCTGCCTACATTACTCACTCGTTGCATTGAGCGCCGTGCCTGCGGTTCATTCCAGCCGACATTCTTATGCTGCATCACATTAAAACCACGCAGCATGGATTGATTTTTTAATTCACCAACAGATGCACATCCCGCCAAAAGACCGATAGCAGTTACGATGAACCATAATAACAAGCGCTTATGCATGTATTTTCCGATATACGCGCCAGCCAAGCTTATCATACACCAACTTATATCCACTCATGCCATGGCTATATAAATGTGGATGCCTGATATTCACGCGATCACGCTTACCCGCCAAGGTATCCGGATCAGAGACCACTATCTGCTCCACGTCAGGAATACGTTGACGCATTGCAGACTTAAATCCGTGAGAATAAGACAACAAGAGACCTTCCGCATCACCTCGAGCTACTATCGCACGATAAGCAGTTCGCTCATAAATAATGGTCGGCATGCGATGAGTATTTAACCATTTTCCCAATTGATAGTCGGCATCTTCAACAATCGCTACAGAGGTATTCTCGCCTTGAATAGCCTTGTACCAACGTGTCATTTGTGGGTTTGCAGTTTCAATAAACAACCACCAACCGCCGACAATACTGACCATCATGAAAATGACCAACAGAATAAATTCGCGTCGCGTCTGCATTTTTACATATGTAAGCTCTGCCATCAGCCCCGCACTCACCAGGGTTAAAATCTCAAAAGGATGCGTAAGATAATGCTGACTTGTCGCAATTCCGATCGCAATGAGCGGATGCAACATCAATACAAATGTTGCACGAAAGCGATGGTTATCATCGATAGTATCCAGTAACAAATAAATGGATACCGGATATGCAATCAACAAATAGCCCGTAGCCACAAGGAACGGTTGAAAGAATTCACCACCATAATCCTGCAACCACGGGTATTGGGCAATCGAAAGCATACCACCCAAAAAGTCAGAATCCGCATTCGTAATGAAAAACGAGAAGCTGCCTTCAAAAATCCAGTTCATATATGCCCATGTACCCACGGCGAAGGCAAACGGCGTACCGATAATCAGGTACAGGCTCATTGGTGATATCATGATAGCGCGAATTGGAGCGATCAATACAATCAGAGGGATCAAGGCCACAAAAATATACACTGCAGTGCCATCAATAAAAAAGAATACAACGAACACAACAGCCATCGAAATGTAGGAATGGATATCATGAACGGTAATAATGTGCTGAGCTGAACGATACAACAGATAAAACGTAATCATGGTAAGTGAAATATGTCCACCCGACGTTGCAGCCCACAAAAACGCAGGGTGCAATACAATCAATAACGCCACGATTGCCAGCCTGGTCTGGGTAATATCCACATCTTTTAAATCTCTGGCCCACATCCATAACAATAAAGATGTCGCAAGGATCGACACCAGATATGGCGCGGCACCAGTATCAAGACCTGGGATAAAATAGAATGGAATCAGCAGATACAAGGGAAGGTGCGGTGTTAACATGGTCAGATTTTCAAGCAGTACATCCTCTGAACCCAAAGCCGAAATGACAATCGACCAACTCTGCATCGCAGACTCAAGGAAAAAGCCGTTTGACAACACCCAAATAGTCAATCCAACCAACATCATGGTTAGAAAAATTAAAAGCCATGTACCCTGATGATGTGCAAAGCTCCATGACTGCGTGTGCACCCGAGATGTATTAGCGCTGTTCATTTAATGCGCACCACTCTTACTGGCAACCGGAGCTGAATGCGGTGCGCCACCTGTTTCATGATCTACTCCAAACGTAGTAAGGCCATGATGGGTTTTTTCCCAATAGAATGGATTGTGAATCAACTGCCACAAGCCTTTATAAGCCGCCCATGATTGCAACATCCAATAAAACGGCACGGTAATAGCCCATGGAATCAAATTGAAATACTTTCGCTTAAAACCACTCAACATGAACAGATAAATAAGAAAACCATTGGCAATCGACAAATTAAACAAGGTAATATAAAGCACCAACGGAGGGAATAACGGATCGAAATAGGATGTACCGGTTAATAACCAGACCGCATAAAACAGTGCCATGATAGGCATTAGAAGAGCACTAAAAATAGTACCCCCGATAAAAAACTGGAAGCCCCAAAAACCAACGTGACCAAGTTTACGATAAAACGAAATCGGGGTACGCATATGCACCAGATAACTCTGCATATATCCCTTTAGCCAGCGCGAACGTTGCCGAATCCAATTGGGAATGGAGTTATTGGCTTCTTCAAAGGTGGTAGAATTCATCACACCAACATGATATCCCTTCTGCACCAAACGCACGCCGAGGTCACAGTCCTCGGTCACATTATAAGGATCCCATCCATCCATCTCACGCAACACATCCATCTTAAAGTGATTTGAAGTACCACCGAGAGGAATAGGGATATTCAGTGCATCTAATGCCGGCAGATAAAAATCAAACCATAACGAATATTCCATGGTAAACATACGTGTTAACCAATTTTCTGTGGCATTAAAATAATTAAGTCGCGCCTGAATTACGGCAATGTTGTCAGCACCTTTCCGGAAGGCAATCACAGCTTTTTTCAGCTGATCCGGTTCAGGAGCATCCTCTCCATCATAGATCGTTGCCAATTCACCTCGACAAAAGTGCAACGCATAATTACATGCCTTGGGTTTGGTCTTGGGCAAACAATCCGGCACACGCAGAATTTCGAAAATACCCTCAAGACTCAGCTCTTTTGCTTTATCGATCGTCTCATCATCATCCTGCTCAAGAATAAGTTTGATATCGAGCTTGGACAAAGGGTAATCAATCGAACGCAATGCCTGCGCAATAGCTGGGAGCGTAGCTGCCTCATGATACATGGGTAACAAAATCGAATAGACAGGAAGCGTTCTTTCATCCAATGCAGCCACTTCTTCATCCGTCACGACATTATCAAATTCTGGATCACCCCCCACCCAGGTAAGCACCATACGCAGACCGAAATTCACCATCAAAAACAGTGAAATTCCGAAAATCAGCACAATGAACGCCTCAAGAGGCCAAAATGCGATAACGACCATGCTCAAACTCATCAGGACAAACAAAAAACGCAATTGCTTTGGAGTAATCACTTCACTGGCAGAATATTCCGGTTGTACATTGGCCAACTCATGTACAGCCCTTTCACTATAAAACATATCGCCAATGCTCTGCAAAAACCAGATTACATCGAATTTCGACGTAATAATAAAATCAAAGGGTTCGCCAACAGTGTCACCCACCAACGCAAGCAATGCCGGATTCACATCCACAACAGCAACTAGCAACAATCCATTTTCACGTCGCCAGGGTACAAACAGGTTTTCAGAATAGGTAGATAAATTATCGCGATCAATCACATCACGGTCAGGAGCTTCCTCCAACAAATTTACATTGGGTTTGCCAAAATGCTCCGCAAGCACCTGCCCTATCTGATAAGATGACACCCACCCTTTTGACAGAACAATATCACCAAAACGGGTGCCCCACTGCTGTTGAATTTCAAGCAGCTCTGCCATCTGATCCTGACTTATCAGCCCTTTTTCCAACAACAGATCACCGATAAGGCCGCGCCGGAAATGATCTGACAACACAGTGTAAAACTCTGCCGTCTTCACCCAGCCATGGGACAAAATTATATCCCCGATTCGGCCGCCTTGATTGCGCTGCTGATCAAGTGCCTGATCAAGTTGCTGTTGAGTGATCAATCGATCACTCAACAGCATCTCGCCAATTCTAGGCCTTACTAATCCTGCCTGGGTACTCATCCTTGTAATTACCGTTTCTCATCAAGGTGGTCCAAATCAGAACTTGGGTGAATCGTGTGATCTTCATGCAGGTGTGCAGCATGACCACCCTGCATCTGATCTTCATGCAGGTGTGCAGCATGACCACCCTGCATCTGATCTTCATCCGCCTGATACATAGCATCATCATCTTCACGCGCCAGTTTGTTGATTCTTGACATACGATAGAGATAAACCACTACCATTGTCATTAAGAACCACAACAGCACCATCAACCAGAATTTATACTTACCCAGCACATCAAACCAGTCTTCAACATCAGGGTAATAGACTTCAGCCAATGTCGGCTCCGATGAATCCAGGGTCTTCGCCACACCGTGTGAATCAATAAAGGCTACATCATCTTCAGACAATTCAAGCCGCTCAATTTTCGACAGATCCTCTGCATCAGAAGGTGCGATCCACAAACCGTATGCCGTTGCAGATCGGGCTATTTGCGCAATCGTAATTTTGGACAGTTGATCCACATCGAAATATGACTCGCCACTTGGCGCTGTAATTTTCACACGACCGCGATCAAAACGAACCGGTGCGACAATATCATCACTGAGCGTAAAGTGCCCCACCCCTACAAATGGTCCTTCAGGAGCCAGCACATCACCAGCTGCCATAAAGTGCAGTCGTGTATGATCAATTATCAGCGGGAAATCAGCCGATAGTCGTGACATCAAATGCAGAATCTGCTCAGGTTTATCCAAATAAGAGTCTTCCACATAGGTGTCAAATCCAGGCAAAAAATACTTGGCTAAATCAGAAAAGGCTTTCGGTGCATCAATTTCGCTGCTCTTCACCACCAAAGTACTATCCGGAGTAATTTGAACATAATCGTGCGGCATCACGCCTTCACAATTACCTTCCACAACATCATGCTGAACTACGATACGGATATCATTAAACTGCCTCTGATACTCTTCCGGCAGATTGACCGTAAAATGTTGCTTCATACCATGATTTTCCAAACGTGCCGCTTTCACCAGAACATCATTAAGGAACACATATAGCTCGTAGGTAGGGTCATTGTCCCAACGCACAGGTGCTACGATATTAAGGTTCAGCATCTCCGGTTGTGTACCCATCGGTAAAGCAAATGGATTAATCACAGTGTGCCAATTGGTTTCTTTGCTTAGCGCTCTGGTACTTATATCCATACCCAGTTTCGCCAGCGGCAAAGCAAAGAATCCTGAGTCATCACCGGCACCCTGCATTTCAACATGTGAGTGAATATTGTCAGGTCTGAACACCCGGTAACGTTCCGCAGCCGCCAGCATTTTCCATGTATCATCCAGCAGGTACATCGGCTGAATATCATATGGATCCAACAGCACTATAGCTGAACGATTTGCAAACTTAGCCAGCACAAGATTACTCGCACCATCCAAAGATTTATTTGCACCCACGCCCTGAGCGACAACAGGATCAAGTGATGCCCGGGGAGCAATCACGATATCGCCAACTTCAGGTAGTCTTGTGATTCTTACTGTCTTGTCAGCATCAACCAGCAACGCCATCAATGCCAGTGTGGAAGCAAACTGCTCCTTACTCAAACGACCTGCAGAGAGACTAATAGTCACATCCTGAGGTAACATGCGCCACGCATCACGAATAGACTTCTCGACAGGCTGGTAAGAAATAGACAAGGCACTCTCAGGCAATACATGCAGGAAAATATCACTCAAACGCCCATCAAAGCAGCGGTTATCTGAAACAGGCAAGATAGACGTCACAGTCACCTTCACCAAGCTACCTTTAAAGGCCGATGAGGGCAGACGCACATCCAGCGCATGCATTGAGCCATCTGCAGGCAAGTTAATTTGTTTTTGAGGCACATCATTGATAGACACGCGCACATTCGCCAAGGGCAGTAAATTTGGCGATGCTCTGAACATCAAGCGGAAAGCACCATGTGAAATCATGGAGTCCAGTGGTGCAGGAAAATAAAATGTCTGCGCATGCACACCATTTGCACCTTCAAACAGAATTCCTGTAGTCAACCCGATATCTTTCAGACTCAATGTTCTAGCAAGATAGGGTGCATTAGATGCAGGCGCTGCAACCTCCGGCAATGTCTTCAAGCCCACCGCAATGGGAGCCCGTTTCGACAGCGCCTTATTTTTCACTGCTTTTTTAACATGATGTTTTGACTTTACACTTTTACGCACTGCCTCACGTGTCACTGACGTCTTCATCCAGCCCTGTGCTCCGGTACGCTTCAGCGATACAAACACCCAGGAACCCCGGCGATCCATCTCAACCATCTGGTCTCCGATAGCAGCCCGAACCAGCTCTGTGGATGTTTCAGCAGGATCGGCATATAAACTTGCATTGGCTCCGGAAACCTCTAATCGGTCACCTACAGCAGCATGCGCTGCAGGAGAAACCAATATCCCGGCAAACAAAAACAGGACCGTTAGCGACAAAACCCGCTTTACATTATTTTTCACACACATATAAAAAACCATATATTCCCCACCCAATCCATTGACTCATTTCATTACAGTCTGAAAACAGCACTTAGATTTGCCCGAGCATACTCAGTGAAAAATATTTAATCAAGAAAGTAACGCATCGGAACCTCAATAAAATCCACATTATATTTACATATTTCCCTTGTGGATAAAGCGCCTTTACCTTTCCCGGAAGCGTTTCCTGCTACAAGTTAATACAAGTAGCATTTCAGGAAATCAGATGAACAATATATTCACAGTCACATCACCATTCATTAGGCACACAGAGCCAACTATTTGAGTGTATATGCATCAATACGGGTGGAGCTCGGCATGTCAGGCATGCTCTTTATCAACATTGGAGCCCCAGCCTCCATCGGCACTACCTTCGGCCGACGTAAACTCTGACTAATATAACGCGCAGCTCGCGATACAACGCGCAACAAATCATCGCGACTTTCATCTGCATGTTCCAGTAAATCATTGAAATTTTCATACGGCAAGAATTCCTGTCCTAAGGGCAATATATTACTATAGCCATTTGCCACATCCATGACTTTCACTGAAGTTAGGTCTATACCCATAGAGAACCTGTCACTATACAACACTTCTCTACTTACCGGATCAATCATCTCAACCACCACCATCAACGATGGAAAATAGCCATCATCCACTGCTTTTGACCAAAACCCCATCTGCTGCAAGCGAATATGCAGTAAGCCATCCGTCGATTCCCGCAATGACTTTTGACTTCCTTTAAAATAATCCCAAAACCTTTTATTGGATGAGTTGGCTTGAAAGCCCTGTGCCGCCAGCGCTTGCAATAATGTTTTCTCAAACAATGTTACGCACATTTGATGCACCGGGCCGGCATGCTGTTCATATCGGAAAGCATGATTAGCAACAACCACAGCATCGGCCATCAAACCTGACGACCCCATAGCAAGAAACAGTGGATTCACACGACGAACCAGCAATGAATTACCGGCCTCAATCTGCGCAACTTCAATGGTCTTCACATCTTGTACAAGGTAAGGCTTTAGCGGCACCATCCCTGCGCCACAAGAGCACAGCATTAGAACCGCCACCAATAAACAAGCTTTCATTCCCATCATTGTACGCATCACAACCAAAAAATATCTCTATCCCAAACTTTATCCCATGAAATCACGGTAACCAAAAGAAAAAAAGGGCCGGTATAAACCGACCCTTGCATATGGCTCCCTGAGCAGGACTCGAACCTGCGACATATGGATTAACAGTCCACCGTTCTACCAACTGAACTATCAGGGAAAATGTGCGCGAACCGTAATGAGCAGCAGTATGACTGTCAACACGAATTTACTGTGTAGGATGATACGATAATTTCGTAATCCTCGAACCATTTCAAACAAAACGAAAGGACAGTTGCACGCGCCCCCCATAGTTGCCAATATACATGCGTATTTCTAACGGATGCATTTTGCGTAGCCCTAACAGTTTCCTGCCATCAGCTGCCTGAAAAATAAATGCTAGCGTTGTTCAACCGTAGTATTCAAATTTTATAGGGAGGGCTGTTTCTTTTGAGTTTTGGTGCAATCTGGAAATCAAACTGGTTCGTTGGTGCCATACTGACGTTACTCTTTGTACTGGCCGTCCAACAGAAAACATCACCGATGAATACTATAGAACGCATGATTTATGATCGGTTTGCCACCCAGACCACTACATCACCTGACGATCAAATTGTCATCCTGAACATAGATGCAAGCACACTACATAAAAAAGGACTTACACCCCGACAGGCCATTAGTTCATCCATTCATACACTCACCGCAGCCAATGCCAGCTTCATTGGCATTGATGCTATTTTTAAAAAACCAACCACCCCATCAACGATAAATCCAAACAACAACAGTCATGACGCGCTGGAAGACGCCGTCCGTAATGCCGGCAACATCATATTACCTCTCTACTTTAAGATCGATGAGACCAACATTCAAAGCCAGACAACCATGCCCGATTATTTCAATGCGATGGCGCTCAAGCATGTCAATACAACTCAGTCAGAAGATCCTGTTTATGCTTCTGGCATGTCGGCCCCCTATAAAGAGCTCTCTTTAGCAGCTGCCGGCATAGGACATATGAGCATCATTAATGACAGTGACGGCGTGGCAAGATCTGAAACCATGATCATAGCCTATGGAAAGCATTATTTTCCATCAATGCCACTCCTATTGGCTGCAAAATCATTAAACATTCCCCTTGATGACATTCGCATACACCGGGGCGATGACATTGAACTGGGACCATTAAGCCTCACGACTGATACGCAAAGCCGTATATACCCGTCATTTTCTCAAGCCGGTGGCACCCCATTTTTTCAAACCTACACATTCAGTCAATTGCACGAAGGTAAAATTCCCGCCACCGCCTTCAAAAATAAAATCATCCTCATTAACAACACTGATCATGGCTCTGAGCAAACATTCCCCAGCCCGGGGAATCAGAACATGACACGCATTGAGTTTAGCGCCCATGTACTGCGAAGTATTTTGCACAAGCAACTCTTTCAACGCCCAAGCTGGACACACAGCGCCGAAGTAGCCCTACTACTTATCATAGGCCTATACCTCATCTACCTGCTACCACGCATTTCAACCCGATCAGCTGCCATTATATCGGGTCTGGCATTCATTGTATTAATAGGCAGCGATCTGATCGCACTGCAATATTATTCTACATGGTTACAAACCACTATGGCCGCCTTACTGCTTCTTATTGGGCACATTGCCGTCACATACAAACAACGCTTTGTATTCAAAAGCCCTAAGAAAAAGCCTCTAAAAAGCTTACACAACACCAACAAAATGCTGGGGATTTCTTTCCAGAATCAGGGTATGCTGGATCAGGCCTTTGAAAAATTCTTAAGTTGCCCGATTGATGATGATATGCTGACTATTCTTTATAAGCTGGGTCTTGCCTTTGAGCGCAAACGGCAATTCAAGCAAGCTACAGCAGTATATGAACATATCAGCACCCACAACCCCGATTATCAGGATGTTACAACTCGCATGAACGCTACTAAAAATAGCGATGACACTCCATCAGGCAGTTATTCAAACACTGCACTTTCGACCCTGCTACTGACAGGAAACAATATTC
Source organism: Mariprofundus sp. EBB-1 (assembly GCF_003665155.1). Classification (GTDB taxonomy): domain Bacteria; phylum Pseudomonadota; class Zetaproteobacteria; order Mariprofundales; family Mariprofundaceae; genus Mariprofundus. The sequence goes on along the minus strand of NZ_RCFQ01000014.1, from coordinate 45,985 downwards.
CTACATTAGGCCGTTATGAAATCATCAGTGAATTAGGAAAAGGTGCCATGGGCACAGTTTATCTGGGCAAAGATCCTAAAATAAACCGTAAGGTTGCCATTAAAACCATGGCACTTTCGCAAGAGTTTGAACCGGAAGAGCTTGAAGATGTTAAGACCAAGTTTTTCCATGAAGCTGAAATTGCCGGCATGCTCAATCACCCGAACATCGTTACTATTTTTGATGCCGGCGATGAACATGACCTGGCCTATATCGCCATGGAATTTCTTGATGGCATTGATCTCTCACCCTATACTAAAAAAGGTAGATTATTGCCTTTCTCCACAACGCTAAAGGTCGTTGGTAAAGTGGCTGAAGCACTGCAATACGCCCATAGCCACGGCGTCATTCATCGCGACATTAAGCCTGCCAACATCATGATATTAAAAAACAAATCTGTAAAAGTGACCGACTTTGGCATTGCGCACATTATTGATTCCAGCAAAAGCAAGGCAGGTGTTGTGCTGGGAACACCATCGTATATGTCGCCCGAACAACTATCAGGAAAACCATTGGATGGTCGCTCCGACCTGTTTTCACTTGGTGTGATGCTCTATGAGCTGGCAAGCGGTGTGCGCCCTTTCAGAGCCGAGTCACTATCCAAATTAATGTATAAAATCGCCAAACAACCACACGTTGATATTCGCGAACATAACCCAGAGGTCCCCGACTATATTTGTGAGCTTATTGATGAGCTACTCACTAAAAAAGCAGCTCAACGCATTGAAACAGCCAGTGACGTACAGGGAAAAGTATCGCGCTGTCTGAAATCGCTAAAAAACAACGGAGAAAGTCAGTGATAACAGTAGATATGTTTGCCATGACCGATGTCGGAATCAAACGCGATCACAATGAGGACTGCGTACTTATCACCCCTTCACATGGTATCGCAGTACTTGCCGATGGCATGGGCGGTTACAATGCAGGAGAAGTAGCCAGTGCAATGGCTGTGGATATCATCACCGAGCACATGAAAGATAAAATATTTAACATGCCACAAGCACAAATTGATAAGGACATAGGCTTCACGGGAGAATCAGTACTGCTTAGACAGGCCATTAAAAAAACCAATAGCTCCATCTATAAAACGGCACAAACACAAGCTGAATGCGCCGGCATGGGCACAACAGTCCTGGCATCTGCATTTTACGGCAGTCATATCACAGCAGCCCACGTGGGAGACTCACGTATGTACCGCCTGCGTGATCATAAACTTACGCATGTCACAGATGATCATTCCCTGATTCACGAACAGGTACAGCGTGGCCTGCTCACCGCTGATGATGCGCGCAATTCCACAATCAAAAACCTTGTAACCCGCGCCCTTGGTGTCGCTCCGGAAGTGGAAGCCGACATCGTTGAAGATATAGTGCGTGCTGAAGATCTTTACCTCATGTGTTCAGATGGGTTAACCGATGTTGTATCCGATGAAGATATCTGCAAAGCCCTGATACACGGTAAAAACAATTTAAAAAAATCCTGCACCCAGCTCATTCAAATGGCCAATAATGCAGGCGGCCCGGATAACATCTCTATCATTCTTATTCTGGCCAAAGATTCAGGCCGGAATAAACCGGGCATTTTTTCACGCTTGTTTAATTAAAGTAACTGTCGGCCCGCCGCTGCGTTTCATCCATACCTTGCTGCGCACGGGCAACAGCATCATCCATATCATCCTGCTCGGAGATCAAAACCTCATCCCCGATAACAAACACCCCGGATGTGAACGGCTGCGGAATATAAAACCTGTCCCAGGAATTGATGCGCCAGTGACGCTTGGTCGCATAACAAACAGGCACAATAGGCAGGCCGGACTTCATGGCCATTTGAACCATGCCTTTCTGCACCACTTCACGCGGCCCCTTCGGACCATCAGGTGTAATGCCAATATGTCTATTATCATTTTTCGCAGCCCTGAGCATCTTCAACATAGCCCTTGCACCACCACGCGTTGATGAGCCACGTACTGTCTCAATCCCCAGCAAATGCATCGTATCGGCAATAAAGCCACCATCTCTATGCGCTGAAATAAGCATATAACCATGCCACCTTCCTTTACGAGACAAGCGAGGAATCATCAACAGCCGCGCATGCCAAAAAGCATGCACATAACGCTGCGGATTACTTGATGAGTAGGGCTCACCAATCGTATGCCAGCGAATAGTCTTCTCTAAAAACAGGAAAATACATTTAATCAGGCGCGGAACCAGCCAGGCAACAAAACGGTCTTTCACGGCTGATCTCCTTTAATAAGGCCCTGACACACTCGATTCAACCTCATTCGATGCTCTCTTTAGTGAATCAAACTGAAGGTTATAAAGCTCAGAATACAAACCACCTTCACGCAATAAAGCCTCATGCTCACCCTTCTGAATCACTTTACCGTCATCCAGCACAACAATTTGATCAGCATGACGGATAGTAGAGAGCCTGTGTGCAATCACAATCACCGTACGTCCACTCATTAAACGGTCTATGGCCTGCTGCACCAGACGCTCAGATTCGGTATCCAGGGCACTGGTCGCTTCATCCAAGATAAGAATCGGTGCATCTTTCAACAGAGCCCGGGCCATCGAGATACGTTGCCGCTGCCCACCGGAAAGCATCACACCACGCTCACCTACAATAGTATTATATCCTTGCGGTAACTTTTCAATGAATTCATGTGCATTAGCAGCTCTCGACACCGCTTCAACCCTGGCCATATCAATATCCGCATGACCATAAGCAATATTACTGAGTATTGTATCGTTAAACAGAATAATTTCCTGTGTTACCAACGCAATCTGACTGCGCAAAGAGACCTGTGTTACATCACGCACATCCAGATCATCTATCAATACACGACCGGCAGACACATCCATAAAACGCGGCACCAGATTCACCAGAGAGGTTTTTCCAGCACCACTGCGACCTACCAGAGCCACAACCTGACCTGCGGTTACCGTGATATTAATATCTTCCAGTACAGGACGATTTGTACCTGAATACTGCAGACTGAGCTGTTCAAATTTAATAGCATTCGAGAATGGCGGCAAGACATGTGCATGTGCCGCATCTTCGACTTCAACATGCTCATCAAGCACTTCAAAAATACGTTCTCCGGCAGCCAAGCCCTGCTGAATCTCATTATTTGCCCGAGACAATCGTTTCACAGGTTCATAGAGCATAATCACAGCAGCAAGAAACGACACCAATGTGCCTGCGGTCGTTTCACCGGATGCCACACGCATGCCACCATATAGCAACACGCCGGCAATACCGAAGCCTGCCAGCAATTCCATAATAGGAAACGAGAGTGCATTCACTTTGAATATTTTCAGCTGATGCGACATAAAGTCACCGGTAAACTTGCGAAAACGCCCGCGCTCATACCCTTCCATACCAAAGGCTTTCACTACCCGAATACCACCTACCGTCTCTTCCAGCAAACAGGTCAAATCCCCCATCGCGGCCTGCCCATCGAGGGTGGAATGACGCATTTTTCGACCAAAACGGGCAATAGGATAAACCACAGCGGGAAATACCAGCATCGCAATCAATGCCAATAACCAGTCCTGGATCAGAATCACGCCCAGCAGAAACACAATAGAAATGGCATCACGCATTAATGCCGTCACAGCAGTACTTACAGCCGCTTGCACCAGCGTGACATCATATGAGAGACGCGCTAACAGCTCCCCGGTTTTACGATGCGCAAAAAAGGCCAGGGATTGAGCAGTTAAACGCTGATAAAGCAGATTACGCAGATCAAAAATAACCTTCTGACCAATATAACCCATGATATAAGCCTGACCAAAATAGGCCGCCCCTTTGATCAGATATAGCACGATCACCAAGAGAGGAATAATATAAATCAGATCCTCATTTTTGCCTGAAAGCGCTTCATCCAATACGGGTTTCAACATCCAGGCCATCGCGGCAGTGCAGGCAGCCAACACCACCATACAAGATACAGCAATACTTAAGCGGCCTTTGTAAGGCAACAAAAAGCCCAACAGGCGACGATAAAGATCAGTAGATGTCATTATTATTGTATGCGCTGGCGTAATCAAGCGCGCTTGCCAATGGTCGATATGGCGGTTGAACATTGCGGGCATTCGATTGCTTTAAACGCCCCATTTTACGGAAGAAACCCACACTGGCATCAAACAAGGCAGATGCCAGATCGTTTTGATGGCGTGCGCTCTTCAATTTCTTTTCACGCGCCGGGTTCGATATGAAATCGAGTTCAACCAGCACACTCGGTATCTCCATCGCTTTCAACACATAAAAGCGGGCATGCTTGGGTTCTGTATATTTGACCGGACCAACTTTTTTCAACCGCATTAACACCTCTTCAGCCAATAACTGGGAACTGTTTAAACTCGCGCGTCGAAGCATATCGCCCAGAATAAGGTTCACCAGCGGATCATTTATTTGCTCAAAGGCCACTCCACCAACATCATCGGCAGCATTTTCCTTTGCTGCCAAAGCTCTGGCAGCTCTATCCGGAGTCGCGCCCTTTTCGGACAGCGTGTAGACGCTAGCTCCCTTCACACTTCGAATGTTAATAGCATCAGCATGAATACTGATCATCAAATCAGCCCGCATTTTACGCGCCAAAGCGACCCTTTTCTGTAACGCTACAAAATAATCCCCTTCTCGAATTAAAATAGCCTTCATACCCGGATGAGCATTAATTTTTTTAGCCAGTTTTTTGGCTACAGCGAGAGTAATATCCTTCTCTCTGACTTTATGTGGCCCGGTTGCTCCGGGATCCTCTCCGCCATGCCCTGCATCAACAGCAATCACAAGTTGCTTCTTACCATCAGCTGACATAGCGCCCTTGGCCACTTTCGTTGTTTTTTCAGGCCGCATCAAATCCACCACCAGTCGATTCGGCTTATCTTTCATAGGTTTTAGTAAAAAAGAGCGCGGCTGAACCTTTTCCTTCACATCAATCACTATACGCACACTACCCGGAGTAGAAGAGCCAGAACGAATTTTCTCAATCACTGGATCAGGCAAGCTTAGTTTTTTTAAATCGGACTTCAGGGTGACCCGCTCCATATCAATGACAATACGTTCAGGTTCATGCAAGCGAAACAGCTTGTAATTCATTGTTCCACTCAGATCGAACACAAGGCGCGTATGATCAGGTGCGGTCCACAGGCGCACATCACGGACAACCGTGTTGCTCGCTGCATACGCAAAAAGCGGACACATCAATAACAACAGACCACAGCAATAGGTAAATATCGAAAATCGCAAATTCATCATCTCCAATACTCACAGCGCACGTCATCATTGCAAGGGTTGAAAGCCACAAACACCGTAAATATCAAGGCCACAAGAAGGTTTCTCTGCAAATCAGCTTCAACAATATTTTTCATCCAGCATGAAAAAGGCGCCCCATCAGGGACGCCTTTAAAGAAACAAGTTACAATTAGAATGAACGCTGATTTCTCGGATTCGCGAATGTATCCGTACCTGTAGTCGTAGAAGTAGTAGCACTGGTAGTACCATCATCGTTTTCATTACCGGAAGCAGTTGCAGGAAGATTATTCAGGTCAGTATAACTGGAACCATCTGCACGAATACAGGTTGCTACACCATCAGGACAAGCGCCTCCATATCCATGTTCATGATCATCATCATGGCCATGTTCGTTACCGCTTGCATAAGCAGCTGAAACAAGAGACACGCCAGATACGGACTGACCGCCAAATGCCACTGTCATCAACATACCAAACACACTCATCAATAATACATTTTTCATCATAAAACTCCTATTCAGTCGGGCAATATACCCGCCTGAATAAAACGGTCAATTATTTTCGCCTTGACTGTGTCGGAAATGATCACATTAAAAACGCATCAGAAAACGTACGATCCATCGTGTTGTATTAGAAAACAATTTCTCCGTATAGAAACTGCCCGCAATACGTTTATTCACTTCCGCGAGTGTCGGATAAGGTGCAATCATGGAAGCCATCGCACCAATCTTCTGTTTTTGCGTCACAGCAAGAATCCATGGATGAATCAATTCTCCTGCATGTAATCCCACAATACTCGCACCCAGAATCAGCCCTTTGGGGGTAGTAATCACTTTCACCAGACCTTCAGTGCGCCGCTCGGCCTGTGCCCTGTCATTTTCCTTGAATTGCCAACGCAACACGCGAATTTCTTTACCCGCCTTATTGGCATCTGCTTCGCTCATCCCTACATGCGCCAATTCAGGATCTGTATACGTGACCCACGGCACGGCAGAGTAATCCACCTTAGCAGGCAACTTAAACAACATATTGCGAATAATAATACCCGCTTGATAGGCCGCCATATGGGTAAACTGATAAGGGCCTGCCACATCGCCGATCGCAAAGATGCGTTTATTGCTACTGCGCAAACGCGCATCAACTTCGACACCCTTAGGACTATAGACAACGCCTGCAGCCTCCAGATTTAATCCATTCACATTGGCACGTCGCCCGGTTGCAATCAACAGATGAGAACCCACCACGCACTGCGCTCCCGCATCGGTTTGGCATCGCACTGCAATTTTCCCATCTGCATTTTTCTCTAAACGCAGATCACGTCCACCCTCATAAAAGTCCATACCCTCTGATGCCAAACGATCAATCACAATCTTGGTTAATTCGGGATCATCTTTCATCAACAGACGGGCCATCTCCATCACCGTAACTTTCGCACCCAGACGCAAATGTGCTTGCGCCAACTCCATACCAATCGGGCCACCGCCAATCACAATCAAATGTTCTATTGCTTCACTATTATCAAAAATATTTTCATTGGTGAAATAATCAATGCCCTGCAAACCATCAATCGGAGGCACAAAAGCAGAAGAACCCGTCGCCAGGACAAAATACTTTGCACGAATCAATGTATCACCAGCCCGCAACGTGCGCTCATCTTCAAAGCTTCCAGCCGCACGAATAACCGTCACGCCCAGCTCTTCAAAACGCTGTTGCGAATCATTCGGAGCAATCGCACCAATCACGCTATGCACATGATCATGCACCTGCTGCCAATCCACCTCAGGTATCTGAGATTGAATACCAAACGCATCGGCATCACGCATCGACTGGGCCGCATGGCCTGCTGCCAACAGAGCCTTTGACGGTACACAGCCAGTATTCAGGCAGTCGCCACCCATATCAGCCTTTTCTACCAGCGCCACCTTTGCGCCCATTTGAGATGCTCCGGCAGCAACACTCAAACCACCTGAACCTGCACCGATCACACAAATATCAACATGTAGTATTTTATCCATAACCTGACTCATGCGTTTCTCCTTTCGCCCTCACTCACAGGACGGTTTTAAACCTTAGTGCTGTTACTCATTCGTTTATAAATAACCGGGATCATCGCTAACAATGCCAGCCCCAACAATGCAGCCAACATTTCAGGTGTGAGAACACCTGTAAGTGTTACACCCTGCCCCTGATCCAACACACTACCAAAACCAGAACCGGCCAAGGCATAAACGAAGGTAGCAGGCATGATGCCGAAAAATGTAGCAACTACATATGTACGCAAAGACACACCTAAAAAAGCCGGCACGAGATTAACAATAAAGAACGGAAACAGCGGCACCAAACGCAATACAAACATATAACTTAAGGCATCCTCGGCAAACCCCTTTTGCATCTTATGCACCATGTCACCCGCCTTCGACAACAGATAATCACCCACGGATGTTTTCGCGATCAGAAACAGGGCTGTTGCGCCCAAGCTGGCGCCAATCACAGCATACATTCCACCAGCAATTGCACCAAACAGAAAACCGCCACTTACCGTCATCACCAAGCCGCCCGGCAATGAAAATGCGACCACAACAACATACAATAATATATATGCCAGCGGAGCCAGCATGGCATGCTGATCCACCCAGCTCAGCAAACTGACTCTATGCTCTGCCAATGCATCAAAGCTGATATATTGCGCAAGATCGAGCCCAAAAAATAGCACTAACATACCCGCCAACAACATTAATGGCATTATTCGTTTAAACATCTGTTCTCCTATTCTACGTGTAAGATATAATCTGGGGTGGGGTTCAAAGGGCAAGAGTAGATATATGTTCCCGGCACAAGTGCTACGGCATAATCTCTGCTTTGTCCCATTGCGATACCACCCCCGGAAACGCCGGGCAAACTCAATCGAGACAAGCCTGCACCACGCAACCAGAAACCCAAGGCATAAGAGACATCGCGGTTTTGCACACGAAAAAGATAATCGCCCGCCTTCAGTCGCAACACCTTTGCTTTAGCCAAACGTTGATCCGCACTCTTTTCATTCAAGCGCACACAATCATCGGAAGAGCGGCTTTGGAAATGATGATCCAAACCATTTTCAGCCTCAATAAACTGACAATTCGTCTGGGTCAGATAAACCACCTCACTTGCCAATGCATCATTCACATTGAACAAGAGCAGCGATAACAGAACCAATGCATAGTTTTGAATACGTTTCATGGCCCGTAGTCGCCATTCTCGGCATCGTATTACAAATGAACTTTCGCTGTTCTCTGATCATTGATATTGCATGATCAGCACAATTGACGATATTTAGGGCTTTTAAAGCTTATCTCAGGAACATTAGGAGTTATTGTGAGCGAAGAGACACTGTTGGAGTTCCCTTGTCAGTTTCCAATTAAGGCAATGGGAACCAATCATAAATATTTTGAAAATGATGTAGTGATGATTGTGCGTAAACATACTCCTAACCTTGGTGAAGGTGCAGTAACATCAAAACCCAGCCGCACAGGCAAGTACCTGGCCGTAACCGTCACCATTACCGCTACCAGCAAGGCACAAATCGACGCTATTTATCAGACATTACATGCGCACCCTGATGTGAAGATGGTGTTATAAACGGCATCAACATTTACGCGCCTTGTTGCACCGGCGTACACTGATGACATTTCCATCCCCATCAACCTCCTGATCAATCAGGTGTAATAGTGACGTAACACCTTATAGAGATAAAAGGCATCCTTGTATCCAGCCAGTTCACGAATCGAGTGCATGGCAAATGTCGGCACACCAATATCAACGGTGCGCACACCCAGTCCGCTCGCAGTAACCGGGCCAATCGTACTGCCACAGCCCAAATCGGAGCGCACCACGAAGGACTGCACCGGCACATTCACTTGATCACAGCGATGCTTGAACAGAGCACTGGTTTCACTATTGCTGGCATAACGCTGATTGGCATTCATTTTGATGACCGGCCCGGCATTGATGAGCGGGCCATGATTGGGCTCATGTTTATCAGGGTAGTTGGGATGCACAGCATGCGCATTATCAACAGAGATCATCATGCTGGATGCAATCATGCGCGACATACTCTCTTCACTGCCGGTCAGCCGTTTCAGCACCGATTTTAGAAAGTTCCCCTGTGCTCCGGCGGCCGAGACACTGCCAATTTCTTCATGATCGTTACAGACCAGCAAGGCATTCTGTCCAGTATCATCGCCCATAAGCGCCATCAAACCGGTATAGCAGCTAAGTAGATTATCGAGTCTGGCACTGGCGATAAAATCATCTTGCAAACCCACCACAGCCGGTGCCTGCACATCATAAAAACTCAACTCATAATCGAGCACCTGCACGGCTGCTACTTTATGATTGCCGGCAGCTTCCATTTGCGCATTGATCATATCCAACAACAGCATTTTTAAACGCGGGCCGGCTTCTTTACTATTATCCACCTCTTGCTCAGGCAGCCTCATCAATACCGGAGCCAGATGCTCTTGTTTGTTGATGGTGCGGTTTTCATTGGCTTCCCGATCCAGATGTATCGCCAGACTCGGAACAATGGCAATCGCTTTTTGCCAATCAATCAGTTGATGCGCAATCTGATCATTAGCATCGACATAACTGACACGCCCGGCGAGGGAAAGATCACGATCAAACCAGGGGTTGAGTAAGGCACCGCCATACACTTCAACACCCAGCTGCAAATAATTCTGATTCATCACTTCAGGATTGGGTTTGACTTTCAAACATGGACTATCGGTGTGCGCTCCCACCATAAACATGCCTGCTGTCAGAGGCTGGTTTAAGCGAAACGCAATGATCGATGAATCGTTCCGCGTAACAACATATTTACCACCAGCAGGCTGATCTTTCAGCTGCCACTGCTCCTTTTCCGTCAACCGCTGAAAGCCTGCAGCTTCCAGCATAGCAACCATGTTCTGCACTGCATGAAAAGGTGTCGGAGACCTTTTTACAAAATCGAGCAAACCATTCACAAAGTCGTTATTCTGCATAAGAGCCTCTACCGCCATGATATCAATTTTGCGCTATGCTCTGGATTCCACAACTTAGTGCAACATACGCCGGCTCTCTGGCGCTATCGAAAGCTGTGATTCATAGTTGGCAGTGTATGACCACGCTTCGATTCAACAAACCCTTTCAGGTGCTATGCCAGTTCACCGATGCGAATGAACGGCAAACACTGGCTGATTACATCCGTTTGCCCGGCATTTATGCGGCTGGTCGTCTGGATCGCGATAGTGAAGGCTTGCTACTGCTGACCAATGATGGCCCGTTACAGAATCGTATCTCGCATCCCGACCACAAACTTAAAAAAACCTACTGGGTGCAGGTGGATGGCCAGATCAGCGATGATGCGATACAAGCATTGCGTGATGGCGTAAAACTCAAAGATGGCATGACGCTGCCAGCCCAAGCCATCCGAATGAATGAACCTGCCAACTTATGGCCGCGCACCCCCCCCATTCGTGTCCGCGCAGAGATTCCCACCACATGGATTAGCCTACAAATATCTGAAGGACGCAACCGACAGGTGCGCCGCATGACCGCAGCAGTCGGTTACCCCACCCTGCGCCTGATTCGTTATGCCATTGGCCCGATCAATCTGGATAATCTATCAACGGGTGAATATGATGACGTGGATGAAGCACTACTCTGGTCACTGTTTCCCAAACCCTCCACCAATGCGGGCAAAACAGATCACAGGCAGGATGGGAAAAGAACGCATCGCTTCAAATCAGGCCCCGCTAAAAAAAGACACTGTAAATAAACAGACAGCCAGGCCATCACACCAGCTGCGTCTTCACCCCGAGACTGCATCACCAAGACCGATAGCACTCATAACGTCGGCAAAATCACCTTGCAGCGGTGCATGAATGTCCACCGCGCAAGCTGTTTCAGGATGCACAAACCTGAGTCGATTTGCATGCAGCAACAGACGATGGGTATTGAATTGATCACGAAAAAATTGATTCTGTTTGCCATCACCATGCGTGGTATCTCCCACTATTGGGTGAAATACGTGCTTGAGATGTCTACGCAACTGATGTTTGCGGCCTGTTTTTGGCATCAGATGGACCAATGAGTATCTTGCCGTTTGGTAGCGACCGACGGCATAAGGCAGCTCCACTGTCGCAAGACGCCGGTACGCCGTAACGGCTTCCTGGGCTTCTTTATCCTGCCTTGCCTTTCTGTCGCTCTTTTTATCCAGCTCCTCTTTGAGTGGATAATCGATGATGCCCTGCTCTTCCGTATATCCGCGCACCACAGCCAGGTACTCCTTACAGACAACTCCGGCACTGAACAGCTCGCCCATCTTGCGGGCGGTTTCAGAATTCAAGGCAAACAGCAACACACCGGAAGTTGGTTTATCAAGCCGATGCACCGGAAACACATGCTGACCGATCTGATCACGCAGCATCTGCACGGCAAAGCGGGTTTCATACCGATCAATCATCGAGCGGTGCACGAGCAAACCTGATGGTTTATTGATCGCGATCAGCCAATCGTCCTGATAAAGAATATCCAGCATGCGCGAAGCATGCATGGGAGATGTGAAAAGGAAAGCGCTGTTAACCCCATTTGTTAATTAAAGAATCGCTACCGATTGCATCCCGATTCCCTGCAGTAATATAGCGACAGGCTGGGCCAAACTCGGACAGTCAGTGATTGGCATCTATGGATCGGCTAGTGAAGCATCGCCAGACGAAAGGGGCGGTAACAGATGGTCTATTCCTAACGATGACCGGAGCCTCTCCTCTACCCGTTCAGCTTTATTCACTATCTATTTTTTATCTTCGAAATCCCACGCCAGATCAGTGAAATCGCGGCCAGAAACACAACAACGGCCGATGAAGGTGGATAATCAAAGTAGTCAGAGAAGATGATCCCACACACACTCGCCACTGCAGCAACAGCCACTGTTTGCAGTGCCGAACCATTATTACCATCACGCCATACAGAAAGCCCCGGCATCACCAGCATCGCAAAAACCAGAATCACACCCACCGCATAGATCGCAGGCACTACGGCAATCGCCAACGATCCATAAAAGATAATACGTCCAAGCAGATGATCTCCGAATCGCTGTTTAGATAATAACAGCGCCACAGCTCCCGCCACTGCCATAATCATCAACTCTGTCTCATTCACGCCAAGCACACTGCCAAACATCAACTCCATCATCTGCCCTTCGGCATGCGGAAGCATTGCTAAAACCATCATGCCAATGGAAACGGCCAAGGCATAAAGCGCTCCCATTACAGCCTCTTTGGGCAGGTCACTCTTATCCGGAAATAGAGCCAACAACACAACCACTCCGGCTGTAATCACCGCAGCGTAAAGCATGCCATTACCATCGACCGCCATACCTACGGCATAACCAACCGCAGCCACTTGAGCCAGTGCCAGATCGACAAAGATAATCCTGCGTTGAAGAATCTGCTGGCCAAGCACCGGCAAATAGAACGAGACAAGCAAACAGGCCGCTAGGCTGAACCAGAGAATCAACGCCCTACTCCAGCGCCTTTAAGCAGCGACTCAATCATGGCCAGATAACCATCAGCACCCTCACCATCCACCGCATCCGGCATGTTCACCAGTTCAGCGCCGGAGAGCGATGCTACCCGCTTAACAATACGCCCCATATGATATGGCTCCACCCAGATCTGGCCGACATGCTCACGGGCAATCACGGTTAACAGGGTATCAAGATGACGTGTCGAAGCTTCAACACCCGGTTTGGGTTCAATAAAACCGACAACGGGAATGCCAAAGCGTTGACTGAAATAGAGGTAAGAGTCGTGATAACTGACTACCGAAGTTGCCCCTGCCAATCTTGGTTTCCAGATGTTCACCAATGCCTGCAAGCGCTTGCCAAAAGCCGTTGCTCGCTGATGATAAGCTGCGGCATGATCCGGGTCGATCTTTGCCAGTCGTTCAGCAATAGCGGAGGCCACCACCGCTGCTCTGAGCGGATCCAGCCACCAATGCGGATTGCCTTCCGGATGCACATCACCCATCGACCGGTCCACCTTGTCCATCATGCCTAGCACTTCAATGGCATCAGCACCGGCAACATAACCTGCTTGCCCGGGACGAATCCTATTGTTGCGCGAAAGCGCAATCAGTGGTGGTAACCAGCCCCCCTCCAGTGCCAGCCCTGCTGTAACCAACAGATCTGCTTTGGCAAGGTGACGGGCAAGTGTTGGTTTAGGCAGTACAAAGTGAGGGTCCTGCCCCACCCTTGCCAACACTTTAACTTTTCCATCCTCTCCAGCCACTGCCGCAGCGATTTGACCCAGTGCAGGCAGTGTGGCGACAATATATGGCTCTGCATCTGCAACTACGGGAAGCAGAAGCAGCATGGTTAACATGATATATTTAAATTTATTCATAGAACTCTCCTTAGTATTGGTGTGCACGATGCGGACCAATGGCTACAACCCAGCGCAAATACCAGGCATTGGCACGACCACCAGCTGCAATGCCCAGATCGGTGGCAACTGCTGTTAAAGCGTTGCGGGTATGTTTGTATTGCAGGGTAATGCCCTGAAATTCACTGATATTCCAGACTAGACCTGCAGAGATCGCCCGCTCGGTTAATCTGATTGGTGTCGCCTGATCATAAAGTCGAGAGTAATCAAAACGGGAAAAGAGCTTCCAATTCCGATCAAGTGCAGCTGTTGCAAGCAGATAACTGCCGTCGTTCACTGCTGTTGTAACCCCTGCCCCCATCTGCTGCCAACGGCGCAACCACTCGCCCTCCAGACTGAATCCGGCTTGCGAAAGGCCCTGATATTTAAGTGCGAAATGGGTACCAGCAACGCGAGTCAACGAGTGACTTGTAGCAATACCATTTTTACCCTGCAGATAGTTTGCGCCAAGATCAAATGTTGCAGCATCACTCAGATCCCAGAGTCCACTCCAGCGCGCTATACCCGCATACTGACTAGTGCCGGTTGGATCAAAAGCCACATCGTTTTGGGTGCTAAAGAAACCGGCAGTCAACGTCTGCACCGAATCCCCTACAAAAAACGGCCGATCAATCAATACCCCATCACCAACAAAGATCTCCGGCCCGAACATATTGACCAGACCATTAGGGCGATCTGCATATATCAGCGCATGCGGATGTTTTTCATTGACCATGCCCACCGGCAAAAACTTACGACCAGCTCGCAGATTTAATCCCCATGGCAGATTGGCTGTAATAAAACCCTCTTCAACGGCCATTGTACCATTAGCTCCGGTGACAGTGACATCGAGCCGCGCATGCGGATCAATATTGGCGCCAAAGACAATTTCAGCTTCGGATAGCGGCAGGAAGCTACTGCTTCTCACACCACCACTGCCGCGAATGCGTTGCCCAGTAAAGGTCCCAACAAGCGAAAGCGATGGATTACCACTGTTCTCACCAATAGCAGCACGCACTACCTTACGGGTTGGAGTTTCAGGTTCTTTTGCTTTCTCAACAGGGTTCGCAGCCACTTTAATGTGGCTTTCTGCGGACGCTTTCGTTGCAGCTGCTTGTTCTAATTGTTCAATGCGCTTCATCATCTGCTGAAGCTGAATTTTCAACTCTTCAATTTCACTTGCAGCATATGCACTACCAGGCCCCCAAAGGACCACGGCAAGCATGATGCACAGTTGTGCATATCTCATTATTCATCTCCTGATTATGTTTGTTTGTTGTGCCTATAGGCACAGAGTTAAATCAGGAGAAAAAGGGAGGCGCGCGAATAAGGGCTGAAATGCTCGCAACGGCTACATAGGCAGCAGCTTGAGAAATTGCCGAGTCGATATGGGATAGGTTTGCTGTGGCATCAAATACCACGGAGGGCGCTGCACCGTGTGCCGCGACATCTTCAAGACTGCAGCTGATACAGGATCCACCGAGCGCATGAAGACCATCATCATGACTATGGATGCTCGCAACAGCATAGAGACAACCGACAACAGCCAGCATGGAACAGATCCACTGCAAACGGCGCATGGCACTTAAACTGCGCAAGCTATCTCCAAACGATTTCATCGGCGCAACCTAACTATATATCGAAAAAAACAGAATCTTTTATTCATATTTATAAAGCAGAGCTGAAAAATTAAAGGATGGCACTATTGTCCTCCTTTCATTCACCTCAAAAGGTTAGAAAATTTAGGAGCATTAGTTAGTTTAGCTTTTAATATCGAACAACCTAAGTGGGCTGAAATATCACAGTCACACCATAACATCACGAGTCAGCTTCACCATTATGGATGGCCGGTTTACCCCATAGTGGGTGGCTATAGCTCTCTCGACAGCCCGGAATGATGACTCTCCACATGCCTAAACATGTTATATCTATCAAACACCTTAATATTCAACAGATTACATAAATATAAGTATTACAATAGAACCATTAATTATATCTGAGATGGCGGCGAATCTGGTGTTTTCTCCCGGTTTCGGGGGTGACAGAAAGCAGCACATAGCGCTCGCTCTGATAACGACCTACCGGATAGGGCAGTTCAACCCGGGCCAGTATCCGATATACAGTTACCATTTCCTGCGCCGGCTTATTGATCGCCACCAGCCATTCGTCCTGATAAAGAATATCCAATGCCACTGTTTCAGATTGCAGAACATACTCCGTCAAAGATCCCATAATCAAAACAGTGTTGTTGAATAGTCTGAGCCAGACTTAAGCCTCAGCGCGTGCTGCGATAATCCGTTTTTTCAATGCTTTAAGAGGCACCAGATCTTCTAACAGCTCCGTGTCGGTAGCACCAAAAGATGAAACACGCACCTTGATGGCTGCGATTGCACTTTCAATAGCTTTCAGGTCTGCATCGCTTACTTCTACTAAAATCTTATCTGCCATGAACTATCCCCTCATTGATTTTTTGCAGTCATCACAAACCACATCACACCAAACAACCATAACGGCTTTAGCAACTGGATACCAGACAGAAAAGATGATTCAATACTGCCATGATAGAAAACACAAGGATCATAAAGCCGCCATCGATCAAGCTGCAACAAGCGATAAAAATCATCTTCCTCGGTGACTCCATCACCCAATCAGGGCTGCTACCCGATGGTTATATCACCCGAATCTCGAAACAGATTACCAAACAATACCCCAAGCTGGATATTGAGCTCATCGGGGCAGGCATTAACGGGCACAGAGTGCCGCACTGCCTGAAACGCCTGGATCGTGATGTACTACAGCATCAACCATCCATCGTGGTAATTTATATCGGTGTGAATGACGTCTGGCACTGGCAACATAACAGAGGCACAACAGCCGCGGATTTTGATGCCGGTTTAAGAGAGATCATCGCACGTATTCAAACAATCGGTGCACACACTATGCTCTGTACCCCCTCCCTGATTGGCGAACAATTAAATGGAGGCAACAACTACGACAACATGCTTGATCACTATGCGCAAATCAGCAGAGATATCGCCCATGAGACCGGTTCACAACTGCTTGATCTAAGAGTGGCATTCATGACCTATCTCAGCACACATAATACGCATAATGCGGCAACAGGCATACTCACAACAGACGGCGTTCACCTGAACAAACACGGCAACCAATTCCTCTCCAGACTGATACTAGAAGCCTTGCATCTACCGACTGTGGATTGCATCAATCCAGTTTCAGTTCATGATCAATTTAATATCAATTCCACTCTGGGCTGAGCTTGAAGCTTGGCCTCATCAATATTGCTTCGACAGGTAAACAGTCGATCCGTTGTCACGCCCTTTGCCTGCAATGCACTCATGACTGCATCTGAACGTAACTGCCCAACATGAAGCAAGGCGGCATCCGTTTTCGCTTGCGGTGGCTTCGCCGGAATAGCTTCACCCTCCACGGCCGGTGGTCTGGGCACAGGTTCACCTTCAATGCGTGTTGCCACGCCACAAATCTGCAGACGAAACTCATCACTCTTGATTAACAGGGCTGCAATTTTGGCAACGTAATCCTGCATATTCGGATTCAAGGTGGTTTGTAATTCCTCAAAAACTACCGGTGTCAGTTTAGGTTTAGCGGCCTCGGCAATCAGATCGCTAGCCAGATCAGCGGCAAGAATAATGCTACCGTAAGGTTGTAGTAGCAGCGTTGCATAGGTCATCGCACCTGTACTTAACGAAGAGAGCAGTGCTTTATTGATAATCGCGTTCAGGCTGATATCAGGATCATCCAATTTACCACTGACTGGCACTTCAAGGTCAATATCACCACGACCATCTCGCAACATATTCAGCGCGGCCCCGACAGGCATGCCCAGCTTCATGTCGGCCTTGCCCGGCTGTTTGGAATCACCCAACTCCAGCTGGCGAATCAACACCCTGTTCTTCGCATCCAGGCTACCCTTGGCGATTTTCATCGAACTGTTCAGATTAAACTGGCCTGTTTTAATCGACTTGCCAAAATCAGTTTCGATATAACCGGACAGGCGCGCAAGATCATAATTTTTCAGTTCCACATTCAAATCCGTTCGTAAAGCGTCTCCTGCCGCAGGTAAAAGCTTGCCTTTCACCTTCAAAGCTCCGGATTTACCCATTTGCATCTGCATATCAAGCTGTCCGGCTTGTTTGCCTGAACTATCCAAGGGTGCAAAACGAAAATGTTGAACACGCATCTCCGTATTCAATGCCGGTACCACCGACAGATCATGCAAAGCAATATGACTGCCTGCAGAAACTATCAATTCATCAATCATCACCACAGGCTCTTTAGCCGGCTCTTTTTTTACTACCACTGAATCCGGTTCTGTATCTGCTTTACCGGCACTGGATGCGGATCGTTGTTTAGATTCTCTTACGGCACTGGGGTTGGCATTACTGGCCGGCTGCGATTTGGATATAGCATCCAGCACTGCCAAGGTTCCATCTTTCTGTATCACGATTGTAGTGTTCACATCATCAAATTTCAGCTGCTTAGCACGATAGAGTCCATTGTGATCAAGCATCACCGTATCTGCCTGAATGCTGCCTATGGTGCCAAGATCCCCCTGCCCATTGGATGGAAGCTGCACAGCATCCAGTTTCAATAGCTTAAATGCACCTGTATCCACGCCACGCATCGAGAAGTGTTCAAGTGTTGTATGACCAATACTACCCAATGACTGTTTACCCTGTTTAAATTCACTGTTCTGAAGCTGCAAACTGCCCAGGGAGAGTGTTTCGTCGGCGGCGCGTGAGAATGTGCTCAACGCAAGCTGTTTCACCCGAAAGTGATCATCACCGGCAAAACCATCGGCCGAGAGTGCATCCAATGTCAACGTGGCGAGGTCAACAGACCCAGCCGGATCCACATCGATGTTCTCTGCATGCAGACGATCCAGCGCAACTACTCCGTTGCCGGTTAGCGCCTTTTCAACCTGAACCTCATGCATATCAACGGACCCAACAACAAACTGCTTTCCGCCACGTACGTCCACATCAGCAAGCTGTAACGACAGCAGCGATAGCAGCGCTTTATCCGCATCATTCGCCACCTTAAGTTCAGCCAGATCAAGAGCCAGCTTACGGTTCTGCATAGACTGCAACAGATCAGTGGAAAGCAGTGATAAGGAGGTCTCTCCTCTGCTGTTAAGATGCTGATATTTTACTTTATATTTGAAACCGGAAAACGTAGTCGGCCCCAGTTCAATATCATGCACAATCTTCTGCTGGTTTTCGTGAAGGCCTGAGAGTGAAAGCTTTAATGATTTAACCGGAAGATGCAGGGAAAAATCATTGGCGGTAACCCGCATATCCAATTCGGACAACACCATATCATCTACAATAATCAGCCATGGTTTATCACTATCATCTTCGGCCACGTTCTGTTCAACGTCCACTTCGGATGCCGGCATCTGAATATCTGCCAACTGCCATGCCTCAGTTTTCTGAGTGAGATCTACCACGGCCTTATTGATCTGTAGAGCGCGAATATGCACAACATGATTCAATAATGCCTGCCAATCAATCTGCATTGAGAAGTGCCCGACGTTCAGCCCCTCTCCTGCCCTCAACCCCTCAATGGAGCATGTGCCCCGAAACAGATTGAGATCGATATTTTCAATGGCCGCATCTTTTACGCCATGTTTTTGCAACCATGATGCTGCAGCATATTCCATAGCAGTGGGCAGTCCCCAGAGCGAGAGCAGCATCAATGACAGGATGCAAGCGAATATCATAAAAAAGCGCCGCACAAGAGACGTTTTAGCCCTGCCCGAATCTTTCTCCACAGACGTAGATACCGACTCAGACATGCATCAACAGCCTGTCTTCAACATTTAAATGTACGATTACCATCTCATCACCTCAATCGAAGAGCTATCCATGGAGATACTCATTTTCTGCATTCCCCCGGATAGCGTGATATTAGCCTAATATGCAACGACCGAATATGAATACTATTTAGCGGCTACTACACAATGGCATCGTTTATCCAGACCAACCAAAAAGAAAAAGCACTCTGCCTTGCTCAATCAAAACAGCGCGTTTCTTTCTCTCACAAAGGCTTCAAACGCATCCGCTGGTAGCGGCTTGCTGAAATAATAACCCTGAATTTCATTGCATGAACGCGCTTGCAACCAATTGAATTGGTCTTCATCTTCAACACCTTCGCAGATCACATCCAATTTTAGATTATGCGAGAGCCCGATAATAGCCTCGGCAATGGTGGCGTCATCTTCATTGGTCATCACATCATCGATGAAGGATTTATCTATCTTCAGCTTATTGATGGGGAAGCGTTTGAGATAACTCAATGATGAATATCCGGTACCAAAATCGTCAATAGCGAGGGTTAACCCCATCGCAGCCAGTTTTTCCAGTAGTGCAATCGTACCTTCAATATCCTTCATGATAACAGATTCGGTAATCTCCAGTTCCAGCAATTCCACATCAAGACCTGAGACCTGCAGGGCATTTTCCACTTTTTCCAGCAAGTGCCTGTCAGAGAACTGACGCGCCGACAGATTCACCGCCACCTTCAAATTCTTCAGGCCGCCATCATGCCATGCTCTGTTCTGGCGACATGCTTCAAGCAAGACCCAATCACCAATCGGCACAATCATGCCGGTCTCTTCTGCAACCGATATAAAATGGTACGGCGCCACCATACCACGCACAGGGTGTTGCCAGCGGATCAATGCTTCCATACCTACAACACGACCATTATTCGTATTAATCTGGGGCTGATAATGCAGTACAAACTCTTCACGCTCGATAGCTTTTCTCATTTCACTTTCAAGACTTAACCGATTTGAGGCGGAATGCTGGATCGATGCTTTATAAAACTGGTAGTTGTTGCCACCCTCTTCCTTGGCTTTGTACATCGAACGTTCAGCATGTTTGAGCAGTGTTTCACTGTCTTCTCCATCGCCGGGGAAAATCACAATACCGGTACTGATGGTGACAACAACGTCATTGCCTGCAACGTCAATGCCTTCTTCCAGTGCATGCATCAACTTCATGGTAACAATATTAGCATCTTCAGGATGCACAAGATCAGGCAGTAGAACTGCAAACTGGTTGCCCCCCAGACAAGCGATCAGATCGTTGCCACGCAACTGGGATTTCAAACGGTTGGCAATCTCTCCGAGTAACAGATCACCTCTGGCAAAACCCAGAGAATCATTGATCACCTTAAAATTATCTATATCTACAAACAGTACACCCAACTGAAACTTTTTACGTTTAGCGTTGGCCTGTTCCTGCGATAGCATCTCTTTAAACATATTACGGTTGGGCAGCTGCGTATTCTGATCATAACCCCCCTGGTGATATGTATCGAGTGTTTCGATGATATGAATATAATGCGAAAACCCTTCATCTTTATCATTGGTGGAAACAGTAGTCTGAACCCCCTTCATTATCTCACCATTCTCTTTTCTGATATTGACGTCGCCCGTCCAGATGCCCTCATTTTTCAAGGCTTCAGCTTCGATGCTGGCAAAATCACACACCTGTTCCGGCAAGACATACAGCGCAGATGACGAACACCCCTTGATCTTGTCAGATGCATATCCGGTCAGCGCACAAAATGCCGCATTCACACGAATAACGCGGGACTGCATATCAGTCACCATCAAAGCAGTTGTTGGAGCACGGTCATCTCTGTTTACCATCATTATACCTCTCCCATGCACCACATTTCTCTCTGCCTGCGTTTATCTACTTTGCATGCCCGATCTCAGATAACTATGGAATATCTATTATAGCAACATATACGCCAATAAGTATCAGGACGTAAAACCACAGGCGTAAAACATTCGGACTTTACGGAGATTAGCAAAAAGGGTTGCATTGAAGCATGCTTCTCGACCTCAACACCAGCTTCACAAGCAGGAAACAGATTCGAATATATGAATAAAGTATTGCATCAACCCTTTGTCGCATCCTGCCAGCGTAACGGCCCGCATATTTTTGCGGCACTTAAAGAGCGTCTGCCCGTCCCCGCCACAGTACTGGAAATCGGTAGTGGCAGTGGCCAGCACGCTGTAATGTTTGCCAGGGCGCTGCCAGCCATCAACTGGCAGCCCAGTGATCTACCCGATACGCATTCTGGTATTTCCAGCAGAATCAATGAAGCAGCACTTACCAACCTGAAACAACCGCTGGCGCTCGATGTCTGTAACAGGCACGACTGGCCATCGCAGCAATTTGATCTGATTTATAGCGCCAACACCCTGCACATCATGAGCAAAATGGCAGTGGCTGCCCTGTTCGCAAATGCTCCAAGCGTAATGCGACCAGGTGCTTCGATGTTCATCTATGGCCCATTTAAAGACAACGGTCAGCATAATAGTGAGGGCAACATCGCCTTTGATGCCAGACTGCGCGCCACTGATCCTGCCCGTGGCATTCGCGATATCTGCTGGCTTAAGCAACTGGCCTCAGACGCTGGCATCAACTTTGTTGAGGATATCCCCATGCCCAACAACAATCGCATACTCGTTTGGCAACGGAATTTATCAGGTGATAGCCTTTAATCGGGAGATTGATCATTCTATCGAACGATGATTTCTGCTTAGGGAGCTGCAGATTTATGCGACATTTCATTAGAGAGGGAGAATTATGAAGTATTCGATTCTATTATTGCTGCTAACGCCACTTCTCTCTGCATGTGCTATAGCCAACCAGTTATATGAGTGCAATGCAAACAAAGCTCCCGGATATTCTATAAAAGATTGCATGGTTAGTCCCAATCGCCTTCAACGTGATCAACTACCTGCAGCCCTAACACCATTGCTACAGACATGTGAAACGTTTGGAACACCGCGCAAGACAAAACTGGAAATCATTGGACATCAAGCCGGCTCCTACCGCTATTATCCCATGGGGCTGAATAGTTCAAAAGATGACATCCATGGTAATAACTGGAGTAGCCGCTGCACAGCGACGGCAAAAGATGTCACCGCGCTTATGGATCAGACATTTGAGCCCGCTAAAAAGATCGACGCGATTGAAATTGATGTTCATGCCGCCGACTTGGATAAAGCCTTGTGTGAAAAGGGTAATGATTGCATCTTCGTGATGCACAACAATCACAACACAAAAGAGTGGCAAATACTTGCTGAAAACAAAAAAGCGTATTTAAACGAAAATAGTCTGAAAAACGTACTTATACATTTCTCTAAAGCCGGGTATATCAAAAACAACAAACATCTCTATGTGGAGCTTAAATCGACAAGAGGATGTAATGCACCAAATCAAAGCATGGGCGGAAAGTGCACAAATTTGGGTGAACGTGTTGCTGCTTTGCTTAACAACATGGTTGCTAAAAATGAGTTGGACTTATCAGATCATTGGCTCTCTTTCACCTCCTTCTCTGCCTCAGCCCTGGAGGCTCTACACCATCATCTGAATACAGGTATCCAGGACAGTATAGGTTATGCACTGATCGCAGGCATGCACCCGTTGCGTCCAATCGAATGGGGGCTCGCACAAGCAAAGGGCTCGGTACCACTGTTCACCGAAGATCTACAACAATTTGCAGAACAAACAGTATGGCTGGATTCAATCTGGTTTTCAGTTCAGGGCATTCCAAAGTTCGGTAAACTCTTTCAGGAGATTTCAGACAAACGCAAGGCTTACACGAAGGACAAACCATTAAAATTTACGGTCGCCACCTATTCACTCAAATATGATCGTTTCAACCTTATGATGATCGCTCAAACCCTGTCATTTCAACAAGAACTCTCAGCCATCATGATTGATATTGATGATGCGTATTCATGCCCATAATCAAGCCCGCATTGAACCTGTCTTCGTTGAACTGAACTGCATTAAATCGGTTTAAACCATCAGCTCCACCGTAATAGGATAATGATCTGAATAACCATTGACATCGGCGCCACCTTTTTCAGATGGGCGATTGAAGCGACGCGCTCGGCCACTCTTGCCTCTCATCATATCCGGTTTATAAATCGCCACACTATCGCTATCGACCCGCACCTCACTGTCCCTGCGCAGCATGCCATAGCTGACCAGAAACTGATCGAGCATATGCCAGGTACTGGAATAGAGATAGGTGCCGGGATCATGCCCCTGCATCAACGGCCACATCAGATTGAGCATATGACCTGATCTGGAATAGCGCACCTGCCCAGGGTCACGCGTACCCAACAGATACTCCTGCATAGAACGATTAAACGGTTCATCATTGAAATCGCCCATGGAGATAATCGGCAAATTCTTATCGCCACCCTGCTCTGCATCCAGCATATTGGACACAATATAGGCATGTGTTTCACCCGCCAGCATACGGAATGGTTCAGAGGCGTACTGACCGCCGCTGCGTGATGGCCAGTGGTTGGCCACGGCTACAAACTCAGCATTGGTGGTCAACACCTTTAAATGTGCCCAGAACAGATCCCGTGTAGCTGAACGTTTAATCACCACCTGATGATCACGACTTAGTACAGACAATCTATTTGTATCAACAATAAAAGAGGTGTCGATGCCTCTGGCATCATGGGATGCATGCCCGATCACTTCATAGCCACGACCGGGTATATCGATGACATCGGCCAGACGCTTCAACACCGTTTCGT
Source organism: Mariprofundus sp. EBB-1 (assembly GCF_003665155.1). Classification (GTDB taxonomy): domain Bacteria; phylum Pseudomonadota; class Zetaproteobacteria; order Mariprofundales; family Mariprofundaceae; genus Mariprofundus. The sequence goes on along the minus strand of NZ_RCFQ01000014.1, from coordinate 21,623 downwards.
TCTCCACTTCGCAGACACCAAGCAGATCAGGGCCCTGCCCATCGAACATCTGCTCAATCACACCGGCCAGCTGCGCGATCTTTCTATCACGCACCTCTGCACTCCAGCCTTTGAGTTCTGATTTTAATTTTGATTTCAGTCGCGGATCACGCGATGCATGCTCCGCATCAAACAGATTTTCCAGATTCCACCATGCGATATTGATATTTGCCATCATAGCTCCCCTGTTCATAGAGTATAGACCAAACACAGATGGATAAAAACGTTCCTGCCAATCAGGATTATGGAGATCACATGAGCCGAACTACCATGTTTATTATCGGAGCTGTTGTCGTAGTGCTTATCTTGTGGGGATTAGAAGCCCTCATCGTCGGCCATTTCATGAATCAGTTCTCAGGCCAGCAAGCCAGCTAGTGAAACAACATCAGGGCTCAAGTCCTGAGCCCAATTTTTAGACCGATTTTCCATTTTCGGCTCATTCAGACCCGGCTTCTCAGCTTGCCCCCATACCTGCAGTGAGCTTATTCACCTGCCTCTCTATATACAGATTGAAGTGGTTGATCTCCGCAACCGGAACATCATGCTGCATACATATAGCACGCCAGTTGGTGGCAACGATCTCCACAACCTCATCAACGATTTGTGCTGCCATCGATGTATTAATTTTGAATCGGGCAGCCAACGTACCTGTAGCTTCACTGCGCCTTGGCCCAACATCGCTATGATCAAATGAAAGGGTGTGCGCATGATTCTGGTTCACATCAGGCAGCAGATCATAGGCAGGGGTTAATGCGTAACCATCACGATAGTACATCGAAAAGTTTTTCAGGTGATCATCTGTATTTCCAATGACTGCATTGAATATCATCTGCCTGAATAACGCCTGAAGATCACCCGACGGATTGCTTGATACCGTACGAACAACATCGGCCATCTGCACATACGTTGAGTGATAGAAGCCGGAAACATTGAGCAGGCTCTGCATGCTGATCATGTGTCGACAGCCTTCACCTATCCGGTCAAAACGATCAAGGCAGAGCATTTTGATTCCCCCTTCTTCCATGACAGAAAAACCGGGCACGCGCATACCGGCCATACCAGCCAGCGTAAGACAGGAAGCTTCCAGCCCTGTAATATCATAGCGATCGGAAATGCTCGGAAACTTGACCAGCTTAAGCAGCCCATCACCACCTATCACGCTAGCCTTAGGATGTGCGCCACCGGGTGAGCCGGCAGCGTTAAACAAGCGTTGAAGTGTGACGTCATCCTGCATATCCCCTTCTTCAAACGCCCTGGCTGCTTGTGCAAGTTCAACCACGGAATGGATTGACTCTTCCTCTGCCGCGTATGTCATGTGCCCTTCCAGCTCATAAGACAATGCACCAATGGCTTTATAGTCGAGATATTGTAGAAGCAGATGTGGCGATTGAGCCGCATGTGACAGCGCAAACCTCCTGGCCATCAAGCTGCGTCCCCAAGCATCCGGCAGTGAATCTTCAAACACACCAAACAGGACTTTATTGACCTCATACGCGTGCTTATCCGGCGTTAGATTTATCGGATCAATAGGGAATAAATGGGATGAGTCATTGAATTCATTACTGTAACGAAAGGCGCAACGATCACCAGTAAGTACTAAATCACCCACATGCATGATGGAGCCATCATCCAGCGTTAAGTTAACCTTGTAAAAAACGCTTTTCATGATGATCTACGTACTCTTTTTCGGGATTTCTTTTGCTGATCAAACTGCTCGAACAGACTACTTTCAATTGAAAACAGCTTATGCCATTGCTCAGTCGTACGCGTAATCTTCGCCGCCTCCAGCCAATAACCAATCTTCACCGAAGGATCTCCCTTCTCCATGCGGATATACGTTGTTCTTGAAACCCCAACCCGATCAGCCATCACTTCCTGCGTCTCATTAAGTCTGTTTACTCTCAACGATTGCAGGCTCATGCCTATCTGTTTGCAGACATCTATAATATCATCAGAAAACATACTTCATCCATACGACACAATGTATCATATTATTAACATTAATAAAGATATTAGGTTATAATATCCTATTTACAAAACATTAACTATTCTAAAAAGCATGTCCCCTGCCTCAGAATAGCGCATCGAATCATCGTAGCACAGCTACTGCTTTGGGCGCTGGAGTCTCGGATTATCGCGATCAGTTCTCCAATCAATCAACTAGCTCCTGAAAGCATCATATATCAACACTAGCCACCCATTCAATTCAACATTAAAAAGCAGATTCTCCCTGCACCATCAATACCATATTTTGACAGTTACCGAATTTCTGCTATATAACAAGGAGAGGTTTTCAGGGAGAAACTCATAGTGTGAACAATCCACTAGACCGCAATCAGGACGATTGGCTGATGAACATTATCCGAGGGGGATTAGCTCATGGCAGCAATCACAGATGTAATACATCCATTTAAAACTACATTGAAAGAGCCGAAAGTACTGGACCTACGATCCAAAAGCCGCAAAAAGATCTATATTAAAAGTGCTATCGCGACCATCTATGACGATGGCATTAACTGTATCGACATACCTGTTTGGGGATATGCCAAGCGCAGAAATGGCAAGGCAAAATATCTTGGACCTTCCATCATTGTTGCAAAAGATAAGACCATCGACATCACCTGGATCAATGCTCTGAAAGGAGATGATCCAGCGATCAATCAAAAAGCAGATCACCTGCTGTTCCCGGCAATTGCTTCTAGTTACACAGAAAACATCGGTGCAGCGATCCCACAGAACCGAATCGGCGTTGAGGCGGATGCAGAACCAACTATGGGACACGATTGCCAAGCACGATTTTCGACCCATCTACACGGCGGTAAAGTTGCCACTGGTTCGGATGGTATGCCGGAGAGTATGATCATGCCGGGTCAGCGTGAGCTCTGCCGTTATGAAAACAAACAACGCGCCACAATGCTCTGGTATCATGATCACGCCATGCATACCACCCGCCTGCACGCCTATGCAGGCATGGCCGGTGCATGGATTATCACCGATAATGAAGAGGCTAAGCTGTCATTGCCAACGAAGGGATTAGCTCTGGTGATTCAGGATCGTAACCTGACAATAAGTAATGACGGCACAACGAACCCTGGCGCACATAAAACCCCGGATGAAATCGATGCCGACTCATCCATACTGTTTAATAATTCAAATGTTCAGCTCTTGCACAAGGTGGAATCGGGCGATGGACCACTTGAATTTGCCGGCCCACTAACACTGGTGAATGGCAAAATATGGCCAGTGACGGATGTCGATGGTGACTGGTACAGACTACGCATTCTCAATGGAGCTAACTCCAGAACCTATAGCCTGCTGTTTGCCGAAAGAACAGGTGATGCCATCAATGGCTATACCTATTCAACTGTGAATGTGGATACACAGCAGATAGGTAGCGATGGAGGCCTGTTCGCTGCACCTGTGCAATTAACAGAGAATCTGATTCTTGCCCCGGCAGAGCGCGCCGATCTGCTGGTCAATTTTGCCCCCCTCGCAGGCAAAGATATTGTGGTGCTGAATGCTGCCGAAGCTCCCTTCGCTAACAGCACTCCAATTGATGTCTTTGCTCGCCTGAACAACGGCGATTATGGCACTGGGGGCACGCCTGAATTATGCACGGATAGAACGCCATACCCTGAGGTCATGATGTTCAGAGTAGCCGCCAACACAACGACAAGCACCTATGATTTTATGCAGTTGTGTGACCGATTTACTAATTTAGCTCTGCTGACAAGTGCTACAAAAACCAGTTATGAGCATGAACTACCTCAATTTGATGCTGTCAAAGATAAAGTCAGAACGGTTGCTATTGTAGAAAAAACAACGGCTATGGGGCCTGTGCTTGTATTGTGGGAGCTGTTGACTGCAGCGGAACTCAATAGTGATTCCCCGGTACTAAGGCCGGGCAAGAGTGTTATTCTAGATGGCATTTCTTATTATCCTGTGGCCGAACGATTTCAGGACCCGGTCAGTTATATTGTGAAATACGGTTCAACAGAACGCTGGCGCTTTATCAATCTGACAGCAGACACCCATCCGATGCATATGCATCTGGTGCAGTTTGTACCTGCGGCAAGAAAATCCATTGAATCTATTCTCGCGATTGCCCCGCAACACGTTATTGATGCGATTGTCACTGAATGGGGGTGTGAAGATACAGCGCTCGTGAATCAATTGATTAGCAGCTTGGCATCAGGTGATGACATTATGTTGTCTGATTATACAGGAGCCGGTATTGGCGATCTGATTCTCGCGCTGACTGGAAACCTTAAAACTGGTTATCACATGCGTACAGGCGATGCCGTAAACATTGGCAGTGCAGGTAATGGAATGGAAGACAATGAAATCTGTTTTAAGGATACCGTTCGGGTGAACCCCGGTGAGATCGTAGAAGTCGATGCCACATTTGACGGCTACTGTGGCCGTTATGTCTATCACTGTCACCTGCTGGAACATGAGGATCACGATATGATGCGTCAGTTCGTCGTGACACGCGACGATGTGATGCATCATGGCATGCCGGGCATATCAGTAGGTAATAACTAGTCCTATACAAACTGCACTGAGCATCACGTAACGCCGACAACGGGATCGGAAAATTATTTCCGGTCCCGTTTTATGCAGCAACAAGCATATCTGCTACTGTTTTACGGTCATGATCGAAACGTTCATGGATCAGCTCTCGCCCGGCCTCAGATAAGGCATGTTCGCTTAAATAATGATGATGATTTTACGCGACAGCTATCTGGCTGCCTTTTTTGCTTTCTTGGCAGCCTTTTTCTCTTTTGGTGTCATGGCCGCCTCTTTCTTGCCTTCCCTGCTACTTTTCTGTTCCTTGCCCATATCTCGCTCCTGACAATCAATGATTGTCTGCGGGAGAGTCATCACAATCCGCCATACGGCGTCTGATTGATGTGCTCCCATGATGTGTGGTAATGCCTGCCAGCCAGGACTGCTGAAGAAGAGATGTTCTCTTAAGCGTCAGCCGTATCTTCCAACTCGCTGACAAATCAGAGCGTACCCCTGCCTTCCGCTGATAGCTATCTATTCCAACGGAACAGTCGGATAGAAATTGATGTTTGGATATACAAAACGACTTTCCCCCTAATGAGGTGTAAATGGTTGGTTTCATGCCACACTTCCATGTGTAGCACCCTTTGAGCGTAATCCGAGCAAGCCTTTTAGGTGCATAGCACCAACCCTTGCGCTTTACGCCACCATAAGTGATTGATGGTTTTTATAGATTAATGTGTTAAGTATTTTATAAGGGCGATCTACATATTTTGGTTGTATCCACCGCACTTCAGTAAATGACATCAATTGGTGAAAGGGAGCGTTATGGCGCCGTTACCGGGCATTCACTCCTTAAAAAACTATTTTTTCGTGGACTCTGGCATGTTTTCAACAAACCCCTTGAAAATATCATCCAGTACCTCTGTTTGCGTAGGCGGTTCAGGGTAACCGCTTTGATCTAAGCCAATCAAAGTATCAACAAACGCATCCACCAACTCTTCCCGCCAACGCTTATCCTTACTGAATGTTCGCGATGAGTCGTTGCTGTTGGTTTTTGTCTTGCTTACATAACCAGACCAGACATGCAAATTCTGCTGTAGGTCATAAATTGTCAACGATACGCCCATCTCGTGTGTAGTCTCTAATGATACATCCACGCGCACCTGTTCATATTCACCCTTTTTCTTATCTTGTTCAGAATCTGCCAGATTGGATTCGGTCTGATTGCTTTTCTCACTAATGTGATCTTGCTCAATCCGGGACAAAACAAGGTAGCGAGCCGATGGAACGGCATGGCGAACATCTTCTACATCCTGACTGTTGATCGCACCTGCCACCCGGTAACTATCAAGTAATGTCATCAAAGAAACATTACCAACCTCTTTGGCCAATAAGCCAGTCCGAATCACCTTTATGTTAGGTTTTTCTTCATGAAACTGCCGACCAAGCTGGTCTCCAAGCCGAATACGTGTGATATCATCCAGCTTCTCTACAGATGAAGTCACTCCAGCAATTACAAATTGGTTCTGTATAGTTTCCAAGTAAGTAAAAGAAGGGTCTTGATGCAATCCAACTACTGGGGTCTTACAGGCCACCAGCACCAACATAGATATTAGAACGACCAAAGGTAATCTCATAAATTATTACTCCTCTCATTAGCGATGTGAATATTTACTGGTTAAATTCGTTAAAGCAAGCTTAACAGCCAAGGTATGTAGTGGTTCTCGGTACTTATCGCTTAATATGTGGTCTGATGATTTGAGCGTAGTTCCACGATATTCAGTCGGTCCACAGCCTGCTATTCCGATTCTAATACACATCATTACGGCATAGATTGCATTATACCCCAAAAAGAAACGTTAAAGCGGAGGAAGAATAGAGATTTCTCAATCCCGGCAATTCGTGAGTTTGATAGGGATCGCGGATTATAGTTAAAGCTAACTATTATCATTTAGAAGCTTCCTAATGAGTTGGCTAACTCTAGCTACTCTAAATGGTTTAAGCAGTATTTCTTCTGAGTCCATACTACCCCCTTTCTGAAACCGTTGCGTGCGATCATAGCCAGTAGAAAAGATTATTTTTGCATGATGATTGATCTTCCGGATCTCTCTAGCAGCCTCAACTCCGCCCATTACTGGCATCACCACATCGAGAATCGTTAAATCAACAGGGCAATTATGATTTTGATATTTCTCAATAGCCTCTTTGCCATTGGAGGCCGTTACTAATTTATATCCAAGACTTTCCAGCACACCTTTTTCTGCATGAATAACAGAATCTTCATCATCAACTAAAAGGATGGTTTCGCCTTTTCCACGCAGAATTGCCTCTTGAGAAATCATGACCGCATCTGCCTGTGCCTCGGTTAGCAGAGGAAGGTAGATTTTAAAAGATGTACCTGAACCCAGTACACTTTCAACTTCAATTGCACCACCATGGGATTGAATTGCACCATAAGACATAGCAAGCCCTAGTCCAGTCCCTTTGCCGACTTCTTTGGTCGTAAAGAATGGATCATAAATTTGTTTTATGTCTTTGGCATCAATTCCTGATCCATTGTCGATTACGATAATGCAACAATAACTATCAAGAAGCATGTTTTGGTGCCTTTCCTTAAAAGCTTGATCGGCTTCGTATGTTTCTAGTTTGATTGTAATGCATGGCCTGTTTTTATGAGCCACAGCATCACGAGCATTGTTGAGTAAATTCATAATCACTTGTTGAAGCAGGTTGATATCACCCCTTATCTGAAGGTCGCCATCAGGGATTTCATATACCAAGTGAATATCTTTTGGCAGTGAAATCTTCTGAAAATTAGCAGTTTCCTTAAGGAAAAATGGTGCATTAATTGGATTCATGGTTCTCATATCTTTGCGTGCGAAGGTCAGCATCTGACTAATCAATTCCGCTGTTCTGAATGACACCATCTCTATTTCATCAAGGCATTTGTAGGCGTCAGAATCAACCGCAATATCCTCTTTTGCCAAAAAAACATTACCTGTAATTCCAGCCAAGCAATTGTTGAAATCATGCGCGATGCCACCAACAAGGGTGCCAATAGATTCCATCTTCTGTGATTGATGAAATTCATCCTCAAGGCTTTCGTAAGAGGAAAGATCTTGTTGTATTCCAATGTATTTTTCGATGATGCCATGCTTGTTTTTGATTGAAGAAACAGTCAATAGAGCCGGATAAAAACTATCATCCTTCCGTTTGTTGATAACCCTTTTTTGCCAGCGATTGCCACTAGTTATTACGCTCCACATCTCTGTGTAAAAGAGTTGGCTTTGATGGCCGCTTTTGAGGATTCCTGGAGTGCAACCTACGGCTTCATCTATCGTATAACCTGTTAGATTTGTATATGCCGGGTTAATATATTTAATTTCGCCATGCTCATCGGTGATGACGATAGCTTCGCCGATTTGTTCAAAGGCAGCTGCAAAAGTTGCAACCTCTTTTGTTCTTTCTTCGACCTTATACTCAAGTGTCTCTTTATATTTATTAAGGTCGCTGTTTAATCTTTCAGCTTCAAATAGTCGCTGCTCGGATTTTCTGACTAATATTGAAATAATCATTGCGGTAATCGCAGTTATAAAAATAAAAAGCTGTAGCATAAGTAGTGAGTGGTTAGGTGTTCCCAGAATAAAGGGGCCAACACCATGAGATGTTTGCCAAGCAGATACTCCGGATAAGATTAAAATCCCGATGCTTACTTCTCGAAAGGTGAAGTGTAGAGCTAGCCATAGCAAGCAAGGCCAAACAATAAATTCGAGAGGGAGATGTTGTTGACTTTCTGAAAAAAAGGCACCGAAGCCAATAAACCCTGATGCAATCAATATTGAATATATTATCAGAAGCTTCAAGTTTACCAGTGCTTTCAACTGTTGTTCCTTTACGTTCCACCAGACCAATAGCAAGGGCGTAAAAATAAGGACTCCGAGACTGTCTCCCAGCCACCAAGTGAGCCACAACTCGGCGACTTGATCAAAAGATGCAACCCCTCCCAGAAGTAGTGATGATACACCGATTGATGAACTTATCAGGCACATTAATGGGATAATTAGCGCGAATGTTAGCACTTCCTGAATTCTTGCAATCTGGTTTTTCGTGCCGATAAGCCGATGGAAAAGCTTAGCGCCTAATATTGGTTGAATTAATGATCCAATGGCGATGCCGATGCCGGTCACAATGGAATAAGCGACTGTATCCAGTGTTGAGTGATCAAAAAATGTAGCGGTGTTGACGATCAATGCACCTAGAAAAATGCCCGGCCAGCTCCTTCGGCCGAGCAGAAGAACCATTGCTAAAGCAAACCCTGAAGGTGGCCAAAACGCACTCACGTTGGTAAAGGGGATTGCTACCGATAGTCCAATTTTGCCTAATAGGGCATAAAGCATGGCTATAGCAATAGTATCTATAGCAAACCTTTTTAAAAAATATCTTGTGCCGGTCATGAAATTAATATCTCCTCGCATGACATTGATATATTAAGCAGATGGGAACCCTTGAGAAGGTTTCATATTGAATATTTTCGGACTATAGATATCTCCCGTGATGCATTCAACTAAGCTATGCGCGGTTAATAACAGTCCCCTCTTGTGACTAACTTGTAATGACTTTATCGCAGTTTCCTGTTGAAACATATAAAAACAGGTCACCACCCATAGTCGGAGGCACCAATGACACCAGGGGACTTATTTCGCCCATCTTCATTGTCAGATTTTATAATCCGGTTTACTGTTAAATGGTGCAATCGACTGAATATCGAGGCCATTTCCCCCCCATGGTGAAGCAGCTTGATCTTCCCCAACAAAATCGACATGCGCCGCTTGGGCAAGTTCTCTAACGTGTCCAAATTGTGGCAACAACTAGCCAACATCAAAAAGTAGGGGTACACAAACACCACCAGTTGTTGCAATGATCTAGAGTGATTGCAGCCCGGAACTAAGCTCTTTGAACTGATGATGATCAGGTGTGATCAGGCCATGCCGTAACAGAAAGTCGATCATCACCAGATTACAGTTGGGTTTAAACGCATCGCTCTCAGCCACCATGCGCGCCACACTCTCTATATGCCATAGATAAAACTTGGCCACCTCACCATCGGTGCATACAGGATTAAATGAAGCGGGCAGATTAAGGTCATAACAGTAGATCGTATCCGAGCGCAGTCCGGTTTCCGTTTCGCAACGATACGTGATTACACCTGTAGCCATAGCCTGCGCAGCCAGTTCAGGGGAGATGCCCGCCTCTTCCCCACATTCCTTGGCCAGATTCTCTTCAGCTGAAATGCCAAAGGGAAAACCACCTGCCACCATCTGATCGAGTAGATCGGGAAACGTGTATCTGTCCGCAGCTCGCCGCCCTATCCACATGGAGAGCCCATCTTCACCCTCCACATATCCATTCACATGCTGACCAAATGAACGCACGCCAAACAGAGAAACAGCAGCCCGATCCAGCAAAAACGCAGGCGACGCGCTTCTATCGTTCAGCACTGGATAGAGCTCTCCCATCAGATGATCGATCAGACCAATGCGCACCAACTCGATCAACACCGCTGCCACCGCACCATTACGTTCCTCAAAACGTTGTAGAGCCGGATGCAGTGCCACCTGATGATCATCCACCACAAACACCGCAGGAAAGCGCCGTAGCTCCTCTGCAAAGGCAGGGCGCATCCATCCATAACCAATCGTCCCCACCACAAAGGGAATATAGTGCTCCGGGTTCCACCGGTTACAGAACGCGATATGACGCAAATAATTCATTCAGACTCACACCTTCGGGACAGATTAAACTCACCCGTTATTTTTTCATCGAACGTAGAATACAGCACAACAGCTTTTACCCGCTCGTCATAGCACCGGAGGAGTATCCCGCCAGTCATACGATTTACGACAGATAGCGTTGTTGCAAGCGACGGTCATCCAGCCATGACTCCAACGTTGCCAGGCAGCGATAATGAGCTGCACAATCTCGACTAAAGGCTTCAAGCTCGGGCTGCATTAGACATATCGCAGCTATATCGTGCATGTCCTGCTGCCCTGCTGCTATGCACTTGCTGGTAATAAAGTCCCTTATATCAGCAACGCGAAGGCCTGCCCTGATCTCAAACATTCCGCTCGAAATTCCGGTTTCCGAGGCTGGCAACACCTGAAAATCGATATTTTCAAACTGTCCATGCACACCCCAGCTCAAGTCGCCCGGTTCACTACTTCGCCGCACATTGGAATCGATGCCGGCATGCTGCAGACGCTGCATAATCACCTCGGGATCGAGGTCAGCAGCAATATCGACACCTCTGGTAAAGCGTTCCACACCATAAACAGCTCCGCAGATGCCACCGATCAATACACCTTCGGGATCGAGCAAGGCTAACAGTCTGGCGGCTGCCTCACTGAGCTGCATCAAGCTTCACCTTGAACGCGAACATATCATCGAGCCGTTGCAGCCGTTGCTGATAGATACTCTCGACAATAGAGACTTGCCGTCCATTGCGAATGTCGGGACGGACATTGACCAACCCGGCGGCGGCAAGTTCTTTCACATGATCAAAGACACGCCGGTAGTTACGCCCGCATTGATTGGCCAGCTGATAGATCGAAAGCGGCGGCGATTTTTCAATCTGCGCCAGCAACTCAGCTTTCCTTCGTGTCATTTTTGTCATATATGACATATTGGTGAAAAAGGTAACAAAAGCAAGCACAAGCTACTGCCACGCTTCCCCCGCTTTCAATGATCAATGAACTGCTTCTATGTCTTATCAGGCCGCGCAGATGCCGTATTTAGGCAACACATCGTGCAGAATATCAAAGCGGTATGCTTGCAGTGCATCGTGGAATAGTTTCCAGTCGGATTTCAGAAATGTTTTCTTAAAGGGAAAGACTTCACGCCCTGTATCTGAAGCTGCAAGTTGGCTGATGGATTTATGTTTCCATGAGCCTCTGCCCTTAGCAATGTATGCCACCTGTTCAGCACCAAATGAGAAACTGCCATTCTCGATTTCTGCTAACCACAGTTTATGGCGCTCTTCCCCTGAATCACCCTGTATAGATTGAATCAGCGCTTCTATTGTCGCCCTATCACCAGCCGGCAAACCGGCTTTAGCATCAAGATCCATCTTCAAATCTTTTGCAATAAAGCACTGCATCGCGCGGCACATATAATCAACGGCTTCCAGAAAGATTGCTGCATTGTTCCGCGTAATGACTTGACCAAGGCCATTTTTATATTCCCAGCTCAGTGATGGACGATCAGGATGGCTTAAAGCGGCACCATGTCCCAGCGGAAACGATTCACTAATAAAAAAGTTGGCGATCTTATTTATCCAGCTGTCATCCAATGCCTGATCACTACTTCCCATACTGTGAACTTCATTGATTTTATGGTTTACGCCGGCAAACCCCTGATGGGCCCAGGTATCGGCATACACATGCATACTGATGCCAAGGCGATGCAGGGCATATGGTTTTTCATGATCGGCAACACACAGTCGAAGCATATCCTTAGCAACAAAACTATTGGGTTTACAGACCAGTTTATTAATGAATTTACCTTCCGGGTTTTCTCCAGCTGGTTTACCACCATTGCCGGGCAAGAAGTGATAAGGGATCCACACCTGATGGTTGGCCAATTCTTCAGAATTGCGATAATCCAGCATTTTATGCGCCGAAGAGATGCGACTATACATCGCACCATTTTTAAAATGAATCGTACCCGAGTTCGTAGCGTCATCCACATATTGGGCGCTATAAGCAATGATTGAAGCTTTTTTCTTATTAAAGCCCGCCAGGCGTGCTGCAATATACGTTAACGTATGATGGCCATCGATTTGCATAATCCCCTCCGCTTATCCTATTAGATATATAGAGCAATCATGCACGAAGGTCAAACAACGCTTCTTCAACATGCGTGGCAGATAGCTGTTTTAGCTCCAGCAGGATCAGCTCAATCTATTTAGCCCCCACGCTCGGATTATAAGAACAATTCCGAAGTCTGGCACCGTCATGATCTGATCTGCTGAATGAGCGTCACTGCCTGAAACAACTTTCACTAGTGTGATTAGGGTCGTATTTTAAGCCGCAGGGTTTGCTACGCTCCAGTCAATGGAGGAAATGACCATGTCCGAATCGCATCCGTTCTCAATAACAGAGCGCAACAGTTTTCATTTCAGGGATAGAGATCTTGAGCTTGAGCTCTCTCATCACCCGCTCTCAGGCAGAGTCACGGTCACATTCAATGGTGAAATCGTATCGGATGAGCGCATTACTTTGCCTGGCTTTGGTTATGATTTCAATTTCGATGGCCATGCTTACACCCTGATTCAAGCCCGGTCCGAAGACCGCAGCTGCACAACTTATTATCAGTTAAGTTGTGACGGTGAAGTGATTGAGCGCTATGAGATTGTACCGACACGAAAATTCGCGCCCGCCATCGGCCTTGTCGCCCTCTGTGTGGTAATAGCTTTTCCGGTAGCCGCCGGTGAACTCTCTGAGGCATGGATGGGTATTTCAGTGCTCGATTGGAGCATAGGAGTGAAACTTGCTACCAGTGTTGCGGCAGCATTGAGTGCCATAGGGCTATGCGCAGTAGCCTTCCATCGCGGAGTTTTCGGACAACTGAACATCAAAAACCTTATGGGCCCCGACCTTTAAACATCGCTCGCCTTTTTGCATAGACTTAGCCATGGTCATCACTATGCATTAAGCTGCCGGGATGCTTCCTAAACCACCACCAGACTACCTTGCCGGATATCCCGCAGAACAGACAGAGAACATCACACAGCAGATAGAGCAAGGCCTGCTGGCTGAGGAACTGCTGCAAAAGTACCCGCAAACCCACACGGTGCGTACGAACAAGGCGCTTTATGCCTATGTTATGGAAATCAAAAACAGCCACCTGCGCAAATCAGAGCAACTCGACAGAGTAGCTTTCGACAGCAAACCGCACATCACCCACAAGGCACTGGGGCTTCACGCCCACAAGTCCAGGTTACAGGGGGCAAGTCTCAGGGCAAAACGTGAAGTGATCGTATCAACGCTGTTTAAAGATATGCCGCCTGAATTTTTGCGCATGATGGTTGTGCACGAACTTGCACATTTAAAAAGCCGCGAGCATGACAAAGGGTTTTATCAGCTCTGCTGCAATATGGAACCGGACTACCACGAGCTGGAGTTTGATCTACGGAGCTATCTCACCTTGCTGGAGATCACCAATAAACCACTTTGGTCCAGCCTTTCGTAGCCATACAAACCGCAGGCGGTTTGATTGCTCACGCCTAAACGGCAGACAGGTTCAGATCAGATAAAATCAGATAGCTGTTTTATTATTGGTTCTCACTATTTTCCAGCCTTTATCGGTTTTAATGCGGGTCCATTTCGCTGGTTTTTTGTTCTTTTTATTCTCTTCCGACCATGCCTTAAAATCTTCAGCACCCTGCTTTGTCATGTTCCAGAGTGTTTTAGATGTTGAGACAGTCCAGTCGGCGGCACTACTGATACCGGCCTTAGCTTTATCTCCAACACTCGCCTCAGAAGCTGATACCAGCGCCGGTGTAGCCATCAGGGTAATTAGAGCAGCAATCGTAATTATTGTCTTTTTCATTGTGACCTCCGTTCTGGAGGCAATTAAAACGATTCCCCTAAGCGATGAATGTGCCCGCCATCACATTGCGCGAAAATTCCACACCGCCCTCTTCCCCTGAAACAACTCAAGATTCAAGACCTGGCACCGCCACTTTTTCTTTCGGTACTTCATGGTCTTGTTAATCCTGATACGATGCTGGCTCCTTACGAGATGGCTCTGAACAATATGAATGTTGCCGAGCGCAAGGCATGGGCGGATACCGTTCGTCCAAACCTTCCTCCTGGCCACTTGGTCTATTTCGCAGGAGAGTGCTACAGGAAATACCTGCCCGATGGTGAAGTCCCAATGAAATCAATGGGCATTGGAATGCAGCTACAATGGCTAACAAATAAAGGATGAGAACATGAGCTATCAAACACAACACCAACATTTCACCATGCCCGATGGCGTAGTTATCCCCGAAGGATTTGAAGATACGTCCTGGATCGACGATGCAATGCCCAGCTTTTACAATAAAGCACTGAATGCATCTCTATGGATAGATTATCCTAAAGAAGAATCCGAGATGAATGCTGACAATGACTGGATGCAGTTCAATGTAGATACCAGTTCAATGACTAAAACAGGCGATTACAACGACACTGCCAAAGTACACCCATTCAAAACATGGGAAGAAGCGAATGCTTTCATTAAAAGTCTGCCGGCCATTAAGAGGAGATAGACTCCCTCAAAACAGAGTTGCAGGATAACTCTGGCCCACCAATCCATTATCCCCTTAGCTGATCCCCACACCTATATGAACGGAGCCCATGTTTCTGTTGAATATGCACAGGAGCATATTGCTCATATCTATGCTCAAGTTTCATCAAAGTTGGATAAGAAATCTAAGGCCAACAGAGCATCGACATTGATACCTTGTAATGGGCTCAGGTATATCTCCAACCGAATACCGAGCCCGCCTGAGCTAATGCTACTACACCTTACGCATAACCTTCATCAAACAACTCAATAACTCATGCCTGAACCCGTTATTAACAACAATACCGAAGCCTGGCACCGTCATTTTATGATCGACAAACACCACATCTCGGTGTCGCTCCAGAAAACCTTTATCAGGCACAAAACGCTCGGGCAGTGTAATCGCCTGCCCCGCCAGCGGATGAAAGAACTGTTGCACAAAGGCTTCGTTTCGCTTTTCCAAATCTCTTGAAAGCATCACACGAAATTCGTCATCCAATGTAATCAGGCCGCGATCAAAGGCTTTGTCGTGCAGGGCGGATAGACAGAGGCCGTTGCGCGGATTAAGTCGGTTCTCCTTATCCTTGCTCCACGGCACGATATGACTGGCTATCAACAGGCGCGAGTCCGACAAACCGGACATGCAACAGCGACCCCTATAACTACTCAGTACAGCCCTGCGAAAGAAGTTTTGGCGAATACGCTGCTCAGTAACCACGCGCCGTGTCTCACCCGTAAAATCATCAACATCTTCCGGCTCCGCATCTTCTATCGCGTCACTTTGAGCTATCCCCTTCTCTGCTCGCAACTGCTCATGAATATGCAGGCACTCCAGCGCCAACCGATCCCAATCAGCATGGAACTCGTCCCAAACCTCGCGATCTAGTTTTGATGCCCCTATCAGTCCAACTCGTCCAGTACTGGTAATCGCCGGATCAAGGCTGGCGATATTACTCAGCTTCATCGCCACTGCACCGGGCGACCGCCCAATCAACTTAGCAAGCTCAATAATCTCCGGAGTCCGCTGATCCAGCTTTCCAAACGGCAGCTGGCAATAAAGGTTGAAGCCAAGCTTAACTTGCTCTTTCGTCCAATATTTAACTGTCATAACACCATTACTGTTTGCATCAGGACTCTCCCATTAAACAGTTAGCTTAGAGCAACAGCTTGATCATTGCATCTGATGATTCGATCAAAACGCGCAAAACAAACTCAGGCAGCGCCCCTCGCGCAGTCCAATATCACAGGCCTCGTTTTAACACCCAGATGTCAAGCCAGGCACCTTCACATTTGGAACTGAATTTCACGCCAGTCGTGCGCCACCTCCGTAACCAGATAACAGACCCGATAACGGTGTGGATACCAGCCAGAATCCACTGATTGCTGTCATCGCCATCCACCACTGTCCAAAGATGCGAAGTAGGTAATGATTTCACCAACTCCAAGTCAGCACCATAGGCTTCCAGTCCGATTCCGCCCCAAACATCGCAACTAGCTTGCGGGTGCAGATAAGGCCGAAAGAATTCGTAGAACGCATCTTCGTGCAGTGTCAGCATCATTCAATCACCTGTAAGCCAATCGACACCAAATAATCAAACGTATCGTCATAAAAATCTGAATCTCGCGTCGGATCTTCGGCATCGCCCTGCGGCACTACAATCACCATTCCCTGCCTTGCTCGCGTAAGCAGCACCCGATAGGCATTCTTCAAATACATCTGCCGCTCAGCTTTGTTGATGCGCTGCCACTTATTGCCCCGGAAAGAGAAATGCTTCCAACCCTCTTGGCTAAATCGGAAATCCGCATCCCAAGTCACGCAGGCCCAATCAAGCTCCAAACCTTGAATATGGAACTCGGTTGCCACGTCTTCGAGATAGTAGGACGAGCGCACATCGTCTTTCCCCTCAAGGAACCAGTGTACCGGATTCATTGGCGACTTCACATCAATCGCATGCGGTTTAAGACGGGATGCTTGGGATGAAACAACTATGCCATACCGCTCTGAGCCGCGCGCTTTTTGCTTTAGCCACGACTTCGCTGACTTCATGCATCGCGTCACTACGATTGGATACTTGTCTTGTAGTGAGCCCAATGTTTGCCGAGCTGAGTCTACATCCAGATCAAGAATTTGCTTCACCAATGCAGACACATTCTCAGCGCGATAAGAGCGCATCGAGACAGCAAGGTGCAGGTGTTCGATATAGGTCACATCGCGATGAGGCCGAAGCATTCCGACCGCTTCGCCCGCAGCATATTCGCTGTCATGTATTTGCGGAGAGATATACACATGCCAATCGGGATATGAACGGTTAATTGCTTCGATCCACTCGCTAATGCCAGCTTCGCCCGTGTTAATTTCTTGCCCGCCACCGACCAAGCAAACGATAACCGCCCAGTCTTTGTGCCGGTCCATACAAGAGATAAGAAATTCGGGCTCTGACATATCAAAATCAGGAACGCCTTTTTTCTGGCGCATAAAGGCTGTGGTCTGCTTCATATTCCACGCCCGCTGCGCCTCATCAAACAACACTACATGCTCAATGGGCGGCACATTGCTTTGCAGGCAGTCATCACGGAAATGATGCACATTCTGTATCAGTGCTTTGACCGCGCTCCTAGCTTCACCCTTCTTGATTTTCTCGCCTTCAAGAATCGATCGCTTCACCCGATCTCTAGCCAGCGCCTCGGTTAATATGGCGACCAAAGGACCATTACCCGAGAGGAATACACTGTAAAGCTCACTGGCTTTATCCATGTGCTTATTTGCGATGTTCAACCCAACAAGCGTTTTACCCGCACCGGGCACGCCCGTGACAAAGCAGATACATTTCTGATTTGATGAACGAGCATAATTGATGGCCGCTGAAATGGCATCCGTCGTTGCATCCAAATTGATCGCGTCTGCGTCCTTTCGAGATATGTCCTCCACCGAATGACCTTGATAGAGCGACATTGCCGCCTCGATGATGGTGGGGGTCGGCAGATATCTTCCCTGCTCCCAAGCAGCCGGCTCCATGGCCTGCTCTTCGGCAAACTCCAAAACGCCTGTGATCACTTCCGGCAAGATTTGGGCATTACACAGAATCGGAAAAAGTAGGTTATCGTCATGGGGCGTCATTAAGATGTTTATCGGCCCCTGCTTGGCCTTGGTTGCAATCAACACCGGCGCAATCAACAGATCATGGCTCGTCTCATGGAAATTTTTCAGGTCTAACGCGTAATCCCAAACTTGATCGATGTCGTGTCGATGAAATGCGCGCTCACCAACTTTGAATTCGAGAACAAAGATGACGCCATTGATTAGCAACAACACATCAATGCGCCGGCCCATGCGCGGAATCGAATACTCAAAGTAAACCTTCCCGACATAACCAGCGAGCATGTTTTGCAAGAGCACAATCTGTTCTTTCCATGCGTTTTTCTGACTCAGCTCCAAGCTGAACTGATTGTTATCAGCTAACTCGCCAAGCACTTCTTCGACAGAAGAAGCTACAAACTTTTGGATCAAACTAGAATAGTATTCTCTGGCCACTTTCACCTCGTTCCAAAATCAATCTAAATAAATATTTTTGTTATACATTTTTGGTGAATCGTAATAATAATCATAAAAAAATGCGTAAAATAAAGGCCCTTTTCTTAATTACATGCAGTTACCTTGCTTCATATTAAGTTTGCCTTTGCAGCGTGGATAGCTACGGCATCCCCAAAATTGTCTACCTGATCTCGAAACTTTTCTAGCAATCAGTTTCTGACCACATACTGGGCAAGTCGGGGTTGTGTAATCACCTGCTGTTGCAAGTTTAAGTAGTGCAGAAGCTTTATCTGGCGAACGAGACTCAATCAATTTGAGAACGGTTCCGCCATCAATCAATGTAACTTTACTCTTCTTAGAGAATTCTATGGCATCTACGGTAAACGACGAGGTGGTCACAAAATATCCTTTACTAATCCTGGATGCAGCCATGACACCGTAAAATTCTCTGATATGTTTTACCCCTACTGGGTTTGACCACGCCTTGCATTGTGCAATCGCAAGCAGGTTCTTAGGAGACTTTTTATCATAGAGTTCTATATCTATGCCTCCATCCGCACCCAGTTGTGTATTTCGCGCAAGCAAATTGATCTCATTGAACACAGCTTCGCATAGCTCTTCGAAACGTTTCCATTCAATCGACTGCAACAGCTCAAGGCTCCAGCCCGCTGGCTTACTCTCTGATTCAACTCTTGAACCCCACACCGGCTCCTTCACCTTTGATTTAGTGGGGCAACTATAAGTAGAAGGTACGCTCACTTTATTATCCCAAGGGGCTTTAACTGAGCCTCTTCGCTTGGAAGCCCTCGTTGCAGGGATATTTTTTCTTTTTTTATACGTGTCTTTTACCAGAACTATGAGAGATATAATTAGTAAAGCAGTGGCCACAAAGGGAGAAAGAGTGTCGGACATAATTATAAAACTATTTTGAACCGCCGCACCATATTGAGAATTACTGACAGGGGAAATTAACCTTATAATATCAGAAGAATAAAATACTCCTGTAGCAAGAACCCCGCTCACCCACCAGGGCAGGGTAAAGAGGGCTTCAATTGTAGACTCTTTTCTTCTTCTCGCCATATCTAGCTTACCTTACAGACAAAATAAACAGTGAGAGAAAGGACATCGCGCCCCTTTTCTGACATTGAAGCATAATGATTTTAACAACCCGATGAAATTGCTCATAAGCTAAACCAAAAAGGGTAATTCGCTCCTGCGCCCCAGTGCTCCATGTACAAGAACCGAGCTTACGCCCAATCAGGGACAAATAAAGAGTTGTATGCTTGGGCTTGCCTTACCCTCTATTCATGTAAAAGCATTCCAAATAAAAATGCAGATTCAAATTTGAATAATACAGCGGGATCACTGTTGTTTCTCAGTTCGCCTTTTCTCAACGTTCCGTTGCACAGAGCTATGAACCTTTTTTCGTACCTTCATTGTTTTTCGTGCCAGAGCAACTACGGCAAAGAGCGCAAAACCTATCGTCAGATAGAGCGACAAGCCCTCTGCTGTGTGCACAATATCATTATAGATAGGCAGACCCTCTGGACTCTTCTCAGGTGGATAAATCTGCTTGGTGATATTGGGGGCAAAAAAAGCTGCATCCGCTAATACCGCACCTACCCACCAGGGCAGGGTAAGAAAAACAGTATCCAACACAGATGTACTTTTTTCCTGAGCCATATCGCTTACTCCCGAAATGCACGCACTGCTTCTCTTAGCATAGACGGTAGAAGTCGCGAATTAAATCCACTATTTTTTTATGGTATTCATGTCGTGCAGAATAAGCTTAAAGCTCGGGTTTAGGAATTTCCCGGTAGGTAATAATCGGATTATGGCAGATTGGGCATTTATCTTCAGGCATTTCAGTCACTGTCGCACCGCAGACATCATTCACATAATAATGGGTGGGGTTTTTGCGGAAATATTTAAGTAACATGCCGAAAAACATACCTGTACCACCCTTGATTTCCTTGATTAGTGCCCGATGTTGTTTTTCGGCCTGCCAGGCAAATTCGATGTTTCGGATCGCCTCGGCATGGCCCTCAGGCTTAATGCGCTTAAGAAACAGCGGGTACTCTTTATCAATTTCACTTAACTCCACTTCAGTGGCGAATTTCAGGTTATCCTTGGTTTTGGATGCATTGATCGCGCTCAAATCAACTTCGGCCGGAACAACATCCATCAATGACAATAAATATTTAAAACTTTTGGCATGCACCGCTTCCGACACAGCCATCGCGGACAACAGATGGGCGATATTGTCATGCCCTTCAACAAGCGCTGCCTTGGTATAAAGTTGATAGCGGTAACCCGCTTTAACTTCACTGGCATATAGCATCGATAATACAGCAATGGTTTCCGGATATTGAGGCGCCTCTTTTTCGGCAGCTTGTACAATGGCTGAGTTGCCGAAACCGGTAACCAATGCAATAAGAACATACGCCTGGAAAGTGGCGCAAAATCTGGCACTACCCATGAAAAACAAGATACACCTGTTTTCTTATTAATGCATCACTTTAAAACATTATTTCGGATCAACATCCGCATAGATGATGATACCCGCTTCTTTATTTTCATAAATAGCGATCCAGGCATTTACCCCATAATTGGCTTCGGAGAGTACCGCTGATTTAACAACCGCCCGTACTTTTCGTGTACCGTCTGCCTCACCATACATCATATTGCACAGACCAGAGATAGAATAGAACTCTGAATCTTCATCAGAAAGATTGGTGAAACTGAATGTGCAGTTCAGACCGTCATTAGAGAGATGATCACCAGCCATACGTAACGCATCTTCCTGAATATTCAGTACATCGCCATCCTTAATGACAGGCGTGCGGTTGAGAAATATCACATTCGCTTTGCCTTCAAAGGCCTGAAACAGTTGTGCATATGTACCAGTAATCAAATGTTCAAAGGTAAAGTTTTTCTCATGGGTTTCAAATGCAACAATGTTCAGTCGTACTGCATCATGCACAATACCACCGCTATCTTCTTCGTCATCCTCTTCATTGCTGCCCAAAAGAACACCGCCGGAAGCAGCTGCAAAAGCAGTGTAAGAGAGCGAACTGCTAAGACCAATCAGCAGTAATATAGTCATCACACATTTCAACATCGATTGAATCACATCATCCTCACAAAACAATAGTAGAGGATCGTTTGATCCTCTGAGAACAATAATTAACTGATTAATATGACATTGGTGTGA
>NZ_RCFQ01000013.1 GCF_003665155.1 Mariprofundus sp. EBB-1 | reverse complement strand
AAAAACTCTCAAAGGATACCACTTAAAGTCATTTAAAGACGCATTCTCTCGCTACCTCCCCAAGTCAGAGGGTCACAACGTTACAAACGTTGACACCAACCAAGAATTTGATATTCCAGAACGTTACACTGATCAGGCCGTTACCTTTTGATATGAGCAATACTTGAAACAGGCTAAGGGTTGTAACGGTGTTACCTTTTAAGAATGGGGCAGGGGGCCTACGTATACGTTACGTACGTAACGTTGTTGGAGATTGGCCGTTACGTATACGTAACGTTATAGAATTAATTGAAATCAA
The DNA here is from genome assembly GCF_003665155.1 of Mariprofundus sp. EBB-1. GTDB lineage: Bacteria > Pseudomonadota > Zetaproteobacteria > Mariprofundales > Mariprofundaceae > Mariprofundus. The sequence continues at coordinate 74,485 of NZ_RCFQ01000013.1, read as the reverse complement.
GAGACCCGTTACGGGTAGAAAGCCGTTACGGCTTTTTCAAGACGGATTGAAGAGCCGTAACGGGTATTAATCAACGTATGTAATCTCAGGCTCGAACGTCTACTTCCGGCCAAACCCGGACGGTCACGGTGATACAAATCAATCCCCTTCCATTGGCCAACTTGTCTCTGAATTATCAAATTCACCCTACGTTATCTAATTGATCCCTAATGATTCTGCTGAAGTCATTTATATTATAGGGCTTATGTAATATAGGCACATTCGAATCGAGGTGAGCAATACGTTCCTCATCTTTACTATAGCCAGTTGCGAAAATTATTTTAATTTCTGGATCAATTTCATGAATAAGTTTCGCTGCCTCTGCCCCACCAAGCCTTGGCATCATAATGTCCGTAATCACAAGTGATACTTCGCCTTTGTGGGCTTTGAAAACATCAACCGCCTGTAATCCATCCTCAGCAGTCAGTACCCTGTACCCCAGTGATTCTAGCAACTCCTTCCCTGTATCCAGCAAGCTGGGATCGTCATCAGCCAATAAAACTGTTTCACCAGCCCCGTGCGGCAAAACTGTCTCTGACTGTGAGAGTGATGCGATCTCTTCTACCTCCTCCTGCGGAAGGTAAATACTGAAGGTCGAGCCTTTACCTTCGCTGCTTTCCACCTCAATACAGCCTTGATGGCTTTGTATTGCCCCAATGACCATCGACAAACCAAGGCCTGTTCCTTGTCCAACTTCCTTGGTGGTATAAAAAGGTTCAAAAATATGTGGCAGCTCCTCGGCATTGATGCCCATGCCATTATCACTGATTGATAAGCAAGAAAATCTCCCTGGCTCGACATCTGAATGCTTCTCCAGGAAAGCAGCATCCGGAGAAAAGCTGCTTAATCGGATCTTAATTGAAGGGGCTGTGGAACCCGTCAATGCGTCTCGCGCATTGTTGATGAGATTCAACACCACCTGCTGCAAGATATTCGCATCCCAACTGACTAGCACCGGGGCCTCTTCAATATCGAGTTTCAAGCCAATGTTTTCCGGTAGTGAACGCCGGTGCACTGTGATGGTCTCTTTTATGAAGGAAGGCAGGTCAAAGGTAGTTTTATCGATGACTCCTTTTTGTGCGAAAGAAAGCATGCTTTTAATCAAATCGGCACTTTTGAATGCCAGCTTTTCAATGGTATCAAGTTTACTTACTACATCAGGCATATTCGCGACTTTTTTTCTAGCCAGATAAATATTCCCAGTCATGCCTGCCAAGGCATTGTTGAACTCATGGGCAATGCCACCTATCAGCGTGCCGAGGGACTTCATCTTCTGAGTTTGCAAATATTGCTCATCATTCACCTTCCTTTGGGTAATGTCCTGATGGGTGCCGAACATCAACAACGGTTTACCATCAGTTGTCCATGTCGTTACCTTGCCTCGATCCAACACCCACACCCAATCTCCATTTTTATGGCGCATGCGAGCTTCGCATTCGTAATAAGGAAGATCACCGGAAAAATGTTTTTTTAACAATTCATTTGACTGATTTAAATCATCGGGATGCGTATATTTCACCCACGATTCAATTGAGATCGGCTCAAGTTCACTCAGTGTATAGCCAATAATTTGTGCCCAGTAGTCGTTGAAAACTACTTTTCCGCTCGGGATATCCCATTCCCAAGTCCCGACATGTGTTCCATCAATAATGCTACCCAAACGCTGTTTTTCGATCATCAGATCCGCATTCATAGCTTTTGCAGCCCTTATAGCACGCTCTCGACCTGTCATCAGAAGCCAAACAATCAATGTGAGAGCGAAACTGGCAATAGCACCAACACTTGCGACCAGTAGAGGTTTAGCAGTGTTAACTCGCATCTCAAAAAAGGCCAAAGGACGAATGAGGACGTTCCAAAAATGATCTGCGATATTAATACGATGAGCTATTAATCCATTGGTATTTAATGATTCTCCCAACCCTATAGATCCATCAGAATCAAACATTAGCGATTCGTTTGATATGGTGTCACCGTCATATATCTGAATATCTAGATCTCCAGCATGCTCGCCATCCACGCCGTTCATAAAGTCATTCATTCGAAAAGCTGAATACGCCCAGCCGATGAAGTTTTTCTGACGATCCGCAAGCAGAGTATGTGGTTTGCCTCTTGCGTAGATCGGATTGTACATCAAAAATCCAGCCTGCTCATTCTTACCCGATTCCTGAACCAGTCTAACTTTTCCGGACATTACGATCATGTCATTATCAATAGCCCTTTGCATGGCGCTATGACGCACGGGTTCGGAAAACATGTCATAGCCGAACGCCCGTAAATTGCGGTCTGAGAACGGTTCAAGATAGATGATTGATGAGTATGTCTCACGTTCGCCTTCAGGATAGATTGAATAAGTCGGGAAACCTTCACTACGAATTGTGTCTACGTGACTATTTTTTGATTCAGGTGGAATGAAAAGAGAGAAACCCACCCCCTGTATGCCGGGGTAATAATCGGCTAGGCGAAGCGAAGAGATGTAGCGTTTGAATTCATCTCTCGTGACATTCTCTGATGCCTTGAACATGGCCCCAGCACCGCGTAGCACTTCTTCATAAGCTGCTATTCGGGTTTCAATGAGTTTGATTGCCTCTCTCACTCGGAAATCAAAATAAGCCTGGGTTGTTTGCTCAGTAGTAGCCCGTGTTAAATTAAATGAGGCATATGTGACTATCAAACTGGCGGCGAGCACTAGCAGTGATACAATCACATGTTTTGTATAACTTGAACTCATACATGCCCCCCTAGGAGGTCTTACGTAAATTTAATCGCACTCCATAAAAAGGATCAACTAACATAGAACGCGAATCATTGGTTCATATTGTATGCTGAAACAATATGCTTGCCAATATCGGTGACCTGCTACCAATGTAGTGTAACTTGTTTTATTGAAAATTCGACCGTCCGGGTTTGGCCGAAAAAAGCCGTTCAAGTTGTACCCTTTTCGCTTGTAAAAGATGACTCACGGATAAATCCATTATAAATGAGAATGCCTCAATATTTATTACCTATGCTCAAACAGGCGGGGACTCTCGAAAAAACAATCCGTGTATCAAGGAAGGTACAAGTGAAGGTACCAAGAAAGGTACCTTGCTTGAAAAACATTCATGCGTAATGAAAAGACAGGTTTCGACCTGAGACGAAAAAAACATTGTGAGTTATGGGTTTTCGGAGTAGAGATTCGGAACGGTTAGTATCTATTTGGTGCGTTTTGTGTGGCTTGATCGCTATCATAATCCGGGTGTCCGGGGTTCGAGTCCCTGAAGCGCCACCATTCCAAGTCCCTGTTAACGCAGGGACTTTTTTTGTTTCTGGGGTATGCTTGTGACCAATTTGTGACATAAGCGCGAACATTTTCTTACTTTCAAGTTCGTTCTGGTCATCCATGTATCGGCCATATTTTCTCAGAACCATGTTCATATTAGTGTGTCCCATCTGTTTTGCGATCCATGCAGGGTTGGCGGTGGCAGATAAAAGCATCGAGGCGTAGGTGTGTCGGGTTTGGTAAGGATTGCGGTATCGAACACCAGAAGCTTTGATTGCATTAGTCCAGAGAGGATGTCTAACTTTAACGTCAGAACTCCATGGTTTATTCGTTTCTGGATTGTGAAAAATCTGTTTCCCCTTTTTAAAACTGAACTGCTTTTGATTCTCTAGCGCTTCTAGAGCCTGCGGAAACAACATCACTTCACGTTTACCTGCACTTGTTTTTGGATATTTCAGTTCGCCTCGAACGCATGCTCGTTGCACATAGGCGGTGCCCCTTACTAGATCAATATCACCCCATTCAAGGGCAATGAGTTCACTGGTTCGTAGTCCTGTCCAGAAAGCGAACTGAATCAGGTTTCTTCCCTGATCGGGCAGCACAGCTAGAATCCGCTCCTGTTCATCGAGGCTGAATGGTTCGGGATCTTCCTGTCTTACTTCCAGATTCTTGATGCGATCCATCGGGTTGCGATCTATAGCACCATCGGCAAAAGCATCATCCAGTATTCCGCGCAGAGGAATAAGGATGTTATTAATCCGTTTATTGGAAACAGTAAGGCCGCCTAACCACTGACGGATTGCCAGAGTAGATAAATCCGCAAGCCTCAACTCACCAAATGATGGGATCAGGTTATGTCTGATTACCGATTCATATGAAGCATAGGTTGAAGGGGCCAAGATGCGTTTCTTTGCAGAAAGATAAGCGAGCAGGGCATCCTTTATCAACTGGGTGCCGGATTGACCTGATCCAAACAGGGCAGCGCTTTTACTTTCAGGGAAGTGATTTCTGTAATCGAATGTGCCGATGGCAATTTCATGCATAATAGTTGAGTGCATGCCTTCAGCATGTTTTATGTTCGCTTTGGTTGGTTCCAGCTTCAAGGTTTCACGGCATCGTTTGCCGCGATATGTGAAATCAATCTGAATACTTTTTCCGCGTATTTTTGCGCCCATAATTAACGACCTTCCACCCAAGCGTTAATAGCTTCGGGATTAAACAGAACTCTTCCATCTGGTGCTTTTGTACAATGACGACCCATAAGCCAAACGCCTTTTTTGATTTTGGCTCTGATGGCATTTTCAGAATAGCCAGTCAGTTCGCTTAACTTATTGATCGTTATCCACTTCATGAATATTACTCAGAATCACCAATAACCACTCGACGGGTAACAAGGTCGCGCGGGTTATCATTTCCAAGTTCTTTTTCTAATGTGGCATAGTGTTTGTTGGCGTACCTTTCGTAGAGTCTATGTGGGCCAATGTCTTCATAGTATGGCTCACCATCAGGCGTGATGCCTTCCTGTTGGCCTTTATGCTCTGGAAATGCGGACTCAATTTCTCTCAATGCCATTGAAAGCAGGTCACCGATAATTTCTGTTTTTGTTTTATTGGGGTGCATATCACAGAGGGCATTTACTCTTGCAGCGACATGAACAGGCATTCTTACAGAAAGCTGTTTAGCCGTTAGTCTGCTATTGTCTGGAGCACCCCAAATATTTAAAACCTCTTCTGCCTTCATGAAAACCCCCTTAACATTTTAGTGAACTTTTAACGAAATGTAGGCTAAGTTTTGCGTTGGTGTCAAGTGGGTTGTTGGGTGGTGGGTGATTTATGTGCTATAGTCATATCAAAACTTGGGGGGATAATATGATTTGGGGAATTCTTTCAGCAGCAACATTCACATCACTTATTTGGGTATATGATGGTAAATTTTTTACTCTATCCATGACTAATAAGGTAGATATCATTTTTTACCTGATGGTCTTTGGCTTGTTATGGTCGTTGTTTGAGATCATACGAAATGATGAAAAGCTTAAAGAAATCGAGCTGCGACAGATTTATGAAGCAGGAAAAAGAGATGGTGCTGAAAAACAATGATACCAAAATATAAAGATATCGTTGATTTGATTAAGAAAGGATCAAATGTTGAAGCCCAAGAGAAAATCATGGAACTTCGAGAAGCAGTAATGGAATTTCAAGATGAAAACTTAGAACTCCGAAAAAAAATCAAGGCGATTGAAGAGAGAGAAGATATAAGAGATCGACTGATATTTGAAAAAAGTGTGTATTATGTTTGCATAGAAAACGAAGCTGGTGATTTGACAGATCGTGATGGCCCTTATTGTCAGAAATGTTGGGATGCAAATTCCAAACTTATAAGGTTGCAAGAATATAACTCTGCTTGGGCCTGTTTTGAATGCCAATGTGAATTCAATAAATAGTGGTTCGACTTTTTGGTTTATTAGACAAGCCTATAGAGATCACATAATTTTAAATGCGATAAGGGGATGGGAATGATTGTAATTGATGGGCATATGAATTTTTTTAAAGTTAATAAATGTGGTCTTTATAAAGCTAATTTAAATAAACCATTTGGCTGTGAACTCGAAGAAACTATTGATTTAATTGGTGAATGGATAATGGGTAAGCCTCTACAAGCTACCATTCCTTGGGATCCAAGTTCAAAAACATCAGTTCCAAAATGTTATTGTAAAGACTTTTATAAAGATGAGGATACAGGCGACTTCTTGTTAGTTTTATGGAAGTCAGATTCAGATAGTGCAGGCACTATATGGGGAGCGGAAGAGGATAAAGCTGCTGGTGCTGGAAAAGTAATTGAGTACACAAATAAATATGGTGGAAAAAAAGTGATTTGGGGTCGTCCTTGCTATTATTGGATAATTCCAAGTTTGAATACAGTAGTTTCAATTAAATTTGATCACTCCGTATGTGATGCAATTATGTTTAGTGATTATATATCCTCTGCTGTCGAAAATCGGGTTAAGCATTCCAATAAGAATAAAACTCAGACTGCAACTGGACAGATAAGACTTTCGTTTTCAGATGATAAAACACCTTATAATTATAGATATCGTTTTGATATGGGCTTAAGAAGCCTTCTTACTTCAAGTGTAGAGCTGAAGTCATTGGTTTCTTCGGTTACACATATTATTAAAAGAGAGACTGTTCTAGTAGATGTGCAAAACAAACGTGGGGGATGGGTGAGGACACTGAATAAGTTTTTACCAAAGGTGTCATTGAACCCAAAGATGAAGCAACGTCACATTGAAGTTAAAGCCGAGGCAAGCCCCACCGTTGAAGAAATTAAAGACATTATTGAGAAATATGCTAAAGAAAATAGAAAACCCAAAGATTGGAATAATGTAGGGTTTCTTAATAAAGATGGTCAAACAACATGGGCAGATAGATATAGACTTCATAGCTCTATAAAGGTCGCTGTAGATAATGTTAATGTCTTTGGTGCTAGTCAGTTGTATGATGAGATTAGAGGAAAACGAGATATGATCATCAAGCCATTACTTTCAGATAAAGCACTAAAAAAAATAGGATTGGTAAATGAGTAAGAAATTACTTGCTTATTTTATAATATTTATTGCCTCATGGGGAGTTGCTCATGAGTTGTCACCATTTTACTCTTACTCTGATTTTAAAGACTATACATCAATATTGTTAAATGTTGCTGGAATGGTTTTTACCATTATGGGGATATGGATCGCATTCATCTATCCAAACGCTCTAAATCGATTAGTAGACCCAAAAATAGAAAATGTAGATTTTTCTGAAACTTTACATGAAACTAAAAGGTTGGAGTCAATTGTTGCGAGTGTTCTTAAATCAGCAATGGTAGTTGTTTGTATTATGTTGTTATTTCTTGGGAAAATTCTTTTAGCTCACACCTCGTTCTACATTGGAAATATAGAGTTAATTAAATCGATGGTGCTCGCTATTTTGTTAGTTCTTTCATACTCATTAATCGAGGCTGTAGGCCATGTAATAATTGCGAATGTAATGTTCATTAATGACTTACATACTAAGAGAGAAGACCGAGAAGCTGATGATAGTATCTAGCTTTTTATGTTTTAAAAAAGTTATTTGAAAAGAACCAATCCAACAATTGATCAATTCCAAAGCCTGGTGGTGCCCACATTCCATACTCATGTATGTAGATATCATTAAGCTTTTGACCGCATGATTCAGTGATCATTTTTCGGTAGGCAATGATTCCTTCGATTCCGACATGAATATAGTCGATTTGTTCTTTGGGCTTGAGATTACGGCTAACTCCGTAGCGTTGACCAACCACGGAGCCTTGGGATCCATTGGTTCCCTTTGCAAGGTAACCAATGGACTTCATTAAATAACGACCAGCTGCTTTTGCATATTTCAACTTCTCCAGATGTACCGTGCCATTTCCCCAGAGTTTCTCCAGCCCACGCGCCCAAGTTCTGAAATGGCGGTATTCAACTTTAACATTGGTGAGAATATGAACGTGAGGGTTTGAGTTGTTCGGGTTCTCTGCTACCCAGATGAACACAGGGGGCTTTTTACCTTTCTTTCTGAACCTACTGCGCCAAGCATCAAGAAAACGCCTTACTTCAGCGCCTATGGTTGTCTCTTCTGATGCTAATCGTTCTCTGGCCTCTAAATCAAAAGTGGCAGTAATAAATGTTACCATTCCACCATGATCTTTATCGGCAAGGTAAACTGCACCACGGATAGATTTCGCACCTCTTCGAGACAGTTCAGTTGTTATCCTTGTACCTGAGTTATCCGGTGGCGGCGGTTGTTGTATGTTTGGATTACTTGGCAGGGTAATACTTACTTCTCCAGCAGAGTTATGTTTTACCTTCAGATGCGTGGCAACGAATTGATCAACAGACACGATGTGACTCATCATCTTCGTTGTCCGAGCACTCTCCGCGTGTGCTCGCGTAGCTGCGCCCTGCGGGATCGTTCTCTGTCAACTTCGAATTACATAGGGGACAATATTTTGTGTCTAAATTGTGACAATATGAGGGCTGGTCTGGGTTGGTCTGGACTGGTTGAACTAAAGAGGGTGAAACCTCTAAGGCGTTGGTAATATTGGTCTGGAGTGGTATTGGTTGGTCTGGGGTGATCGTTGAATTTTCGTCCCAGAGCGTTCGAGTCCCTGAAGCGCCACCATCTAAAGCTAGCAATAGCAACAAAATCAAAGGGTCAGACTTAACGGTCTGGCCCTTTTTCTTTGCCTGTGGGACACTGGCGGGACAGTACCTTGCAATAAGCGGCAACAAAGCCGTGCACTAAAGTGCGTGCTTTAAATAGAGAAGTATCTAGTTCAGGGAGTGGTGAAAGTTACCAGTGATGGTCGGCGTATAGCGGCCAAACCCGGACACTAAGAATTAATTTTTCAGCGCGTATATTGGAAGGTATGACTCGTCTACTGAAATGTGGGTAGTCCAGACTTTCTCCAGATTATGCGCCCATGTTCTGACGTTATTTTAAATACACGTTAAATTTAGTACGTGATTGTATCGTTGTTTCCGGTTTATGGGTGATCTATAGTAAATGTATATAATCAATTGAAAGGAGGGGTTATGCAGGCTGGTTTATTCACTCTTACACATCACAAATTCTCCTTATTTAGGAATGTTGGATTGTTTTTAACCCTGATTTTGATTCCTACAATTTTCGCAGGGGCTGGTGTTGCCGGCCCAACAGGTGATTTATATATAAAACTGAATGGGGATCAATCCAGCCAGCCAAGTGCATCAGTTTCTTACTCGGTCACCATAGGAAATAACGGGCCAGGCCTATCTGGAAGTCACGGTGTTCGAATAGTGATACCCTCCGCTTTCACTAAAGTTCAACACACTCTGTCCACACTCAGAAATGATTGTATACAACATGAAGAGCCGGATGCTACGACGATTCGATGCAAGGTATCTTCAATAAATGATACAGATTCCTATACAGTTCAAATTACTGCGAATGCCCCTGTAGAAACAGGACGATACCAATTGGAAAGCTATGTTTCACGGCCGGTCGGCAAAAATCCAAACCCGAGGAATGATCATTCCGTTCTATTTACTACTGTACAGAAACCAGTCCCGGCAAAAGCCGACATGTCGATCAGTATGAAATCAATTCCAGAGAAGGTTCTCGTTGGTGACACCTTTGAATATGTGCTCACCATTCGCAATCATGGGCCAGCTTCAGCAGCGAGTACTAAGATCAGTACTCAAGTGCCATTCAGTACTGAGTTTATCTCCATTACATCCAATCAGGGGCAGTGCGCCGCCCCTCCGAATGCTGGGGGCCTATCTGTTCTTACCTGTAACCTGGGAAGTTTAATGCATGATGATCTGGCAACTGTCACAGTGAAGCTCAGGGCTCCGCTAAAATCTGGAACTGTTACTGGGCAGGCTAATATTTCTTCAGAAACTGATGACCCGGATTTGAAAAATAATAGCACTACAAATACCACACAGATAATTAATAAAACGATACCGATTCAATGCTTTAGCTTTTTTGGGCTATTTGGGTATTAAGGAGGCACAAATGGCAATAGATCCGCGGTTGGTTGGCATATGGCGTGAAGAACAAGGATTTCATAATATACAAGAAATTAGAAGCGATGGTAAGGAATTTACCGTGAGTTCAAATGGATTGTTTGTCATAGATACCACAAAAAACCCTGAACAACTGACGCTCAAGGACTCCAAGGATGTTAGGGATAGAGTTGGTGGAACGCCGGGAACAGGTATTCTCGGATTGTGGAATGACAGAGCTTATATGGAACCAGATGGAAATACTGTGCATGAAATATATTATAGGCCAGATCATACCTATATTGATAAGGCAGTGTCAGGTCCACTATACTGTCCACAGGATACCCCGACCACAGGAGACTATACAGTTACTGGTGGAGTCAATGAAGGCCAGATTGAACATAAATCGCTATTGGGAATTTTCACGACAAATGGAAGTCGTTTTTTGTACAGGTTGATTGATATGCCAGATGAGTCGGGCACGCTTGTGTTCAGTAATGGCAATAACACCGTAACTTTTGAATATGATCCTCCTGGTGGTCCATGGGTTTATCATAGGTTGCCATAATAAATTGCTAAGCGATGAGTGGGTGAGTCATCAGTATGGAGGAATGTATGAGAAACAATGATTTATTTACAGGCATATGGCATGAAAACCTTAATGCGTCGAAAAAAATTGAATTTACGGATGGTGGGCAGTACTGGATCTTGCGAGAAGGAAAGCCCTATGCCATTACGGTTGTAGATGGAGTTGAGAAGCTAACTATCGGCAATAGCCCTAAACAATCAGCCTATGATCGAAAAGAGGATAGTCCTGTTTCGGGTATTGCTGGTGTATGGAGCAACGAGGCTGAAGAAATCTATTTTACAGCCAAGGATTATTATTGGAATAGTCTCGCAGAGCCGCTTCAAATAGAGAGAGGAACGTATGAAAGTATCGGAGATAACAATGGTGGAATAATCACAACACGTGATTTGCGAAGTATTTTTACCATTAATGAAAACAACATCGTGTTTACTCCTGCTTGGGGTGTAGCTGATCCAGGTACGTATGTTTTTAGTAATGACAACAACACCCTAACCATTGACCTTGCAAGTGGATCTCAATCGTTTCATCGCATCACTTAAACAGGAGAAATACGGGAACGAGAACATGTTATTTAAAGATAGTTGAGAATAATGGGTGTGTTTGGTATTAGAAGTGCTTTTCTGAGGGTGAAATGGGGCTTCTAAGAAAAGCCGGAGCCTAACCAAAAGTGGCGGTGACACGAATTCGTGCTCTCATGAGAGGATCAAAAGACGAAGAGCCTAACGTAAAAAGGGGAGTGACATGAAGTCACTCCCCTTTTTTTATTGGTACCGAAGACTGGACTCGAACCAGCACGCGCGTGAGCGCACCACCCCCTCAAGGTGGCGTGTCTACCAATTTCACCACTTCGGCATAGGCGGGCATATTAGGAGCACGCAATACAGTGTCAAGGCATAGCCGTGGAACAAGGCATTTAAAGTTAATTATCGTGCAGATTTACCGCAATTTTAGCTGCACCTAAGCTAGGCAGAACCACCATTAGGCACGTTGTGATCATTAGAAGATGTTGCGGAAACGTAATGACTTTTACGAAGTAAAAAGCGTTTCTCTATTAAATGCCACAATGCAATTGCACCAATTACTGTTGTAAAAACTACTGTGGCCAGGAATTGCCAGGGAGCATCATGAAAATAATCCAGATATAGAAGCATCTGTATAATGGGGAAGTGAAGAATATAAACACCGTAGGAAAAATCTCCAAACTTGCCAACGTTGCCTACATATAAAAACAAGCCGAAAAAAACCACCACGGCAGCTAGACAAAAAGGCTCTAAAAATGGCAGTGCATAAAACATATTGATGACCAGAACTGAAATAGAAAAACCAAGAAAATATCCAATAAAGCGTTCAAACAACGGTAGATAATAATAGAAAAAAGCACCCGCTATAAAATAAGAGAGCTGGCCTGGTAATTGATGGCCAAGCATCGTGTAAACTGGAGACTCAGTTTGTGCCGCCATCACTGACATTAGCTCTACATAGGCAATAGATAAGCAATAAATGATTACAAGCGTTGGCAACAGGGAGAATTTCCGGAATAACAAGACAAAGAGAGGGACTGTCAGATAGAACATCACTTCGATTTTGAGTGTCCATAAAGCACCGTTTACAGCAGCCATTTTGTTGGTCTCAAAGACTCCGGGCAGTTCGTGTTGAATAAAGTTCAGAAAAGTAAGGTTTGAAAGGAGATATTTGAGCCATGCAAATGAGAAGTAGTCTGCAATAGTATTTGTGCTGATGGTCACCATGCTTATTGCACAGATGATCACTACTGTGAAATAAGCAGGGTAAATTCGTCGAATGCGTTTATTGAAATAAGATGAAAGAGAAGATGATCTTTCATAGCTCATAAAAATGAGGAACCCACTTAATACGAAAAAAGACCTCACCGCTATTTCTGATGACAGAATATTAGGAATCCACGCTAGACTCTGGAATCCAGACAGGACGGAAGCGTGAACCAGACAAACAACGCCAGCAAATAACAGTCGAAGTAAATCGAAGTTGTTTTGTCTTAATCTAATATTATTGTGTCGTACCAATCTAAGCTCCAATAAGTGGTGATGGTTATATCATATATATTCGATTATGAATGCTCGCTTTTGTTGCTGGATCATATTATTTACTGCTCGGAGGTTAGATCAATTCTGTGTCACTTTTTTGCCGAATATGCGTTGTGATGTATGTTTGATATCCATGGCAATGCCGAGTGCTGCAGGTACGGAGAATAGCGTAATCACTGTTGAAAACATTAATCCCCACGATAGTGCCAGCGCCATCGGTGCCACGAAAGGGTCATGACCACCCCAGCCATAAGCGGTGGGTAAGAGTCCAACTACTGTGGTAATGGCGGTTAACAAGACAGCTCTGAGGCGGCGTTTACCACTCTCGAGGATCGCATCACGCCACGGTACACCTTCAGCGATCAGGCGTTGAATAAACACCGCCATGACCAGCGATGCATTCACCACCACACCGGTTAGTGCCACAAACCCCATCATCGACATGAACGAGATAGGTGCCCCGTGCAGGAAGAATCCAACAATGATACCGATCACGCCAAAGGGGATGGCCAGCATTACCAGAATCGGATAACCGATGCGATTAAATTGAACAGCTAGAATAGCAAAGATGCCGAACAGTGCGAAAACAAAGCTGAAAATAAGTCCGCGCACAGACTCCTGCGATTTCTCTTCTTCACCACCGAGGTTCACATCTACTTTATCCACATCATCAGCCAGCCAGGTCTCTTTGAGTTCAGAGACGCGGTTATTGACCTCTTTGGAGTTGATATTTTTTTGATCCACTTCAGCAGATACATTGATCACCCGGCGGCCATCTTTATGGCGGATGCTGCTGGTGCCCGACTTGTGTTCGAGATGGGCGATGCGGAACAGTGGTACCAGGCCACCACGGTTATTAGGAATCTCCAGTTTCATCAATGTATCGATATCACGCTGGGCTTTAATGGGGTAACGGATAGTGACATCAATCTCTTTTTTACCGCGTTTGATGGTGGATACACGCAGGCCATCAAATGCAGCTCTGATATGGGTGCCTGCGGTGGCCAGATCAACACCGGCATAGGCCGCCAGTTTACGATCCATGACAATGCGGATCTCCGGGTCTCCAGGCTCCAGATCACTCTCAACAGCGTAAACCCCCTTGATTTCAGTCAGCACCTTGATCAGGCGCTCTGCAACGCGTGTCATAGCCATCTCATCACCACCGGTGAGTTCCACCTGTAGTGCCCGCCCAACCGGAGGGCCGCCTTTCTGCATGGCGAAACTGATATCCATTTCAGGGAACAGGGCAGGGATCTCTTTCTCGATGGTCGCCATCACATCATATGCGCTGGTATCGCGCTGTGTGAAGGGGATTAGGATTACCCGTTCAAAACCAAAACGGTCACCGATCTGTTTTAGTGTTTCACGCTGATCGGCACTGTTTTCACCGGCCACCATGGTGGTGGTTTCCAGTACGGCCGGATCGATGCGTTTACGTACTTCGATATCAAGTAGTTTCAGTTTATCGCGCATCTCTTCCAGGGTGGTGCCGGTAGGCATGTTTACACGCAAATAGAAGGTGGATTCAGCACCGGAGGGGAACAGCTGAAATTTCATGGTGCTGGCCAGACCTGCCGCGCCCAGTAGTCCAATAATGGTCAATAAAATGGTTAAATAACGGAGTTTTACAGCTCTTTGTAAAAACCAGGCATAAACATTATTTATCCATGTAAAGAAGGCACGTTCTTTGATTTTTTTGTTGGCATTGGCGACATCGCGAATATGGTTGGGGAGAATAAATATCGCTTCAAACCATGAGAATGCCAGCAGTACAATCACCACAACAGGGATGGAATAGACAAATTTTCCGATAATACCATCCATATACATCAGGGGCAGAAAAGCGACGATGGTGGTCAGAACCGTGGCTGTAACAGGGCCTATCAGTTCATAGGTGCCTTCGATGGCAGCCTGTTCGGGCGTAAGGCCCCGTTCCATATGATAGGTGGCATTTTCACCGATAATGATGGCATCATCGACCATCAGTCCCAGCACCATGATAAAACCAAACATCACCAGCAGATTGAGTGTGATGCCGGCAGCATAGAGTACAGCAATGCCAGAGAAGAAGATGATGGGCAGTCCCCAGGCTGTGGTCAGGGCGACAGCAGGGCGCAAGAACAGCATTAACAATAGTAGCACCAAGGCAAGGCCGATCATGCCGTTGTTGGTCAATACACCGAGCCGCAAACGGGTGACGGTAGAGAGATCATTATACGCGCTGACGTGTACTTCTTCCCCATAGGTTGCAGGGATGGTGTCGAGATAGCCACGTACGCTATCAACCAGTGTGATGATATCTGCATCGCCCTTTTTGGAGACAATCATGCTGATGGCCGGATCACCCTGAGCACCCACGTAGCGGTAAGGGCGCTGCAGTGTTTCGGTGACGTCGGCGACATCTTTGAGAAACAGAGCCTGACCATGTTCATTGGAACGCAACACCAGATTACCGGCATCTTCAGCCGAGGTGAATTCACCGGTAATACGGATAATACTTTGACCATCCGGTGATTTCAGGCGGCCACCGGGAGCATTAACATTCCAGCCCCTGACCAGCGCCATGATATCGGTGATGGAGACCCGACCCTGACGCATTTTGACAGGGTCAGGCACTATGCGTATCTCTTCTTTGAGATCACCCTGCACAAAGACATTGGCCACACCATCAATATCACGTACATCATCCTCAATCTTATCACTGAGATGTTTAAGCGCTAAGGGTTGAAAATCACCAAAAATAGAGAAGGTGATAACAGGCGTTTGTTCCGATTTGATTTCCGAAATGATCGGATCAGCCGGCAGATCAACCGGTAGGTCGGCACGGTTAATCGCTTGCTGAATATCAGAGACCAGCCGTGATCGATCTTTAAAGTTCGGATCCACTTCAATGGCGATCTGCATGGTGCCGGAGAAAGCGGTGGAACGCATCGCATTGATGCCATCAATACCTTTTAACTCCTGCTCAATAGGTGCGACCATTAAACGTTCGACTTCGCGTGGTGCCGCACCCGGATAGCTGCCGGCAACCACGACAAAATCAAAGTTCACACTGGGGAATGCCTCGCGCTGCATCTGTGTGCCTGCGTAGATACCCGCAGCCAACAGAAAGACCGAGATTAAATTAACCAGTACGCCACGTTTGACGAAAAAAGCGATGATAGCCTTCATTGTGTATCATCCCCGTTGTGAAGCTGTGCCGTATTCAGGCCAAGATCTTGTAAGAGACTGCCCTGGGCCCAGTAAAGCTGTTTTTCAGCCAGTTGCAGTGAGAGTGCCTGTAGCTCTGCATTGAGTGAGGCGTTTAGTAGTTCGCCTTCAAATTGTACCAGCGTAGCGGTATCTGAGCGGCCCTGACGATAACGTTTCATCTCTGCATTGAATTTTCTCTGCTCTGCAACGACCTGCTTTTTGGCGTATGCCAGGGTGGGCAGTCCGGCACTAATGGCGCTGCTGGCAGATGAAATATCATCATTGATCTGCTCTACAACCTGGATGCGCTGGGCCTTAAGTCTCTGGCGATTGAGTTCCGCTTTGCGAATTGCTGCATTGACACGTTTCCGTCCCAGTACATCACTCAATTCAAAGGAGAGAGCTGCATAATAGCGTTTGTCATTGGCTTCAAAGCCGCGCGTGACACCTTTACCAAAGCTATCTGCAAGTGCTCGCGTTCCTACTTCAGCGATCACATCCAGCTGCACCTGATCATTGTCCAGTGCCATGATGAGCTGTGCATCGGCAACGTGCATCTGTGCATTTAACCATTGTAGTTCAGGGCGAAATTGCAGGGCCTTTTCGGTTGCATCTGCTATCGATGGCGCATGAATATCACGGGCGGTGATAGGATGGATGGTGATCTCAAATGCCGAGGGGCGCAGCATTAATCGGTTTAAGCTACTTTGGTCATTATAGCGTTGTGCTTTGGCTTTTTGCAGTCCTGTTTTGCGTGCAGCTAACAGCGCTTCAGCCTGAAGGCGGTCAGCTTTTTCAATCAGCCCGAACTGCTCTCGTGAACGTTGGTAATTCAGTAGTTTTTTGGAGCGTTTGACGGCCTGTTGTGCGATGTTGATATTGATATCATCAGCAGCCAATTGATAAAACGCGCTGATAGCTTGCAGGCTTAAGATATGCATGGTGACCAGAGATTGTTGTCTGGCTGCATCAACTCCAGCTTCTGCAGCAAGCATGGATTGCTGATAATCAGGGCGACCCGCACCTTTAAAAATGGGGTGGCGGTAACTGGCATTGATCTGATTCTTAAATGAAGGATTAAAGCGTGAAAGTTGTGCCGCGAAAGGGGAGTTATACGCATTGCCGATACGATTATAGGTGAAGTTGGCGCTAAGTGTGCCGCCGTTAGATAGCGGCTTGGCAATGTTGCCGGAGAATTGCCCAAGGCGCGTTTCACTGGCTTGAAAATCACTGGATACAGGAACCTTTTCTTCACTGGCAATGATGTTGGCTGACACGGTCGGGTCTAACATGCCTTCCACATTCAGGCTTTCGGTCATCGCAATGCGGCGATCAATACGGTTGAGCTGTAGATCGGGATGATGATCGCGAATGGACTCAAGCACCTGTTTTAAATGTAAGGGCTCAGCTGCCATGGCGGAAGATGTGGTAATAAACAGGGCTGCAAGCGTAATAATCAAGTGATTAAACAGCGTTTTCATGGGAGTTCCCTTATCAATTCATTATTTGTAACTGCAACAACACTAGGGTCTGTTCACATTAATTTCGAGGGTGGCGATTTAAGCCTATGATGATGTGCCGTTAAACCACTACAGAAGTAAAGACAGATTGGGTGGCATGATGCTGCTGATTGCTAATATAAGCGGTCATGTGCGTTCGCAAGTCAGCTGTATTTGTAGTGATTTAACTGACAATATAATTTCTGAAAAAACCGATACAGATATGGCCTGAACTTACGGCATGCCGTGATAAGATACTGGCTCATATTTGTGCCCAAGCGTAACACACACTTATAACGCTAATGCCAATTCAACACTTAAAGTTATATGTAAAAAATAGATCTCAAGTCATTGATTATATGTGTTTTATTTAGATCTTAGATAAAGACTGTTTTCTGATTCTTCGTTCCAGAAAGAAACAGCCGAAAGGCAGCACCGATGTGATAAATGCCAGGTTTGATATGGAACTGGACCACTTCTCTTTGCGTCTAACGATCTCTAGCAAAGCGATATAAGCCAGCCAGAGATAACCGTGGATGGGGCCGGCAAAACGCACAAGATCCATGCCCAATTGATATTTTGCAGGCATGGCAATCAAGACCAGGACGATCAGTGATAAACCTTCGATGATGCTCAAGATTCTGAATGTGTTAATCATATAACGATTTCTAGTCACATCAAAGTAAGATTCAAGCTTTGCGCTCAAGGTTTTGCTATGAACATGGTCAAACCGATGCAGCAGGAGAAATAGATGGTGACTTGAATCTGGTTTTGATCAGATTGTCAGGCATCTCCGTCTCAGGGGGAGTAATTCATGAACAGGTGGTCACATGCATAGTTTATCCGCGCTAAAATCCGGTCAATTGATTGGTGAACAAGGTGTAAAAATTTCCTGTGGTCTTGATGTGTTTCCAGAGGAGTTGTTTACCTTAGCTGATCATCTGGAATCATTAGATCTCTCGGGTAATCAATTAAGCAGTTTGCCGGAAGATTTTAGCCGTTTTAAAAAGCTACGTATTCTCTTTCTATCCGATAACAGGTTTCAGGTGTTGCCATCGGTTTTGTCTGAATGCCCTGAACTGAATATGATTGGATTCAAGGCCAATCAAATTTCACGGGTGCCAGAAGGTTCATTGCCGGAACATATCCGCTGGCTAATTTTGACGGATAATAAAATTGAGTCATTGCCTGCCTCTATAGGCCAGTGCAGCAAGCTGCAAAAATTGATGTTAGCAGGCAACAGGCTAACTACGCTGCCTGTCGAGATGAAACGGTGCAGGAATCTGGAGCTGCTTCGGATATCTGCCAATCGCCTGGAAGTGTTGCCGGAATGGTTGGTTAAGCTGCCTAAACTATCCTGGTTGGCATTTGCAGGTAACCCTTGCGTCAATCATACAGTGAGTGACCACACGCTGGCTGAAATTCATTGGGATGAACTACAGTTAGAAGATCAATTGGGTGAGGGGGCCTCAGGTATTATCTCCAAAGCCTACTGGCAGGATAATGAAGGTGTGGCTGTTAAAGCATTTAAAGGAGAAGTCACCAGCGATGGTTATCCTGCTGATGAAATGGCTGCTTCCATGGCCGCCGGCAAACATGATCACCTGATTGAAGTACTAGGCAGGCTTACAGGACATCCTGAGCAGAAGGATGGTTTACTGCTCTCGCTTATTGCAGATGATTTTAATAATCTGGCCGGCCCACCATGTCTGGATTCCTGTACGCGTGACACCTATGCTGATGATGCCGCTTTCAGCCTGATCGAAGTGCTGAATATCACCGGTGCGATTGCATCGGCTGCTGCACACCTGCATGAAGATGGCATAGCGCATGGGGATCTGTATGGTCATAATATTTTAATCAATGATGACGCA
Organism: Mariprofundus sp. EBB-1; assembly: GCF_003665155.1. Lineage (GTDB taxonomy): Bacteria > Pseudomonadota > Zetaproteobacteria > Mariprofundales > Mariprofundaceae > Mariprofundus. The sequence continues at coordinate 55,414 of NZ_RCFQ01000013.1, read as the reverse complement.
CATTGTCTGTTAGGTGATTTCGGGGCAGCGACCTTATACAAAGATATGGATGCATCACTGAGTCATGCTATTGAACGGCTGGAAGTCAGAGCCTTTGGCTGTCTGATGGAAGAATTATTACAGCGCATCAATATCGATGAGCTCGCAACACAGACTGATATTTTTGCCAAACTGCAGCACTTAGAGCAACACTGCCTTTCAGAACATATAAAACAGCGTCCAGGTTTTATTGAAATCCATCAATGCCTTGTCAGCTTGAAATCCAAGCTTTTGGCGGTTCATGCCATGACTGATTTTCAGGCATTCAATTAGTCTGTATCCATCGCTCATTAATATGCATAAACATTGCGTTCAATTTCGAGCTCATGCTTTTTACCGCTTTCACTAATTAAATAAAAAGTGCCATTAGAGGCAAGCGGACCAATCTCAATCAGGCCCTTTCTTTCCAGTTGATCAATGGCATTGGTAATATCCAGTCGGCTGAATGGAAGTGAAATCACCATATCCTCTGAACAGAAGCCTGCTATGTCCGCATTGACGCAGTTGGATAAAATAGCAGTTTCTACTTCGGTCATCCGGCTATTTGCGGCGGCTGTTTGCAGAAATGTTTTCTGTTCTTCAAGTTGCTGAATATTTTTGAACAGAGCCTCATTTTCACGTTTCAGCTCTGCCAGCGTATCGTTCTGATTTGAGATGCTTTCCTGAAGAACACGCTTATCTGTATTCAACTGATTAATTTGATCGTTTTGACTATTAAATACCCTGAAAATGAATTCTAACAGTGCATTATCAAGTTCTTTGCCTTTAAAGGTCTCAAGCGTTGTCATTATATTCATAGGATCTCCTGCAATAATGGCTTGTGAATGTAGTTATTATAGGCTCTTGCATGTAAAAAGCACATTTTATTTAGGGGGAAGGATCGTGCTGCATCGTGCTGGCGGAACTAACATCACTATTATGATCGTGCTATGTGATTTTAATGAATGAAGCAGGAGCATATAACCGGCGTTTTGATGCAGCGCATCCTGACAGCAACAAAGAGCCCAGCACAGCTATACCAGTAGATTACTGTTGTATAAGTGTGTGACCAACGTTTAAACCGTGCTGGGCACCGGGGCCGATTTTAAACGTGCATAGGTGAGCGTTTTTCAGTCTTGTAAGCCTACATCTCCGCTGCGATCTGTCTTAAAACTGTTACATACGTCACATTAAGCAGTGGATTTAAGCCCTTAGCATCCGCCTCACTGTCTAACAGGAAACAACCGCTAAAGGAGAGAACATATGAAAACATTTTTCAAAAAAAGTGCTATTTCACTATTGGCTTTATTTATTGGTCTTATCAATGTGCAGATGCCTGTAGCTCAGGCTGCCATAGTTACGACAGATCAGGTGCTTGCGATGCAAGATACACATGCGGATCGTGAAAGGGTGATCTCATTTCTTGATCGTGCAGACGTACAGCAGGAACTTGTTAAACAGGGCGTTTCACCGGATGAGGCAAAAGCACGTGTTGCACATCTCAATGATGAAGAGCTCGCAATGCTGTCCGGCAATATTGACGAATTGCCAGCAGGTGGTTTTGTCGGTGCTTTGATTGGAGCCGGCCTGTTTGTCTTTGTGGTTTTATTGATCACAGATCTACTTGGTTTTACCGACGTATTCCCCTTTGCTCATAGCCATGCACATTAAATTTGATCATCGTACCGCTTGCATGGCGGGGGTGATCTGCCTGATGCTCATTGTTTCAGGGTGCATGCCCAAGCAGACAGCTACAATCATGCAGGATAAATCGGTAGTCGGCAGCAGCAAGGCCAGCGTTGATGGCGTGCCATTTTATCCGCAACTGGATTTTCAATGTGGCCCTGCATCGTTGGCCATGGCGCTGGAACATGCCGGTGTTGAGATTACACCTGAGCAATTAAGACCGGCACTGTTTGTTCCCAAAAAACGGGGCAGTTTACAGGTTGAGATGCTGGCGACTCCGCGCCGCTATGGTATGTTGGCGTATAAACTGAAACCGATGATGGCTGCACTGCTTCAGGAAGTGCAAGCAGGCCATCCGGTGATTGTATTTCAAAACCTTGGCTTGCAGATGGCTCCGCAATGGCATTACGCCGTGGTGACCGCTTTTGATCTTAATCAGAAGAGCATCACACTGCACTCCGGTGACATAGCTAATGATGTGATGGCTATATCTACCTTTGAACGCACTTGGGTGCGGGCAGATAGCTGGGCAATGTTGGTGTTGTCGGCAGGGGATATGCCTGCCACGGCAAATCCAAATGGGTATCTTACGGCAGTAGCGATGCTTGAAAAAGAGGGCTTTCATCGATCTGCACAGCAATTTTATGACGCTGCAATTACACGCTGGCCTGAGAGTCTTGCCGCCCGTATCGGTAGCGGTAATGCTCATTATGCACTTGGTAAGCTGAATAAAGCCCAACAAATTTATCTGCAGGCTACCTTGGACTTTTCTGATGCTGCGGAGGCTTATAATAATTTGGCTCAAACCTATTTGGACCAGAAACGTTACGAACTGGCTATTACAGCGATCCATCATGCTATTGCATTGGATAGCTCTTCTGATTTGTATCACCAGACATGGTCAGAGATTATGCAGAAAAAACAGTCCAGCCCCGGCTAAGCAGTAGCGTTCAATATTGGGATCCGCTGATTTATTCAGCATTTCCATAGTGGTTTGCTTGACTGGGATGAGAGAGAGGATAGATCCCCGATTGGGTATGGGTAGAATGGGTCCGCTATTAAAAAAACCAGCCCGATAGAGCGTGATCTTCACTGCTGTTTGTCCGTTGTTTTATAGGTTTTGATATTTTTCTTTTGCAATTTACATCCAGATTGGTGTAATCACGATATGCATGTGGCAGGGGACGCATAAATAGCTTTTCCAAACATTGTAAATTCATGGTGTGCGCGGGCTGAATCGTGTGTGTGCCAGAACCAGCTATCACAGATTGCGAGGAAGGGCGCATCTGATGGATACCAAGGACTGTGTTAAATGAGTGATCAAACCGATTACGATATTGATGACATTAAGGATCTGGATGGTATTGCACATATCCAGCTGCGTCCGAATATGTACACCGACACCGGCCCCGAGCTAGGTTGTCACCACATTGCCCAAGAGGTGCTCGATAACTGTGGTGATGAAGCTATCGGTGGTTTCTGTAGTCGTATTGTTGTTGAGTTGGAATCTGAGAATATTTTATCCATCACAGATAATGGACGTGGTATTCCGGTTAAGAAAAATAGCCAGGGCATGTCCGGTGTTGAGCTTGTTCTGACCAAGGATAAAGCCGGTGGAAAATTTGATCATAACTCCTATAAGGTATCCGGTGGCCTGCATGGTGTGGGTGTTACGGTAACCAATGCGCTTTCCTCCTGGCTTGAAGCCAGTGTTAAACGTGAAGGCGGTGAATTTTTTATGCGCTTTGAGAACGGGCGCACTGTTGAACACTTAAAAGAAGTAGCCAAGGTGGGGCCCCGTACACACGGCACAAAGATTCGTTTTTCTCCCAATCCAAACTATTACGATCGCCCTAAATTCAGAGTACAACAGATTCGCCAACAGGCCATGGATAAAGCGATCCTTATTCCCGGTCTGGAGGTGATTTTCAAAGCACCGGGGCTTGAGGATGAAAGCTTCTGTTTTAACAATGGGCTGTCTGAATTTATGACCTCGTTGCTCGATGATTCTCCCATCTTTGAATTCACCGGTCAGCTTGGTGATATGGAGAAGGTACATTGGTATTTTGCTGCTTTTGAGCAGGAGATGCCGATCTATTCCAAGTCTTATGTGAATACCATTCCTACACCGCGTGGCGGCACCCATGAGAAAGGTTTTGAAATGGGGATACTCAAGGCTGTGCGTGAATATATTGAAATGCGCCCTGAGCTGAAAAAGACGCTGGGTAAAAAAACCAGAATTGCGGCATCTGATCTAATGACCAACAGCCAGCTTGGTTTGTCGATCTATATTCAGGATGTATCCTTTGAAGGACAGACCAAACAGAAACTTACATCTGGAGAAGCTACCAAGTTTGTTGGTGGTGTGATTCACGATTCAGCTACCTTGTGGCTCAACCGCGATGCCGAAGTCTCTGATGCATGGGTAAAACTGATTATCGATCGGGCCACGGCCAGGGTGGCGCTGGAAAGTGGTAAGGCCAAGAAGGTGGACCGTAAAACCTTTACCGGTCGGACACCGCTGCCCGGTAAACTGCTGGATTGCCGTAGTAATGATATTGAACACACTGAACTCTACCTTGTGGAGGGTGATTCAGCCGGTGGTTCTGCCAAGCAGGCCAATGATCGTGATCTGCAGGCTATCTTTCCGCTCAAGGGAAAAATCCTCAACTGTGAAGGTGTGACATCTGAAGATGCTGCCAATAGCGAAGCTGTAGCCGATCTTAACACCGCTATTGGAACAGGTATCGGTGAGCACTGTGATGTTGAAAAGCGTCGTTATGGTAAAATCATTGTGATGACGGATGCCGATATTGATGGCTCCCATATTCAGACGCTGCTGTTCACCTATTTCTGGAGGCAGATGCGACCGATGGTGGAAGCAGGGCGCATCTATATTGTGCAGCCACCACTGTATGGTGTGAGCATCGGTAAACAGAAACATTATGCTCAGAATGAAGATGAACTCGACGGGCTGAAAGCGATGGCGCAGGCCGAGAATAAAAAGATCGAGTATATTCGCTATAAAGGTCTGGGTGAGATGGATCCACCTGAATTGGCCGAAACCTGTATGGATGTTGAAAATCGTATCCTTATTCAGGTCAAACCCGAAGATGCACGCCGTATGGATGCGTTGATGACCAAGTTGATGGGTGATGATGCGGGTCAGCGCAGAGATCTGCTCATGGGTAAGGAGATTGAAGCAGCAGAGTTTGTGCGAGGGCATTCTGATGATGCTGACGCGTCTAATGAGAGCGATTCGGTTGAAGGCGCTGATTTACCTGAAGGGGCTGATTCGGATGCTGTGGTGGATCCTTGCGATGTTACGCAGGAGGTTGAAGACGTCCCCTGTTTCACCCCTTACGAATCGGGCAATAACAACATTGCTCCGTTTGAAACGGTATTTCGTGAACTCTATCGCAGTTATGGTCTGAAGGTGGTGGGTGATCGTGCTATCCCTGATGTGCGCGACGGTCTTAAGCCTGTTCATCGGCGTATTTTGTTTGCCATGGAGAAACTCAAATTACGCTCTGATGCAAAAACCAAGAAAGCTGCCCGCGTGGTCGGTGATGTGATTGGTAAATATCATCCGCATGGTGATTCGGCAGTGTACGGGGCGATGGTGCGGATGGCGCAACCCTGGGTGATGCGTTATCCCTTGGTACACGGGCAGGGTAACTGGGGCTCGATCGATGGAGATTCGGCCGCTGCTATGCGTTATACCGAAGCTAAGATGACACCGATTGCAGAGGCCATGCTTACCGGCGATTTGAAAGATGGCATCACCATGTATCAGCCCAACTATGATGATCAGGATAAAGAACCGATGGTGCTGCCGGCACCGTTCCCGCTGGTGATGATGAATTCGTCGACCGGTAATCCTGCGGTTGGTTTTAAAACGGAAATTCCCTCCCATAATCTGACTGAGTTATTGGGTGCCTGCATTGCAATTGCGCAAAAGCGGGCAAGGACAGGGGAGATGGTATCTCCGAGAGACTTTGCCAGTGTGCGTAAGCATATTACGGCACCCGATTTCCCGGGCGGCGGTATTATTGCCAACACCCACGAAGAGTTGGAAACGATGTATGCCACCGGATACGGTAAAATGTTGCTGCGCTCCAAATGGCATATAGAAGAGCTGCCCAGAGGCATGTGGCAGATCGTGGTGACTGAGATTCCTTACGGCATTGAAAAATCACCGCTATTGATTGAGATGGGAATGCGCATTTCAGATAAAAGTATTGCCGAATCGCGCCAGTTACCAATGGTTGAAGATCTACGGGATGAATCGAGTGCCGAAGAGGGTATGCGCATCATCCTGTTCCCGAAATCGAAGAATCTTGATCCTGAACAGATTATGCTACACCTGTTTTCTGCCACCAACCTGCAGGTGACGATCCAGTATGCGACCTATGCACTGGAGAAGTGGCACGATTCAGCCAATGGTGAACGCTATCGTCTGCCGAGCTTGTTCCCGCTGGATAAGATGATTCGCTCCTTCCTAGATTACAGGGAGCAGTTGGTAATGAACCGCTCACAAGTGCGGTTGGCTGAGATTATGGCCCGATTACACATCCTTGATGGCTTACTGCTGGCGTATCCGAATATTCGTGAAATTGTCGAAATTATTCTCGATAATGATGAGCCGAAACCTATTATCATGGATCGCTATTCGCTTTCGATGATTCAAACCGAGGCGATTCTAGCTATCCGGCTTTCGCAGCTGCGTAAGCTTGAAGAGATGAAGTTGCAGGGTGAACACGACAGGCTCAGTACAGAAGCTGAGGGGCTGCATCAAGTGATTGATGATGGTACCCATCGTTGGAAACTCATTACAGCAGAGCTTAAAGATGCACTTAAACGATTCGGTGATGAACGCCGAACGCTTGTGGATCCCGATGCCGCAAAAGCGCGCACCATGAGCCGTGAGCAGATTGTGGTACGTGAACCGATTACCGCTGTGCTCTCCAGACAGGGCTGGCTCAAAGGCATGCGTGGCGCTCATGTGGATGCCTCGACGGTGAAATTCAGAGAGGGAGATAAACTGCTCGATTGGGCAGCCGGACATACCACAGATCAGTTGATCCTGATCGGCAGAACTGGCCGTGCATTTTCTATGCTTGGTGCTGATCTGGCCGGAGGACGCGGAGCAGGTGAACCTGTCTCGAAAAACTTTGTCTTTAATATATCCGATGCACCAACACGTATGGTGATGGTGAAACCTGATTCTGAATACCTGGTGGCCACTACTGCCGGTCACGCCTTCCGCGCTATGGGTAGCGGCATGCTGACCGCCAACAAAAAAGGTAAAGCCTTCCTCAACTTCCCGAAAGGTTCAAAATTACTCTGTATCAAGGAGTTTGGAGCGCACGATGATGCGATTGCCTTCATCGATTCAGAGGGGCGTTTGGGAGTGGTGAAAAAAGATGAGTTCCCGCTGTTGGCTAAAGGTAAGGGACTCACTGCCATAGCCTTGAAAAAAGGTTCCAAAGGCTTGCGTGATGCACTGCCGGTTAATAGCGCTGAAGAGATCAGGGTTGGTACAGAAAAGCGTGCTACAACAATACCTTCAGCGGAAGTGCTTGAGTTCTACATGACCCCAAGAGGCAAGGCTCCCAAGGGCCTTCCTATGGCTGCGGTCAATGGTATGATTGTCACGTGATTGTGGTGTTTTGAAGCCTGATCAGGGCCATTTTTTTCTGACCTTTAACAGAAAAGATCAGTGCGTTGATGGTTTGATATTTTGCTGATTCGCCTGGGTAACCATACCATCAATTCGCTTAAGGCGGTGGAGTGCATCAGATATTCTCTATCCTGTTCGATGGCGCGAATCTGTGTTTGGCGCAATAAGCTTTTCAATGACCAGCCACTGCTTTTAGAGCCGCCGGGTTCATTTTTATCCGACACATATCCCCACATATGCTGCACCGCATTTCTGATGCCGCCCTCATCAGGGATCTGGCGTAAGGATTCCGTTAACAGCAGGCAGAGTTCATCAAAGCCTATCTCTTTGTGAGCGATAGTTTGTCCTATGGATTTGTAGAGATTCGGATCACGCGCCAGCACCGAATATTTATGCTGACTCCAGAGTTGAGCGGGCATAGTGGGTAGCGGAATGCGCCCAGAAACTTTATCCATATATTTTGCTGCCAGCAATGCAAATTGCCGAACAGGGGGATCAATATAAATTTCAGGCCACTGCTCTGGGTTCGAGCGGGTAAGTATCGGAGAGCGATCGGTGTAACCACGCAACGCCATTTCACATGCCAATTGCCGATGCCGTTGTTTCAGTGCCCAACCATAACCGACCCAGCGCAGCGTTTCAGGGTGCCTCGAATAGCCTTTTTTGTTGTGGACAAGCACCGACACCAAACCATGCAACTCTCGATGCTCACCAAGCAGACTCTGGCGATTCAAATAACCGGGGTTAATGTCCCAAATTCTCATGTCTGTAAGCATTCCATAGGGCCAGTATAGATCGATATCGCTATTCAGTCTCGAAGACCATTAATTTGGAATCATTTCCCCGAATGATTTATTTCCAGCTATACTCTATCAAGAGAGGGGCATGGGGATGCGTGAAAATAAGCAACTAAGTAAAAACCATTTTGCAGCACTTGATGTGCCATTTTTGGTTATCCGCGATATGTAAACAATTGAACTTAACTCAATCGGTTTTTTGTTGAGAAGGAGAAATGTGTGAAGAAATTGATTCGTAAAGGCATATTGACTTTATTATTGGTTGTTTTACTGCTTGGAGGCTGTGGAGGCATTAAGACTTTAACTGCTTATTATAAAAGTAATATTGGTCAACTGAAAACTGAAGATATCATTATTGAAAGAGCTCCATATATAAGATATACCGAAGATAAAAACATTTCTTTATCCGAAGGTGGAGTTAAACTTATTAATGAATTTGCCATTATGGCGTTGTTTGCCAAAGTATCTTATCGCAAAGATTTGAATGAAAAAGAAAGGAAAAAGGCGTGTACGACTAAATTAGATTTTGGAATGCCAACAGGTATTGATGGGAAAGGTTGGTCTCGCTTAAGTTCAGATGGATATGAAACACCTGTATGTTATAATAAAAAAGGCCTATTTTTTGAAACTTATATATATCGTAGCCTAACTCAAGGTAAAGTTGAAAAAGCTGTGATTGCTATTCGTGGAACTGAAAATACGTGGACGCAATGGTTGCTTGATTGGTCTGCAAATATTGGTAATGCATTAGGGTTTGAGCCAAGCGAATATAAGGTGGCTAAACAGATGATTCCTGCCCTTATAAATAAAATTTATGATAAAAACCAAGGCGTTAAAATATATATAACTGGCCATTCTCTTGGTGGTGGTTTGGCGCAACAAACGGCCTATCTTGTAAAAGATACAGTGCTTGAAGCAACCTATGTCTTTGATTCATCTCCGGTAACAAATTGGACGAATATAGTTTTGGATAATGATGTAAAAAATGATGATCCTATTATTAAACGTATTTCTCATCGCGGTGAAGTTCTGGGTGGGATAAGAGGTTTTTCTACAAAATTTAATGTTAAGCGTTTTGGGAGATCAGATTATGAGTTTTTTTTCCAGAATGGGACTTCTGCAGTAGGAAATCATGAAATGGGTATATTGGCATGCCATATGGCAGTACGAATGGATTTTTCTAAAACCGAACACTATTATCCTAAATCATTTGTTGAGATAATGTTGAAACAAAAAGGTATATGTAAACCTAGAAAAGATGAGGCAGAAGACTTCGTGGATATTCCTGAAACAGTACTGGCGAAATTTCAAAGTAAATGAAAGCAGCTACTCTGACCCCAAGTTCACAATACCCTCGAATGGTTTATTCTGATGTTTGGGGCTGCGGGTAGTAATTCTCTAGCCAAGCAGAACTGAACTCTGGGTTTTTTATATATGCCTGGCGGGCCTTATTGGCAGCCCGTTTGCTGCTGAAACCGGGAATACGTATGCGATAAAACGACTTCTTACCAATCGTGACCCAGATCAGTTCGGTTGCAACGCCTCTGTTATCGAGGCTTTCACGTACTTTCTCGGCGACAGCCAGACTGGAAAATGATGCTAAATTGACTGTCCAAGCCATACGGGTGTTGGCTGGGTGGAGTGCAATCACCTTGCGCGAGACCGGGTCGATATCCAGATGCAGTATGGTGGTAGGGGATGGTATTGTTTGTGTCCGAGGCTGACTTTGCTTCTGCTCTGTAGAGGAGGCCAAAGGCTTACTCTGATCAGGTGCAACAGCAGGTTCTTGGTTCTGTTCCGCTGCTGCGGTTTGAGGTTCTGCGAGCTGATCAGGTGCAACAGTAGGTTCTTGGACCACCTGTTGCGCTACGCTTTCAGGTTCTACGATCTGATCCGGTGCAACAGCAGGCTCTCCACTCTGTTGCGCTACGGGTTCAGGTTCTACGAGTTGATCAGCTGCAACAGTAGATTCTACAGTCTGGTCCGATGTGATTACAGGCTCATCACGCTGTTTTTGTGTGGTTTCGGGCTCTGCAATCTGATCTGGTGTGACAGCAGGTTCTTCGCTCTGTTGCGGTACGGTTGCAGGTTTACTGGGTTGATCCGTTGCCGTTGTTTGCGGGGTCTTGATGGCAGGCACAGTTGGTGCTGTTTGTACGGGTTTTGTTGTAGCAATTGGTTGGCTGATATTGATGCCGGCATGTGTGTTATGAACATCACCTTTGAGAGTTAGCCACCAGATAGCAATGACGAATATGATTAGGATAACAAAGCCAGTCAGCAGAATTTTTGTTGGGGATGCAGCTGTTTCGGTGGTTTTAGCCATTACAGGCGCTGTCGAGAGCAGCAAAAATTCATCCTGTTCGGAAATAGGCAAGTCAGTCAGTTCGGATTCACCGCTGACTAAGGGCTGAAGATAGCCCTTATCGTTTTCAACATCATCGCTAAATTGAGCAATGAGCGAATCAAGGTAAGCTGCCTGATCGCTATCTGCTTGTTCACACGATTGTTCTTGTTTATTCCTGCCGGAATTATCTGCGGACACTTGCCCCCTCCACCCTCTGGTTTTCCGTAAGCTGGCGAGTGTTCCACTACTGCGTCAGGATGTCCATGACTCAGCTAGCAGAGGTCATGTCGGTCAGGTTATTGCCAGTCATGCGTATGCTTGTTTGTAGAGCAAAAAAAAACACCCCGCTGTTAGGCGAGGTGTTTAAATGAAACGTATTACCTTACTTAGGGTAAATGTTTGTAGCTTGTGGGCCTTTTGCGCCGTCTTCAATATCAAACTCAACAGCCTGACCTTCAGCTAGAGATTTGAAACCATCACCCTGAATTGCAGAGAAATGAGCGAAAACGTCATCGCCGCCGTCGTCCTGTGCGATAAAGCCGAAGCCTTTAGTGTCGTTGAACCATTTAACAGTACCTGTTGCCATTTTGAATATCCTTTAATTAACATTTTTTTGTGCATAACATGTATTTAAAAGTGTTAACATTAAGATCAACTAAGGAACTACCAAATCAGCATAGAAACACAATAAACAATATTTTTTGCGAAGCACAGTGTATGTAGTTGAGAGCATTAGGCCAGCAATTGTTTTCTAAACCTCTAATGACCGAGGCGAAACGTTAGAAACTTGCGGGTCTTTTGCTACTGACTGAGACTGGCTCAAGGTCGTTGAAGGCATGATCGAGCATCTTTCCTGAACTCATGCCCGGTTCCCATGCAACCATTCCAATGCGGATTTCCTCCAGCGTGGGTGCAATCTCTATGTGTGCCAACAGGCTGGCTTGCAGGCGTTTGATGGCCAGGCGTGCGCCTTTACTATCCGTGGACGGTGCGACTACGACAAAGGTCTGTTTGTCGTATCGGGCCGGAATATCAACCAAACGTAGTTGCTGGCATAGCTCAGTAGCAATATATGTCAGTTGTCCTTCGAGCACAGCTTCTGTCTGTGCAGGTACTTTCAATAGTAGAAGTGACAATGGCAATTGGGTGCGGGCAGCCAGATCAATATGGTATTGCAGCTGCTCCAGTGCAAAGTGGCGTCCTTCAATAGGGTTGGTCTGCTCAATAGACGGCTCTCGACCGCTGGCCAGGAATGCCGAGATATGATGGTGTGCATAGAGGCGGTAAACAAGTAGGGCAACTGCGGAAAGCAGCAAGATTACGGCTAATAATCCATACAGGCCGACTGCTTCAATCACCTTAGTGGCTAGAATGCCCAAGCCATGACTGGCAAAATAGATCAGTAAAGCCCATGAAATGCAGTTGATCAGCTGCAATATGCTGAAACGAATGGTGGTGATGGTAGAGCAACCAAACAATACAGCCGAGATCAGGCGCATACCGTATAAATACTGGCAGATAAAAACCGACCAGTTGGCATATTTATCCATCACAATATTGGCTTTGGGATAGTGTCTGCGTAGAAATGGAACCGCGTCAATCAGCTCCATACCACGCCAGCGGCCAATGAAAAAGAAAATCATATGCGCGACAAAGGTCCCCGCAGCAGCATAGGTGATAACCCAGTGCGCTTGTAGGAAACCATTGCTTACCAGTACGGATGCAGCCAGCAGGAATATTTCACCTTCAATGAACATCGATACAAAGATCGCCAGATAGCCATATTGATCGATAAGGTTGCGGGCAAATTCACTTTCCATATTTTGTGCCTCTCTGTATGGCTGTGTATATTGGTTGATCCGTAGGGTACGGCACTATTCCATATTCGCTACATGAAGACGAGGGTTTTAGCGTGGGTTTAGAGGTCTTGAGTCTATACCCTCTGTTCAGGTATGTGATGATCGCGTTGTAGCGGTAGTTAGAGGTTGAACTACCAGTGCACAAGATTTGATGGCATCTGGTCTGATACCTTGTTGATTGAAGGTGGAGGTTCTGTTGGTAAATATTGAAGACACTGTTCAGATGGCAAAAAAAAACACCCCGCTGTTAGGCGAGGTGTTTTAAAGAAACGGTTACCTTACTGAGGGTAAACGTTAGAAGCCTGTGGGCCTTTTGCGCCGTCTTCAACATCAAACTCAACGTTTTGACCTTCTGCTAGAGATTTGAAGCCGTCACCCTGAATTGCAGAGAAGTGTACGAACACATCATCGCCGCCATCATCCTGAGCGATAAAGCCGAAACCTTTAGTATCATTGAACCATTTAACAGTACCTGTTGCCATTTTTTAACATCCTTAATTCATTTAATTTGTGCATAACATGTATTTATAAGTGTTAACATTAAGATCAATCAAGGTGTTACTAAATCAGCCTAAAAAACACAATAAACAATATTTTTGCGAAGCACAGTATATCCAGTTTAAAGCACTATGCTAGAAAAAACTTTATCACCCCGTAAACAGGCTGCATTTCGCGTCTTGAAATGTAGCATCGAAGAAGCGGGTAGAGGCTGATTAGTTCTTGAATATTCAATGAAAAAATATGCCGGCAACAAGATCAAGGTGTTTAACATTCAATGGTTTCATTCTATATCAGAGACGCATGCAGGCGGTTATTTTGAGATGTCGCTTTATGGTAATAATAAGGAACAAAAGAAGGTTTTTTGTGTTGTGAATGTAAACACATATACTCGCGGCATTCATGGATACTCACGTGCCGCAGCAGCCACAGCTCGATCAACTGAGCCAACTCTCATCAGCCATTCAATCCTGTGCAAAGGGGCGGCAGGGTGGCTTTCGTAATCGTTTAAAGCGTATGCGTATCCGACTGAAACAAAACAAGAATATCGCACAGGGTTTTGATGCTCTGGTGAAGGATGTAGCGCTATCTAAGCAACAGTTAGCTGAGAGAAAGCTACACATGCCACGTGTGACGTATCCTGAATCATTGCCCATATCTCAAAAGCGCGCATTGATCTCTGATGCGATCAGGAAGCATCAGGTGGTGATTGTGGCCGGGGAAACAGGGTCGGGTAAAACGACCCAGATTCCTAAAATATGTCTGGAGTTAGGGCGTGGTATTCACGGCATGATAGGGCACACGCAACCCAGACGCATTGCCGCACGTAGTGTGGCGACCCGTATTGCAGATGAACTGAATTCACCACTTGGCAAAGATGTCGGGTATAAGGTGCGATTTTCTGATCACACCCAGAGCAATACCTATATTAAATTGATGACGGATGGTATTTTGCTGGCTGAAATTCAGCGTGATCCGAAGCTGCTGCATTATGATACGATCATTATTGATGAAGCGCATGAGCGCAGTTTGAATATAGATTTTCTACTGGGTTACCTTAAAAACATGCTACCTAAAAGGCCGGACCTGAAAGTGATTGTGACTTCAGCCACGATCAATACTGAGCGCTTTTCAACGTTTTTTAATAAGGCTCCAATCATAGAGGTATCAGGCCGTAGTTATCCGGTGGATATTGAATATAAACCGGTTGTGGTAGATGAAGCCAATCCCGATAAAGACTTTTTAAATACAGTGATCCATGCGGTGGATGAAGCTGAATTGCACGATCCCCTTGGTGATATTCTTATTTTTTTACCGGGCGAGCGGGAAATTCGCGAGACCACCCATGCATTGCAACAGCACAGCATGCGCGATACTGAAATTCTGCCTCTCTATTCACGTCTTTCTCCAGCTGAACAGGACAGGGTGTTTAAGACTCACCGGGGGCGGCGCATTGTATTGGCAACCAATGTGGCTGAAACATCATTGACGGTGCCTGGTATCAGGTTTGTGATTGATTCCGGGCTTGCTCGTATTTCTCGCTATAGCAGTCAGAGCAAGGTGCAGCGTTTGCCCATTGAGCCGATCTCACAAGCCAGTGCCAATCAGCGAGCCGGACGTTGCGGGCGTGTTGCGGCAGGCCTCTGTTTCAGACTTTATGCGGAAGACGATTTCAATAATCGCCCTGAACATACCGACCCTGAAATTCGCCGCACCCACCTGGCCAGTGTGATTCTTCAAATGACCAGTCTTGGCCTGGGTAATATTCACGATTTTAGTTTTATGGAACCACCTGAAAAACGGGCTATCTCCGATGGTTATCGTTTACTGGAAGAGTTACAGGCCATTGAGAAAGAGCAGCTTACACAGATGGGTAAACAACTGGTGCGTCTGCCGGTTGATCCTCGTCTGGCGCGAATGCTGATTCAGGCGGATAGAGAACGCTCCTTGCATGAAGTCTTGATTATTGTGGCGGCTCTATCGGTTCAGGATCCACGTGTTCGACCGACTGAATCGCAGAAGCAGGCCGATGAAAAACATCGCCTATTCAGTGATAAAACATCGGACTTCTTATCATGGGTTAAACTCTGGGATTGGTACCATGAACAGTCCAAACATTTGACCCGCTCTAAACTCAAGAAAGTGTGTCAGCAGCATTATTTGGCATATATGCGTATGCGTGAATGGCATGATTTGCATGGTCAGTTATTGTCGGTGATTGGTGAGTTGAAGATGAAACCTAATCAGCAAGCTGCAAAGCCAGATGAGGTACATAGAGCAATATTGGCAGGGTTATTGAGTCATATTGCGCTTAAACATCCTGAAAAAGGTTTTATGGGGGCGCGCAATCTGAAGTTGACGATTTTCCCCGGTTCTCCGTTGGCTAAAAAACCACCTCAGTGGTTAATGGCCGGCTCTCTGGTGGAAACTTCGCGTCTGTTTGCACGCAGCATTGCTCCGATTCAACCAGAGTGGCTGGAAGGGTTGGCTCCGCATTTGATCAAGCGGCAGTACAGTGAACCGCACTGGTCATCCAAGCTGGCGCAGGTGTCGGTATTTGAGAAGGTAACATTGTATGGTTTGGCCATTGTGTCTAAGCGCCGAATCCACTTTGGATCGATTGATCCGGTGGTTTCGCGCGAGCTGTTTATTCGGCATGCACTGGTGCATTCTGAATATCATACCAGCGGACAGTTTTTCAAACATAATCAGCGTTTACTCAAAGATATTGAGGGAATGGAACACAAAACACGGCGTAGGGACCTGTTGACAGAAGAGCAGGTTCGCTTCGATTTTTTTGATGCATTGCTGCCGGATCATATCTGTACAGGTAAGCTGTTTGAACAGTGGCGTAAACAGGCAGAACAGAGTCAGCCGCGAATGCTATTTCTTAGCAAAGAGATTCTCTTGCAGGATGCAGCTGCCGCTGTGGATGTACTGCAATATCCCAATTTTATTCAAGTTGGCGAGTTGAAACTCAAGCTCAGTTATCATTTTGACCCTAGCCATAAAGCCGATGGTATTACCCTGCGTGTCCCGATGCTGGCGCTGGGGCAGCTTGAGGCTAATCGCTTTGAATGGTTGGTGCCGGGTATGCTGGAGGAGAAACTTGCACTGTTGATTAAGGGGTTGCCCAAATCGTTGCGTAAAAACTTTGTGCCCGCACCTGCTTTTGCCAAAGCCTGTGTGGATAGCATGGTGATGGCAGAAGGGTCGCTATTGCTGGCTTTTGCCAAGGCGTTAAAACGTATGACCGGTGTAGAGGTATCCAGCAGCGACTGGAACCCGGATGGGTTGCCAAAACATCTCTCCATGAATTTCTCTGTGCTCGATGAGCACGGCACCAGCATT
Organism: Mariprofundus sp. EBB-1; assembly: GCF_003665155.1. GTDB lineage: Bacteria > Pseudomonadota > Zetaproteobacteria > Mariprofundales > Mariprofundaceae > Mariprofundus. The sequence continues at coordinate 39,175 of NZ_RCFQ01000013.1, read as the reverse complement.
GCCCAGGATACCAATTTACAACTATTGCAGCATAAATATGCCATGCAGGTGCGTGATAATCTGCAACAGAATGCCTCGGCATCGGATATTACGCGCAGAGGCATCACCCGTTGGGATTTCGATGTCTTGCCGGATGCTATTCAACGCCAGCAAGGGCGTTCGCTGATGCAGTTTTTCCCTGCTTTGGTCGATCACGGGCAGAGTGTCTCCATTGAACTGTTTGAGAGTCAGCATGCAGCCAACAAGGCCATGCTTGCCGGGATGCGGCGGCTGATTATGTTGAGTCTGCATGCGCAGGTGAAACTGTTGAAAAAGAGTATGCCTAAACAGCGTGAGATCAGTCTCTATTACGCCACCATTGGAAAACGTGAAGCATTGTTGGAAGATATGATCTGTAACGCGTTTGATGCGGTGTTTTTAAACGATGGAAAACTGTGTCGAAAACAACACGATTTTGAGCATTTGATTCAAACCAGAAAATCAAAAGTGGTGGCGCAGGGCGAACAGGTGGCGAGTTGGGTGTTTGAGTCGCTTCTTGCCTATGCATCCTTGCAGCAATTGATCGCGAGTGTGCGCGCGGCAGCACTCAAACCTGTGGTGGATGATATCAACGCACAAATGGAGAATCTGATTTATGCAGGTTTTGTAGCGCAGACACCAGCGCAGTGGCTGGAGCACTTGCCTCGCTTTATTCAAGCTGCAGAGATAAGGCTGGGCAGGGCAGGGCCCAATCTCAAACAGGATCAGTGCAATGCACAGGCAGTGCAGGCGCTATGGCATGCATACCAAACCGAAATCAAAGAGCGCCAGATGCAAAATGAAAACGTTGATTCTCTGATTGAATTTCGCTGGTTATTGGAAGAGTTAAGGAGTGCACTGTTTGCCCAGCAGTTGAAAACCTCGGTGCCAGTTTCAGTCAAGCGTTTGCAGAAACGGTGGAAAGAAATCATACAATAATACACTTTTAGTATGGTGGTGATGATCAATGTAGATGCTGCAAAGATGACAATTTTAGAAATTTCTTGATACATGCAAAATTGGGTAGAAAGTTATCTCATCGGATACAAACAGTTTTGGAATGAAAATTGCTATACATTCGTATATATAAATGAATAAACCATTGTGAACAGGGGGCTTGCATGTCAATTACTGATCAGGAGATGCTAAAACAACCGTTTTTGCTACTGACTGATGCCAGTAATCGTATGCATGCTTCTCTCGATATTGCCGAGATCACTCGTATTGCGATCTCATCAGCCATGCTTTTGGTGCATGCCAAAGCTGCCACGTCGGCTCTGATGATTGATAATGCACTGGCCTTCTCTGAATTTAGTGATGGTAGTAACTGGCAACCTTTGCCGTGTCGGCTGGCTTTAGAAGAAGAGTGGGTGGATGATCTGATCAAAACACGCAGATCATTTATTGTCTCCGGTAGCGAAGATGTCAGTGCCTTTGATCTGCATATGGGGCAAACAGTGCCCGTTTCAGATCATCTGGTTGTTGTGCCCGTGATTGGTAAAGAAGAAGATCTACTAGCCTGTCTGCTGATTTTTGATGCAGATGCATCATTGTTTGACGATCAGTCCAGAGCGTTGCTGGAGAGTCTGGCATCAACGATGTCTATCGCTATTGAGAATAGCATTCTGTTGGCTGAAAGCCGCACAATTGAGGTTGATTTAGAGAAGTCTGTTGCTACTTATCGTACGTTGGTGGAGCAGATTCCGGCTATTACTTATATCGCAAGTCTGGATCGCAGTCGTATTCTATTTGTCAGCCCTCAAATTGAAGGCATTTTGGGGTATAGTCAGAATGATTTCTTGGCCAACCAGGAAATATGGTCACAACAAATTCATGATGAAGATCGAGATCGGGTGCTTGCAGAGGTGCAACAGAGCCTGAAAGATAATATTCCTTTTCATTCCGAATATCGTATTTGTTCAAAAGATGGTAACTACCTTTGGGTGCAAGATGCAGCATCCAAGGTGATTGATCACGAACAGGATCTATATTTTCAGGGTGTTGTGCATGACATCTCCGAGCGTAAAGAATCTGAGAAAAAATTAATGCAAATGGCGCATTTTGATCAACTGACGGGGTTGGCAAATCGTGGGTTATTTCATGATCGGCTTGATCAGGTTGTAGCGCATTCAAAACGTCATCAACAGAAATTTGCCGTGTTGTATTTGGATCTGGATGGTTTTAAAGCTGTGAATGATAATCTTGGCCATCAGGTTGGTGATGATCTGTTGATAGAGGCTGCATGCCGTTTAAAAAGTAAGGTGCGTGAAGTGGATACAGTGGCGCGCATGGGAGGTGATGAATTTACCGTTATTCTGGATGATGTGCATTGCCGTGAAACTATTCAAGTGATTGCCAATAAACTTATCCAGGCTATTGCTGCTCCTTATGAGCATATGGGAGACACACATCAGGTAACCATGAGCATGGGTATCGCTGTTTATCCAGAGGATAGTACAAATAGGGATGTGTTAATTACTGCTGCAGATAACGCGATGTATGCTGCAAAAAACAGTGGAAAGAATCGTTACTGTTTTCATCAGTGTGAAAAATCATAGCGCAAGTGGTACTGCTGCCTTTTATATCACTTAAAAAATATAATAAATGAGCTTAACGATGCTATATGCGTGATTATCTTACTTGATTACCTTTTTGATTATACAGATCGATTAGTTTGGATTCCAAGGGGTTGCTGTTTTCTCCCTGTGTAGCCTGCCGTGCTTCTTGGGAGATAGAGGCTTGATCTTGAACATTAGGGGCGGGCTTTGAATGGCCTGCAGGCACTTTTGCAGTCGTAGATTGCGACTGCTGGAGCAGGCGAGTGATGAAACCATCAGCAGGTAAAATAGAAAGTGCCACACCTATCTCCTTATTCATTTATTGTAGAAATATTCTTAATGGTTTTTCTACAATAGTAACCATCGGTTGAATATTGGCGGACTTTAGATTTTTTTTTGTTTTATTGTCTGCTTTGAAACCCAAGACGCAGCATAGTATTACATTATCTTTCAATATCGTGATGTTGGATACGTTGCTCTATTTTTTTAGCCATTGAAATAGCCAGTATATATCAAGAGGGATGATAAATATGCAAAGGACTGTAAAGACACTCTTTGTACTGTTTCGTTTACTGAGTACCTCTTCAATGGCAGTCGTACCACAGCAGCGCTTGTAGGAAACTTAAAGCCGTAGCTAAGGAGGGGGCGGAGGTCAGGTTTTAGCAGTTAACAGCAAATCATGATTAGACGCGCTACTGTTTTCTGAAAGCATCATATCCTCATTACCCTTATCGGTTAGTATCAATCTGCGATTAATTTCAATGAGATTTCGGATAATATTGTAAGCATAGCTACTGTCGTTCATTAAAGAGATCGCCATATCGGCGGTGATTTGACCACGACGAATCATACCATCCAGCCGTCGGTGCAATAGTTCATCATTTTTTTCAAGCATACGATCCAGTGCATCATGCGTTAAAGCGGATTGTTCCTGATCTCTTATTTTTTCGAGGCGACGCAATACTTTAGCGATACGTCTGCGAATATGATTGTACTCTTTTCGAATATCAGGATTTATGGATGCCATAAAACCAAGCATGTTTTTTTGCAGATGTTTGACATCTTTTAACATCAGAATAATGGCTTGATTACAAAAACGGATATTGTCTGTTTGCGGAGATGTATTGGTGTCGTTGGGCATGCGGTTAATGAAGTGGAGCAGGGCGCGATACAGGCTTTTGATATAATGATCATAGGCGTCATCAACATCATAATCATCGGGAGTGTCTAGCCTGTTGATCACACTTTTGAGTTTTTCATCAGAGAAAATATCTTTCTTCGTCAGTGATAGGCCACGGGCGATAATTTCAGTTGCTTTACCGTAAATATGCAGTGTTTCAAGGCGTATGGCCTCAACCGCTGTATCACTGAATTCCAGGGCTGAATCATTCAGGTGTTTCGGCTTGGCAAAATGATCGGGCTCAGCCCGGATGATGCGCTCGAGAAAACCAACCAACCGGTTAATGAATGGCACCATGACGATGATACCGATCAGATTGAACAGGGTATGAAACAGAGCCAATTTGAGTGTGTAATCATTTGCAGCAATGCCTGCGTAACCACTGATCACTTCTACAGCCTGCATCAGTGGTTGCATTAGGATAATGGCTATAAGGCCTGTCACAGTATTAAAAATAAGATGGGCACCGGCCAGACGTTTGCCTTGTTCATTTGAGCTTAGAGATCCGAGGATGGCTGTAATGGTAGTGCCAATATTGGCTCCAATAGCCAGAGCCAGAGCATTTTCATAGGTGATTTGTTGGGCTGCCAGAGCTGTGATAATTAATACCAGAGTGGCATGGCTGGATTGCATGATGACTGTTGCGGCAACACCGATCAGGGTAAACAGCAGCAAACCACGATAACCTGCAACGGCATATTCAGTAAGATGAATGGTGTCTTTAAATGCTTCAAAACCTTCTTTCATATAATGAATGCCAAGAAATAGAAAACCTAGCCCCATTAACACATAACCAATGCCTTTAAGTTGGCGTGATTTTTGAAACAGGAGAATGACACCAAATACCAGCATCGGCATGGCATAGGCTGATATTTTTACCTTCAGTCCGAAACCAGCCACCAGCCATGCACCTGTTGTTGTGCCCAGATTCGCACCAAAGACGATGCCTATGCCTTGTGCTAAGCCAATCAGACCGGCACCAAGGAAGGAGATGGCAATCACACTGACCAGAGAACTGGACTGCATGATAGTTGTGGTGAGAACACCGAAACTCAGACTTTTCCAGAGTTTGTTGGTACTGCGTTTGAGCAATTGTTCAAGTACGCCACCGGTAAATGCTCTGAAACCTTCTTCCAGGGCCAGCATGCCGAACAGAAATATTGCAATGCCGGCAGCGATCTCTTTGAAGTTCGGGCTGATCCAGAAACCGTAAGCCAAAACGATAAAAATCGTCGGTAGTAATATTTTACCCAACACACTTTTTAGCACGTCATTGATCTCCGGATCGCTTTTTTCCATTCAGATGAAGAGGGTGAATGCACTATTGTGATGATATTACAATTGGGCATTGTAAAGTCTATATGCTTGTTGATCATAAAAGATGAACCATCATATTTCATAGTCAGGAATGGTGCTTTACATGATGAAAGAATGATCGTAAAAGTGTGATGTATATCATATTTATCTGCTTAAAATAATGAATATTTGCGATATGATGACTATTTCTCCGACAATGCAGGATCAATACAGACCTGCCATAACCTCCCGTTCCATATTACCTGCAATAAGACCGCTACGCCTCAAACATGTGTTGCTCGTCGCGCTGGCCTTGGTGCTTAGTTGGCAGCTTTGGTTATTTATACAGCTGTTTGATTTGCGTAATGAAAACCCACAGATGAGTGCATTTATGGAGCAAGAACTGGAACTTAAGCGGGTAGAAAATCCAGAAGCTATACTGCAACATGAATTAATTACGTATGCACAAATGCCCTTCAATTTGAAACGTGCTGTCATAGCTTCAGAAGATGCAGCATTTTTTAATCACAATGGATTTGACTGGAAAGCGATCCAATCAGCACTGGAGAAAAATGTTCAGGCAGGGCGAATCACAGCAGGCGGCTCAACTATTTCTCAGCAATTAGCCAAAAATCTGTTTCTTTCCGGTGAGCGTTCAATGTTTCGCAAAGGCGAGGAGATGATCATTACGGCGATGCTTGAAGCCACACTCTCTAAACAACGTATTCTTGAACTTTATTTGAACTATGCAGAATGGGGAAATGGTATCTACGGAGCTGAAGCTGCAGCACAACACCATTTCGGTGTCTCGGCTGCGAACCTTACCGACTGGCAGGCTGCGCGGCTGGCCGCAATTCTACCGAACCCACGTTTTTATGATGGTCATCGTACCGAAGGCATGTATAAAAAAGCAGAAATTATTCTCAATCGCATACCAACTATTCGTATCCCTGCATAAATAGATTGACTACATATGATCACTGTTAAATTATTCTTTAGCATATATTTGATATGACAATCACGAGCGTAACAAATATCAGAAACAAGGATAAAACAGATATCGATGAAAGGGCTCTATGATATTTTGTCCTTACTATACGTTGTTTTTGCTTGAATAAGATTATTTATAGTATTTACTGCTTAAAAAATTACTATTTCATACTCACTCACTTACGTTATGATGCGGCTCCAAATTGCATCATGAAGCCAGCTATATTTACAACATGACCTCAGGTGAATGATTTTCTTAACCAAGGACACAACGACAATGACTGAACTGAACCCATTACGCGAAATACCGACTCAGAACATTTTTAAGAAAGGAGATGTTTTTGTCCTTTTCGGTGAACTCTTTGGCCGTGGTTATGTGAATGGCTTGATCGACCAGGCTCGTGATGCCGGTATGACGATTGTAGGCATCACCGTTGGTCGCCGTGACGAACATAATAAATTACGTTCGCTTACCGATGAAGAGCTGAGTATTGCTGAGGATAACCTTGGTGGGCGCATTATTAATATCCCCATGATGGCAGGCTTTGATCTGGATGCCGCGGAGGGTGAAGCTACACCTACCGATCTGCTATCCAGCATGACTATCAAAACATGGCAGGATGAGAAACTCGACTGGGCTCATATTGAGGCTTGCCATGAAGTTGGTGTAAAACGTTTTAAAGATTCACTGGCACAGGTTGTTGCGCAGTTAGAGGGGATTATTCCCGATGGCGCTAACGCCTATTTTGCCCATACCATGGCCGGAGGTATTCCCAAGGTAAAAGTATTCCTGGCCATTGCCAATCGTATTTATAAGGGGCGTGGTGCGCGTTTTATGTCCTCCCGTACACTGCTTGATAGTGATCTGGGTAAGTTTATTTTGAAGAATTTTGATGAGGTCTCAGCCAATACCTTTCAATATCTCATTGAAGCAACTGATGCATTGCGTAACCGTCTGGAAAACAGCGGCGGCAAGGTCTGTTATAGTGCCTACGGATATCACGGCACTGAAATTTTGATTAACGATGCATACCAGTGGCAGAGCTATAGCAATTATACGCAGGGTTATGCAAAAATGCGTCTGGAATCGATCGCCGAAGCGGCCTGGGAAAGAGGTATTAAAGCAACAGTATTCAATTGCCCGGAGATTCGTACCAACTCATCCGATATTTTTGCCGGTGTAGAGCTATCGCTGTTCCCGCTGCTTATCTCATTAAAGAGAGAGAATGGTGGACAGTGGGCAGAAAGCCAGTGGGAGCGATGCCGTGAACTGTTGGCAGAAGGGCATTCACTGGAAGAGTTATTGCAGACTATTGAAGACTACAATGCCAACGGTGTGATTACCGAGTTCCGCAATTACCAGTCATGGCCAATGGATAACAATGAAGCACTGGCTGAAGTGATGGTTGGTACTTCTGGTAATATCACGGCTCTTCACAAGGATAATAAAGCCTTGATCACAGAACATCTGAGTGGCTTGGTGCTGGAAGGTACTGGTCCATTGATGTTTCATGAGATGTCCGCTCCATCGGCACCTGTTCTATGGTTAAATCACGACATCATTGCTAAAACGCTTAATGCGATGCACAGCGCTGATTAAATAGATTTTAGGGGAACTGAGAAACGCAGCGTTTTCTGTGTAGAGATTGTGTCCCTGATAACTGGTCAACATGCCGTAATGCTCGGTAGCTGCGTGTTTACTGATTACGCACAAGTATGGTTTGGTACTTTTTTATAGAGGATAGATATAAATATTTTCAGGTACTGGTACAGTGAGCTTGATCTCATCTATGGTTTCAATGTTTTGGGGTTTGAAAAACAGTATTTTTTCAAATTTAGGCTATAATGCTTTAAATACCTTCGTAAGCCTTATCATGTCGTTTTCGTGGGTTTTTTTGGAGAGCGTGCATTGGGATATTCAAGTGGACAGTCAGCGTTGCGTATTGACCTGGTATTAGCCCTTGATGTTAATGTATGCGATCTGATCAGATTGCCAGCTAACAGCAACGTAAATAGTTCAATGACCTCTTTCACCAAGCAAGTCTTGGATTGATGCGTCTTTTTCTAAATAATAACTGCCGTATTTTATGTGGTTGCCTACTGGCACTACTGTTATCTCTTCATCCCATCGGTTCATCGATTGCTGCTGAAAAAAACAGGGCCGGCATTAGTGACCTTAAAGCAGTATATGTATTTAACTTTATTCGTTTTACAGAATGGCCAACGAGTGATGTCCACCGAAAAGGTATCTCAATTAATGTCCTGTCTGAAGAGGACGTGTATGACAGACTGAAAAATATTATAGCCAAGCCTGTCGCTAAAGGTCTGGGCTTAAGTGTACAATCATGCGAGCAGGATCGTTGCATACGCAACAGTTCGGTTCTCTATATAGGGGAATCAGGCAGGCAGGATTTCAAGCAGTTATTAAAACAGCTTGAAGGAGAGGCCGTTCTAACCATTTCAGATATTCCCGGCTTTGCTGAGCAAGGTGGAATGGTCGAAATTAAATATCACAACAAAAAACTTACCTTTGTCGTCAATTTGCAGGCAGTTAAACGTGCTGGATTTTATATCAGCGCGCAGTTGCTGCAATTGGGTGAGATAGTTGGGAGGGATAATGAATAGAAATTCTACTTCTATCCAACGTCAGCTCCAGCTCTTTTTTGTAGTAACACTGACACTAACTATGATGATCATGGGTGGTGTGTGGCTTAGTTATAATCAGGTGTTACTGGAAGAAGAAGCTGAGCGGGTGCTGATAGTTGAGAGTGACATCATAGGGGCTGCCGCCAGACCTGCTTTGATGTTTAACGATCAACGTATGGCCCGAGACTTGTTGCAAGCCATAAAATTCGACCAGGATGTCACTGTAGTGAAACTATTCACTTATGATGGTAATGCCTTGTTTACCTATAAAGCAGCAGGCGACGCTGCAGAGGTAGATCAGTCCATTGCATTTCAAAAACATCAGAGCAGCTCTTATCAAGGAGGTAAGTTGCATCTGTATCGTGTCGTGGAGCATAAAGGTAAACCTGTAGGTGTAATCTATCTTCAATCCAATCTTACCCACTTGCAGGCAAGCTGGTACACAGGTTTGATTATTGTAGTGATGGTGATGATTGGCTGTCTGTTGATGGGCTTACTGCTGGCCTGGCATCTACAGAAAAGAATTGCCCGGCCAATCAGTGCCTTGGCTAAAATTATGAGAGAGATGGGAAGCAGTCAAAATTATATGCTCAGAGCAGATGAAATGACGTATAATAGTGAGACGAAAGATCTATTGGTCGGTTTTAATCAGATGGCCGAAAAGATTCAGCAGAGTTTTCAAACCATTGAACAGAATCATGTGCATTTGAAAGAGAGTGAAGCGCGCTTCCGCAATATTGTTGAGCTTGCACCTGTACCTGTGATCATCACCCGCAGAGATGGCTTTGTGCTATTTCATAATCGTGCTTCAACTGCTCTATTTGATATCGATGATAAAGTTGGTATGCAGTACAATACATCAGATTTTTATCGTTATACGGAAGACCGGCAGCGCATGCTGGAAAAATTACAACAGGATGGCGAGCTGCATAGCCAGGAGCTGGAAGTACTCAAAACAGACGGTAGTCCTTTCTGGATTTCGCTATCGATGACGCCGATGTTCTTTGAAAATGAACAGGTATTATTCAGTGCATTTGTTGATATTACAGACCAAAAGACAGTAGAACAAACACTGGAGAGGAATAACCTTCAGTTGGAGCAGAGGGTTGTTGAACGAACCGAAGCCTTACAGGTAGCAAAAAACGAGTTGCAGTCCACGCTGGATAATATGATTGATACATATTATCGACTGCGGCCTGATGGTGTTGTGCAATGGGCATCGGCTTCTGTGTACGCATTGCTTGGATATGAATCAGAAGAAATCACAGGTCTCACTGTTCGGAAGCTGTTGATTGAAGACAAAGAGTATTTACAAGTGATGTCTGATTTTAAAGAACATGATAGTGCCGTTATAAAAAACTTAAAATTGAAGTTAAAACATAAACTTGGACATAGCATTTGGATTTCAGCATCCGTACATATCATTGTGAATAAGCAGGGTGAGCCCATCGCTATTGAAGGTGTAGCGCGCGATATTAGCGAGGTAGTGAAAGCCGAAAAACAGAAGTATGAGATGGAAAGCAAGATGGCACATGTGCAAAGACTTGAATCTCTGGGTGTGCTTGCCGGTGGTATCGCACATGATTTTAATAATATTTTGGCTGGCGTGATGGGGAATGCAGAACTGGCCAAATTGAATATGCAGGAGTTTGGTCTGCCGGAACAACAGGAATTAACCAATATTCTGGAAGGATCAAATAGGGCTGCTGACCTGTGCAAACAGATGCTGGATTATTCCGGGCAGGGTGGTTTTATTAATCATGATGTAAATATGACCTTGCTTGTTGAGAAAGCACTGCAGTTGATTGATATCACTGTGCCGAAGAATATTTCTCTCAATCTTGATCTGTCCAATAGTTTACCTCCTGTATTTGCCGATAAAACGCAGATGCAGCAGGTCATCATGAATCTGGTCAGCAATGCTGCGGAAAGTATTGCTAAAGAAAAAATGGGGAGTATCACGATTTCCACACGCTTGATTGAGGCTGATCAACAGGCATTGGAAAGCAGATATATTGATGAGCAATGTAAACCAGGTGCCTATGTGTTACTTGAGGTGCGAGATGATGGCTGCGGTATGGACAGTGAAACGCAGAGCAGGCTGTTTGAACCATTCTATACTACAAAATTTGCAGGGCGTGGGTTGGGGATGAGTGCAGTACTTGGCATTGTACGCTCTCATAACGGCTCTCTACAGCTTAGCAGTGCAGTGGGTAGTGGCACTTGTTTCAAAGTATTGCTTCCTGTTAGTCATAATACTGTAACGGAAGATGTTAACATAGATGAAGGTTTCACCAGTCTGGGGGGAGATCTTTCTGCCACGGTATTAGTCATTGATGATGAACTCATGGTTAGAACTGTTGTTGAGCGATTATTGAACAGACTTGGCTGCAAAGTCATTCTGGCCGCTGATGGAAAGCAGGGCATAGAGGCGTATCAGCATCATAAAGATGAAATCAGCATCGTTTTACTGGATATGATGATGCCGGTGATGGGTGGCAAAGAGACGTTAAAACGATTGAAAGCGTTGAATGCTGCATTGCCGATCTATATTTGTAGTGGTTACGGTAATGAAAATATTTCAGATCAGTTTAATGCAGTTCAACCTGATGGCATTGTACTGAAACCTTTTACACTAAAGCGCTTAACTGAAGTGTTGGAAATAAATACCATTTAAAGCGAATAAGCTTTGGCATGGTTGAGGGATGCTGTCGATATTTTTATCTGTTGCCGCTATCATGCGGCAGAGATTTTGGGGTGTTGTAAAAACAGGGGGGGGGATGAAGCGAATAGTACTGCGCTGGATGCGCATTCGGGTATTGCTACCATTGATGGTCGCTGTGGGAATCAGTGCGATACCAGCAGTCAGTGCAGAACGGTATTCGGCTGATGATTTGCTTTCGATGGATCTTGAACAACTGGCCAATGTTAAAGTGACAACCCTATCAAAGCGTGAAGAGCGCTATATGGCAACAGCAGGCGCGGTATTTGTCATCACCAGCGATGATATTCGACGCTCTGGTGTACGTAGTATTCCCGATGCCTTAAGATTAGCTCCAGGCTTGCAGGTGTCGCAAACCAATGCCAATCAATTTCAGGTAGGTATTCGTGGCCAGACTGATTTCTGGACAGATCTGTTGTTGGTCATGGTGGATGGACGTCCCATTTATAACACCACATTCTCAGGTGTATGGTGGGTGGCTCAGAATTATCCCTTAGAAGAGATTGCACGTATTGAAATTGTGCGTGGCCCGGGTGGTGCGATCTGGGGTTCGAATGCCGTGAATGGCGTGATCAATATTATTACCAAAAAAGCTGGTGCATCTCAGGGTTTACGTATTACTGCAGGTGAAGGCACTGAAGAAACGGGCTTTGGTAATATTAGCTATGGCGCCAGCAGTGGGGACGTTGATTACAGATTGTATGCTATGCGTGAAACCCGTGATGGTGGACTCTCCGGCAACGGACTCAATGATATGCCTGATTTCAGGCGCATGAAACAGCAGGGCTTTCGCCTTGACTGGAACGCGAGTGCTTCTACCAAGGTTTCTCTGCATGGTGATGCATACCAGATTCATAGTGGTCAATATGGCACATGGATGCCAAATCCAACGGTCGGTAATGCATCAAATGCGCAAATAAACTCCTTAAATGCTTTTAGCGGTAAAAATATTGTATCGCGTGTGGAAACTGATATTGCTTCAAATGTCAGTTTGAAAGGGCAGTTGTTTTACGACCAGTATAAGGTGCATACTCAAATAATCCGTGAGAAAAAAGAGACCTTTGATGGTGAATTTCAGGTTGATTTCAGTGATATACTGAATCAGAACATCTCTGTGGGTACAAATGTTCGTCGCCTGCGCTCTCACTTTAACAATACCCCGCAATTTCAAATGCCAACACGTACAACCGGTATAACTTCCTTTTTTATCAATGATGAATTGGCACTGTTTGACGGTATGTTTCGCATCATCGGTGGTTTGAAGCTGGAAAAGAACTCTTATACAACATGGGAATCACAACCAAGTATTCGTACCATTGTGTCCAATGATAACTGGGCAGTATGGGCATCGGCATCAAGAACAGTGCGTACACCCAATGATATGGAAAATGGCTTATCGTGGAATCGTAAGGCATCTGGCTGGTGTACGCCTCCACGCGTCTGTCTTGTCAAACAGACTGGCGATGGCAGAGCCAAGAGTGAGCATGTGAAGTCCTATGAAGTGGGTGCGCGTTTGCGGCCAACTGAAAAGAGCCTGATTGAACTTACAGCCTTCAAAACTATTTATAAGGGTGTGTTGGATACATGGCAGGATAAGTCGAATCTGGCAACGAATGCGGCTACAGGCATTACATATGAATATTTGACCAATGTATTGAATGGAAAAGGCGATGGTTTCGAGGCTAATTTCCGTGTAGAGGCCTTTGACGAGTTAACGTTAAAAGGCTCTTACACCTATCTGCATCAAGTGTATGTGGATTATCCGGTTAAAGATGGTGAAACAAAATGGACCGTACTCTCCAATAAATTTCAGGATCCTCGCAGCCGCTTTCATGTCGGACTAAGTTGGGATCCAACGAAAATGCTGGAGTTTGATGCCAATGTTTATTTTAATGGCCCGTTCCGTGATGGCAGTGTTAACGGAAACCATCGACTGGATATGCGTGTCGGTATTAAACCCATTGAAGGTCTTGAGATAAGCTTTGTCGCGCAGGATATGATGAACTTAAAACATTTCGAGAATGAAAATAACTCCATGCAATACGCCACCCAGCAACAGCAGCGCTGGTATATGCGGGCTACCTATCTATACAAGTAGAAAGTCTTTACAGGGTGCCATGAAGCGCGTTTGTTGAATGTTCTATTGCAGGCTTGTACAGGTTTATAACAAAGGTTCATCGCCCAAGTCCGGGTATGCTGTTTTGGGCATGCGAAGAATCGAAAGCTGTGTGTGATCGATAAGCTAGCCATCAGAAGATAGATAGAACGTTTGAGGGTCTTCACTGGCAGGGCAATTGGATTGAAATGTTTAAAAGCTTTTACCAGCCCCGCGTATAATGATCAAAAAGACAATGCTAAACCGGAGAGCAACAGTTGAAGTTTGTAGCCGTTGTTGTCTTTGCTTTGCGCAACGCTGCGTCCTTCGCGGAGAAATATGTTGAATAATGCCAGTAAATACAGGGTGTATTCATGCGATAATTTGGTCTGCACCGGGTTGATGATTTTATAATCGACACTGATAATGATTCGTAATGGTTCCGGCGAATGGGGTTGAAAAAAAAAGGCTGGCAGAGGAATGCTCTGCCAGCCTTTGAACTCTGTTGATCAAGCTTGATTATTTAGCTTGCTGAATACCTGCCAGATACCATGTTGGGTCGTCTGACTGAGGAGCGTGGCGGAAAATCCATACTTCGTTTACTTCAGTGGTATTGTCACCTGTAGTAGTGCCTTCACTATCAAGCGTCTGTTCGCGTAACATGGCAGTGTAGTTTACTGCGACCCACTCAAGATCGGACTCCATCCAGCTATCGGCAATCTCAGCATTGAGTGTGGCAACGTCAGTAGTGTGGCTCTCATCCGGGCGCATATCCTGACCAATGCGCTCAGCAATTTCAGCAGTACAGAACTTGCGAATATCTTCAATATCACCACTGTCCCATGCTTTTTGCATGCGTACATAAATCTCTTTTGCAGCGGGAAGAAAATGATGTTCATTGATATCGGGGCGAACTGCCGTACCCACAGGTTGACGTGGTGTATCATCCACGATGGTTTCGTCCGCGCTATCAAAATCATGAGCGAAGTCGCCTGTTGAAGAAGCGCCGGCATAGGACGGTTGTTGTCTAGCAGGAGCGCGTTTTCGCAGAAAGAAGAAGAGCAGGGCGATAATGCCGCCGATGATTAGAATGTCGAAAAAGTTAATGCCTTCAAATGCTCCACCGAAGAACATCGCGCCAAGGATGCCACCCAAAGCAAGTCCGCCGATCATCCCCATCATACCTGTTCGCGCTCCACCGCGTTGTCCTGATGCTGTGGCCGATTTTGCAGGTGTAGCCTGACGATTGGAAAAGCTGTTGGATTTGGGTTGTGACATACGCTGTTTACCAAAGCTGGAGCCCATACCGAAGCGTTTGGCATCAGCTTGATCAACACCGGAAATCATTAATCCGAAGATGGCTATCATGGCCAGGGTCATCATTTTTTTCATTCGTTCACCTCTATTTATGTTGTTGCCTGATCATTTTCATGATCATCATATGCAAGTTGTGCGAGCTGTGCTTGAAACATCGCCTTGCGCAGTGGGCGATCCTTAATGCTTGCGACATTGAGTGCAAGTATGCGCATTTCATGGAAACTGACTTTTCTGCGTTGTGGAGCAGCTTTCGATGGCTGAATGCCGGATCCCGGATGCATACGTGTACTTATTCTGTGCAAGTTTGTCAGTCCGGCATGTTTAAAGCAGGCCTTGCGAATATCATCTCTGAGAAAGCGTATTTGCTGGGCCATGATGGAGTGATCAACGCCAACCCACAAGCAGAGGCCGTCATTCTCAATCGGCTGTAGTTGAAGAGGTTCAGTGCGCGTGGACATCATTGTTCCGACAATATGTGGCCAGGCTCGACGTAAGCGTGCAAGGCTGATTAATGCATCCAGTGATTCCTCACCAAGAATTTTAGCAAGGTTGGCATGAATGCCTTGCAGTGTTGAACGCGAACGTTTGTTACGGGGACTCAATGGGTGTTCAATATGTAAAGATCAGAATGGTAACTTCTTGCCGCCGAGAATATGGGCATGCAGGTGAAACACTTCCTGACCACCGCCTTCACGCACATTAATAATCACACGATAACCATCAGTTAGACCTAGCACTTCATCAGCAACATGCCGTACGCTGTCCATCAATGTTCCGAGCAGGGCAGGGTCATCACAATCAGCTAAGGTAGCAACATGTAGTTTGGGGATAATCAGTACGTGTGTTGGAGCCTTCGGGTGAATATCGTGAAAAGCCAACACATGATCATTCTCATAGACCTTATTGCATGGAATATCTCCGGCAATGATTTTACAGAATAGGCAGTTACTCATTATAGACTACTCCTTGAATGATGCATGTTTTTATCCACCGACAATGGCTAAAAGAATACCAGCAGCAACTGCAGAACCAATTACACCGGCCACATTAGGGCCCATCGCATGCATGAGTAGGAAATTGTGATGATCCGCCTCTAATCCGACTTTGTTGGCCACACGCGCAGCCATGGGGACGGCAGATACACCTGCCGCGCCAATCAGTGGATTGATTTTTCCACCGCTCGTTCTGTACATGATTTTACCCATCAATACGCCGGCTGCAGTACCAACACAAAAAGCAATCATACCAAGTAGTAGAATGCCTAGTGTTTCCACGTGCAAAAAGTGACTGGCTTCCAATTTTGAACCAACGGACAGGCCCAGAAATATAGTGGTGATATTGATGATTTCATTTTGAGCCGCGTTGGAGAGACGATCCACAACACCTGATTCGCGCAGTAGGTTACCAAAGGTCAGCATACCGATCAGTGGCGCAGCAGTAGGTAGGAAGATAATGCACATGATGAGCACAATCAGTGGGAAGGCGATTTTTTCAGCTTTACTGACATGACGCAATTGTGCCATTTTAACTTTGCGTTCTTTTTCTGTGGTCAGCAGTTTCATGATTGGAGGCTGAATAATAGGCACCAGCGCCATATATGAGTAAGCAGCGACCGCAATCGCACCAAGCAGATCTGGCGCGAGCTTAGACGCCAGGAAAATAGCAGTAGGGCCGTCGGCTCCACCGATAATACCAATCGCCGCGGCATCAGCCATGGAGAATTCGAATCCTGGGATGTAGTTCAATGCCAACGCACCAATCAGGGTGGTGAAGATACCGAACTGAGCAGCAGCACCCAATAAAAGGGTTCTTGGCATAGCAATCAAGGCACCAAAATCCGTTAATGCACCAACCCCCATAAAGATAAGCAGAGGGAATGCACCTGTTTCGATACCAACACTATAAAGCATGCCGAGTAAACCATCAGGGCCGGAAATAGCGGCGATAGGAATATTGCTCAAAACGGCGCCAAAGCCCATAGGCAGCAGCAGTAGTGGCTCATACTTCTTAACAATGGCCAGATATAACAATAACAGACCGACACAGATCATCAGTGCCTGGCCCCACTCGATATTAGAAATACCGGTTGTGATCCAGAGCTGTTCGAATAACTTTAATGTTTCGGTCATGCGATAGTAACCAGTGGTTGGCCGACAGTTACAGCATCACCTTCTTTTACTTCGATGCTGACAATTGTACCTTTATGGCTGGAACGTACTTCAGTTTCCATTTTCATCGCTTCCATGATCAGAATGACATCACCATCATTTACGGTTTGGTTAGGGGTAACCACAACTTTGAATATATTCCCGGCCATCGGAGCGCCAACGGATGTGGTTGCAATATTGATGGCAGGAGCAGCGGCAGCGGTAACCGGAGCTGCTGGCGCACCAGTAGCCGGGTGCATTGATGTGACTTCACCTTCAGGAGAAACAACAACATCATAGTCGTTTCCATTGACGGTAATATTATAGCGTTCAGAGACCGTCGGAGCGATGATATCGTCTTCCTCTTCAATCCATGGTGCTGTTTCAAAGGCATCTGGATTATCACGATTTTTGAGGTATTTCAATCCGATTTGCGGAAACAGAGCGTAGATCAATACATCATCTACCAGTTTGTTGGATAGCTCAAAACCCTTTTCAGCAGCGATACTGGCCAGCTCAAGTGTTAATCTATCCATTTCATCTTCAATCAGGTCTGCCGGGCGGCAGGTGATGGGTTTTCCACCTTCAAGTACCTTCATTTGCAGTTCGCTGTTTACCGGAGCCGGTGTTTTGCCATATTCACCTTTAAGAATCCCCAGCGTCTCTTTGGTGACCGTACGATAACGTTCGCCGGCCAGTACATTAAATACAGCCTGAGTACCTACAATCTGTGAGGTGGGCGTGACCAGAGGGATAAAACCAAGGTCTTCACGAACGCGTGGGATTTCTTGTAGTACTTCATCAAAACGGTCATCGGCATTTTGCAATACCAATTGGCTTTCCAGATTGGTTAGCATGCCTCCTGGTACCTGAGCCACTAGAATACGTGAATCAATACCCTTTAATGAACCTTCAAATTTTGAATATTTTTTGCGGATTTCTCTTAAATCTGCCGCTACTTCTTCCAACAATTTAAGGTCGAGTCCTGTCGAACGTGCTTCATCTTCCATGATCGCAACAACAGATTCTGTAGCTGAATGACCATAGGTGTGACTCATCGATGATATACTGGTATCCACCATGTCGATACCGGCTTCAACTGCTTTTACAATGGCTGCGGTGCTCATGCCTGTTGTGGCATGTGCGTGCAGGGCAACAGGAATTGCAAGGGTCTCTTTCAGTCTGCTTACCAGTTTTTCAGCATCATATGGCTTGAGCAGTCCGGACATATCCTTGATGCAAATTGAATGACATCCCATGTCCTCCAATTGTTTACCCATGTCGACGGACATTTCGAGGGTGTGCACCGGGCTAACTGTATAACAGATGGTGCCCTGAGCATGTTTGCCTACTTTAAGTGTTGCTTTAACAGCCGTATCTAAGTTGCGCATATCATTCATGGCATCAAAAATACGGAAGACATCCATGCCGTTCTTGGCAGCACGCTCGACAAAGGTATTCACCACATCATCTGCATAGTGGCGATAACCAAGAATATTTTGTCCACGGAAGAGCATTTGAGAGCGCGTGTTGGGCATCGCTTCACTCAACAGACGCAGGCGTTCCCACGGGTCTTCACCAAGATAACGGATGCAGGAATCAAACGTTGCACCGCCCCATATCTCAGTAGACCAATAGCCTACTTTATCCAATTTTTCTGCAATCGGTAGCATGTCTTCAATACGCATGCGTGTTGCCAAAAGCGATTGATGACCGTCACGAAGGACGAGTTCGGTAATTCCGAGCGGCTGATTCATCTGCAGATGTCTCCTAAAAAAATGTTCGTTTATCCTTTGCGATGAGGGTGTTCAGAACGATATAATTTAACGGCACTTGTCACGACCTCAATCAGGTCTGTATTGCCAGCGGTAGTAGTCGTGTTGGCTGTATCAACAGGGGCTGTTTCAAATTTCTGAATAAGTAGAGAGGTGAGGTTGATTACACCAATGAGAAGACCAAGAAACAGGAAAACTACACCCATTCCCAGTGCCATCAATTGTAAGCCTGCTTGCATCAGTTCGTCCATGGTTAGCGCTTCACTCCATCAATCTTGCATAAGAAGCGCGCACACTAGGTGAAATAGGTCTCAAATTCCACTTTGAAGATAGGATTTGTTTAAAAAGTGGTCTTTTAAAGAGGGTGGTTAAACAACAGGCAGCACCATTGCAGCCGCATATTCATGCAAATCGAAGATTGATTAGCGTATTGGATGACTAATCAGCTATGCAACAACATCGATTTTATTGTTTTCAGGTAGTTTGGTTGTCTGGTTTACCGCTTGTTGTTTATTGACTTCAACAGCTTGTATGTTTTCTTTATTGGCTTGCACTTCAATTTTTTGTTGTGGCGCTGGTTCTTTGCTCTCAGCACCAGCCAATTCGCGAGCCTCTGCAGAAACCTGCACGGTCACCGAAGCTTTGCGTGATTGCTCAGCACTTTGTGTTTGATATTGCTGCGTTTGGGTGACGGTGTTCTGGTCCAGAACGGCAGCAGGGGTGGCAGTAGGTACAATAATCATCGAGTCCTCCTCACAAGGCATAATATTATTAAAAACACGCAGCTTCACATGTTACATATAAGCAGGGAAATCATTTCCCAAGTTAGCTACGTGCAGGAGGAGTCCATGTACCACCTTTTGTGCGATCAGTTATGTATATCGGTGATCTCACTGTGGACTTTAATTTTAAAGCAGTATCAAAAAGTTGCGCTAGGGCACTAGTCGAATTTCTTCAAATTAGAAATGAAGATGTGAGTGAGATTTAAACGTTTTGTCATGTCGATTTATTCTGTGATCGTGAGGCTAGAAAGTATCCTGATGAATATATACTGGATTCAATTTGGCTTGGGGTTAGCATCGCTCGATGCGCTTTGAACTTGCCGGAGATTACCGACCACGTGGCGATCAGCCGAATGCGATTGCTGAGCTCGTCAATGGCATAAATGCCGGTGATAGGCACCAAACATTGCTCGGAGTTACCGGCTCCGGCAAAACCTATAGTATGGCCTGTGTGATTGAGCGTACGCAGAAGCCCACCCTCATTCTTGCACCGAATAAGACACTGGCAGCACAGCTATATGGTGAGTTCAAACAGTTTTTTCCCAATAATGCAGTCGAATATTTTGTTTCGTATTATGATTATTATCAACCCGAGGCTTATGTACCATCGAGTGATACTTATATCGAAAAAGACTCCGCTATTAATGAGCACATTGATCGTATGCGTCACTCAGCGACACGGGTTTTACTGGAACGGGAAGATGTAATCATTGTTGCTTCTGTATCGTGTATCTATGGACTGGGTAGCCCTGAAGCGTATTCAAATATGTTATTGTATTTTGAGGTGGGTCGAGAAGTTGATCAGCGTGCGGCTGTAAATAAACTGGTTGAATTACAGTATCAACGCAACGATATAGATTTTCATCGCGGTACGTTTCGCTTGCGCGGTGATGTGTTGGAGGTTTATCCGGCCCATGCAGAAGACTTCGCTATTCGGATTGAATTTTTTGGCGATGAAATTGATGCCATTAGTCAGTTTGATCCATTAACGGGCAAAAGTATGGACGTGTTACATAAATATACGGTGTTCCCTAAAAGCCACTTTGTAACGCCACGCGATCAGTTGCTTAAAGCCATGGATGCGATCCGAGATGAATTGGCTGAGCGTTTAGCTGAATTGCATGATAAGAATCAACTTGTAGAAGCGCAGCGCCTGGAGCAGCGCACTATTTTTGATCTGGAAATGATCCAGGAGGTGGGGTATTGCACCGGTGTTGAAAACTATTCGCGTCATTTGACCGGTCGCCCTCCTGGTGATTCACCGCCAACTCTGTTGGATTACTTACCCAATAATGCGCTTGTAGTGGTGGATGAATCGCATGTTACTGTGCCACAAATTGGTGGCATGTTTAAGGGAGACCGCTCCCGAAAACAGACGTTGGTTGATTTCGGCTTTCGTTTGCCATCAGCCTTGGATAATCGGCCACTGCAGTTTCATGAATTTGAGTCGGTGGTGCCACAAGCTGTCTATGTATCGGCCACACCCGGTCCATATGAACTCGAGCAGTGTGGTGGGGTGGTGGTTGAGCAGGTGATCCGGCCTACCGGGCTGATTGATCCGCCGATTGAAGTGCGCCCGGCATCCACACAGGTAGATGACTTTATATCGCAAGCCAATGCGGTGATTAAAAATGGTTACCGAGTATTGGCAACATGTTTGACCAAACGTATGGCGGAAGATTTGGCCGAATACCTGAATAATCTGGGTATGAAAGTGCGCTATCTGCATTCCGATATTGATACGGTGGAGCGCATGGAGATACTGCGTGACTTGCGTTTGGGTCTGTTCGATGTGTTGATTGGCATTAACCTGTTGCGTGAGGGGCTGGATTTGCCCGAAGTTGCATTCGTGGCAATTTTTGATGCTGATAAAGAAGGCTTTTTGCGATCAGAGCGTTCATTGACGCAGACCATTGGCAGGGCTGCACGCAATGCTGAAGGTTTTGTGATTTTGTATGCGGATAAGATCACCGATTCGATGCAACGCGCGATGTTTGAAACAGAGCGCCGGCGTGAAATACAGCTGGCTTATAATGAAAAGCACGGCATTACACCGGAGACGGTGAAGTCGGATGTGAAAGATATTCTCGGTTCAGTGTATGAAATGGATTATGGACATATACCTGAAATTGCGGAACCGGCACCGTTAAGTTTGGAAGAAAAAGAAGCACGTATAAATGTTTTGGAACGTTTGATGACTGAGGCTGCAGCAGATTTAAGATTTGAAGATGCAGCCGCGCATCGGGATGAAATACTGCAATTGCAGGCACTTCAAGTAGCACGAAAAAGGATTAGTTAGTCAATGAGCAATATGCCTGAAATAAGCGAAACGCTGATTAGAACATGGGTGGGAAAAACATTTGCCATGCGTGGTAAGCGTTATTTTAAACATGATCGTGTAAGCGATGTTGAACCATTGCAAAATGGCAGCCAGTTGATGGGCGATGTGCAAGGCACTGCGCCCAAACCATATGAAGTGTTGATTCACTTTGCATCAGAGCAAACAGGCGAGATTCGTGGTGAATGTACGTGCCCGACTGGTTTAAACTGTAAACATGTGGCAGCTGTGTTATATGCCTGGATAGAAAAACAGGATGAAGTGGTCAAAGCACCTCAGTTTGCTGCACCGGGAGCCATGGCATTTGGTCAATGGTTGGGCGCATTGGAGCAGGTGAGTGATGGTAAAGTGGCGCATCAAGAGTATCCCGATAGCATTAAACAACGCCTGTTATATATTCTGGAGCCCGATGGTGATCTGAATGTTCAATTGCGTTTTATTACGGCGCGTTTATTGAAGTCGGGGGCGTATGGTAAAGCTCAGGATTATAATCCTTCAAATATTCTCAATTACACACCACCACAATTTATTCTTTCCAGTGACGAAAGCATGTTGCGTGAAGTTGCGAATGATCGATCCTTATCATCGCTGCATGGTTATCGCATTAAAGGGCCTCAAGGGTTAAAAATATTGAAACGGGCACTGACCAGTGGGCGTTGTCATTGGATGACCAAAGATTCCGAAGCACTACAGCGTGTTGATCGCCGCAATGGTGAATGGGGTTGGAAGCTGGGCGAGCGTGGAGATCAGCATCTCACACTGCATATGTCTGGTGCTGAGTTGGTTGTGCCGACATCACCACCATGGTTTATTGATGTGGAGCAGCATGCCTGTGGTCAGATTGAGAGCGGTCAAATACCTGATGTGGCAGAGATCCTACTGAATATCCCTGCTGTAGAGCTCGATTGTTCTGATGAGGCGATTAAAGATGTGAAACGACAGTTGCCCGATGATGTGCCTGCTCCGATGCATCTGCTGCATGTACACAGAGAGGTGAAACCGCAGTTGGTGATTCAACTTAAGACGATGAAGCTGGTGCAACAGTGGGGCTACCGTACACCTGAGCAGTGCCATGTGGTGGAGCTGTTTTTTGATTATGATGGTAAAAAAGTACCACGCTCATCCCAGCCAAAGTCAGTGCGTTCTATCAGAGGTGACAAGGTCATCGATTATGCCCGTGATGTGGCGTGTGAAACGGAGGCAGTAGAGCAGTTGATGCATGCCGGGCTCTATCCGGCGCGAGAAAGCACCATTGCTGCACACGTCGAATTTCCGGAGCATGCCTTCAGATTGATCCATGATGATGACTGGCCGGAATGGATGTTATATGAAGTACCTGACTTAAAGGAGGCTGGTTTTCAGATTGAAGTCTCTGATGGTTTTGCCTACAAGATAGAACAAGCCTCCAGTTGGGAGTTGAATCTTGAACAGAGCAAGTCCGATAATGCCAGTAGTTTGATGGGGCAGGCCAGCTTTATGGTTACCCTCGATAGTGGTGATCAGATTGATCTGATTGATGCCTTGGCACGTTGGGTTGGTAATAAACCGGATCTGTTGAAGGCTGACTCATTGGCGCGATTGAAAGAAAAAGCACAGATCCCATTGCCACTACCGGATGGTAGATTATTGCCGGCTCCCGGTGAAATGGTTGCCAATATTTTACACTTTATGATGGAAGTTTTTGCCGGTGGAAGTGATAACCAGACAGTAGAATTGTCTGTGCCGCAAATGCTGGCGCTGGAGGAGAGTATCTCAACTTCAGCGGCACCGGTGCAGGTTAGCAGTAGCGTTTGGCTCAAGCAGATGAAGCAGCTGGCTGATCTGGACAGTTTACCAGTGTGTGATGTGCCAACAGGATTGCATGCTGATTTGCGTGATTATCAGCGCGAGGGGTTGAGTTGGATGCAGTTCCTGCGTCAAATGAATCTCGGTGGAATCATGGCTGATGATATGGGGTTAGGGAAAACAGTTCAGGCTCTGGCGCATATTTTGAAAGAGAAAGAAGACGGGCGCTTGAAGCATCCTGCACTGGTCATTGCTCCAACCAGTTTGATGCACAACTGGCGACGTGAAGCAGAAAAGTTCACACCGGGTATGTCACTTCTGGTGGTACACGGCCCTGATCGTGCTAAATATTTTGATGTGTTGGCAGGCTATGATCTTGTCATTACCACATATCCGTTGTTGGCTAGAGATTTTGATGTGATTGAAGCACAAAACTGGCATATGCTGATTCTTGATGAAGCGCAGTATATCAAAAACCCGAGATCGAAAGTGGCCCGTTTGGTACGCCAGTTGAATGCGCAGCACAAAATTTGTATGACTGGTACACCTATTGAAAACCATCTGGGTGAGTTGTGGGCTCAGTTTGATTTTCTCATGCCGGGTTATCTCTATGATATGAAAGGTTTTACAAAACTATTCCGTAAACCTATTGAATTGCAAGGTGATACCGCCCGCCAGGATGCGTTGAATGTACGCTTGCGGCCATTCATGCTCAGGCGTTGTAAAGAAGATGTGGCGCTGGAGTTGCCTGCTAAAACGGAAATTATTCGCAGTGTTGAAATTGAAGGAGCACAGCGAGAACTTTACGAAAGTGTACGTTTGGCGATGCAGAAGCGGGTGCGTGACGCTGTAGCTTCTATGGGCGTCGCCCAAAGTCAGATTGTGGTGCTTGATGCCTTGTTAAAAATGCGACAAGTATGTTGTGATCCACGTCTGGTCAATGGTTTGCAGGGTGAACCGCCAGTATCGGCAAAGCTACAGATGTTGATGGAGCTATTGCCTGAAATGATTGAAGAGGGGCGCCGTATTCTGCTCTTCTCACAATTTACATCGATGCTTTCTCTGATCGAAGAAGAGTTAAAAGTGCAGAATATTGATTATGTGAAACTGACAGGTAAAACGCAGGATCGTATTACGCCGATTGAATCGTTCCAGAATGAAAAAGTACCACTATTCCTGATTAGTTTGAAAGCAGGTGGGGTTGGCCTGAATTTAACTGCTGCCGATACCGTGATTCACTTTGACCCATGGTGGAATCCTGCCGTGGAAAGACAGGCGACTGACCGGGCCCACCGTATTGGTCAGGATAAGGCAGTGTTTGTTTATAAGCTGATTACAGAAGGTTCTGTGGAAGAGAAAATTCTGGAGTTGCAGGAACGCAAACGTGAATTGGCTGATGCGATTCACCAGAAAGATGCTGTGAAAAAATCATTATGGTCTGCTGAAGAGCTTGATAATCTGTTTGCACCATTGAATTAGTACGTATTAATTGCGACGCTAAAAAACTACGTCCATATAGTTTTTTTAGCGCGCAAAGGCAAAATCGAGGTTTTGTTTTTGTCTACACAAGATTGCAGGATTGCACGGGTTACGCCCGCAGGGAGCCAGACATGGATGTGTGGCATGAAAATCAAGCACTTGCGCACATGATTTTGGCAGGCGGTCCATGGCCTGCACGGATACGCTGATTTTTTTCAGCACATCCTTGGGTTGACCCTTTGCTTTTGGTTCACAGAGTAGCCCCTCTGTTTATGATAGGCGGGCGAAAAAGTAGGAGAGAGTTATATGTTCAGTCGTTTAAGTGAAAAGATCGGAGATATTACCCACAAGTTGCGTGGTGCAGCGCGGGTATCTGAAGCGGATCTGGATGCCACACTGCGTGAAATGCGTCTGGCAATGCTGGAAGCGGATGTGGCGTTGCCTGTGGTGCGTCACTTGATGGCTGAAGTAAAAGAACGTGCACTTGGAGCCGAAGTTGCCAAGAGCCTGCAGCCGGGTCAGGTCATTATTAAAATCCTCAATGATGTACTGACCGACCTGCTCGGTGGGCAACGTCGCGATTTGGATTTGTCAAAAATCCCTTCCGTTATTCTGTTGTGTGGTTTGCAGGGTGCAGGTAAAACAACTACTGCCGGTAAACTGGCACGATTGCTTGCTTCGCAGGGTAAAAAAGTCGCCATGACTTCGGTGGATGCCACCCGACCTGCGGCTCGTGAACAGCTTCAGGTTTTGGCTGGTCAAGTGAACGTACCCTATATTCAGGGTGAAGGTTCAACGGCTGCTAAAATGGCCAAGTCGGCGGTGATGCAGGCAGGTCGTGATGGACTGCATGTCTTGATTCTCGATACCGCCGGTCGCCAGGTGGTTGATGATGACTTGATGGCTGAGATCAAAGATGTGGCCGATACAGTCGATGCCAGTGAACGCTTGTTGGTGCTGGATTCCATGACCGGTCAGACCGCGCTACCTATTGCTGAACAGTTCCATGCTGCCGTGACCATGTCCGGTTGTATTCTGACCAAAACCGATGCAGATGTGCGTGGTGGTGCAGCACTCTCCGTTGCCCACAGTACAGGTGTGCCGATTCGTTATGTCGGTACGGGCGAAAAGATCGATGCATTTGAATTGTTTGATCCGTCACGTATGGCCGGCCGTATTTTAGGGCAGGGTGATGTTGTTGGTCTGGTTGAGAAAATTCAGGCCAATGTCGATCAGGGCGTAGCGGAAAAGGCAGCTGCGAAAATCAATAAAGGTCAGTTTGATCTGGGCGATTTCGCTGAACAGTTGGGTCAGATGCAGAATATGGGTGGTATGGCAGGCATGTTAAAAATGATGCCGGGTATGAAGTTGCCTCCGGAAGCCATGGCGCAGATGGATGATAAACCGATCAAACGTATGCAGGCAATGGTCTATTCCATGACCGCCAAAGAGAAAAAGTATCCCAAGCTCATCAATGGTAGCCGCAAACGCCGCATCGCTAATGGCTCCGGTACAACCGTGCCGGATATCAACCGCATGCTCAAACAGTTTGCCCAGATGCAGAAGATGATGAAACGCATGAAGGGTGGAAAAGGGCGTCGTATGATGAGCCAGATGATGGGTAAATTTGGTGGAATGGGTGGCGGTATGCCACCGGGCATGCCGAAAATGTGAGCTTGTACAGATTAGGTTGCTTGTATGATTGAGCATGAAAAGGCCAATACAATTCGTGTCGAAGGGGCACGGGTACATAATCTTAAAAATATCAGTCTGGAGATTCCGCGCGAAAAACTGGTGGTGATTACCGGTGTGTCAGGCTCTGGCAAGTCCAGCCTGGCATTTGATACACTCTATGCAGAAGGACAACGGCGTTATGTGGAGTCGTTATCAGCTTATGCGCGCCAGTTCTTGGGTATGATGGAGCGCCCGGATGTAGATGCTATTGAAGGGCTCTCTCCGGCTATATCGATTGAACAGAAGACTACTTCGCGTAATCCACGTTCTACCGTTGGCACCATTACCGAAGTTTATGATTATCTGCGCCTGTTGTTTGCTCGCATTGGTCAGCCTTATTGCCATGGTTGTGGAAAGCAAATCACATCACAACCAGCCAGCGTCATTATTGATCATATAGAGGCACTGGAAGAGGGCACCAAATTACAGCTGTTGGCTCCAATTGCGCGTGGTCGTAAAGGCGAATTTCGCAAAGAGTTGGAGCAGGCCGGTAAAGATGGTTTTGTGCGGGTGCGCATCGATGGCGACGTGATGGCACTCGATGATGTGCCTGCATTAAAGAAAAATATTAAACACAATATCGAACTGGTCGTAGATCGACTGGTGATCCGGGAAGGCATTCGTACACGTCTGGCAGATTCGGTTGAGACGGCGTTGCGTTACGGCGAAGGGCTGATGATTGCCCTGATTGGGAAGGAGGAAGAGGTCTTCTCTGAACGCTTTGCTTGCGCCGATTGTGGTATCTCATATCCGGATATTGAACCTAGATTATTCTCATTTAATTCACCAGTTGGAGCATGTTCTTCATGTGATGGTTTGGGTAGTAAAACGGTGTTTGATCCCGATTTGGTGGTGCCGAATGATACGCTCTCTATGGCCGATGGCGCCATTGAACCGTGGGCCGGACGCGAAACATTTATGTATCGCCAGACCTTGGAATCGGTCGCAGCCTTCGTTGATGCCGATATGGATCAACCATTTAAAGATCTGACCGCAGAAGCGCGCAAGGTGTTTCTTTTCGGCAGTGGCAGAAAGAAGATTCAATTTGTGTATGAAACACCGGGGCAGAACAGGGTGGTTGAACGGCCCTTTGAAGGTGTGATCCCTAATCTGGATCGACGCTATCGTGAAACAAACTCGGATGATGTGCGCGAAGCGCTATCGAAATATATTAACACCATTGATTGCCCTGTATGTGAAGGTTCGCGACTCACCAAACCGGCGCGTTACGTGCGTATTGCGGGCAAATCACTGCCTGAAATTGTCAAAATGCCTCTGCGTGATGAGCAGGCATGGATCAATAGTCTGGTATTGAGTACTCAGCATCAAGCGATAGCGGATAAAGTGCTCGAAGAGATCTCGGCGCGATTAGGTTTCATGATTGAAGTGGGGCTGGATTACCTGAGTCTGGAACGTACATCAGGTACGCTCTCCGGTGGTGAGGCGCAGCGCATACGATTGGCTACGCAGATTGGCTCTGCGCTTGTCGGTGTACTCTATATTCTCGATGAACCGTCTATAGGTCTGCATCAGCGGGATAATGATCGTTTGTTGGCCACCTTAAGGCGGCTGCGTGATCTGGGTAACTCGGTGATTGTGGTAGAACATGATGAAGATGCTATCCGTACAGCTGACTGGGTGATTGATATGGGCCCGAGAGCTGGCGTACATGGTGGAGAAATAGTTGCACAAGGGCCATTGAAAGCGATTTTAAAAGAAAAAACACTTACCTCTGATTATTTGTCGGGTCGTAAACGGATTACCATACCCAAGCAACGCAAGGTGAATAAGAACCATGCCATGCTTGGTGTAGAGGGTGCTTGTGAACATAATCTGCAAACGGTGAAAGCGTTGTTTCCGCTGGCGCGTTTCTCCTGTGTGACCGGTGTATCAGGTTCCGGCAAGTCAACACTAACCAATGAGACCTTGTTTAAAGCTCTGGCCAAATCCAAGGGCTTGAAAACTGAACGAATGGGAGAACATGGCAAGCTCATTGGTGCGGATTTGATCGATAAAATTATTAATATTGATCAAAGTCCGATTGGTCGTACTCCGCGCTCCAATCCAGCCACATATACAGGACTGTTTACCCCGATTCGTGAGTTTTTTGCTCAGGTACCAGAATCCCGCGCCCGTGGTTATAAAGCCGGACGCTTCTCATTCAATGTGAAAGGTGGTCGATGTGAAGCCTGTCAGGGCGATGGCATTATCAAAGTTGAGATGCATTTCTTACCCGATGTGTATGTGCACTGCGAAGCTTGTCAGGGCAAACGTTATAATCGTGAGACGCTTGATATTCGCTACAAAGGCAAAACCATTGATGATGTGCTGCATATGACCGTGGACGACGCGCTGGAATTTTTCGTTTCGATTCCACCGTTGAAAAACCGTTTAAGTACACTGCAACAGGTGGGCCTGGGTTATATTCAACTGGGCCAATCTGCCACAACACTGTCCGGTGGTGAGGCGCAGCGTATTAAACTATCGAAAGAGCTGGCGCGTAAAGCGACCGGAGATACGCTCTATATTCTCGATGAACCCACAACGGGCCTGCATTTTCATGATGTAGCCAAATTGCTCGATGTGTTACATGCATTGGTTGATCGTGGTAATACCATGATAGTCATTGAACATAACCTGGATGTGATTAAAACCGCCGATTGGATTGTGGATATGGGGCCTGAGGGCGGTGATAAAGGTGGTAGTGTGGTTGTGAGCGGTACTCCAAAACAGGTGGCTGCTTGTCCGGCATCACACACCGGTTTTTATCTGAAAGCTGTACTGAAGTCGTGAAAAGTTCATGCGTGCCCTTTGTATGCGGTAATTTAATTTTATCGATGTTTACGGTGGTGCTAGTGTGGCTGCAATGAAATACCATGACGTGATGAACTGATGACACTGGATCGTTACATGCTGCGACTGTGGTTGGGTCCATTTGCTGGCGGCTTGATACTGGTGCTAGGTGTGTTGCTATTGGGGCGTACACTTAAGTTATTGGGTATGGTTTCTGATAGTAGTCAGGCCTGGTTTCTTATTGCCGACCTGCTAACCCTGACCATTCCATATTTTTTGCTGTTGACGGTGCCGATGGCTTTTTTCCTTTCCATGCAGAATACCATCGCAGGTCTGCAGCAGAGTAGTGAAATGGATGTACTACGTGCGTCAGGCCTCTCTTATACACGGATGTTTCGCAGCTTTTTTGTATTGGTGCTGTTGCTCTGGGGCTCTTTAACCTACACATCGATGGTGCTATTGCCGCAAGGTCAATTGGGCTTTTATAATATTCTTAGTAAAGTATATGCTCTTAAGGGGGCAATCTCTTTCTCTCCCCAACGTTTTACCCAGGGTTTTGATGGGGTAACAGTCTATGTCGATGGTGAAGATGATAAGGGTGTTTATCACGGTGTGATTCTGGAAGATAATCGGGATAATGTGTCGGTTATCTATACTGCCCAGTCTGCCCGTTTTGATATGACCGGAAATGAGGTGAGTGGTAATAACCTTGAGTTGCATATGAACCACGGTGTGCGCCTTGAAGGGCAGGGTGCTGATCAGCGCATGCTGGCCTTTGATAGCTATCAGGTAGCGATTCCAGTCTCGGATGGTAAATGGAAGAAATATAATTCCATAGATCATGTGACCATGATGACCTCGACGGAGCTGTGGAATGCTATGCAGAATGATGCAGACGGGGCACTGGCGGAGTGGAATCGGCGTCTGTTATTACCAACTACGGTACTGGTGCTGTTCTTTTTTACCTTGCCACTCTCCTTGACGCAGAAACGTTCCGGAAAAGCCGGCTCCATGATTGCAGGCATCGCACTGCTGGTGATTATTTACAATTTACAGTTGTTTTTTCACCGACAGGTTAATCAGGGAATATTCCCCGGCTGGAGTATGTGGCTGGAGCAGTCACTGTTGCTGGCCTTCGGTATTTATTTGTGGATACGTGCCGAAGCGGATCGGCTTCCGACGTTCTTTTCATACATTATCGGCTTTGTAAATGTGTTGCATCAATGGATCATGAATAAACTTGCGCGTCGTGTTGGCAAAACCAGTTAAGGGGATGCTGGTTTGTTGCATCCTGTAAGAAGTAAGTAATTTCTTGTTGGTATTTACGTGTTCCAATATTGCCGGTAACAGGCGATTTGATCCGCTGCGACGACCTGCCAGTCTCTTATGACCACATCTGATGATTCTCTCATCTGATTAATCCCGTTCATCCGATCATCACAAGCCTTGGCCCAGGTTGATATGGGTGCATCCAGAGCCAATACCGATGCGTTATCCAGTTCATCCGCAATGCCGCAGGCATCTGATATCAGAACAGCTACTCCTGCAGCCCTGGCTTCCGCGATGACCATGCCATAAGGCTCCTGACGGGCGGGATGCAGTAATAGATCAAACTGTGCATATAAGGGGGCGCTATCGGTTTCACCAAGCAGTTGATAACGTTCTTCAGGCCAATGCGCAAACAGATGACGCACTGCATCGGGATTGGGGCCGACTACAATAAATGAGAGTTTGGGGCGGTTATGGCGTAATTCAGTCACGATCTTTACCGCCATATCCAGTCCTTTGCGTTTCCACTCTTTGCCGACAAAACCAATCACCCCTGCATCCGTATCAACAACACGCTCAACGCATTTAGGGATATCGGCAACGCCCGGTGTGATAGGGGCGGCCAACCGTTTGGATATCTCGGGATAATAATCGTTTAAAGCATTAGCAATAAGTGTTGAATTGGGAATGATTGCCTTGACTTGAATGCCACACAATTCACGTCTCTCCAGATAGAGGTTTGCCAAAATACGCAGTGAAATGCGTTTCCACCATGGTTTGTCTTTTACCTTGGCAAAAGGAGGGCCATGAAAGGTGGTGAATTGGTGCACATTGGTGCGTTCATGGCTGTGAATAATATGATGTTGATATTCAGGGTGTGTTGCAAGCCAATCTGAAACACGTTTGGAAAATCTCAAATGTGCCAGCCAGCGTGGTTTTTTTCGGATGCCGCCCAGGCTCACAACGGCTACACCTTCAGGGGCAGCATCTGCGCAAAGCTCTTCACACAATACAGTAAGCTGATGACCGGCAGCAGCAATCTCCCGGCTAAGCTCCCACACATAACGTTCCATACCACCCACCGGGCCAAAGCGGCGCACTATTTGAATGATGTTAAGCTTTGTAGTCATGGTGATTTTGGTGGATTGCTCCAGCCTTTTTGGCGTTCGGTCAGTTTGGCGTAGCGGTAGAAGGTGCCTTCCAGATTAGCAAAGGCAATCACAAAACCGGCCCAACCATCGAGCATGCCAAGTTTGAGAATATAGATGCGGAAAAAAGCCCATAGCCCGCGCGCCAGCGCTTTTCCCATTCCGGCAGAGACACTATTGCGTTCAAGTTTCAGCGCTCCCAGTGTGGAGTAGCGCATGCCTTTGTCCTGAATCTGACTTAAGTCTTTAAACGGGAACTGCCAGATAGCCTGTTGCATATGATCTATGCTGCCGTGAATCTCAAAACCCTCATGCACTTCGTCATGGTTGTTGAAAACCAATGCGCCTTTTTTAAACAATTGGGGTTGGCGATAATCGGGGTGCCAGCCGCAATGATTGATCCAGCGGCCCATGAACCAGTTGCGGCGGGGGGTGTACCAGGCACCGGCTGCATCTGGCCGATTGATGATATCACGAATCTCTTCAGCTGCTTCCGGTGTGCAACGCTCATCGGAATCAAGACTGAATACCCAATCATGGGTACACGCTGCGATGGCATCATTGCGCAGCTTTCCAAAACCCTCAAAGTCCAGTTGTTCAACGCGAGCGCCCAAAGCGCTGGCAATCTCAGCGGTACGATCCTTACTATGTGAATCGGCGACAATCACTTCATCAGCCCATAAGACACTGTTCACCGCATCAGCAATTTTCTCTTCTTCGTTATATGCTATGATGTAGACGGATAGTTTGGAGTCTGTACGCACGTATCTATTACCTCATAGTTATTCTGATGTGCTGCATACCTGATGATGATCACCTTAGCTGCTGCGGTTTGTTTATCAAGAACCGAGGTATTGAACCGGATCAGATCCGGCTCATACCGTTTCGAGTGCTTGCTTAATAGCCCAGGTTAGGCGCTAACCAGCGTTCAGCTTCATTCATGCTTATATCTTTACGGGTAGCATAATCTTTCACCTGATCTTTGTTGATCTTGCCTACTGTGAAGTAGTGCGCTTCCGGATTGGCAAAATAGAGACCGGATACTGCTGCGGTCGGTAACATGGCATACGACTCAGTCAGCTCCATACCGATATGCTCTTGCACATCAAGCAGTTGCCATAGAGTGCCTTTTTCAGTGTGTTCAGGGCAGGCTGGATAACCGGCTGCCGGGCGAATACCCTGATATTTTTCTTTGGCCAACTCTTCAGCACTAAGTGATTCATCAGCCGCATATGCCCAATGCGTGCTGCGCACCTCTTTGTGCAGCTTTTCTGCCAGTGCTTCTGCCAGACGGTCTGCCAATACCTTGATCATAATGGCGGCGTAATCATCATGTTCTGCTTCATATGCTTTGGCTTTCTCTTCTGCGCCAAAGATAGCGACAGCAAAACCACCAATATGATCGTTCTCTTTGGCGATGAAATCAGACAGGCAGAGGTTTGCGCGTGAATCTTTTTTATCCAGCTGCTGACGTACAAAGTGGAAGCGGGCGGCTTCGCAGGAGCGCGTTTCATCACTGTAAACAATCACAGAGTCATCAGCAGTAGGTGAAGCCGGGAACAGACCAAAGACCGCTTTGGCTTCAAACCAGTTTTCAGCAATGATTTTATCCAGCCAGGTCTGTGCTTCATTGAATAGTTTCTGAGCTTCTTTCCCTTTGTGTGGGTCATTCAGGATGCGCGGGTATGCACCATTGAGTTCCCATGCAGAGAAGAACGGGGTCCAGTCGATATAGTCACGAATATCGGTGATGTTAATGTTTTCCAATGCCTGCACGCCCAGTGTGGCCGGTGCTGGTGCAATTGTGTCTGCATCAATATTTGTCGGGTTCGCTCGTGCATCAGCAAGAGATAGCCAATCGGTTTGTTTCTGGCGCCCCAGATAGCGATCACGTACGGCTTCGTATTCAGTGCGCGTAGCGCTCACAAAGTCAGTGCGATGGGCTACTGAGATAAGGTTTTGAGCCACACCAACAGCGCGTGACGCATCTTTTACCCAGATCACCGGCTCATCGTACTCATGCATGATTTTCACGGCCGTATGCGCTTTGGAGGTGGTTGCACCACCGAGCATGATAGGGGTGGTGAAACCAAGGCGTTTCATCTCTTTGGCGATGTGCACCATCTCATCGAGTGATGGTGTGATCAGACCAGAAAGCCCGATAATATCGACATTATGTTCTTTGGCTTTCTCAAGAATAGTAGCTGCAGGCACCATGACACCAATATCAATCACTTCAAAATTGTTGCATTGAAGCACTACACCTACGATATTTTTACCGATATCGTGGACATCACCTTTGACGGTCGCCATCAGAATTTTGCCGTTGGAAGAGGATACCCCGGTGGCCTTTTCAGCTTCAATATATGGCATTAACCAGGCCACGGCTTTTTTCATCACACGGGCTGATTTCACCACCTGTGGCAGGAACATTTTACCATCTCCAAAGAGATCACCAACCACATTCATGCCGTCCATCAGCGGTCCTTCAATCACCTCAATGGGGTTATCGAATGCCAGACGGGCTTCTTCGGTATCTTCATCAACGTGGGCATCAATGCCCTTAACCAGTGCATGTTCCAGGCGTTTGGCTACGGGCAGCTTGCGCCACTCTTCATCGGCTTTTTTGGCAATGACGCCATCGCCGCGATAATCATCGGCAATGGAGAGCAGGTGATCGGTAGCATCCGGATTGCGATTGAGCACCACATCTTCCACTGCATCACGCAATGCTTTAGGCAGCTCTTCATATACTTCCAGCATACCGGCATTGACGATACCCATATCCATGCCATTTTTGATGGTGTAATAGAGAAATACGGAGTGAATGGCTTCGCGTACCGGATTGTTGCCACGGAAAGAGAAGGATACATTGGATACACCACCAGAGATCATGGCGTGTGGCAGGTTCTGTTTGATCCAGCCGGTGGCTTCAATGAAATCGACGGCATAGTTATTGTGTTCTTCAATACCGGTAGCAATAGCGAAAATATTCGGATCGAAAATAATATCTTCAGGTGGAAATCCACACTCATCCACCAGAATATGGTAAGAGTTTTTACAAATCTCTATTTTACGCTCATAGGTATCGGCCTGACCATCTTCATCAAAGGCCATCACCACCACAGCGGCACCATATTTAGCCAGCAGCTTGGCGTGGTGAACAAAGGCCTCTTTTCCCTCTTTCATTGAGATGGAGTTCACAACACCTTTACCCTGAATGCATTTCAGACCGGCTTCGATAATTTCCCATTTGGATGAATCGATCATGACAGGCACACGGGAGATATCAGGCTCAGAAGCGATAAGATTGAGGAAGGTCACCATTGCGGCTTTACCATCGAGCATCGCTTCATCCATATTGATATCAATGATCTGGGCACCGTTCTCCACCTGCTCACGGCAGACATCCAATGCTTTGTTGTAATTGCCTTCAAGAATAAGACGTTTGAACATGGCTGAACCGGTCACATTGGCACGTTCACCAACATTGACGAAGAGAGAGTTCTTGTCGATATGCAGCGGTTCAAGGCCGGATAGGCGACAGATCACTTCGCGTTCAGGGGCAGGTCGAGGGGCGATACCATCGACAGCTTTGGCCATGGCACGGATATGCTCCGGTCCAGTACCACAGCAACCACCGATGACATTAAGGAAGCCTGATTCTGCCCACTCTTTAATTTCAGCTGCCATCTCTTCAGGTGTTTCATCATAACCACCCATGGCGTTGGGCAGGCCAGCGTTGGGATGGGCGTTGATGGCGCAGGAAACAGTATTAGAAAGCTCTTCAATATATTGACGTAACTCACCGGCACCTAGGGCACAATTCAAACCAATAGATATTGGATTAGCATGCGCGAGTGAGTTGTAGAAGGCAGTAGCCGTTTGACCGGATAAGGTGCGTCCTGATGCATCGGTAATGGTGCCTGAGATCATGATTGGTAGTTCTACATTATTGTCTTCAAAGAACTTTTTCACGGCGAAAACTGCGGCTTTGGCGTTAAGCGTATCGAAGACAGTTTCAATCAGCAGAATATCTGCACCACCATCAATCAGGCCGCGTGTCGCTTCAGTATAAGTCTCTACCAGTTCATCAAAGGTGACATTACGAAAACCCGGATCGTTCACATCTGGTGAAATAGAGCAGGTACGGGATGTGGGGCCAAGTACACCTGCTACAAAACGCGGTTTGTCCGTTGTGGTAAATGCATCACACGCTTTCCGTGCAGCTTTGGCACCGGCCACGTTTAATTCATAAACCAGCTCTTCCATGCCGTAGTCGGCCATGGAGGCAGAGTTGGCATTGAAAGTGTTGGTTTCCAGAATATCGGAACCAGCCTCAAGATATTTGGCGTGAATTTCACCAATAATTTCCGGTTGTGTCAGTGAGAGTAGGTCGTTATTGCCTTTAAGCTCTGATGGCCAGTCAGCAAAACGCTCGCCGCGATAGTCGGCTTCCTGCAGTCCGTATGACTGGATCATGGTGCCCATTGCACCGTCTAAAATCAGGATGCGTTTCTGCATTTGAAGAGATAAAACGTTAGATGAATTCATGAGCGGCAATATAGCAGCAGTAGTCGTTGGTATAAATAAGTTTAAAGCCATTTGTAAAGAATGGCCTCAATTTCTAACTCCTTGGAATGACAAACGACAGCACACATACAAGGTCAGTAGCGTGGTAATCAGTAGGGGAGGCGTGTTGTACTCACAAATTGTGGGTTCCTAATGGCCGTTTTCTAAGGTGATGGCGTCTAAACGAGGTGATTTTTTCAACTACTCTTGCCTATCCTTCGTTATGCTTGTTATGATGCCGAAACAAGGCAATCAGTAGTTACACCTCAAGGATCACATCAATGCATGCCCAAATGGATTTGAACATGAACGCATCGGAACCACGACCAGCAAAAGAGACAGAGCAGACCGGCAAGACACAAGAGCCTCAATATGTTGAGACCATTATCATCGGCTCCGGCTTTTCAGGTTTGCTGGCTGCTGTGCGTTTGCAGAAAAAGGGTTGTGATGACTTCCTCATGTTAGAACGAAGTCCTGAGTTAGGCGGTACCTGGCAAATCAACTCCTACCCCGGAGCTGAGGTGGATATTCCCACCAGTCTCTATTCCATCTCCTTTATTCCATTTCCGTTCAAGAAAACCTTTGCGCCGCAAAGTGAACTGCTCGCCTATACCAACCATATCATCGACAAGTTCAGCTTAAAAAAACAGTCCAAAACGAACCAGACAGTCACCAGCCTCAGCTATGATGATAGTGCTAATTTGTGGCATGTGAAGACCGAGTCGGGCGAAAATTATACCGCCCGCTTTGTGATCGACACCAGTGGTGTGCTGGCCAATCCGCATATCCCCAATATTGAAGGCGCGGACACTTTCACCGGCGCACAATTCCACGCAGGTCACTGGGATCATTCTGTCTCTTATGAGGGCAAACGTGTCGGCGTGATCGGCTCTGGCTGTTCCGGCGCACAGATCGTTCCAGCCATGGCTGACAAGGTTGATCGCTTAACCCTGTTCATGGGTAAAGCGCAGTGGGTACTGCCACGTTCAGATCGGGAATATAGCACTGTCGAGCGCTACCTTCGTACGCTGCCAATCATCCGCCATATCATCCGCCTGTTTGTATTTATCTTTTACGATATCCGCTTTGTTGCCTTTCGCCGCTATCCGATAATTTCAAAGGTCGCTCCCTACATGAAAGCGTATTACAAGAAACGGCAGCAAGAACATCTCGAAAAATTCATTAAAGATGATGCCTTGCGAAAACACATGATGCCCGATTATGAATTGGGCAGCCGTCGTGTCATTCCAACCAACACCTATCTGCCAGCACTGGCAAAAGACAATGTCGATGTCGATATAAGCGGCATTGAGTGCATCACACCCACAGGCATTAAAACCAAAGATGGCAAGGATATTCCGCTTGATAACATCGTTTACGCCACGGGATACTATGCCTATACGAATATGAAAAGGGCGCTGACGTTTCAGGTGAATGGCCTGGGTGGTCGCAATCTGAATGCCGAATGGGAAACAAAAATCGCCTCGTATAAGGGTATTACTGTTTCGGGTTACCCCAACTATTTTAAAGTGAATGGCCCCAACACCGGCTCCGGCCACAGTTCGCAAATGTCTTATATGGAAGTGGCTACCGATTATATCGTGCAAGCCATCACTGCTGTGAAACAGGATAAAAGCATCAAAGCCATTTATCCGAAACCGCATCTTCAGGATGAATATGTCGCCGAAGTAAGAGCCAAGATGCAAAAAACAGTCTGGCAAAATGCCACAGTTACCGCCTTCTACAGAAAGAACATGACTGACGAGGTCACCAGTCTGTCGCCGGAACCTGTGACCGGCTTTATCTTTTCCCGGAAATGGTTTGATTTGAAGGATTATGATCTGTTGAAGTAGCCAGTTGCTCAGAAATCTCCGAAACGGGGTTTAAAGAGTCTTCTGTCAGCTTTGGCGGGACACCGTGAAAATAATAACAATGATAGACCTAGCTCCGTTAGTTGTGATTATTTACCATTTAATGGGGCGGAAACTTTTCCCGCTTATCCCATGAAATAACAAATAATCAGGCGTAGATCTGAACGGAATGGGGGGTAAAGAATCAACACAGGAGCTGGCAACTTGAAACTGAAATTTTTTATCACCGGAGGAACGATCTGTAAGTGCTATAATGAGATTAGTGGCGCACTTGAGTTCCGTGATTCGTTTATTCCGGAAATGCTGGAGCGGGGCAGGTGCAAACTGGACTACAGCACCGAGCAGTTGATGTTCAAGGATAGCCTGGAGATGAATGATGAGGATCGGGAAACCATTCTCGCCAGTTGTAGTGCGTGTGAAGAGTCAAAGATCATCATTTCCCATGGCACCGATTCGATGGTTGATACCGCACGGGTGCTTGGGCAGAAGCTGGAGAACAAAACGGTAGTGCTGTTCGGAGCGATGATCCCTTATTCGATCAGCAACTCCGATGCGATTTTCAATCTCGGCTGCGCAGTCACCGCTGTCCAGCTATTGGGTGCTGGTGTCTTTGTGGTGATGAACGGGCACATTTTCCGCTGGGACGATGTCAGCAAGAAT
>NZ_RCFQ01000012.1 GCF_003665155.1 Mariprofundus sp. EBB-1 | reverse complement strand
ACTATTCAGAAAGCGCTCCAAAAAATCCTAAACAAACAATCATAAGAGCAAAAAAACCCAATGCTCCCAATATCTGAAAATGAATAATGCTTGCGATCATGGCAAATAGGCTTGCGAGCCCGCCTATGCCAAACACAAGAAGCCAAAACCACCTTTGGAATACTAAAAGTAATATGATGATTACTGCTATTATTAATATCGTTTGTTCATTCATTGTAACTTTAAGCATAGTTGAAAATAGAAAAATAACAGATTAATCATGTATCACTGCAATAGCAGGTCAAAAATAAGCGACCATTGCTATGTTCTGTTATCCTCCGTTCTTGGTCGGTAACACCTCGGGCTGCTCCTGAGTAAAAGTTATCGGCCTTTTCTATTGCGTAAACTGTTTAAAAAAATTTAGCGAATAGCGCGATCGTGCGGCCTGAATTACCTACAGCCGGAATGCTCTCACAGTACCTTTGCTAAGGTTTGATAAGGTGGGGGGATCAAATCCCTACAGAACAAGTATCAAAAGACCGTTGGGGCAGTGAATCTTTTATGCATGCAAAATGAGTGTTTTAAAAACATGCCCAAATTTACCGCTTAATCAGTAGTTTCAAGCAACATATTTAAAAAACAGTCTATAATAAATTTCATGAACGCAGAAAATATCTTTATGGGCTTTGTAATCTTGGTAGCCATTGGCCTTTTAGCCTTCGCTATTCGGCTCTATCAAGGAAAGAAGCGTAACCAGAAAGCTTTTGATTTTAATTCTTGGGCGTAAGTATTGTGATCTGCGCAAAATATCCGTGTGAAAAGTTCTTTCATCGAATAATTCACTTGATTATATTTGCTTAGGAAAAGAGGCCAAGCGCCCCTGTTTGGTGGGGTATATTGTGTGGTACGGTGAAAATTACAATGGAACTATATTCAATATAAACAGTAGTTTAGTGTATCTATTAGGGTACAGTTCTCGTACCAACAAAAAAAGCCAGTGTGACTCAATGTCACGCTGGCTTTTTGCGTTAGGCTTTTTGCGTTAGGCTTTTACCTAAAAAACCGGTGTGACTTAATGTCACGCGGGTCTTTTGCGTTAGGCATTCTCCCAAAAATCGGAAGTGGAACTATCTACTGCTAAAACTAAATAGCCTCGCATTGACGCAAACAAAATGCTGATGGGCTGTATTTTGCAGGCCGTCATGGGCTAGATTAACCATAATTGTCTTATGGGTGTCATGTTTGTGTGGTAGAGATTTTTTCTATGAAGAAATTGAAACAATGAAGTATCTTAGTATATTAAATTCGACGATTGATGGTGTGATTGTTATCAATCAAAAGGGTGCAATTGAATTTTGCAATAATGCTATATGCTCAATGCTTGGTTATTCCAATAAAGAATTGGAAGGTTTAGCCGTTGAAACACTCTTACCAGAAGCCATTCGGCATGCTCATATTAATCATCGTTCGAGCTATATGGATATGCCAGAGGAACTTAAACGTGTGACGAATCAAGGCCGACGATTCACTGCGTTACGAAAAGATGGCACAGCATTCCCGGTAGCGATTGCCCTTAATCCTACAGAAATAGATGGCGAACAATACATATGTGCTTCCATGCAAGATTTAACTGAAGTTGAAAGCCAAGCGCTTAAACTTGAGCAATCTCAAAAGATGGAAGCATTAGGCGAAATGGTGAGTGGTATAGCTCATAATTTTAATAATGTACTCGCGGGGATAACTGGTCAGGCATATTTAATTTCCAGGAATGAATCATTATCAGAAAGTGGCGTTGCCAGAATTGAATCAATCAACTCTCTAAGTAAGAAGGCTGCGAGTATTATT
Organism: Mariprofundus sp. EBB-1; assembly: GCF_003665155.1. Lineage (GTDB taxonomy): Bacteria > Pseudomonadota > Zetaproteobacteria > Mariprofundales > Mariprofundaceae > Mariprofundus. The sequence goes on along the minus strand of NZ_RCFQ01000012.1, from coordinate 82,574 downwards.
AGGCAGCTACTCATTTATGCCCGCCATCACGAAATTCAGTTTGAGAATTTTAAGCTTGGAGATATAACACGTGAGATAGTGCAAATTGCTAAAATCACAGTTCCTGAAAAAATATCAATCAGATTAAATGAATCGAAAAATAATTTTCTGATACATGGCGTGAAAAGTCAGATAGAACAAACGCTTCTAAACATTATTAATAATGCAACACATGCTATTGGAGCTTCTGAAGGTTCAATAAGCATTTCTACCGCGAACTGTTCCGGATTTAATTGCAAAATGAAGCAATGCTCAATGAATCGCAATAATGCCGACTCGTTTGTCTGCATCAAGGTTCGCGATACAGGTAAAGGTATTTCAGAAAATAATATTCATCGAGTCTTTGACCCGTTTTTCACAACGAAACCACAAGGAGAAGGTACAGGGCTGGGTCTGTCTACTTCTTTTGGGATAATTAAAAAACATGGTGGGGACATTTCTGTAAGTAGTATTGAAGACAAAGGTGCAATGTTTCAAATATTTTTACCAGTCTCTAATTCTATGCCCATGCTTGAAAAACAACATGCTATACTCACTCCAGTGGTTGCATCCAAAGATGCTTCAATTTTAATCATAGACGATAATCGCTCAATCAGTGAGATGCTTTCTGAGGTGCTTAAGGAGCTTGGTTACGCCACATTTATTGCATTCGATGGCAAAGAGGGCGTTGAACTGTTTGAGCAAGAGCAAGATAATGTTGATCTTGTGATAAGTGATATAGCTATGCCAAAACTAAACGGACAAGAGGTAATGGCGAAAATCAGGGGCATTAAACCAAACATGCCATTTATGTTTATCACAGGTTACCAGGATTCTTCAGTCGATGAGGCTCTCCTGAGTGAGAAAACAAAAATCATGTTGAAGCCATTTGATTTTGTTGAGCTTAGCCAAAAAATTAAGTCTCTTCTGAACTGATGTTTTAAACTACGATCTGCATCAGTCGTAATATGTAGAATTAAGCCATGGGGTTGCCATTTCCCCTTTGTTCCATCTATTTTGGTTGATCAAGCTTAACCCCATTCCTAATGAGTGTCGGAGTATCGTAGAAGGTAGTATTTTCACCACTAATCATCTTTTCGTAATGCTTCTCTGAAATGCTCATGCCAAACACATCATGGTGGGCAGAATCAATAATCCTCTCCAGTGTAGCTTTATCTATCAAGCCATTCTGTAAGCCTGCCGCCATATAACCACGAATGAAGTCTTGCTGCTTCTTATCTTCTAAACCAGTGGCATGAGATTGCCGATATAGCTTCTTTAGTAGTGATTCAATGTTGCTGGAAAAGTTGTTGCTCATAATGAAACCCCTGGGGTGAAGTGTGGCGATAGTCTGTTTGACTAATTTGTTTTAAGCATAGTCTATAATCGACACTTTGAGCATATAATCTATCTATATGGCGTTTGGATCTTGTTAGTCACTGGTCTTTTAGGCTTCGCGATTCGGCTCAATCGAGGGAAAGAAGGGGAAACAACTCTGTTGATGGGCGTAAATATGGTGATTGGCGCAATGTATCCGCGTGAAAAGCACTTTCGACCTGATTGTATTTACTTATGAAAGAGGCAAGTGCCTCTATTCCCGTTGATATTTTTTCTCAATAAATCAAGGAGTCTGTACGGTTTTTTTGTCCCTCAAAAGAGTACAAGCAGCATTTATACCTGAACGTGGCTATCATTTGCTGATGCGCAGAATAGATACCATTGAACCCTTTCGGGTAATGCAATTGCTTGAGCGGGCTAAGGAGCTGGAAGCCGAGGGTCGTAAGATTATTCATATGGAGATTGGTGAGCCTGATTTCCCAACACCTGCTCCGGTAATCGAAGCGGCCCATAAGCAATTGGATCTTGGTGATAATTTCTATACGCCATCTACCGGTAACCCTCAGCTTCAGCAGGCATTGTCTGACTGGTATAAAAAAGAGTATGGCGTGGATGTGGACGCACAACGTATTCTCATCACGCCAGGCACCTCCGGAGCCTTCAGTCTGCTTTATGCGGTGCTGCTGGAGGCCGGTGAATCGGTGCTGTTGCCTGACCCTGGCTACCCCTGTCAGCGTAACTTTATTCGCTTGGCCGGTGGTGAACCGATCAATATTCCGGTGGGGCCGGAGAGTAAGTATCAGTTTTCTGAGGCTATGATTCAAGAACACTGGACGAATAGGACACGGGCAGCAGTGGTGATTAATCCATCAAATCCTACCGGTACGCTGCTGGATGATGATGTGCTAGAAGCGTTGACACACCGTTGTCGGCAACGGGGTGGTTATCTGATTTCTGATGAGCTGTATCACGGCCTGACCTACGGTGTGAAAGCTCGTTGTGCGCTTGAATTTGATGATAGCGCTATTGTGGTCAATGGTTTTTCCAAACGCTGGGCGATGACCGGCTGGCGCATTGGCTGGGTGATTGTGCCGGAGGCTCTTATCGATGCCTGTCGGCGTGTGATGCAGAATATCTTTATTGCGGCGCCAACCTTATCCCAGCAGGTTGCTCTCACGGCTTTGCAGTGCGATATGCACACTGAAGCCATGCGGCTTGCTTATGATGAGCGGCGTAAGCTGTTATTGGAGGCATTGCCCGAACTTGGTTTTGATATCGTGGTGGAGCCGCAAGGTGCTTTTTATCTGTATGCCAATGTGAGTCGCATTACCGATGATGCGCGTACCTTATGTTGGCATATGTTGGAGCAGGCCGGGGTGGCGATTACGCCGGGTGAGGATTTTGGGCTGTACCGATGCAATACCCATGTGCGATTCTCTTATGCCGCCAGTCTGACAGATATCCGTGAGGGGTTGCACCGTATGAAGGTCTATTTGCAGGAGACGCATCATGCTGCGGCCTTGTAGTGAGGAAGCTGCAAAGCGGTATGTTTTGATGCATCAGATGCGCTTGTTAAAACGTTGTTGAAAAGGGTTGTGGGGAGAAAGTACACATGAAATCTAAGCTAAACATTGTTGCTGATGCGCATATATGGTCTGTTCAGTCAGCTTTTTCCACCTTGCCGGGCCATGATGTGAATTTACAGGTGTTGGAAAATAGACAGATCACGGCTGAGCGTGTGCGTGATGCCGATATCCTGTTGACCCGTTCGGCAACACGAGTCAATGCTGATCTATTGCAGAGCAGTCGTGTGCGTTTTGCAGCGACTGCCACCATCGGTGATGATCATTATGATAAAGCGTGGCTGGATGCGCAGGGTATTGCATGGGCCAATGCGGCCGGTTCTTCTACCGGTTCCGTATTAGAATATATGATGGCGGCTCTGCTTGATTTACATCAACAGGGTCGTATCAATATCCCGCAGAGTGCAATTGGCATCATTGGAGCAGGGCGTATTGGTGGCGCATTGGCTGAATTGTGCACCTCCTTGGGTATGAAGGTATTGCTGAATGATCCTCCCAGGGCGCGGCAGGAGGGCGATGATCAGTTTTGTAGCCTGGATGAAGTGCTCATGCAGGCCGATATTCTCACTATACATACTCCGTTGATTCGTTCTGGAGAGGACAACACCGTGCATCTGTTATCTGATAGGGAACTACAAGCATTCAGCGGTGTGGGAATCATAAATGCTGCGCGTGGCAGTTGTGTGGATAGTGCAGCTCTGTGCGACTGGCTGGATCAGGGTGATGGCCGTTTTGCCGTGATGGATTGCTGGGAGGATGAACCGAAACCGTTGGCCCGTTTGATCAAGCATGCCGGCATGGCTATTGCGACACCACACATCGCGGGGCACTCGGTCGAAGGCAAGGCTGCCAATACGCAGTCTGTTTATAATGCGCTGTGTAAATATCTGGAGATCAAACCAGCGTGGGATATGCATGCTGTATTGCCTGATTTTCCTGCCGTTGTAGAGCTCTCTGCTGGTGATGACATGTGGCACACCTTGCATGCTGCAGTCTCGGCACTGTATCCGATTAGCGATGATCATGCTGCCATGCAGTCATGGGCAGATCTGCTCCCCGATGATTTGGCACTAGCATTTGTTGCCTATCGTCGAAACTATCCGGCCAGACGAAGCTGGCAGCATGCGCCGTTATCTATTTCAGATGCTGACAGTCAGACGCTGCAAATGGCAGATGCCATTGGTATAAAAATTGTATAGCGTGTGCTGATGACTATTTCAAAAGATAACCTGGTTTGGATGGATCTTGAGATGACAGGGCTGGATCCTGAAAAAGAGACCATTATCGAAATCGCCACGATCATTACCGATAGCGAGTTGAATATTGTGGATGAAGGTCCCTGTCTGGCGATTCACCAGCCTGATGCCATGCTTGATGCGATGGATGAATGGAATACCACCCATCATGGTCAATCCGGTTTAACGGCCAGAGTGAAAAGGTCAGAGATTTCTATGCGTGATGCTGAGCTTCAGACTTTAGATTTTATACGCCGGTATGTCCCTGAGGGCACTTCGCCGTTATGTGGTAACTCGGTGCATCAGGATCGACGCTTTATGGTGCCTTATATGCCTGAGTTGGAAGCCTATCTGCACTATCGCAATATCGATGTGAGCACGATCAAAGAGCTCTCCCGCCGCTGGTATCCCCGAATGCGACCGCCGCGTAAGCAGGCAGTGCATATGGCACTGGTAGATATTCGTGAATCTATCGAAGAGTTGGTTTGGTACAGGCAGCACCTGTTCCGTTAATAGGAAGTGCTGATTATTCAGCATCTCCTCAAAAGCAGCTCTGAATAAAAACACTCTTCCTGAGTGATGCAAAAGCTTATGCCTGAGGGTAAGATCGCGGCATGCGCTTTGCTCCATTCTCCCATCTTCACAACCACTCTGATTTCTCTCTATTGGGAGCAACCACGTCGATAGATGGATTGCTTAAAAAGGCTGTTGAACACAAACAGCCTGCCATTGCGTTGACCGATTACGGTAACCTGTTTGGTGCCATTGAGTTTTATTCCAAAGCCATGCGTTTGGGGGTCAAGCCGATTCTGGGCTGTGAAGTGTATATCTGTGAAGATCATACAATACGTGTAGCAGAGGGCCCCAGAGGGCCGCAGTTTCCGCAATTGGTGCTGTTGGCGCGCAACAATAAGGGCTGGAAAAATCTGCTTAAACTTATTTCTGTCTCTTTTATGGAAGGTTTTTATTATAAACCACGCGTAGGCAAGGCGTTTTTGGCTGAACATGCCGATGGCTTGATTGCACTCTCTTCCGGCTGGAGTGGCGAAGTAGAAAAACATTTGCAAAAGGGTGATCGACAGGGGGCAAAGGAAGCAGCACTGGCCTATAAAGAGATGTTTCATGAAAACTGTTTCTTTCTGGAGTTGCAGCGGCATGGAGCATCTGGTCAGGAAGATGTGAACCGCCAGGTCATTGAAATGGCGCATGCACTGGATATTCCACTGGTGGCGAGTAATAACTCCCATTTTCCGCAGCGAGAGGATTTCCAATCCTTTGAAGCGATGTTGGCCTTGCAGCAAAACCGTACCTTGAATGACGATGTTTCCGGTCATTTTACACCGGAATATTATCTCAAATCATATGAAGAGATGGCCGAACTGTTTGCCGATGTGCCGGAAGCGTTGGAAAACACCATGCATATCGCCAATCGCTGCAATGTGGACTTGCAATTCGGGCATTATCAACTGCCTGATTTCAAGACTCCCGGTGATATGGATCTGTCTGATTATATGCGTCAACAAGCCCATGAAGGTTTGGATCTGCGCTGGCCGACAATTCTTGCCGGAGAGCCGGATGCTGATCGTGAGGTCTATAATAAACGTTTGAATTTCGAGTTGGATATTATCGTGGAAATGAAATTCCCCGGTTATTTCCTGATCGTATCGGACTTTATTTTGTGGGCCAAGAATCAGGGCATTCCCGTAGGTCCCGGGCGTGGTTCTGGTGCCGGTTCGTTGGTCGCTTATGTGCTGAAAATTACTGACCTTGATCCGATCAAATATGGCCTGCTGTTCGAGCGTTTTTTGAATCCCGAACGTGTATCCATGCCCGATTTCGATATCGATTTCTGCATGTCACGCCGTGAAGAGGTGATTCGTTATGTGACGCAAAAGTATGGTGAGGAAAAAGTTGCTCAGATCATCACCTATGGTTCGATGAAAGCCAAAGCGGTGGTGCGTGATGTAGGACGTGTATTGGCGATGGATCTGGCTAAGGTCAATACGATTGCCAAGCTGATTCCTACCGATATGAAAATGACGCTGGAAAAAGCACTGGTTGAAGAGCCGAAACTTGCTGAGATGCTCGATAAAGATGATGAAGTGGCGCGTTTGTTTGATCTGGCCCGGCGTCTGGAAGGCAAACACCGAAATGCTGGTAAACACGCTGCCGGTGTAATTATTGCCAGTAGGGACCTGACCGATACTGCTCCGTTGTTCAAAGTGGCTGGTGAAGAAGGGAAAGTGGTCCAGTGGGATATGGGCAATAGTGAGAAAGTCGGATTGGTGAAATTCGATTTCCTTGGCTTGAAAACACTGACCGTTATCGACATTGCCTGTAAATTGATCAAACAATTCGATCCGCGTCCTGAAGCACAAAGTTTTGATATCACCACGATTCCGATGCATGACGAGCCTACTTTCAAACTGATGCAGCGCGGTCAGACCGGAGCGGTGTTTCAGGTGGAATCATCAGGCATGCGTGATCTGTTGACGCGACTGTTGCCTGACTGTTTTGAAGATATTATTGCGCTGGTGGCGCTGTATCGTCCCGGCCCGTTGGAATCAGGCATGGTGGATACTTTTATCGCCTGTAAACATGGCACCCAGGAGATTGTTTACCTGTTGCCGCAACTCAAACCTATTCTGCAGGAGACCAACGGGGTTATTCTGTATCAGGAACAGGTGATGCAGATCGCTCAGGTGCTGGCTGGATTTACACTCGGTCAGGCGGATATGTTGCGTCGAGCGATGGGTAAGAAAAAGCCGGAAGAGATGGCTATTCAGCGCAAGTTTTTCATGGAAGGGGCCGAAAAGCAGAAGATAGACCTCGATAAAGCTGAGCAGATATTCGATTTGATGGAGAAGTTTGCAGGTTATGGATTCAATAAATCGCATTCGGCCGCATATGCACTGATCTCCTATCAGACAGCCTATCTGAAGACGCATTATCCGCATGCATTTATGGCTGCAACTTGCTCCTGTGATATGGGTAATACGGATAAAATTGCCTCGCTGGTGACCGATTGTCGCAATATGGGTATTGAGATGCTGCCTCCTCACATCAACGCGTCGGAATGGGAGTTCAGGCCTGAAGATGATGCGATTCGTTATGGGCTTGGTGCCATTAAAGGGGTGGGTGAGGCTGCGGTCAGGGCTGTTGTTGAGGAACGTATCAATAATGGTGTTTTTGATGATTTTGAAGCACTGATCATGCGAGCACCATCGCGCACGCTGAACAAACGTATTTTGGAAGGTATGATTAAAGCCGGTGCGTTGAACGGGTTGATTCCGCATCAGAGTGCAGCCCTGGAAGGTCTTGCTGAGACGATGGAGAAATTGAGCAAGAAACGTAAAGAGTTTGCATCCAATCAATCGGCTCTGTTTGCCATGGTCGAGCCTGAAAACAATCAGGGTTTCCCGCTGACTGAAATGTGGGGTGCGGGTGATATTTTGCAGGCTGAGCGTGATGTGCTTGGTTTCTATTTGACCGGCCATCCGTTGGAATCCTTTTTGGGACGAGCATCAGGCCTTGGTGATTGCAATCTGAGCCAGCTTAGCGAGCGTGAAGATGGTGCTCAGATTGTGGTTGCGGTAGGTGTTTCCAGTATTCGCCCCTATCATGGTGGCCGTGGCACGATGGCTTTTGTGCAGCTCGAGGATTTGCATGGGCAGGCGGAAATGGTCTGCTTTGCGGATCTCTACAGTGAGGCCGCCGAGTTATTGGCGGCAGATGAACCGCTATTGGTCGCTGTTCGGGTGGATAAGTCCAGAGGTGATGAACCGACACTGGTGGCTGAGGCGATTACATCGTTGCAGATTATTTTACCTGAATTGGTCAGTGAAATTCAGATTTCTGCGGCCAGTATTGCCTGGGATGAGGTGACATTGGCACGCCTGAAAGCGGCCGCTCAACATGGAAAAGCACGTCTTTCATTCCATGTACGGCTTCCCGACGCTAGTCTTGCCCTCTTACAGACCGGACCGTGCATTAAATGGGATGATGATGTGAAGGCGCAATTGGATGCGCGCTTTTCACCTGAATCGGTGCATTTACAGTGTAAACCGTGGCAGCCGGCACGTAAGCAGCAGGCCAAACGAGGCAACTGGTCCAACAAGTGATTGCTCGCCTTGGCGCGAGAGATGCTTGGATAGATAGGCTAAGGAATGCCTAACAAGGAGAACAACGTGGCTTATAGTTATTTGGAATTTGAACGCCCCATTGCTGAACTGACATCAAAGATTGATGATTTATCAAATATGGGCTCTGACTCCGGCGTGAATATCGCTGAAGAGGTTGAGCGCTTGAATGAAAAACGTAATAAGCTCATTGAAGAGATCTATAGCAATGCGACACGTTCTCAGATTTGCCAGCTGTCCCGCCACCCTGATCGTCCCTACATCCTGGATTATATTCCCATGATTTTTGATGATTTTCAGGAATTGCATGGCGATCGTGCCTTTTCTGATGATGGTGCGATTGTTGGTGGTATTGCAAATTTCCGTGGTAAATCTGTGATGGTTGTTGGCCATCAGAAAGGTCGCGATACGAAAGAGAAGCTAAAACGTAACTTTGGTATGCCGCGTCCTGAAGGTTATCGCAAAGCACTACGCCTGTTTAGGCTGGCCGAACGCTTTGATATGCCTGTGTTGACCTTTATTGATACCGCCGGTGCCTGGCCGGGTATTGATGCAGAAGAGCGAGGACAGAGTGAAGCGATTGCACGCAATCTACAGGAACTGGCCGGTTTGAAAGTGCCTGTTATCTGTACCGTTATAGGAGAAGGTGGTTCCGGCGGTGCGTTGGCTATTGGTGTGGGCGACCGTCTGTATATGCAGCAGTTTTCCACCTATTCTGTCATCTCTCCGGAAGGTTGTGCGGCCATTTTGTGGCGTGACAAGGCGTTTGCCCCGGAAGCTGCTGAAGCATTGAAACCTACCGCTGCAGACCTGTTGAAACTCGGCTTGATCGACGCCATTATTCCTGAACCGCGTGATGGCGCACATCGCAATGCTAAAGGTGCAGCCGATCTGTTGGCAGAATCACTCGACAACACATTGAATACATTAATTGCAATGCCACTGGATCAATTGCTTGCTGAGCGTGATACACGTTTGCGTAATCTGGGCCAGTTTAGTTAAGCCTCTATATATGTCTTCCGCCACCGCCGCGCCATCCAATATAGCTACCAATATTGCCGTTAAACTGATTCAGCGCGAATCAGTCACACCGGATGATGGTGGTTGTCAGAATTATATTGCTACACTGCTGGCACCACTCGGATTTGTGCGTACGCAGGTGGATGTTGGTGGCATTACCAACAGTATTTATACCCGTATGGGTGAATTAAACGGCACCATCGCTTTTGCCGGGCATACTGATGTGGTGCCGACCGGTCCTGTTGATCAGTGGCCGCATCCTCCGTTTGATGCCGTGATTGAAAATGGCGTGCTGCATGGCCGTGGCGCACAGGATATGAAAGGTGGCGTGGCATGCTGGATTGCTGCTGTGGCTGGCTTATGTGGTGAATATACACCGATTCCAACCGTGCAAATGCTAATCACCTCGGATGAAGAGGGTGAGTCTGTCGATGGCACTATCCGCATCATGGAATATATGCAGGCGCATGATTGTTTGCCCGATGCAGTGATTGTTGGTGAACCGTCCTGTGCAGAACAGGTCGGTGATACGATTCGCCGTGGCCGTCGTGGTGTGGTGCAGGTGCGTATTACATTCCATGGTAAACAGGGGCATTCAGCTTATCCGCAGGACGCTGATAACGCTATTCACCATGCCGCCCCCGCCCTTGCCAATGTTGCCGCTATTGAGTGGGGAGAACCGGCACAGGGTTTTCCGGCTACCAGTTGTCAGATTACCAATGTGAACGGCGGCACGGGAGCAACCAATGTGATCCCCGGTAGCTGCGAAGCGCTGGTTGATATTCGCTATAATCCGGCCAATGATTTTGATGCGATCAAGGCTGCTGTCGAAGCGGCATGTGCAGGCAGTGAAACAACGTTGGATTTTGATCATGTTGCCATCGCATTCTCTACACCGGATGGCCCATTCCTTGACCTGGTTTGCAACAGCATCAAGCAGGTGACCGGCATTGAGGCTGTGCGCGATACAGGCGGGGGCACCTCCGATGGTCGCTTTTTGGCGGCAGCTGGCGTTGCAGTAGCAGAACTTGGCACAACCAATAGCACCATTCATCAAATTGGCGAGCAGGTTGCTATTGCTGAATTGGAAACGCTGACGCATATATATAGTGAAATTATTGAAAACTTCGAGGTTCAAGCATGACTGGTTCAACTAACAATGAGGCGCTGGGTGCACAGATGAATTACCCGGAAAAAGAGTTGGAGGTGTTTGATAACCCGAATCCGGAACGCGACTATCATATTCGTATCGACTCTCCTGAGTTTACCTGCCTGTGCCCTAAAACGGGCCAGCCGGATTTTGCTGAAATCAAACTGGATTATGTGCCCGATCAGTGTTGTGTAGAGCTTAAATCGCTCAAGTTGTATTACTGGAGCTTCCGCGATGAAGGTCACTTCCATGAAAAAGTTACCAATATGATTGCTGATGACCTGATTAAGCTGCTCGATCCGCGTTATTTGAAAGTGCAGGCGGTCTTTAATGTGCGCGGTGGTGTTTACACCACTGTTGAAGTGGAACATAAAAAATAATGAACAAAATAACAGTTAAACAACAAAGGCACGAAGGCACGAAGTATTATCATCGTTGTGCTTCTTTGCGTCTTTGTGTCTCTGTGGTGGAATAATTATGAAACAGGTCCCGTTTACCAAAATGCAGGCTCAGGGTAATGATTTTATCATTCTGAACGGTCTGACCGCTGAGCTGCCACTGCTAAACGTGGCATTTGTACGCCGTATTACCGAGCGCCGTTATGGTATCGGTTGTGATCAGCTGCTTGTGCTCGAAAAATCAGACACTACTGATGCGTACCTGCGTATTTTTAATAGCGATGGTTCTGAGGCAGCCAATTGCGGCAATGGCTTGCGCTGTGTTGGGCAATTGCTGATGAAGCAGCTTGGCAAAGAGTGTGTTTCCATTGCACTGGCTGATCGTGAAGTGCACGTGGAAGCGACCATTAATGGTATCTGTGTCGATATGGGAGCCGCTACGGTTACTGCTTCTACCGATGCCCATGTCGATATTGATATCGGTAATACACACAGTGTATTTTTTGAAGCGATTGAAACGTTTCCATCAGATCGTAATGTTGAAATTGTTACCGGTCAGGTCGCCAGTCACATCTATGTTGATATTATTGAACGTGGTGCTGGCCGTACGCTGGCTTGTGGCACAGGGGCTTGTGCTACTGCGGCTGCGATCTGGCATGCGGAAGGTGAAGTGCGTCCACTGACCATCGAAATGCCGGGTGGCACGGTTACGGTTACCGGCTGTCCGAAAAATATCATGCTGGAAGGACCTGTTGCACAAACCTTTGAAGGGATGTTCGTCCTCGATTAAGAGGAGCTATGCGTCAACAGGTTAAAATATGGATGCGTGCATTAAAGCGGCAAACCTGTGCGCTCTACTTGGCTTCTCGCCATGCCGGGGTATCACCTTTGGCAAAGTTGTTGATCGTTGCCATGATTGCTTATGTGCTTAGTCCGATTGATCTGATTCCGGATTTTATCCCGGTCATCGGATATCTTGATGATTAACTACTATTGCCGCTTGGCATTGCACTGGTCATTAAATTGATCCCCGCCGAGGTATGGCAGGAGTGCTTGAAACAAGCCGATGAAGAGATGGCGATTGATTCTCCATATAAAAAAACTGCTGCTGCGATCATCATCATCATCTGGCTGTTGGTTGCAGCAGTGCTTGCCCGTCTGATTATGGGATGGTTGTCGTAGTTGAACTGTTAACAGTAGCGATTTTATCAATGTGATAATTCGTACTTGCATCTGAAGAAGTTTGAACCATAATCCGGCCTCCCAAAAGGGACGTCTGAGGGCAGATAGCTCAGTCGGTAGAGCAGTGGACTGAAAATCCACGTGTCGGGGGTTCGATTCCCTCTCTGCCCACCACTACAAAACAAAGGATTTGCGGAAACGCAGATCCTTTTTTGTTTTCGAAGTAAAAAAACCTCCAGTCGAGCAAATCAGATTTGTTGAAAATACTATGAAAGATTCTTTTGTGGACTACTTTGACGTGGAAAGAAGGTATGAAGTGATGGCCAGTAAGTCATCGCGCAGCACACTGTAGTAGTTTCAAAGCTTGTTAACGATATTGGCTGGACTCATTGATTCTCTCTCCGTGTAGCCGACTCAGCCCGTTGTATTTTTACTGCTGATTCTTCTAATCCGGCAAATATCGTTTCCGCGACGCGTAGCGGAAACTGTTCCGGTAGCATGGCACCGACATCTCTAATTACCGTTGGCGTCGCTAGCAAAATATCTTCAATAATTGAGTCGATCTGCCCCGCAAGTCCAAGCTTTGCAGCGGCTGCCCGGAAATGGCGGGGATATACATCCTTGAGCTTATAGTGGGTATTACTATTGGAACGAAACGCCATGGCTAGCTTGGCATCATGCCAGCTAAGGTGATTTGGCTTCTCCCCCATAATCGGCCAGGTTGAAAGCACATCATATATTGGTGTCATTTTATATGTACCAGAGACCTCATGAAAGAGACTGAAATTCTTCGCATGCCCATCTGTTGCAGCCAGCATCCAAAAGATAAGCTGCGTCTTAAAAAAGCTTCTGCGATCTTGATTGGATACGCTTGAACCACGCAGCAGCGTAAGGACTTCAGTCATGCCTGGCCCGCCATCATTCTCATACTTCAATGATGGTGGTTTACCTGATGCCTGGCACATGTCTTCTTGAGGAAGGCGTAGCCAATAAGCTCCTCCCTTCGAAAGCTTTCGATCAAACCGTTTAACAATCAATACTTTGGTTTCACCAAATGTGTCCATATCGCAATGGGCTATATCTATGCCGTATGCAGCCATGATTTTTGAACATAACCACTCATTTTCTACAGATGTGCTCATGTCTGCATCCATATTACCCACCAATCCAAGTGGCAGCTTCATGATATGTGTCGTTGGTGTTTGCGCCAAAGGAAGGCACCACTGGTTGTCGTGCCATAGCAGTGCTGTTTTCTCCTGAGCTCCCGCAATAGAAATTCTAAACGTTTCAGCATCTTCGCGCAGAAAGGTGTCACTGGAAGCAATTTTTAATTGTTTCTCCACTTCCATCTCTGAAAGCGGCTTCGCCTTGATCGTATCCCAACCATCAGGTAACGCACCTTCAGCCAATAGTTGAATTGCTCCCACACAATCACGACCTACTTCTGCTAACAGTTCAAATGGAGAGCTATTTCTAACTGCAAATTTCTGCTGAATCCTTTTGCGAATCTTATCGCTATCGGGCAGTAAATTATCAAAGAAGCTTTCAACCACATCTCCCTCATAAGGAAGGTTCTGCGGCCTAAAAGGCATGGACAAAGACAAGATACGGCGCGAAGGATGCTCTAGCCATTGGCTGGCATATTGAAACTTTTGGGGCTTGGTTTTGAAAACAGTCCAGGTGCCAACAAGTACGCCGTTCATCCATACATTCAGCGACTTCTGGTTCTTTTTTCGCCTGCCCTTAATCTCTACCATGATTCAACCTCAGGAGAGGCTGCCTTTGGTTCATCCCTGTTCCGTTCACGAATAATCAAGTCCATATCCAATTCAGAGCATATTTGTAATATTCGCTCAAAATGAACCTTCTCAGGAGATATTTCATTGCGGGCAAAGACACGCTGCGACACGCCAAGCTTTTGCCCCATATCTGTTTGCGTTAAACCCAAAGACTTTCTTTTACTTTTCAAGATATCCGAAAGCTGTTTTGCAATAGCGATTTTATATTCCATACCTTCACCTCAAAACATGATATTAGACCTTATAGAGTCTAAAGTAAATTTAGATCTTTTAAGGTCTAAATATAAAATAGAAGGTATGAGGTCTAAACGGCAACATGGCAAACTAAAAAGAACGCGAAAGCGAGACTCTTCCTGGCTAACTGCACGTTGGCCAATAGGTAGTTTCACCTTAAATCATAAAGCGCCAATATTTTCCTTGTTGAGCATAATAACGGTGTTCTGTTTGTTTCAGAGTGATTCGATGGTTATGGTGCTTATCTTATAAATGGCAAAGATATGTTAGGGGAATGAGATGAGCGGAAAAATGAGCATGACCAGTAAGATCATGGTCTGGATGGTTGCCGGGCTGTTGGTTGGTAGCCTGATTAATAATTTCGCAGGCGATAATGCATGGGTGCAGGACTATCTGGTGATGGGGCTGTTTCATGTGGTGGGTGCAATCTTTATCAGTATGTTGAAGATGCTGGTGGTGCCATTGGTTACATTCTCACTGATCTGTGGTGTCTGTGGAATTGGTGATCTGAGTAAGCTCGGGCGTGTGGGTGGTAAAGCCTTTGCGTTGTTTATGCTGACTACCGCGTTGGCTATTACACTGGCCATCACCATCGCAACCTTTTTTGCGCCGGGTGAAGGTTTTGAGCTTGCTTCTGCAACTACCGGTGCTTTTACTGCGCCTGTTGCACCGCCATTGAGTCAGGTATTTATTGATCTGGTGCCGAGTAATCCGGTGGCGGCATATGCTGAAGGCAATATGTTGCAGATTATCTTTTTCACCATTCTGTTTGCTGTTTGTATTCTAATGATTGGAGAAGCAGGGCAACCGATTATTGATCTGTCTGAACGCCTGAACAGTGTAATGATGGAGGTGGTGAATGTGGTGATGCACGTAGCTCCGATTGGTGTATTCGCATTGATGGCCAAAACATTCGCCTTGCAGGGCATAGATATGATTGTGCCAATGATTGGCTATTTTGCGGTGTTGGTTTTTATTCTGCTGCTGCATGCTACCGGCACATTGATGCTGCTGCTCAAGGTGCTTGGCCGGGTTAGCCCGATGCAATTTTTGCGTAAAATGCGTTCGGCTCAAATTTTTGCATTCAGCACTTCCAGCTCCAATGCTACGATCCCTGTGACACTGCAATGTGTTGAAAAACGGATAGGTGTAGATAACTCAACGGCCTCTTTTGTGGTGCCCTTTGGTGCTACCATCAATATGGATGGTACGGCCATTATGCAGGGGGTAGCGACAGTATTTATCGCTAATGTGTATGGCATTGAGCTGGGCTTGTCGGGTTATCTCACCGTGATTGCCATGTCGGTACTGGCTTCAATCGGTACTGCCGGTGTGCCCGGTGTTGGTTTGATTATGCTGGCCATGGTGTTTAATCAGGTTGGTTTGCCGGTGGAGGGTATTGCCTTGATTATAGGGGTTGATCGACTGCTCGATATGGTGCGTACAAGTGTAAATGTCACTGGCGATGCTGTTGTTACAACCATTATCGCGCGCAGTGAGAACAGTATTGATATGGATGTGTTTCATGATGCTGATGCCGGGCATGAGAAGGATGTTCACCTGCCGAAACGTGCTCCTGTGTAAGGCCATTACCTGTTCAAGGTACGGTGGTATGCGAGGGTGTTTTGTCTGAATGCTTGTGGATAAAATATGATGAATAAAACGGTACAGTGCGTTTGTGTGCTAAATTTCCTACACTTGCGCGCACGGAGTGGCTTGGATGGTCGCGATAGAAGGCTTCTTCTGTCGAGGAAAGTCCGGGCTGCACAGGACAGGGCGCCGGATAACGTCCGGTAAGAGTGATCTTGGGACAGTGCCACAGAGAATAGACCGCCAACCATCTTTGTTGATCGTTGGTAAGGGTGAAACGGTGCGGTAAGAGCGCCCCGCCCCGGCTGGTAACAGACGGGGGCACGGTAAACCCCGCTCGCAGCAAGGCCAAATAGGAAGGCGCCAAGCGTGGTCCACGTTTGCTTTCGGGTAGGCTGCTTGAGCCTGCCAGTAATGGCAGGCCTAGATGAATGACCATCGCTCTGTTTGTCGCAAGGCATACAGAGAGACAAAACCCGGCTTATCGAGCCACTCCGTATTTAATATTCTCTCGTATGCCGTTAGCTTCGGCAAACGACAGAGGTCAGAGGCATAAAATGAGCTTGAGTTTTTCAGATGCAGCCAAGGCGAAAAAACTGCGCGAGTATTTTAATCGCCATGGTCGAATCTATATTGTAGTGGATGCAACTCAGGATGACGTGCTGGTGCCTGAAAGTTTGAGTGGTGATCCGGCTTTGCGTCTGGTGTTGAATATTCGAATGCCACAAATCATTCATATTCATGATGACAGAATTGACTCGGACTTCTCATTTTCTGGGCAGACCTTCTCGTGCAAAATTCCCATGCATACTATTTGGGCCGCATATTTGCCTGAAGGAGAGCTTGAGCAGGGCATTATATGGGATGACAGCGTGCCTGAAATGATCAAAGCGATAGTGCAGGCTGTGCGTAGTAATATGTCTGATGAAGGCGTGCAGGAACTACATGATAATAAAACCAAGCCTTCCAGTGTCGAAGATGCATCATTGGATGCATTGAGCAGTGATGCGTCGATCAATTCCACCATCACCGTGATTGAAGGTGGTGGTCAAGGCAAAGTGGACGATGGAGATAAAGTCCGGAAAAAAAATCATCTACGCGTGGTGAAATAAATGTTGAAAATACTGTCCAACTTACTATGCGCGGTAGTTTGTCTCTGTGTTGTTCAAATGCCTGCAATGGCAGCCGCTGATACACGAATGCAGGTAGATGTGCTGGCTGAAGAACACAATGTTGAAGTCAATTGGTTGCACGCCAATGTGCGCGAGGCGGCAGCACTTGCATTGCCGGAACTGTGGAGCCGTATGGTGCCGCAATATGCCATAAGTAAGATTCCGAAACGTGTGAAAGCGGTGCTTTTCATGCAAAAAGCGAGCCCGACTAAAGACGGTGTTCGCATCACCTTTCACCAGCAGCGGGTGATCAATTACCTGAAAAAGCATGAACTGCCATTGATTGCGGAGCAGCCCGCTCTGAATGTGGTGATTCAGCTGTACAATAAGCATGGTCGGCCGATGGGTGGTACCGCGAATGATCTGCTTGATTACGCCGCCAATGAAGCGGCTGCAAAGGGTTACCGTATCGATGCTCAAGGGGCATCGCTGGTGCTGTTGTGGCGCTGGCTGAATGAAAAACAGGTGAGTTTAAGTGTGCGAGGCAACTCTAAACTCAGTGAATATACTGAAACACGCAGACTCACTGCGGCGGATCCTCTCCGGCAGCTGAAACCATGGATGAATGAAGTCTTATTGAAAGCGCGTGATGCCTATATCGAACCCACTGCGGCCGAAGCTGAGGGCGAAGATTTAGATGTTGCCCAGGATCAATTGAATCCATCTAATGGTTTGGCAATGCAGCCATTAACGAAACCGGAAGTTGAGTTGCGCCTTACGATTCAAAAAGAGGCGTCGATTGCTGATCAGGTGTTGTTTGAGCAGGATCTTAGGCGTGACCCCCGCATTTTAGAACTCTCATTGAGACGGGTGAACAGAGACGGGCAACAATATTATTTGCAATTGAATGGCTCTGACGATCAATGGCTGAAACAGTGGTTTGCGCGCCGGGGTATGACACTGACAGCGACCATTGAAGGCTGGGTGGTACAGTAGTGTTGGCTGGCTTAAATATGTTGTCAGTAGTTATTTGAAGGACGGGACACTTATCTTCTAATGATGCAAGATCGAATCCTTAATATTCCCAATTTGCTGACATTAGCGCGTATTCTGATTACGCCATTTATTATTTATGCGATTTTGGAACATCAGGCTGTGCTGGCCCTGATTTTAATGGCTGCTGCTGGCGTAACCGATATGCTGGATGGCGCTATTGCGCGTTATTTTAATCAGCGTAGTACGGTCGGAGCCTATATGGATCCTTTGGCTGATAAATTGTTGTTGATCAGCACCATCGTGACGCTCTATTTTATTGACCATCTGCCACTATACCTGTTTCTTGCGGTTATATTTCGTGATTTGATCATTGTGGTGGGGGCGATTGCCTATGAAATGGTCACCCATAAGCTGGAAATGCAGCCGAGCATTGCCTCCAAAGTAACAACGTTCTTGCAAATCACGCTGGTGCTGGCCGTTCTATCTGACATGGCCTGGCAGTTTCCGGGTCAGAATGTGCTCGAGATGTCGATTTTGTTGACCTTTACATTCACTTGTATTTCCGGTCTTCAGTACATGGTTGTATGGATGCGTAAAGCTGTTACCGATGAAGCTAAATAATGGGTGTCAGCAACCATCAACTGCGTTTGCAGATGGATCTGCCGATAACCCATGATTATGGCACATGGTTAAGGCATGCCGGTGTTGAATCAGCCTGTAATCATCTGGCTCTATGGAGTGTGCATGGTGGCAGAGTCTGGTTAACGTCAGCCGGGGCTGCCGGAAAAAGTCACCTACTGCGAACGCTTGCCACGGAACATGGTATTACCGCGATGCTGTATGTGGACTCCGATGCCGATCATGACAGCAGCTGGCAACTGGCTCAGCAGTGGGAAAAGCATTTGGACGGCCAACACTGTTGGTTGATTGATGTGCCTGCGGGAGCAATTTCTTTGCCCATTGCGCACGCGTTATTTCACTTAATTGAACGCGGGCGTGATCAGCAGCGACCCATGGTTATTGGCTGGCGTGGAAATATAGGATTACTGCCTCCGGAGCTTTCTTCGCGTCTGCTGGCTATGGAAAAAGTTGATATGGCCGCACCTGCTTCTGATGATGAACTGTTGCAAATCTTGGGTGCAAGCGCCGGCAATTTGCAGTGGGATATTCGTGAGCAGGTACTACAGGCGATGCTGATTTATTTGCCACGTCAGCTTGATCTATTGGTGAGTGCGTTGAAAGAGCTGGAAGCACTCTCCTTTGAACAAAAACATAAACCGGGCCCGGCATGGGTGAAACAGCAGTTGATGCGTATTGCTGAGCAGAGGCAAGGGCAATCGCATTAAAATATCCTGTGTTTTAATATCATGATTCAGTATTTTCACCGCGAAGTACGCAGAGTTACGCAAAGTAAAGACAAAAACAGATGCAATTCTTACCTCTTACGCTCTGTTTGGCATTGGTATTCTGATCATTGTGCCGGTTTCTCTGCTTCATGCACATAGGTGTGCAGGCGTTTACGCCAGCCGCTTAACCAACGGGCCTCGTTACGTTCAGGAGGCGATAAGTGTACGCGGCGGGTCAACATTGCGTCCGCGGCATCGGCAAATGCTTTGATTGTAGCAATGCCTGACGCATCACTCGACATATATTGAAGGACTTGAAGCAGGCCCCAGCCCTTACCCTGGTAACGCTCTTTCAGGCTGGTGCCTTCCCCTTTGAAATTCACATAATCCATCAGCACATACATCCCCATGGGGGAGCTAGCTACGCGTTCAAACTGCTGACGAATATGCTGTTGTGCGTCTTGATCGAGTCCTTTGAGCAGTAACGGTAAGGAGGCACGTAAGCGCTGTTGCATGAACGTTGCCTGAGTAGCTTTGCTGCGTATCAGAAAGTCACGCAAAGCGTGCATCTTTTTACCATCATAGGCGGCTAGAAAGGTCTCCCTGTTCGACCAGGGGTTGGCTTGCTCAGGATGAGCCGCCAACCATGCGGGCAGCTGTTCACCCTGTTGTTGCATAAACAGCAGCAGAGCCGGAAAGCTTTCGCTGAAGGTTTTGTTGGATGCACCCGGATACCAGATAAAGTGCCCGATACCGAGGGACGCGAACTCCTCGCCTTCGTTCCAGGAGGTTAGGCAGCTGTTTTTTGAAGCGCATTCATTTTGGAATATGAGTTTGGCGATCTGATCGAGTTCATGCTCCGGTTCTGCCATTGCGGACATCGGTGTGATCAGCAAAAGAAAGGAAAAGAGTAAAGGAAATGATCTGATATTGAGTATATATGCCATTAGGATTCGCACGCGCAGTTGGTATAAAATTGCATGGTTCGGATGATAATCTATATGAGACAAAAAATAATGATTTGAAAATTTTATTCTATTGGCTGATTTGGATGTACTATTACAAAATCAAACGCAGAAGGTGTAACTCCGGTGAGAATTTATAAAGGCATAGGGCACCGCATTTCTCTAAAAGCAATCTTAGAAGAAAGAAATGCAGGTGCCCTAACCTTTAATTATCTGACGAGGACATTAAACTTTAATAAGCAAATTGGCTCCATAGTCCAATCCTTGTGTCTTTGTACGTATCATTGAGAACATACTTATAACCAGTAAACTTCTTACCCATGTAACCCAATGTGAAATTCACATTTTTTGCGCGTTTGTAAGTGAGGCCAGCAACAATTTGATCTGTTTTTTGTTCCACATCTCCGAGAACCGCAACTAGTTTATTGGATTTTTCCTGGTCATATCGTGCAACCAGACCAAAACCAGCTCCCAGTTTTACCCAACCCCAACCTGACATAAGTTTGTCTTCGAATGGCGCAGCAACAGTTTTATCTTTGTTGATCATATAATCGACACCAATTCTGAAAGAGTCAGTACCATAGGAAATCATTGCCCGAGTCAGCGTTTGCTTACCGAGAGGAACAATAGCGCTGGTTTTAGTTCCTTTATATCCGGTTCTATAACCCACATCAAAAGTCAGCCCTTTAATAGGTTCCAGACCAATACGGCCTGAGTAATCTATGCCATTTGATTTTTTTATATCAGCATAGCCTTTACCGTTCACTGCAGTCACAAAGTATTTCACCATGCCATTAGCGAGCTTACCCTTTAGACCAATACCAAGATCAGAAGAGGCTTCATATCCAAATGTGGATGAAGGCTCATCGATGAAGTAAGCGTGCTTCCAGAGTGCCAGTTCATAATCTACCCATGGAGTATGCGATACACCCAAGCGAAGAACGGCTGCATCACCCGCCAGCTTACTCTGAAGATAGGCATATTTAAGAAAGATGTTACTTTTCTTACCTGTAAGAGCTGATTCATATTTCACATCGGTGGTGATTCTCATCATATTATCAGCATCAATGGTATATTTTGCAGTCAGGTATGCCCTGTTCAGATCGAAGCCCTGAGTTTTAGTGGTTGTTGGAATGCCACCAGCTACCGATGTTATTTTATTGGAAATTGCATCAACGCGAACTAAGCCGCTCAGTTTTAATTTACTTTCGCCATCATCAAAGACAGTTACTCCTGCAAATGCTGACGGTGCAAAACTGATGCAAGCCAGTGCAGATAGCATGATATGTTTCTTCATAATTGTTTCTCCTGTAATGTTATATTCATACAGATATCTATATATCTACATATGATTATAAGGACGAAAATGACAAGAAAAAGGCAGATGCATGACAGGAATATGACCGTGATTACCTTACTGTTAATTGATATCCATCGGTTGCAATAAATACATTTGAAGGGAGCTCTATCCCTTGCGCATGCCAGTATAATTCGAGTTCATGACCGATATGAGTAAGCCATGATTCAGCCGGTGATATTTTGTTGTGAATGCATAAAGCTGTCATAAGGTCATTGTGATTTCTCATATGTGCATGCCCAGGTGGGTGGCTGCAATCTAAAATCAGAATATCTGGTTGCCAGGAAAGAAGGAATGACTCTGTCTCCAACGGTAAGCCCAACGTATCTGTGAGATAAGCCACTCGTTTTCCCTTGTAATCAAAACAGTAACCTAAGGTAAGCTTAGAGTGATTTAGAGGTACCGGGGTAATACTGATTCCATTAAATTCACGACAAAGAAATGGAATCATCTGATCAGTGAAATCAAGAATACCGGGGTGTTTCAACAGGTCAGCACATCCCTGTTCATCGACAGGGCCATGAACAGGGATATTTAACGCGGGATTTCCCCAGCGAATATGAAACAGCCCCTGTACATGGTCTGCATGATAATGCGTCAATAGAATGCGCTTGAACTGATATTGGTCAAATAAAGCCAGAAGATCGGTTCTGCCTGCATCAATTAGAAATGAACAACTGCCAAAGCTGATGACTGCTGAACAGGGGCTGCGCCTAATTCCATCCTTTTTCATTTGCAAGCAGATGGAGCAGTTACAGCCAAAAAGAGGAACTCCGCCAGCATCACCGGTACCCAGGAATGTAAGCTTAATACTCATGCAATCAGTTCAACTAACGCGTCGCCGGCTGTGGCCAATTCACTATTATTTTCAATAATGATTAAATTTGAATGAACAATAGGCTCAAGAGATTGAGAGCGTTGAATCCTGCTCTTGATATCTGGCACGCTCTCCCTTCCTCTGGCTTTGAGACGATGAAACAACATGTCATCTGAAACATTGATAAGAACGGGAATCATCTCTGGAAATGCCATGAGTGCTTCATTCAAATATGCGCGTGAACCATTCACGATAACGTTCAAATCAGCCTTAAGCCAATCATGGATTTCAACGCCGATACCATATTGATGGCCATGGCTTTGCCAGTTCATGGCAAAACAACCGCGGTTTTTCCTGATTTCAAACTCGCGGTCAGTTAGAGCTATATGATTCTCACCGCCTGCATCCGCAGCTCGTGTGATGTAGCGATGGCAAAAAATAGCTGGGGTATCGCCACTCACTTTTTGGCGAGCATAAGCCATAATCGAATCTTTGCCTGCCCCTGATGCACCGATCACATAGTAAATCTTAGCCATGATCATAGTTGTTTTGGCATGCCTGAACACCGTCCACCCACACCGATGATACTTGAGGAAGACCGCCAGGAAAATCAACGGCAATCAGGTCGGCGCGTTTACCAACCGCGATTTCACCCCGATCGTGCAACCCTGCTGCCTTGGCAGGGTTGGCTGTAACAAAGCGAACGGCATCAGCGAGGTTTAATTCGGATATTTCAGGTATCTGGAAGACAGCCACAATCAATGCTGCAGGTGCATAATCGGCACATAAACAGTCCACCACATCTGCGTGGATACCATCAATCGCGCGCATGGAACCAGACTGGCTCTTACCCCGTAAAATATTAGGTGCTCCCATGATGGTACTCATGCCTTGTTGACGGGCGTAGCGTGCGGTCTCCAGATTGATAGGGAATTCTGAAATCTGCACATTCAATGCGGTCATGGTGTCAATACGCTCGGAGCTATCATCATCGTGGCTGGCGACAGAGATGCCATTGGCATGAGCAAGTTTAATTAAATATTCAACTCTTTCAAAAGCACCTTCTGCTGCTGCCTGTTTCTGCTCAAGGATATCATCAACTTCTGATTCGCTTCTTTTATAGGTTCGCTTCAGATATTCGCGATAAGCGGCCATACTTTTAAACTGCCCCTGACCCGGGGTGTGATCCATCAGGGAAAGTAGATCCATTTGCTTATTTTCAAGCAAGGATTGCAGGACAGGCATGCCACTTACGTCTGTGATTTCGTAACGGCAATGCACCCGGTTATCCACCAATGCATGCGGTTGCCATGCATGCACGGCACTAACCAGTTGTGCAGCCATCTCATTACTGCGCACGCCCAACTCATTATTGGCAAAGGCCATGGCATGAAACACCGTGGTGATACCTGCCGCTGCGTTGCGTTTATCCGCCTGCGCAATGGCAAAATTCATAGGGAAATGAACGCCGGGGCGTGGCTCAACCTCTTTTTCCAGCGCATCACAGTGCAGGTCGATCATGCCTGGCATGATGGTTTTTCCCTTCAGGTCGATTTCAGATGCCGAAGCGCAGTTGTCCGGGTTAATGGCTGCGATGAGACCGTCCTTAATCAATAAAGAAGCATCTTCAAGCACTTCGTTGGTTAGGATAATGCGCGCATGGGTTAGATACATTTGGCTCATATTTTCTCCGATTTCTTTTCTATCTGCTGCGGTGGTGTTAAAGCGACCACATCATCCGCCATTCGCTCCACCAGCGATGGATCATGAAAAATAGCCACCAGCGCACTGCCTTCAGCTTTTAAGTCTTTTATCAATTCAACCACGGCATCCGTAGTTTTAGGATCAAGGCTGGCCGTTGGTTCATCGAGTAATAGCAAACGAGGCTTTGCGATAAGACCACGAGCCAGATTCACACGCTGTTTTTCACCGCCTGAAAACGTAGCAGGCGATACACTCCACAAACGTTCAGGAATATTCATCGCTGCCAACATCTCTTGAGATCTCGATAGCGCTACTTCATAACTGACACCCTTTCGGCATAACGGTTGTGCCACCACATCTTGTGTAGCCTGGCGTGGCAAGAAACGTAAAAACTGTGTTACAAATCCGATCTCATGGCGACGCAGATCAAGTATCTGATGTTCATCTGCCGTTGCTAAATCAACACAGCGTTCATCCTTTGTCTTATAAAGAATGCTTCCACTGCTGGGTAAATAAGTGCGATAAACGCCGTTAAGCACCGAGGACTTGCCTGCACCGGTCGGACCGATCAGGGCTGTGAGCTTACCTGCATAGGCTTCCAGATTTACGCCATGCGAGGAGGGGATGACTTTATCCTGTTCATGTAAAAGGAAGTGCTTTGAAAAGCCCTCAAGTTTTAAAATAGGTTTTTGCATGATTGCTCCCTTTTATAAAGAGGACGCCACCAGCCGCTGTGTATATGCGTGCTGGGGATCTTCCAGAATCTGATCAGTCAGTCCTGATTCAATAATGCGTCCGTATTTCATGACCATAGTTCGACCTGCCAGCAGACGAATCACACCCAGGTCATGCGTTACAACGACCATCGATGTTTTCAGTTCTTGCTGAATTTCCAGTATCAGATCGAGAATGGATGCCTGCACGGACAAATCCAGGCCGGTAGTGACTTCATCAAGAAACAACAACGGCGGCTCAATCGCCAGTGCTTTGGCAATCTGTACACGCTGCTGCATGCCTCCTGAGAAATTTTTGGGTAATTCATCCATGCGTTCAGGCAACACTTCCGTGCGCGTAAGTAATGCAGTGGCTCGCGCCCTGATCGTGCTATAGCTGCGTTCACCCGACATCAGCAGGCGCTCGGCGATATTTCCACCGGCAGAGATACCAAAATTCAGGCCGAGATGCGGATTCTGATAGACCATGCCAAAACGATGATTGGCTAGGTGGCGTTGCTGAGCTTTGTTAAGTTCAAACAGATCATGCTTTGTTTGGCCATCATAAAAGGTTGCGCTACCTGCTGTTGGCTCCTCATCAAAATAGAGCGTTTTTACTGCGGTTGATTTACCTGAACCCGATTCACCAATGATGCCTAAAATTTCGCCCTCATACAGATCAAACGAGAGGTCATGTGCGGCAACGACACTACCGCACTGCGGACAGATATTCGTATCGCAATCAGGCCCTGTTAGCTGCGCACATTGAGAGCAACCCTTGCCATAGATTTTGGACAAGCCGTCTACTTCAAGAACTTTTTTCATCAGCATTCTCCCTGCTGCGCTAACTGTTCATCGCACCAGTCAGAATCAGAGCATTGATAAACTTTCTCACCATTTTCCGAATCGATAAATTCATCAAGAAAACTGGATGTGCATCCACACCGGGCACACGGACGACGAACGCTATGTTCATCACGGAAATCTTCGATTCGGAATGGCACGTCATCAAACACCAGCGGCTCAGCTTTGCTGTAAGGTGGGACGGCATAGATTTTTTTCTCTCGCCCTGCGCCAAATAGAATTAACGCCCTAGACTGATGCATTTTTGGAACATCCCAACGTGGAATCGGTGAGGGATCGAGCACATAATGGTTATTGATACAGGTTGGGTAACGATGCGATATGGTGATTTCATCAAACTGGACAATATCCTCATACAGTTTCACCAGCAGCTTTGAATAGTTGCCCTCGCCGTGCTGAATTTTGCGCCTATCTTCCGATGGTTCAACAATCACCAGTGGATCAGGATAAGGCACTTGCATCACAATTACCTGATCATCCCGTAGCGGTTTTTCCGGAATACGGTGACGTGACTGAATCAGATTTGCTTCATCAACGCTGGTTGTAGTATCAATGCCGGGGCAGGTCATTTCGATAAAACTGCGCAGATTCACCGCATTCACAGAATCATCCGAACCCTGATCGATCACCTTCAGGTTATCGCCCACGCCAATCAACGATAACGTCAGTTGCAGTCCGCCTGTGCCAAATCCGCGCCCCATCGGCATTTCACGACTGGAGTAGGGTACCTGATAACCGGGGATCGCAACTGCTTTAAGAACAGTGCGGCGAATTTCTTTTTTGGCATATTCATCCATAAAGCCAAAGTTATAACCTACAGATGCACTCATGCCTGATCCCCACTTTGCCGTTTGCTCTGGGTAGTGCGCAAACGATCCATATCCGATTGAAAGGTAACGTAGTGCGGCATCTTGTAGTGGGTGCAAAACCCCATTGAATCAATTCCATCAATATGCAGTAAAACAAATTCAGCATCTTCCGATGGATTCTGCGGGCCATCCATCGCACCTTTTTGTAAGGCTCGATCAAGAATAGCCATGGAGATAGCCTTCACCTCATTATGTCCAAAACAGGCACCGTAGCCGAGCGTAAATACGGGCTTGCTGCCTTCATCACTGCTTTCGTACATCGCCACCACTTCGCATTCCGTCATCAACACCTCACCGATTTCAATCGGTTCACCGGTGATTGGATGCGGTAAAAAGACGGGCAGATAACCGACTCTCAGCTCTGCCACCGTGGGATGCACATCGCCGTAACCACGCATATTGGAATACGCGATCGTGAGCAAACCGCCCTGTTCAGCGCGTGCCATTGTTGCCAACGCGGCTGACCTGGGCACAGGAAAGACCAAAGGGTCACGGGTAATATCAAAGGCATCGCTTTTGGGATCTCTGTTTACAGGCGGCAGCAAGCCTTCGGCTCTAAGCGCATCCACCACCTTGGGAAAGGTCTCTGGAACGGCATCTTTCGGCATATCTTTAAACCAGTTAGATGCCACTTTTTGGAACTGTTCAGGGCTTTCATCCAGTAGGTTCATGCGCAACAATCTCAAATAATAGTCGGTTGTTGCGCCTAACATCTGGCCACCGGGAATATCTTTAAAAGCTGCTGATATACGGCGGGTAACACGCATTCCCGAACTATTATGAATCGCGGTTTCGAGCAGGCGTGGGCGCGTAGAGCGATAAGCTCGTAGCGTAAAGGCAGCTTCAAGTGAATCGCCCATACACTGTTTAATGGCCAGTGCAGCGAGTTTTGGATGGTATAAACCGCCTTCGGATATCACTCGGCTGGTCAGATTGCGCAATTGATGTTCAATCGAATCGGTATCTAAAGGCAATGCATCTGCACCTTGCTCCGCTCGTTGAAAATCCAGTAACGATTCCGCCGCTTCGATGGCTTTACCACCGCCTTTAATGGCAACATAACCCATATCAGCACACCTCCACGATAGTCGTGCGTGGCAAACCAATAACATGGCTCTCATCCACGAACAGACAGTCAACACCGAGCGGGAAAGAACAGACCCAATCTTGGCGAGTTTTTAGCCAGTCTGGATGCAAGCCATCGATTACCACTCGGGTAGACGCCTCGATACCGGGGCCTTCTAGTTTCAATCCCATATCGCCTCCGTATAGAGAACGTACTTTGATAATCAGCGTAGCCGACTCATCTGGGCATGAAAGCGTACCCAGGCGCGGCTCGAAATCAGGTGCTTGTGCGCCATCACAGAGAATATAATCAGCCTGTTCAGCATCAGCTTGCCTGGCTTGCAATAATGGCCAGTCCGATGTCGTTAACAACGCATGTCTGTCACACATGGAGACTTCGCCATCTAGCAACGTCGCCAGTAATGCCTTGTCAGCCATGCTGCTTTGCAAGGCTGCCGGAAGTGACTGAATGCTTCCCGGACGGGACATCGCTTCCAGGAGCACGCGAAACATTTGTTGCTGTTTGTCAGGCTGCCATATCGCATCAATCTTCATTTTCATCTCCTGCATCACCGAGCAATGAAAAATCCACTCTCGTTTTAGCTAGCATGGCATGTCGCTTATTGGTTTCCTGCTGTTGCAGCGCCCGACCCTCCACAAGCAGTTCACGGATAGTCTCACAACCTGAAAGTTCATGTGTTAAAATAGCATCGCACATGGCCAGTGACTCAACGTGCAAAATATCGTCACTCATCATGACTGCCGCTCCTTCGACGGACTCACCATCAGGCAACGTGATCGACAGATGCGCGGTTGTAACCGGAAATTCACCCAGATAAAACGGCTCATGAAAAGCACCGTCTTCGAGTTTTAGCAGGCCAAGCCCGGCTTGAGGCAGGGCGACAGGCTGAATCTGCCAGTCATCAGTCAGTTGCTTTACCGCCAGTTTTAATTTTTCTTTCGACACTTTCATCAGTGTCTCCAGATTGCTTGATCGTTCGGAGGGTGATATCCCCATCGCAATGTTTGTCATGCGTCCTCTCTTTGTTTTTATTTCGGGAAAGCAACAAGAAGCGTGCAGTCAATAGAAATCCATGCATCCGCTTATCGACTCAGGGTTCGATTGAATAAGTTAATAACCAACGCTTTCAATTTAATTTTTTACGCAGATATGACGATAAATGATCGATAACGATAATGACTGTGATGATAAGAATCATGATTGCAGATGCACGATCATAACGAAACAGCGCCAATGCTTCGTTCAGTTCGAGCCCTATGCCACCGGCTCCGACCAGCCCCAACACGCTGGCTGCTCGTACGTTTCGATCCATAATATACAGCGTGTAACCTACAAACTCGCGGTTAATGGATGGCCAGCCTGCAAACATCACGGTTTGCAAAAAGCCTGCCCCCACAGCTTCCAATGCTTCATAAACACCGCCATCCACGCGTTCCAGGCTTTCGGCAAAAAATTTACCCAGAAA
Organism: Mariprofundus sp. EBB-1; assembly: GCF_003665155.1. GTDB lineage: Bacteria > Pseudomonadota > Zetaproteobacteria > Mariprofundales > Mariprofundaceae > Mariprofundus. The sequence continues at coordinate 53,593 of NZ_RCFQ01000012.1, read as the reverse complement.
GCCGGCCGTATGAATACTCAGTGCAATAATGCCCGCCAGCGGGCCAAGGCCAATCGCCGCAACAAACAACAGAGCCAACAACAAATCCGGCATGGCGCGCATAAAGTTGAGCATTTCTCTGCTCAAGCGATAGATCAGCGGGTGCGGGCTGAGGTTACGGGCGGCAAGTGGCGCTAATACGACGGATACAATCAAGGCAAATACTGTACCCCAGAACGCTGTCGCCAGCGTTTGCAGGATAAGCTCCAGATAGGTTGATATTCTGGAAAAATCAGGCGTGCGGTATCGGCTGAAATATTCGCCCATATCGCTGACGCCATAGGCCAGCGTGGAAAAATCAATATCCAGATCGACCGTGATTCGCCACAGCACGATAAGGATCAGCGACAACCAGACCGGGAACAGATTGCGCGGCCTGCCTTCAAGCCCGGCCATGGCGTGATTAGCGGATAACATTGACTTTACCATGGATAATACGTTTCCTCAGTTTATCGGATAAGCGGTCCAGCAGCGTCACGATCAAATAAATAGAGATGGCGATCATGATAATGCGATCATATTCAAACATACGCATGGAAATGACCATGTCATAGCCAATTCCACCCGCTCCAACCAGGCCGAGTATGGCTGCCGCACGCAGATTATGATCCAGGATATAGAGCAGCGTTCCGGCAAAATCCGGCAACGCCTGTGGCATTATGGCAAACATAATGGTCTGAAGGCGCCCTCCACCCGTGGACTGGATGCCTTCGACTGCGCCTTTACCCACCACTTCGATGCTTTCTGCAATGAATTTAGCCATAAATCCAACCGTCACAAAGGCCAACGCCATCACGCCGGGCAAAGGGCCAAGACCCACGGCAGATACAAATACCAGCGCCCAAACCAGTTCCGGTAAGGCTCTGGCAAAGCTCAGAACCTCCCGCATGATGCGATACACAAAAGGGTGGGGGCTGGCATTCTCCGCCGCCAGAATGCCAACAGGCACGGAGACTATTGTTGCGATTGCTGTAGCAAGCACGGTCATTTCAACCGTCTCCAACATTTTGGCCCCGAGTTGTCCTAGATAGCTCCAGTCGGGTGTAACTAATAAGTGGCCGAGAAAATCCACCATAGGACGCCAACCATTCACAATACGATTATATGATATTTCAACCATGGAAGCACTTAATGCCAAGAGCAGAATGCTACAGATAACCACTATGCTAATGTGAAATGGGGGTAGCCCGTTAGGCGTAGGCCAGTGCCATTTTTGCATCTTCTTTCACCTCCATTGTCTCATGTTGATAGAGACTTATTTCCTGACTACTGGTGAATGCACTGGGTGGGCCGTCAAACACAATACGCCCTGCATTCATGCCAATAATTCGATCAGCATATTCGCGGGCAAAATCAACCTGATGAAGGCTGGCTACCACCGTGATATTCATCTCACGGCAAATATCCCTGAGCAGGGTAAGCACTTCTTTACTGCTTCGCGGGTCGAGGCTTGCGACCGGTTCATCAGCAATAATGGCTAACGGCTCCTGAGCTAATGCTCTGGCAATACCTACGCGCTGTTGCTGCCCCCCAGAAAGTTTATCGGCGCGATGCCAGACCTTTTCTTCCAGACCTACCCGCTCAAGTGCCTTGAGTGCTATGGCATAATCTTCTTTGGGAAACAGATATAATAAACTGAGCAGAGAATGGCGTTTAGCCAGTCGTCCGGTTAATACATTGGTCATCACACTGAGACGGCTTACCAGGTTAAATTGCTGAAACACCATGGCTACATGTTCTCTGATAGATTTCAGGTTCTGTTTATTGACCTGAAGATTGGACACACAAACAGTTCCTGATGTGGCAGTTTCCAATCCATTTATGGTGCGCAATAAGGTTGATTTCCCTGCACCGCTGGGTCCTAAAATGACGGTAAAGCTGCCTGGGTCAATATCCAGACTAAGGCATTGAAGTGCCTGAAATCCGTTATCATATGTTTTAGCCAAGCTATTTATTTTGATAGATGCCATGCTGTATTCCTTCTGTTCTCGTAAATATATGGATCCATGATTTACAAAATAACCGGGGCACCGACTCAATTGGTGCCCCGGCAATCTCATTCGTATTTATTTCAGGATATCATTACGGGTCAGGCCAAGCTGTTTCACTAGGTCGCGAATGGTTTGATAATCAGCAGGAGCAGCCTGTTCATATTTAGATAGATCGCCATAACCTGTTGGCTTAATTGTGTAATGTGCATAAAGAATCGCATCGCGAATATTACGCTTAAGATCTTCACTCAAATTTTTGCGGTAAGCCATAGGTGAACCTGGTAGAGGATCTGAATAAACCAGTACACGATTGCTCTGCTCGGTAATCATTCCCTTCTTCAGCAACTTCGGATAAGTAATATCATTATCAGCAGCTGCATCGACGGTTTTATTTTTAACAGCCATTTCAGCTGCATCATGAGAACCTGCATATGTAAATTTACCAAAAAATTGTTTCGGCATCATGCCGGTAGCTTTTTTCACCATATATGTTGGCACTAAACCACCAGATGTGGATGCAGGGTCAACGAATGCAACACTTTTACCTTTCAGATCCATGATAGAGTGGGCGGTTGAATCGCCAGGTACTACCATCAGTGAACGGTACGTTGATTTACCTGAAGATTTACGCACGCCTACCGCAAATGCTTCTGCGCCAGCTTCTTTTTCTGCCAACACATAAGACAATGGACCAAACCATGCAATATCGACACGACCCTTTCGCATGCCTTCAATCACACCCGCATAGTTTGTGGCCGTATAAACCTTGATCTTTTCACCTGTTTTCTGTTCTAGGTACTGACGCATCGGTTCAAATGTACGGATCATTTCCTCATTGTTTTCAGCAGGAATAAGGCCCAGTACAAGTGGTTTTGCCATCAGTTGCGATGGTAACAAACACATCAATGATGCTGCGAGAATTGATAATTTAATTTTGTTCATTTTCTTCTCCGTGGTTACTCATTTCTATATTTAGTTTTATCAAATCACCCCTGAATAGGGATCTGGATAATTCAACCGCTTCACCAGTGCTACGGTTGAAATTGATGCTATCGACGCAGAGCATGGGTGCGCCGATGGGCATATGGAGATACATCGCCGCTTCAGCATCCATTAGGGCAACCGATACGTGGCAGGACCCTCGCCGGAGGCGTAGGCCGCATGATTGTTGGAGATAATCGTGCAGTGAGCCACCTTCATAGGATTGAAGCGCTTTTCTGCATTCAGATGTCAGGTAATGGGTTGAAACGCAGGCAGGCGTCTCATTGATATAACGGACTGTTCGCATGAAAACCATATCATCGATATCTCTGCCCATTGCTTGACTAACTTCTTCAGGAGCTTCGATGAATTCAAGTTCAGCCACCTCGGAACTCCAGTCAACACCAAGCGTTTCCATGTTTTTAGAAAACTGTACGCCAGAATGGATTTCGTACTGAACTGGGCGTTCGTTGACGACAATACGCCGTCCATGTTGCCGATGAACTAATCCTTTGATCGCAAGAACATCAATGGCCTTTCTCAGCGTGTGTCGGTTTACGCCAAAGCGTTCAGCCATATCACTCTCAGAAGGAAGAAAATCCCCATGTTTATTTTCCTTACGGATTTCTAAGGTAAGAAGTTCAGCAATTTGCCTATAAAGTGCCTTATCACCTGTTGACCTCAATAAAACTTTTCTACTCATCTAGATATCTCCATGTCCGCCATTGTGTAATGTTATTGTGACAAGCCTATGTCAGTTGCATGACAAGAAAACGACATCAAAATAGTTTGGTGGTTGGCATTTTTTCACCATTCGATGCTGTAATTGAGAACCTGAGAAATAAACGGTGAATTAAAGACTGTGTTTATAAATATGAAGAAAAAGAAGGGCGCATCTCCGTAATTATCCAGCGCTCATCATAACAAATTTGACCCTTATGATTTGATAGGCAGATTATCGCTATGCCTCATTTAGTATTGATCGATGGACCCAATTACGTATTTCGCGCCTTTCACGCTGTGCGCCACAATCTTAGCAATTCTAAGGGCGAGCCGACCAATGCGGTGTTTGGTTATGTGCAGATGTTGCGCAGTATCATGAAAGACCTGAGCCCTACCCATGTGGCTGTCGTATTTGACCCTAAGGGAGGCACGTTTCGCAATCGCCTTTACCCTGAATACAAAGCACACCGACCACCCATGCCTGAAGACCTGGCGGCGCAGTGGTCGTCTGTGTTTGATGTGACTGATGGCTTTAATTTGAATCGGATTTGTATTGAAGATTATGAGGCCGATGATGTGATCGCAACGCTGGCCAAACAGGCTGAGGCAAAGGGTTGGGATGTGACCATGGTCTCTACCGACAAAGATTTGATGCAATTGGTGAATGATCGTATCTGGATGCTCGATACGATGCGTAAAAAAGACTATGGCCCGGAAGAGGTGAAAGAGAAATGGGGTGTTGGTCCTGATCGTATTCATGATCTGCTGGCACTGGCAGGCGATTCAGCAGATAACATCCCCGGTGTGCCGGGCATCGGGCCAAAAACGGCGGTGCAACTGCTTGAAGCCTATGGTGATCTGGAAGGTGTTTTGCGTCATGCACCTGAAATCAAGCAAAATAAACGCCGTGAAAATCTGATTGAATTTGCCGATAACGCGCGTCTTTCGTATCAATTGGTGGCGCTCGATGAGCAGGTTGATGTGGGTGTCGAGCTGGAAGATTTGGCCGTAAGTTTACCGAATCGTCCACGTTTGGCTGAGTTGTTTGAGCGTCTGGAATTTCGTCGCCTGTTGGCTGAATTCAGCGAAGTTGATGATGCCGGTGCTGTGATTGAAAAGACAAACAGCGTTGCTGCTCCTGCTTCTGCGGATGAAGACAGGCAGGAAGAGAATGATGGGGTGGTGCATGAAGCACTACCTGAGCGCACTGATATACTGGTCAATGATGATGCGTCATTTCAAAGCCTGCTAGAGACGTTGGAAACAGCTGAACTGATTGCCGTGGATACCGAAACGACCTCATTGAATACCCATGATGCTGATATTGTAGGGCTCTCTTTTTCGGTGAAGCCGGGTGAAGGGTATTATGTGCCGGTTGCTCATCGGGCGATGGATCTGCTTGAGCCTGCACCAAAACAACTAGCTCGGGCTGATGTGCTGGCGGCGCTGAAACCGGTGTTAGAAGATGAGAGCAGAGCCAAATGCGGCCATAACCTGAAATATGATACGCAGGTATTGCGTCGTGTCGGTATTGAGCTGGCCGGCATTTCTGCCGACTCTATGTTATTGGCGTACTGCCTCTACCCGGCCAAATATGCACCGAAGATGGATAGCGTGGCGGAAGATTATCTGGGTTATCAGTGCATCCCTTTTGAAGCGGTGGCGGGCAAGGGTGCAAAGCAGATCTGTTTTGATCAGGTGAATATCACCGAGGCTCTGCCCTATGCCTCGGAAGATGCCGAAATTGCTTTGCGTTTGACCAGGCTGTTACGCGACAAATTAACCGATGAACGTCGTTTGGATCGTCATGATACGATTGAACTGCCGTTGGCATTGGTGCTGGCTGATATGGAATGGAAAGGTGCGCATGTTGATGTTGCATTGCTGAGCAAGCTGTCGGTCTCTTTTGGTCAGCGCATTGCTGAGCTGGAGACACAGATTCATGCTGCTGCTGGACAGGCCTTTAATATCCAATCACCAAAGCAGTTGGGTGTGTTATTGTTTGAAACGCTGGGCATCGAAGGTGGCAAAAAAACCAAATCCGGTCAGTGGGCGACAGGCCAGGAGGTGTTGGAAAAGTTTGCCGATGAACATGAAGTGCCGCGTTTGATTTTGCAGGTGCGTCAATTGGCCAAGTTAAAATCAACCTATACCGATGCATTGCAAAAGTTGGTACATAGCAAGACAGGCCGCGTGCACACTTCTTATAATCAGGCCATTACGACTACAGGGCGTTTGTCTTCCTCCGATCCCAATTTGCAGAATATTCCGATACGCAGCATAGAAGGACGTGAAATTCGTAAAGCCTTTATTGCTGAGCCGGGGCATGTGTTGATTGCAGCCGATTACTCGCAGATTGAATTGCGCCTGATGGCACATTTCTCCGATGATGATGTGTTGAGAAAGGCTTTCGCTGATGGTAAAGATATTCATGCTGCCACAGCTGCTGCGGTGAATGATATTGATCTGGCTGATGTGACCGGTGAGCAGCGTCGAAGCGCAAAAATCATTAACTTTGGTATTCTCTACGGTATGAGTGCGTTTGGGTTAGCCAAGCAGTTAGGGGTTGGACGCAATGAAGCAAAAGCGTTTATTGAAGCCTATTTTGCGCGTTATCCTACCGTGCGTGCATTTATGGATGAGACCATGGAGAAGGCCAAAGAGCGTGGTTATGTTGAAACATTATTGGGTCACCGTGTGTATGTACCGGAGATCAATAGCAGCAACGGTATGCGCCGCTCCTATGCAGAGCGTACGGCGATTAATGCACCGCTACAGGGTTCAGCCGCCGACATTATCAAAATCGCCATGATTCACCTGCATAAGCGATTGCAAGCAGAGGCACCGGCATCAGCGATTATTTTACAGGTGCATGATGAATTGATTGTTGAAGCGCCGAAATCCGATGCCGAAAGGGTGTCTGTGATCATGCGCGAAGCGATGGAATCGGCTGTTCAACTAAGTGTGCCGTTGACTGTGGATATCGGAATGGGAGATAACTGGTTTGAAGCACATGAGCTGTAGTAGGAATATTTTCCTTTCACTTTACAGCAGTAAAACTGCTAAGCTAAGCATATGAAAAAGATGAAGGTATTGTTGGCGACGCTTTGTTGTGCATTTTTTGTAATAACAGCTTCGGCATATGCGGCTCCTGCAACAGAGATTTATTTTGCACGGCATGGTGAAACCGTGGGCAATGTAACCCATCACCATACGCATGAAAATGATCGTACATTTTCAGAAAAAGGGCTAAAACAGGTGGCTGATTTAACGCAGAAGCTTGATGCGTTACGTTTTGATTATATTATCGTCAGTCCCAAATATCGCACTCTAAACACCATTTTTCCTTATTTAAAAAAACACAATTTGAAGGCTGAGGTATGGCCGGAATTAGAGGAGTGTTGCTGGCAGACGAAAACAAGCCGTTTATCATCATTCAATTTACAGCGGGGAGACACTATTCGTCTTGAGCCGAAGATGAGGCGCTATTTCATGTTTCCTGATGATCAGGCCCAGCGGAGATTTGCGGCAAAAAATTATGGTGATGGTTTGTTGCAGATGTTTAAGGCCGTACAGCTTATCCGTAAACGTTTTGCAGGCACTGGAAAGCGCATCCTGATTGTTTCGCATTATCATATTGGTTCGCGCCTGATGGAAACATTGCAGAAGCTGGAGCCGGATGGGCGCTATAAACTATCTAATGGAAAAATATCCCACCTGATTGAAAAAGACGATGGTAGTTATCATCTGCTTGATATAAACCAGTGAATCGCACTATCGGTAACATATTTCTATCTGTAATTGCCAGTTTGGGGATACTTGTTGTGAGTAGCATCAATGCTGTTGCTGCGGTTGATGCTCAGGAGTGTTTACAATCATATTATATGAAATCCTATGCCAGAGCATTGCCTCTGTGTAAGGCGGCAGCTCAGGCAGAGAATGAGCAGGCGCAATTTGTATTGGGCATGATGTATGCAAAAGGCAATGGCGTGCAAAGAGACTTCCAAAAGGCTAGCCGCTGGCTTACAGCAGCATCTCAGCAAGGTCATCTGGCCGCCCGTTATAAGCTACAAAATTTGGAACATAGCCTCTCTGAGCAGGCTAGAAAAAAACAGATATCATCATTCTGGACTGATCATAAGCCGATCTCACCACAACAAAAAAACAAAGAAAAAATCGCAAAAACAACAATAGAAAAGGCTCCGGTACCAGCGCCGGCTGCAGCTAAGAAACAGCCACTGCAGATTGAAACATTTGCTGAGCCGTTGGCGCTTCAGCCAGCAAAACAGTATGCCCCGGTGAATCCAGCGAAACGTCCCGCTGTATTGACCCATGCGCAGCCAACAGGCGTTAAGCCGGTAAAGCTTGAACCAGCAGAGATAAAAATTATTGAATCAAAAGCTCCTCCCGTACAAGCTCAAGAGAAGCCTGCACATGTTGGTATTACAGAGGATTTCTCAAAATCATGGCCAGAGTATGAAGGTTTAAACAGATCGGAAACGGCTGAAATTGGTGAAACAATGGCAAGTGATATGGCCGAGGAACAGGGTAAACGCTGATTAGGGTCTGCTCAGGAACGTTGATAAATCAGCGATTCATAGGAAGGATGCCTTCTGAGCGAGAGTAGCGCGTTTACGTTTTATCGGGCGGGGCCGGTTGATGTTCAGATGGCTTGTCTACTGTCGTTTCTAATGGCGGTGCAGGAGAGGGGCTGGCAGCAGGATCTTCTTTGGCACCGAAAAAACCGCGGATTTTTCTGAAGACTGTTTTAAGTGCGCGCCATAATTTAGGTAATAGCCAAATCATCAGGACAATGAACACGAACATCAATGCAAGAAACAGGGTCGGATGATTCAATGCGGTCCACAAACCGCCAATCACAGCCACATCTTCAGTGATAGATGCCGTCCAGTTACTGAACGGTTCCGGCGACGTATTGATCAGTGCGCGGGAACCGGCTTTGGTGGCATGCGTGGCGGCGGCTAAACCGCCTCCCATAATGCCTGCGGCCAGATTAAGAGCAGGGGTCACATCACCGACAGCACCGGCTGCTAACATGGCACCGGCAGGAATACGGATGAATGTGTGAATGGAGTCCCAGCCAGTATCTACGCCGGGGATTTTATCTGCGAAAAACTCAACCGCATACATTACTCCGGCAGCCATTAGCACCATCGGATCGGTGAGTATTTCCAAGCCTGGAGGCAAATCAATATTGCCCGTTGTGCCCATCAGGCCGAGCATCAGAATAGCGGCATAGAGATTGATGCCGCTAGCCCATGCCGCTCCCATGGTTAGCGCGAGTATGCCGGCAATTTGATCGAGCTGTTCCATAAGGCGACTCCTGTTGCGTGATCAATTCAGATAGCTCTTTATTATTGGAAACTATCTATGAAGAGATCAGCTTACTGCTGAATAGTTGCCGGATCAAATAGATGAGGCAAGCGTAAAGGCTTCATCAGCGGGGAATAGTTACGCCAATAGCAACATTCTGATCAGATCAACCTGAGATCAACCTGAGATCAACCTGAGATTAATATGAGATCAATGAAGGATCCAGATCATCCGGAACATCATAGCCCATGATTTCAAAAAGTGTTGCGGCCAGATGCGATAGCCCATGTGTGATATTACCTTTTCTAAGTTGGTAGGAGCCATCGTAGGCGGAGTCAAACAGAATACAGGGAACCGGATTCGTGGAGTGTTTGGTACAGGCTTCGGAGTCACCATTTGCTTTAAACACCAACATCTCTTCGGCATTGCCATGGTCGGCGGTGATAAGCGCGCAGCCGCCTGCTTTTTGCAGAGCGGTAACAATACGTCCAACAGACGTATCTACGGTTTCAATCGCTTGTATGGCAGGCCCCATTTTTCCACAATGCCCCACCATATCGGCATTGGCAAAGTTGATCAGCCCAAAGCCATATTCGCCACTTTCTATCAGTTGCACGGCTTTGTCGGCAATGTCTGCAGCTTTCATCTGCGGTGCATCAGCAAAGGATACGTTTTTATCCGAATCGATCAGGATATAATCTTCCATGGAGGCATCCAGTGGTTTACGGTAGCCACCATTAAAAAAGAAGGTCACATGTGGATATTTTTGTGTTTCGGTCAGGCGGAACTGTTTAATGCCAAGTGCAAGAATACGTTTACCAAACGGGTTATCTACTTTGGTAGGGCCCATAATTTGCAAGCTGGGAAGGTCTCTATCTTCATCATAAACCATCATGCCTGCGTAAGTGATGTTAGGCCGTATGCCGCGATCAAAGCCATCAAAATCATTCAGTTCAAACGCTTCGGTGATTTCAATAGCACGGTCACCTCTAAAGTTCATCATGATGACAGCATCGCCATCATTGATTGAACCGATAGCTTTATCCTCTTCATCAACGATGACAAATCCTGGCATGTCCTGATCGATCAGATCCGGTTGCTCTGATCTGAACTGGTCAATCGCAGCCTGCATTGATGTGAAACGGAACTCTGCTTTACCATGCACCATTAAATTCCAGCCCGCTTCGACTTTAGGCCAGTTGTTATCACGATCCATGATCAAGCGTTCACGGCCGGCACCAGAGGCAAAAGCGAAATCAAAACCATCATGTTGATTGATCGTTGTGAATTGATCTTCCAGTACAGAGACAAATTGCTCAGCCGACTGAATACCTACATCGCGTCCGTCAAGCAGGGCATGGATGCGCAACTTTTTTACACCACGTTTAAACGCGTGTGCAATCAATGTGGTGAAATGATCGATATGAGAGTGAATGTTTCCATCAGATAGCAGGCCAAGCAGGTGTAGCGTACCGCTACTTTCGATATTCTTCATTATCTTCTGCAGTGCTTTGGATTCAAAAAAGGAGCCATCTGCAATGGCTTTGTTGATACGGGTTGGACCCTGATCCAGCACCATGCCAGCACCCATGGTCAGATGTCCTACTTCCGAGCCTCCCATATCTTTGTTTGAAGGCAGGCCTACATAGGAGCCATGCGTCATCAAGCGGGTGTTCGGATAATCTTGCATTAATCGATCAAATACAGGTGTTTTGGCTTGTGCAATGGCATCTTCCGGGCCACCTGTGCCCATGCCCCAGCCATCCATTACAATGAGTAGTACCGGGCGCTTACTCCCATCGGGTTTGCTGAAATGTCTGTTTGCTTTCATTGAATTCACCTGTTCTGCCATATGCTTTTGTAAAGTTGGCGGAACCATAGCATGTCATCAGCTGGGACGCATGTTGTGCAATAGGCAACTATGGCTGCTACGTTTGCTATTTCAGGTCACTTTCCCTTGAGTACACTGTACAATATCTACCCAGCTGGAGAAGCAATCAATCCGCTGTTTGTGCGATTTAAACGACGGAATATCGTGAACATTATATGACAGAAGCACTATCTGATGTGGTGTATGGTCAATTTCTTGTAGAATCCATCTTTCCTGGACCTTTTGAAGAGAAAGCACAGCAAGTGTTATGTTTATAAACTATTAATATATAATATGTTAATTGTTGTTGCTAACAGGCTGCTTGCCGACCTGACTTCATAACGTCAGCTTCATTGGCGATGTTTCCAGAAACTGTAACCCCCACTACGACATTTGTTGTTGCGGTTGTGATTGCCACAACAGCACAGATGCTGGCGTACCGTTTTCGGTTTCCTCCTATTCTGTTGTGGCTCGTTGCAGGCATGGCGTTGGGCCCATTTGGCCTGCATGCCCTGCATGTAGAAACCATTGGCCCGGCACTGCACACACTTATTGAGCTTGGCCTGGCAATTATTCTTTTTGAGGGTGGATTAAACCTTAATCTCAAGGCGCTGCGTGAAAACGGCTGGGTGGTAGGTAAGCTGGTATTGATCGGGCCATTATTGACCATGTTAATAGGCGGTGCTGCGGCGCATTACATTGTAGGCATGGAATGGCAGCTGGCTTTGCTGTTTGGTGCGCTGGTTTCGGTGGGTGGCCCTACGGTCATTATGCCAATAGTTCGTCAAATGCGATTGGGTCGCAATATCAGTCATATATTAACAGCTGAAGCCATGTTGATCGATGTGATCGGGGCGATATTGGCAATTGTGATGCTTCAGGTTGCCATGACACTCAATATGTCTGCATCGACTGTGGCTCTGGATATGTTGTATAAAGTGGGTGTTGGCGCAGCTGTTGGGTTAGCTGGTGGGCGTTTGTTGGGTTGGTTACTAGGGACACATTGGGCCAAAGATTTCGAAATACGAACGGTTTTAACGCTGAGTTCGGCATGGGGACTGTTTCTTGTCGCAGATTCGATCAGTGAACAGGCTGGTCTGTTGGCAATGTTAATGATGGGAGCAACGCTGCAACGCATGGAAGTGCATGATATCCAGCGCCTTAAACATTTCAAAGGCAGTCTGTCGATGCTGCTGATATCCGTGTTGTTTGTGTTGTTGGCAGGTCAAATGGATTTGTCGGTAATGTATGCATACTTGTGGCAGGGCTTGTTGTTGTGCGTGATCCTGGCAGTGATTGTGCGGCCGATGATTGTCTTTTTATCGACCTTAGGTAGTCGTTTGACCATGAATGAGTCTATGTATTTGGCAGGTATGGCGCCACGTGGTGTGGTGGCGGCTGCAATTACCTCTCTTTTTGTGCTTATCCTGCAAGAAAATGGTGATTCTCAGGCTGAGATGCTGCTGGCAATGGTATATATCGTCATTATTGTATCTGTGCTTGGTTATAGTCTGTTTGCAGCGCGTTTGAAGAAAGCGTTGCAGATTCAAGGTGGCGATGAACGCTCGGTGTTGATTATCGGTGGCGGGCAAATTGGTGCAGAGCTTGGTAGGGCGCTGGGTGAAGATCGAGAAGTCAGATTTTTGGACTTGAATGCTGAAGTCATTGGTGGTCTAAAACGTTCAGGTTACGATGCAGTGTGTGGTAATGCGCTTGACCCACTGTATTGGGAGATATGTCACGCCGAAGAGATTGGTTGTGCTCTGGTGATGACGGGTTCATCGGATCACAATCTGTTGATTGCACGATTGGCGAATGAACAGTTCCATATCCCTGAGATATATATCGCGTTGCAGGAAGAGGATGAAGTAAAACACGCCAGCATGATTCATCAGTTGCAAGCCCATCGTTTGTTTGCCAAACCGTATAATTATACCTATTGGAACGATCAGGCTTATCGCAAACGCTTGACCTATGAATCGCGTTATATTGAGCCTGATTCACCGCTGATTGGTATGCGTATGGCCGATTGCCGTATTCAGCATGGCATACAGCCGATGGCTATCGTTCGGGAAGGGCTGACTCTGGTGCCGCATGATGCGCTTGCTTTTGAAGCAGGTGATGAAATAAAAATGCTGATGCGGCCTGAGCGGAATAAGGAAAATCAGCCGTTGATTTTACCTCCATCGTCACGCCAAATTGAACCAAAAACAGCCTGATTCATTGCACTATCGCACACGCTTTGCGCCCAGTCCCACCGGCTTGTTGCATGTTGGTAATGCCTATTCGGCGCTGTTTTGCGCAGCTTGGGCCAAACAACATGATGCTGAGTTGCTATTGCGTATCGAAGATATTGATCATACCCGCTGTAAACCAATATACACGGATGCGTTGATAGAAGATCTGCATTGGTTGGGTTTAGAATGGAGTAAACCGGTTCAATATCAGAGCCAGCATACCGGGGCCTATATGCAGGCCATAGAACAGCTTAGAGAGATGCAGGTGATTTACCCCTGTTTCTGTACCCGTAAAGAGATTCGGGAGGAGACTGCACGTATGGCATCTGCGCCACATGCAGCAGATGTGCTGGTGGAATATCCTGGCACATGCAGAGACAGGTCAATATATGAACAAGCGCAGCGTATGCAGGATGAACCTTTTGCATGGCGGCTAAATGTAGAGAGAGCATTAAAAGCGGTTGGTGATGATGTGAGCTGGCTGGATTCGTCAGGCCTGAGACATGCGCATACGATTGATCACGATATTATTATAGGGCGCAAAGATATTGGCTTTAGTTATCATCTTGCGGTTGTTATTGATGATGCAGCGCAAGGTATCACGCATATCGTTCGTGGTGATGATTTGAGAGAGAGTACCGGCATTCACCGTCTGTTGCAGTGCTTGTTGGAGCTGCCTGAACCAGTGTATATGCATCACGGCCTGTTATGCGATATCGACGGTGAAAGGCTGGCCAAGCGGCATGGCAGCACAACGCTGAAAGGATTGCGCCAGTTGGGCGTAGAGCCACAAAAGCTGCGCGCATTTTTAACTGAACCGGGTCGCTACAGCTGGCCTTTTTCCGATACCGATAGAGATAAAATATTAGATGTACTTGGCAAGAGACCTTGATCTGCCATGATTGGCGCGTTTTTAAAGGCGCATGGCGCAGATCAAGAAAAGGCACAAAGGTGAGAATGTAGTGACTGCAATTTTAGATTTAATCGGTAATACCCCCATGGTGCAGTTGCAAAACATCACCAGTCATTTGCCGGATAATATCCGCATTTTCGCCAAACTTGAGCGTTGTAACCCGGGGGGCTCGGTAAAAGATCGTCCCGCTTTGTGGATGATCAGAGATGGCCTTAAGAAGGGGTTGTTGAGTAAAGATAAAACCATTCTTGATTCTACATCCGGTAATACAGGCATCGCTATGGCGATGATTGGAGCCACCATGGGGTTCCGGGTCCGTCTGGTGATGCCGGGTAATGTATCAGAAGAGCGTAAATGCATTTGCCGTGCTTTCGGCGCTGATCTGGTGCTCTCCGATCCTCTGGAAGGCTCTGATGGTGCCATTATGGATGCACGCAAAATCTATGAAGCCAATCCAGAGCTCTATTTTAAACCGGATCAGTACAATAATCCGGCCAATCCTCGTGCCCATGAAGAGTCCACTGGCCCTGAAATCTGGCGTGACAGTGATGGTAAAGTGACACACTTTATCGCTTCGTTAGGCACCTCCGGCACATTGGTAGGTACAGGCCGTTATCTGAAAAAAATGAATGCCGATATCCAAATTGTGGCGGCCGAACCTGATTCTCCTTTTCATGGTATTGAAGGTCTGAAACATATCGAGTCCAGCATAGTACCGGGTATTTATGATGCGAGCGTACATGATCAGAAGATTGGTATTGATACCGATGTGGCTTATCGCTTTACCCAGCGCTTGGCTTCTGAAGAGGGGATTCTTTGTGGTCAGTCCTGTGGCTGCTCTCTGGCGGCGGCATTGAAAGTGGCTGAAAAACTGGCGGCGGAAGGTAAAGCTGGGGAAATCGTGACTATTTTTCCTGATGGTGGCGAAAAATATCTAACCACACCGGTATTTTCCGGTAATGATTGTGTGACGTACGCCGACGGAATATAACTGTTTAGCTGTTCTGAATACGCAGAATGAGATTTGAGCTGGAGTAACCCTCCACGAAGGGGATGACCAGTACCTCGCCACCGTTGTTGCGTACTTCGGAAGCACCAACGATATCATCGGGTTGATAATCCCCGCCCTTAATCAGGGTGTCGGGCATGAGTGCTGAGATCAGGTTCAAGGGGGTGTCTTCAGAAAACGGTACAACCAGATCGACCGCACGCAGGGCCGCCAACATGATGGCGCGATCTGACAGTGGATTGATCGGGCGTGTTTCACCCTTTAAACGGCGAATGGAATCATCATCGTTAAGGCCGATTATAAAAATATCACCATGCTCGGCTGCTTTTTCCAGATAATCGATGTGGCCGGGATGCAACAGATCAAAACAGCCATTGGTAAAAACGATTTTTTTACCTTCAGCTTTCCAGGCTTCAACCTGTTGGATGGCTTGCTGAAGGGTGCTTTGATGGCGCAGCAAGGCCGGGCTCACGAATTTTTGTCGTTACCGGATCGCATCATATCAATGACAGCCGTAACACCCTTGGTTTTGCGGGCAATCTCTTTGGCGCGCTGACGTTCAACAAGTTTGTGGACAACACCTTGCAGATACACTTTGCCATTGATTGTTTCGACATGAATTTTATAACCGGAAACCAGTTTATCGTTCCAGAACTGTCGTTTTACCTGGGCGGTAATCCATGAGTCAGACATGATTGCACGCAATTTTGGTTTGCCGATTTCAAGCTTGTTCTTTACATCAACAACGCCATTGACCTGTTTGGTGATAAAGATGGCGCGATCAATATGGGATTTGCTGGGCAGATTCCCAATCAAGGTTACATGGCCATTGATGACCTCAATACTGACCCAGCGTGAAGGCATATCACGTTCTGCAATCAGACGTGCATCAATTTTGGAGGCGGTAACGGTATCATCAAACTGTCGGCCAATAGTGCGTTCGTCCTGTGTTGTGTTGCCCACGGCCGTGGCTCCACCAACAATGGCACCGGCCAGGCAACCGGACAGAGAAAGTGTGAATAAAACTAATATAAATAGACGTAACAAGGGCATGTGATCTCCTGAGTAATTAGTGGGTGTTTATTATTATATTTAACTGATCTTATCAGATCACTTCATCACCCAATGTTTCCACTACGGAAGCAAATAGAAGAGGAACAAGGATTTCATCAGGGCCGGATAACCAGAAACCTGCCCCATTGGGTGAGGACAGTCTATTTACGACATCGGTAATAGCAGAAGAGCTGGCGGCGGGATCAATCACCGCGGTGGTGAGTGATTCAATATTTTTACCAACATTTCGGGCTGCGTCCACGCCCTGTAGTAACACACGAGGCAAGACAACACTGGAGGCAATGTTGATGACTACACCATGGCTGGATGCAGCCATCATGCCTGCCAGCAGTCTGAAATCTTTGATGCTGGTTGAACCCAATGATTCACCGCGTGCAGCAGGGTGCAAACAAAAAGCATCGGCACCGATGGACGGATGCACAGAAACAGGCACGCCATAACGAAATGCTGTGGCCAGTACAGAGTGATCAAGATGCTCAAACTCTGTCTCATTCAGGCGTTTGCCTACGCTGTTGCCAATACCTTGATTTTCCAGTGCGCCATAATTGATTGCATCGTTAATCAAACAGCCTGTTTCTTCGGTAATGCAGTAGTTACCATCACGGAGTTCGCGTTCGCGCGCTGTGACAGTGCGACCGGAGATGGCTATTTCAACATCCTGTTCCAATGCATCACCAGTAAGCGCCAGACCGGTAATGATCTTTTGCTCGATCAGCCGGCAAATCATAGGGCCAAGACCAGAGTCGAACACATGTCCACCACAGGCCAGAATGACAGCATATTTGTTGCGATAAGCTGAGACTATGGCATCACGTATATGAAACAGATCTCCTGCACAGCCCAAATTGGGTAGGCTGCAGAGGAAGTCTTCCAGGCTGTTGCCTGCCTTGTAAGGGGCACCAAAATCTTTACTGTCACTATCAATTTTACGTTGCGACAGGGGGACCGTTTTAAGCTTTTTCAATGAAAGTGGTTTAATAATCATGATCTGCCCCCAAACATGTCGCTATCAATTATTGTACATAAGATATGCAGGCAGGTGATATGCATTTCCTGAATACGGGGAGTGGAGGGGTGATTAATATTCAGATGATGTTGCACATACTTACTCTGTCCGAGATCTCCGCCATCATGTCCGCCGGTAAGGGCGATGGTTTGCATACCTGTTGCATGCGCGGCAGTTGCAGCGGCGACTACATTTTCAGAATTACCGCTGGTAGAAATTGCCAGTAGCACATCGCCCGGGCGACCAAGTGCTTCTACCTGTCGCGAAAATACCTGCGCAAAAGAGAAGTCATTGGCGATGCTGGTGATGACAGAGGCATCATGGGTCAGGGCTACAGCGGCTAATCCAGGTCTGTTCATTTCAAAACGATTAACCAGTTCAGCGGCAAAATGCTGAGCATCGGCAGCTGAGCCGCCATTACCGCAGGCCAGAATTTTACCACCGTGTGTGAGGCATTCGATCATGACAGCCGCGGCAGCTAATAATGGCTCAGTAAGCTCTGTCATGCATTGTTGACGCAGTACAATGCCATCGGCAAAGGCCTGTTGAATCAATGCGTGCGATACTGATTGTTTAGTATCGTCTGCTTTGGACGCGATTGACTTGGATGCAATCTCTTCAGCACTCACCTGATAATATCCTCCATGTGTTCAATGCGAGGAGAAACCCACATTGGTAAGCCGATTCTAGGGGTGAGGATGATTAAATCAAAGCGGCATTGTAAATGGGCGTAGTTTGGATGGTGGCTTAACCATGTTTCAGCAGCTGATTGTAGTCTGGCACACTTGTCCGGGTGCACAGCCAGCAGGGCTGACTCATAGGTTTGATGGGCTTTTACTTCAACAAAAACCAGTAATTCATCGCGTTTGGCGATGATGTCCAGTTCACCACGAGCCAGACGGATATTACGTCCTAAAATAGTATAACCGCGGCGCTGTAGATAGCGGACGGCACGATCTTCACCAGCTTGTCCCAGTTTGGTGCTCATGTAAGGAGAGGGGGATTCAACAAGGGGAGTAGTTGTGTAGGGAAACGCTGTTCTCTTGCAGGATGCAGTGCATCAGCATCTTCTTAGTTGTTGCCTGTAATCAGCGCATAGGCGCGGGATTTGGCTACACCGAGCATATTGGCGACCGCTTTTGCGCGAGCTGAGGGCGGTAGGGCTTGCATGGCGGGGCTGGCTAAACATTCAATAATTTGTTGATCCGTAAGTTCCACAGCGGCCTCCGTGGCAGGGCCAATCAATAAGACAATCTCTCCGCGTGGTGCATGTTGTTCAAAATGGCTGATGAGTTCTGTGGCACTGCCAGCGACGAATTCTTCAAATAGCTTGGTTAATTCACGGGCCACAACCAGTTCACGGGAGGCATCCATACAGGTCTGGATATTGCGTAGTGTACTTAACAGGCGGTGTGGTGATTCCAGGATCACGACGGTTTCATCCGAACCATTGATGCGGTTGAGCGCCTGCTGACGGGTTTTGCCACTGCGGGGTAAAAAGCCGGTAAAACGAAAATGATCCGTTGGCAGTCCCGCTGCACACAAGGATGTAAGCACACTGCTGGCACCGGGAATCGGGACAATACGAATACCTTCAGCACGCAAGCCGCGCACCAGTCGATAACCGGGATCAGAAATTAATGGCGTACCAGCGTCAGAGATGAGTGCGATGTTTTCGCCCTGTTGCAAACGTGGCAGCAGGGTTTGAATCATGTTGGCTTCATTATGTTCATGCACTGCAATCATGGCTGTGGTGATGCCATAATGTTGCAACAGTTTACGGCTGTTGCGTGTGTCTTCAGCGGCGATGATGTCAGCCTGCTTCAGTGTTTCGACGGCACGATAGGTCATATCGGCGAGATTTCCGATAGGCGTGGCGACGACGAACAGTTGGCCGGATGTCGATTGATGTTTAGGCTGCGAATCCATGTTGTGGACACGTTATCTTCCTACCCCTCCGGCTGCAATGCCTATCATGATGCTAGTTGCTATGGGGGTGCTGTTATTACTCAGCGCCTGCCAACCCAAAACGCCGACTGAGACGGCGAACAGACATGCTGTAAAAGGTGCTGAATCGGTCTCTCGTATGGCCGTGGCTCCTGAGAGTGTCGCTGAAATAAAATATTTGATGCAGCAGGCACGTGATGGTGGCGACATTGAACATGTGTTTCAGGAGTTGGAGCGATTGATGCTGGATCCCTCTCCTGTTGTGCATCAGGAGGCAGCATTTCGCAGAGCCCAGTTGATGCTGGCCGGTAACCGACCTGATGCGGCGAGGGTGATGCAAGCAACCATGGATGCATACCCTGATCATGCTCTGGTGCCGTATGCCTATGTTTGGAAGGCGCGCTGGTGGATGCAGCAAGATGATGCCAACGCTACGCTGGCGAGCCTGAGAAAAGCACTTGTTCATCCACGTTTGACCCGTGAGCTGGTGGATGAAGTGTTCGATATCGGCCCTGCCATTGTCCAGTATGCAGACGAGGGTGAAGCGATAAGCTGGCTGTTGTCGGCAGCGCAGATAGATGTGTCAGGACGTGATAGCTGGTTGAGAATGGCCGCTCGCCGTGCTTCGTTGGATACCATCGATATGTTGATGACAAACGGTTCCTTATCGCCTGATATTCTACCTGCCTTTTCACTGTATGCCGGACGCGCCCATTTGATGAGTGGCGATATGGTCGGGGTAAATAAAATTGCCAGCTCCTTGTCGAAATTGATGCCGGGTAGTGCAGAGAGTCGGCAGCTTCAATCCTGGGCTGCTGGAGAAATCAGTGCTGCAACAATCGGTGTGCTGCTCCCATTAAGTGGTAAATATGCCCGTTTCGGGGAGCAGGCGCTGCGCGGTGTTCGCATGGCTTTGGCTGCAACGGAGTTTGATCAATATATTACGCTACGCGTAGAAGATACCGGTTCGAATGCAGAGACGGCAATAAAAGCCTACCGCAAGCTGGCCAATGAATCGGTCAATATTATTGTTGGCCCACTGTTGGCTGAAACGACAGAAGCTATCGCGCCTTATTTGAAGTATGGCATTCCAGTCATCAGCCTGACCGGTCGAACCCATCTGGCACATAAATCAGATGCGTTGTTTGTGCATACACTTTCACCATTGGCTCAAATTGATGTGATGGCCAATTATGCATGGAAACATGATGCGAAGCGCATGGTTGTGATCGCTGCGGATGGTGAAAGCCAGAAAGAAGCGGATATGTTTGTTGCTTCATTTGAATCGCTTGGTGGTGAAGTCATTGAAACACTGAAAATGGAGCGTGGAACGTTGGATTATCGTGACGTTTTGAATCAGCTGCGTTTTGAAACAGATGATGATCAGCTCCTGGCTGAGTTGGATGAAGAGTTGAATGTCTTTTTGCCTGAGATGGAGATGGAGTTTCGTGTGCCTGTGAATTTTGATGCAATCTACCTAGCTTTAAATGGTAAGCAGATTGCGCTGTTGGCGGGGCAGTTGGCCTATGCTGATATTTCAGGTGTGCCGTTGTATGGCAGTAGCCGTTGGCAGGATGGCCATCTGTTGGATGATCGGGGACGATATTTGTCGCGGGCGCGATTTGCTATCTCCAATCTGTCACAAGAGATGGATCATAAAGACCCTGCTATCCGGCAATTCAATCAAGTACATCGCAGTGTATGGGGCGATGAAAATACATCGCAATTGATGAGTCTGGCATATGATACAATGCGTATTGCGACGATGATCACGAGTCGTTTGGGGCTTGAAAAACAGGCTCTGTTTCGTGAGTTGCGCGATCCGGATGGTTTCCCTGCTATGACCGGACACGTGTTGTTCGATGCTTCCGGGGTTGGACAAAAACAGTTGGATATTTTTAGTATTAAAAAGGGAAAAATTGTTCCTGCACGATAAACCTGTGTCTGCGAATCAGTCGTTGACAGAATGTAAGCACCTGCATGCGGACTATCTGATTATTGGTAGTGGCGCTGCTGGTTTGTTGGCAGCCAATCGACTTGCTGCACATGGGCAGGTGTTGTTGGTGAATAAAGGCAGGTTTAAAGATTCCAGCACCTGGAATGCGCAAGGTGGGATTGCCGGTGTAATGTCGGAGAGTGACTCTTTCGATTCGCATGTACAGGACACTCTGGATGCCGGTGTGGGACTTTGTCATGAGGATGTGGTGCGTGTCATTATTGGACATGGTCGTGAGATTATTGATGAGCTGGTTGAGATAGGTACTGCTTTCGATGAGGAAAACGGCGCATTGCACCTGACCAGAGAAGGGGGCCATAGTAGTCGGCGTGTGGCTCATGTTCAGGATGCAACAGGGCGAGCGATTAGCGAGGCGCTGCTGGCACAGATTGCTCCGCATGCCAATGTGACACGGCTTGAAGAGCATGTCGCCATTGATTTGGTAACGTCAGTATCTACAGATGCCGGTCAAAAGCGCTGTGTTGGTGCCTATGTACTGAATCCAGATGGTGAGGTGATTACGATTGCAGCCGGGCAAACCATTTTGGCAACCGGCGGTACAGGTAAGGTCTATCTCTATACATCCAATCCCCATGCCGCGACCGGCGATGGCATTGCAATGGCGTGGCGTGCCGGTTGTGCGGTGATGAATCTTGAATTTATCCAATTTCATCCCACCTGCCTGTATCATCGTGAAGGCTCCAATATGTTGTTGTCCGAGGCTCTGCGGGGGGAGGGTGCGCATATCGTAGATGCTGATGGGCGCCGTTTCCTGTTTGATTATGATGAACGCGGAGAACTGGCTTCACGCGATATTGTCGCACGTGCGATTGACCATGAGATAAAAAAACAGGGCGTTGATTGCATGTATCTTGATGCCCGCCCGATAAACGCGAATCTTATTCTGGATCACTTTCGTAATATTCACAGTCGTCTGCTGGCGTTGGGTATAGATTTAACTCAGGAGCTTGTGCCGGTGGTGCCTGCGGCTCACTATATTTGTGGTGGCATTCAAGCGGATGTGACTGGTAAAACGAGTTTGGATGGTCTGTATGCGATTGGAGAAACCGCATGTACGGGATTGCACGGTGCCAATCGACTGGCCAGCAATTCGTTACTTGAATGCCTGGTCATGGCTGATGGTTGTGCTGCTGATGTGATCAAGCAGCCAGTGCCTCCTGCCTGTGAAATAGCGAATTGGGATGACTCAGGCATTGTACCGGAAATCGAACGTATTCAGATCAAACAGAACTGGGATGAAATCAGGGCTACCATGTCACACTATGTTGGTATTGTGCGTTCTGATGAACGTCTGCGCCGTGCAGCTCGCCGTCTGCGTATTATTCAGGATGAGATTGCCTCCTATTATTGGAAACATCCGGTGAGTCAGGATCTTCTGGAACTGCGTAATATCGCTTTGTTGGCCGAATTGATTATACGCAGTGCTGAGCAGCGCCTTGAGTCTCGCGGGCTACATTACTCCACTGATTATCCTCAATCCTCAGCAGTGGCATCGGATACTGTGCTGCGGCCAGAGCACTGATGTCAGAGAGAGGGCTTCTTGTTCACCTGCACGGACGTGTTCAGGGTGTCGGTTTTCGCTATCATGCGCGCCTTAAGGCACGAGAACTGGGCCTTCGAGGTTGGGTGAGAAACAGGGCGGATGGCAGTGTGGAGTGTTGTATTTGTGGTGATGCACTGCCCATGCAAGCTATGCAGGATTGGCTGAGGCGCGGGCCCGTGGGTGCAAGCGTCGATGCTGTAACATTTGTACCGCTTCAGATAACAGGATCACTGAGCGATTTTAGTGTGCGTGATGTTGATGTAAGTCATGACAGATGCGACAGGGTGTAAGGGGTAATAATGCGTTTCAATGCACAACAGGAATTTAATCATGAGCAGCCGGTTTCAACAGGGGTGTTGTTAACCAATCTTGGTACTCCGGATGCGCCCACAACAAAAGCTGTACGGGCCTATCTCAAAGAGTTTCTTTGGGATCCGCGTGTGGTAGAACAACCGCGCTGGCTCTGGTGGTTGGTGCTAAACGCTGTTATTTTGAATGTGCGCCCAGCCAAATCGGCGGCAGCTTATCGTAAAGTATGGACAGATGAGGGCTCTCCACTGTTGGCGATTGGCAAAAATCAGCAGAAAAAACTAGCCGATAGTCTGCGCGAAGCCGCTGGCGACCATGTGCATGTTGAGCTTGCGATGCGTTATGGTAATCCATCAATCCAGGCCGGTCTGGAAACCTTGCGATCAAAAAACTGCAAGAAAATTATTGTGTTGCCACTCTATCCACAATATTCCGCGACTACGACAGCATCTACATTTGATGCTGTATCCGACGTGTTGAAGTCATGGAGGCGCGTTCCGGAGCTGCATATGATTGACGCGTATCATGATCACCCGGCTTATATTGAAGCATTGACCCAGAGTGTGCGAAATTACTGGGCAGAACATGGTAAACCTGAACGCTTACTGATGAGTTATCACGGTATTCCTGAACGTTATTTCAAAAATGGAGACCCCTATCCCTGTCATTGTCGAAAAACAGCAAGGCTGTTGCGTGAGCAGCTGGAGCTGGATGAAGAGAGCTCCTTTGTATCATTTCAGTCGCGTTTTGGCCGTGAGCAATGGATGCAGCCATATACCGATGCCACGTTGAAAGCGTGGGGTGAGGAAGGGGTGAAATCTGTTGATGTGATTTGCCCTGGGTTTGCAGCAGATTGCCTGGAGACTATCGAAGAGGTGGCCATGGAAAATCGTGATTATTTTCTCGAGGCGGGCGGTCAGCAGTATCGTTATATTCCTGCTTTAAATGATGGTGATGCGCATATTAAGGCATTAAGTCAGATAGTGATGAAACATCTGGGGTCATGATCATGCCTGCCAAGGGTTGGCGCAGGCGTGCTCTGTTACTGTCCGATCAGGTGCACAATGATTTTATTTGCAGCGTAGGCGCTAGCACCTTTTTTTAGCAGGACTTTACCTTTGTTCTGTGCCATCAAAATGTTGCGTAGATTGTTTGCAATGTTTTTATAGGTTTCGTTGTAATAAAAAATAGTAGTTTTTTTGCTTAGATGCATCGATTTGGTCAAGGCAGGGAAAGTAGGTCTAAATTTATCCTCTTTGATAGATTTTATAATACTGTTTTGCAATGCAGTAGGTATGTTATTTAAATAGATTTCCACGCTGGCAGAGGCATTGCTTGCTCTGCTTTTGTCAGCAGGCTGGGGGATCTTGGCGCTAGCCCTTGTTTTTGAATGAGATGCTTTAGCTCTCTTTTGTGCTTTTTTTAATGCGGAAGACTGGCTGCTGATTTTGTCATCCATGCGTTTGATTTGCCTTTCTAATTCACCCATACGGATTTTCGATTCTTTGAGTTTTTCAGTTAGTGTTTCATTTTCATGTTTTAATTCAGCCTGGTTTTTAATGGCGAGTTCAGCATCTACAAGCTGTTGAATCGTATTCATTTGAATATCAGTAATATCATTTTTAGCCAGTTGTAACTGATCGCGTGTGTCTCTCAGGCTACTTTCCAGATTGGAAAGATTATTTTGTCTGTAGTTGACGATGCCAGAGGCCAGAGAAAGGATGAGAGCCGTGATAGCAATAACCATGGGAAAGCTTAAGCCGATCTTTGCCGTGATTTGATTATCCGCTGACATATTTTTCCCCTAGAAATCTAGTTTGTGTGTTGTGGATGCTAACAATCATGCAATGATATCTGCAGGTAGGCAAAAAAAAACAGCCCGGCTTTCACAGGACTGTTTTTTTGGAATAATGTGTTTAGCGACTAACCAGATGTATTTCTGCCCGACGGTTTTTCTGACGGCCTGCATCGCTGTTGTTATCGGCAGCAAAATCTGCAGCACCGAATCCCTGCGCTTTCACGATGTTTTGTGGTAATCCTGCGTTAATGAGTGCTCCTGCCACATTATCCGCACGCGCCTGACTCAGTGCCAGGTTGGTTTTGTAGGGGTGACGTGGGGTGTGCCTGCTGCGGGCATAGCCACCGATAGGTTCATCATCAGTGTATCCACGCACTTCAATCGTTTGCTCACGGTCTTTGGATAGAAATTTTGCAGCCAGTCGTTTTAGTGCTTTCCCCGAATCTGATGTCAGTGCCATGTGGCCGGATCGAAATGAAACGGTCACCCATAAACGGTCTATTGGAATTGCTTTTTGTGTGGGGGCTTGCTGTTCTGCTCCAAGAGCACGGGCTTTTTCAGCTTTTTTGCGTGCAATGTCATCTTTGAGCTGTTGTAACGAACCACGCAGAGCAGAAATTTCTGTTTCTAAGCGATTGTTTTCAGAGGCGAGTTTGTCGTTACTTGCCGGAACAGCGACTTCCGGTTCATCCGTGTTAAAAATTGAATCAATAGTGCTACAGGATGACACAGAAAACAGTAAAAAAATCAGAAAAAACCTGAACTTGTGCATGAAAAGAAACTCCCTTTATAGAACCCTAACCAGCGGATAGTAAATCACATATTTGATGCTATCAAGTAGATAGTTCAATGCATAAGGGCTTTTGCTCCTGCATGTTGATAAAACATATTAAGTGATTGATAGTTCATGTTATGATGCCCGCTCGTTGTAAGTGTATGGAGAGTTTTATGAAAGCCTTGATGATCATTTTTGCGTTGTTTGTGGGTATCTCGTCGGTGCAGGCTGAAACCCGATATATCGTAGATCAAGCCAAATTGCCGTTGCGATCCGGACAAGGTACCAGTTTTACTATTGTGAAAATGCTGCCCAGTGGTGTCGCTGTAGAGGTGCTTGAGCAGTCCGAAGCGGGTTATACGAGAGTGCGCACACCTCAAGGTAAAGAAGGCTGGATTTTAAGTCGGTATTTGATGAAGTCTCCTGCCGCCAGAGATCGCCTGGCCTGGGCTGAGAAAGAGTTGAGCCAACTGAAAAGTTTAAAGCAGGCTAAACAAACACTCGAGTTAGAGCATGCAAAGTTAGGCGTGGAAAATAAAGCAATCCAGAAAGAACTGGATCATATCCGCAAAGTAGCAGCCAATGCAGTGATTATTGCAGATGAAAATAAGGCTTTGCAGGTCAGTGCACAGAATGCTGAAAGGGCCTTGGAGGATTTACGTCAGGATACACATGATATCCGTAGTGGGGCCCAACAGCGCTGGTTTATGCTTGGTGGTGGCGCGATTTTACTTGGCATATTGCTGGGTTTATTGGCGCCGCATTTGAAATTTCGCCGCAAAGAGCGTTGGGGTAGATACTAGCCAGTAATGCACAAACGTTGCAGCGCCGCTGCTTATCATTGATCTGCCAAGGGCTCTCGTCGGCCGTCCGTAAATATGGGTGCGAACGCTCCTCGTAACCCGTTGCAAACATAGGTCCTGCGCAATCATCATGCCGGTTTATGAATCATACGGGCCAGTCTGTTCTATTTCGGGCTAGCCTCATGATCAGTTTGGGTTAGGATTCGCAAATGGCTATTGTAAATCGTCGTGCGCGGCATGAATATCATATTATAGAAACCTATGAAGCAGGCATGATTCTGCTTGGCCCTGAGGTAAAGTCGATTCGTGCTGGGCAAGCCAGTCTGAATGAGGGGCACTGTATTATCCGTAAGGATCGCTTGCTGTTGATTGGCTGTCACATTAATCCTTACAAGCCGGCCGCGATGAATAATCCTGCGGATCCAACCCGCTCGCGCGAGCTGTTGTTAAAGGCTAAAGAAATTCATCGCCTGATGGGTAAGCTTAAAGAGAAGGGGCTAACGCTTGTACCCCTGAAAATCTATTTTAATGAACGCAATTATGTGAAGCTGGAAATTGGTCTGGCTCGTGGTAAAAAAGCACATGATAAACGCCATGATTTGAAAGAGAAGGATGTTAAACGTAATTTACAGCGCCAATATAAAATGTAATGGAAGATGTGATGGTTAAAAGAATGGTAAAGCCAGCACAGCATAACGGATAAATTTTCCTATAGTGACCAGAACCAGGAACGTAATAAGGTTACATCGTAACAGACCTGCAATAAGACATAGTGGGTCGCCAATGATGGGCAACCAGGCCAGTAATAACGATGCTTGACCATGACGATGAAACCACACTTCTGCCCGTTCAGTCTGCTCGGCTGAAATACGTAACCATTTTTTATGTACGGCTTGATTACCAAGGCGTCCCATAGCATAGGTGATGCAACTGCCCAATACATTGCCGGCTGTGGCGATGAATACGAGCGTGATGGCAGCTCCCCCTTCATTTAAACGGTAGAGTAGTAGTGCTTCTGATCCGCCGGGAAATAACGTTGAAGAGATCAGTGCTGAGAAAAAAAGTGTCCAGTCCATTTAACGCCCTTGTTGATGAGTGTTTGCAGACTTCAGAATCTATGTCCATGTATGGGTACAAGCCAATCATGTGTTATCCTTTCTGCATGATGTATCTCTTTTCTAGTGAATTAGGACAAATTCATTATGCGTGGGATGGCTGCTGCTGTACTCGCCTTATGTTGCAGCAAGAGCCGGGTGCCCAGGATGAGACGTTGCTATTGCCGCATGCTGATCCGGTATCTGAATGGCTTGAGCATTATTTCAATGGGGATATGCAAGCATTGCCGCCATTGGCTCCTGCTGCGACGGTATTTCAGCAGCGTATGCGCGTGGCGCTGTTGAAGATACCCGTCGGTGAAATGCGTACCTATGGTGAAGTAGCTAAGGCATTGCACACTTCACCGCGCGCAATGGGGCAGGCTTTAGGGGCAAATCCATTGCCTGTTATGATACCTTGTCATCGTGTGGTTGCAGCGGACGGATTGGGTGGATTTGCCTTTGGATCACTATGGAAACAGCAGCTGTTGAGTCTTGAGGCAGCAGCTTCGATGTAAAGAGCTTGGAAAGGTGCAGGTGGCACGTGTAGCGTTTGCAACATCCCTAATGAACTATTCAGAGGGATGATAAATATGATGGACTATAAGGATTTAACATGGCGCATTCCGATGTAAAAAAAGCTGTTCTGGCCTATTCCGGGGGGCTCGATACCTCAATTATTTTGAAATGGTTGCAGGACACCTATGATTGTGAGGTGGTGACCTTTACCGCTGACCTTGGTCAGGGCGATGAAGTAGAAGAGGCTCGCGCTAAGGCCATTTCCGGTGGCGTAAAATCGATCTATATCGAAGATCTGCGTGAAGAGTTTGTGCGTGATTATGTCTTTCCGATGTTTCGTGCCAATGCTATTTATGAGGGTGAGTATCTGTTGGGCACTTCCATCGCCCGTCCATTGATCGCTAAGCGCATGATTGAAATTGCTGAAGCGGAAGGTGCGAACGCTGTTTCGCATGGAGCAACAGGTAAGGGTAATGATCAGGTACGCTTTGAGTTTGGTTTTTACGCCTTGAAGCCTGATGTGAAAGTGATTGCGCCATGGCGTGAGTGGGATTTGGTCTCGCGTGAAGATATGTTGAACTTTGCTAGCAAACACGGCATTCCGGTTGAACGCAAACGCGAAGGCTCCAAATCGCCATATTCCATGGATGCCAACCTGCTGCATATCTCCTACGAAGGTTATGACCTCGAAGATCCGTGGTGTGAGCCCACTGAAGAGATGTGGCGTTGGAGTGTGTCGCCTGAAGCTGCACCAAACACGCCTGAATATATCGAACTCAGCTATCAGTCTGGTGATATTGTTGCGATCAACGGTGTTGCGATGACACCTGCAACAGTGCTTGCCGAGCTGAACCGTCTGGGTGGAAAACATGGTATTGGCCGCATTGATATCGTTGAAAACCGTTTTGTCGGTATGAAATCACGTGGTTGTTATGAAACACCGGGTGGCACCATCATGCTCAAGGCACATCGTGCTATTGAATCGATCACACTCGATCGTGAAGCTGCACATTTGAAAGATGAGTTGATGCCACGTTACGCCAAGATGATCTATAACGGTTTCTGGTTCGCACCTGAGCGTGTCATGATGCAGGCAGCGATTGATGCATCGCAGCTTACCGTCAATGGTGACGTGCGCCTTAAGCTTTATAAAGGCAATGTCGAGGTTGTGGGGCGTCGTTCTGATCAATCCATGTTTGATGAGCGCCTCTGCACCTTTGAAGATGATGAAGGCGCATATGATCAAAAGGATGCGGGTGGCTTTATTAAGCTTAATGCATTGCGTCTGCGTATGGCAAAACTGGCAGGTAAATGAATATGACAGACCAAACAGATCAAGGATATGCAAAACCTATTCGCATCTTACATAGCATCTTAGCACTCTGTATGCTTACCCAGCTGGCCATTGGTGAGCTGATGGATGTACCTGAAGTCGAAGATCATCCTGCTGTAGCTGTACAGTGGATTGCACCTGCGATGGCACATGAGGCTCATCAGCATACTGTTCCGGGCATGCCTGTAGAAGAGACACTTGGTTTCGAAGTACATGAGATTCTAGGCTTGACGATTGCCGGCTTGTTACTGATTCGCATCATGTTGGCCATGACATCTCTACCCGGAGCCAATTGGCGCTTGTTATTGCCATGGTTATTTGCCGCTGGACGCAAGCAATTAGCCGATGAAATAAAGACACAGATGGCCGGTTGGAAACAGGGAAAACTGGCTGCGCCTGAGGATGGTGAGACCGTAGCGCGCAGTGTGCATGGTTTTATTGTGCTGGGCGGCATTGGTATGGCTGTTACCGGAACAGTGTTGTTTTTCGGCTGGAGCACGACTGCTCCACAGACAGACCTTATTGAGTTGGTAGCTGAAACACATGAATTGCTTGTTGGTGCTTTAGAGGCATTGCTTGCAGCACATATTCTGGCTGTCATTCTGCATCAGCGGCAGGGGCACAATATTGTCGACAGGATCAAGCCAACCGCTTGATTCTGTCTCGCAACGCTCTGGTGATGTGAGTTGTGCGATAGCCCTGAAAACACCCATGGCGGTGGAAAATTTCCCATTACCAATTTGGATTTTCAGCGCTATACTGCTTGCATGCATACTTTCCCCTGTTCCCTCCCAAAGTTAATTTTACTGCTCTGTACCTTGTTATTGGCACCGCCTCAATTGATGGCGGCCAATGATGCGATGGCCCCACCTGAGGTGACGGATGACGTGGAGGTCTCTTCGGACAGAGTAGAAGAGCGTATGGATCCTGCAGCCAATTTACATGATGAGTTGAATGCACCGGATAGCAGTACTGCGGTGGATGTGCGCTCATATAAACGCAAAGATGGTACGGTCATTACCGAGTATGGTCCAAAAGGAAAGGTGTTTGAGATCAAAGTGCAACCTCCCGGGGGGATGCCGGCCTATTACCTTTATCGTAATGCAGGTGGCGAATTCGAGCGTCGTTTGCCCGGTGGAGCAACACGCATTGTTCCGCCAAGCTGGATTTTAAAAGAGTTTTAATGGATTAGGTACGATGACTTTATACAAAGCCATCACTTTAGCGTTGCAGCCGCAGTGAATTATGCCGGATAGCATTTCGCGTTCGCCAGCGGCGACACCCGCACTTACCCTTATCACGGACTCCTCCCGATTTTCCGGAGAGTCGCTGTTTCATCACGTGGAACAAGCCTTATGTGGTGGCGTGGATGCTGTGCTGGTGCGGGAAAAGAGTCTTACATCTGCAAAGCTGTTGGCGCTGGCATCACGGCTCAGGCAGATGACGCTTGCTCACCAAGCCCGTTTAATTATCCATTCTCAGGCCGATATTGCGGCGGCTGTCGGAGCTGACGGGGTGCATTTGGCCAGCGCTGAAATCACCAGTGTGGCGGCAATTCGACAATGGTTGAGAGCGCCTGAAATGAGTGTGTCTGTTTCATGTCATGACGCTTGTGAACTGGCTCTGGCCCATGAAATGGGCGCTGACTTTGCTATGCTTTCTCCTGTCTTTCCCACCGACTCACACCCCGGGGCACCGCATATGGGTGTGGGGCTGTTTGAAGAACTGGTTTCTGATGCTAAGTTACCCGTAATTGCGCTGGGCGGGATTACACTGGAAAATTGTAGTTTGTTACACGGCCGGGCTTTAGCTGTGATTGGTGCCATTCTGGCCGCTGATGATGCTGAACATGCTGCGGTGCAACTGTTTAATACGGCATCTGCGCGCATCAGGGAGAGCTGATTTATGAAAAGACTTATATTGATTCGTCATGCTAAATCGAGTTGGAATGAAGGCGTGACAGATTTTGAACGTAGCCTGAATGGGCGTGGTTTATCCGATGCTCCTTTGATGGGAGAACGTCTGTCTGCCCGTTTAGCGAATGCGGAGCTGTCGTTGGATGTTTTGATCAGTAGCTCGGCAATTCGGGCAGAGCAAACATCGCGTTTGCTGGCACAATCTTTGCGTTTTCCCGAACAATCTATTGAATGGCGTAAGGAGTTATACCTATCCAGCCCTGACACCATTCAGGATATTATTCGCCATTTGCCGGATGATGCGAGAACAGTCGCGCTGGTGGCGCATAACCCCGGAATCACGGAGCTGGCTGAAAAATTGACGGGTGAGTTCTTTGGCAGCATGCCGACCTGCAGCATGGTGACGATTGAATTTCCTGTCGATCATTGGCTCGATGCCGGCAGTTGGGCTGATTTCGTTGATTTCGATTTTCCCAAGGCGAAGTGCGTTCATTAGTGAGGCGAGAGCAGGTAACATGTTCGGGATAATCTCACCACTGTTGTAACGCATGGTAGAATCGCAGTGTTGTCTCTACACTTCGGCACTATGGATAAAATTAAATTATTTGTGCCGGCGACATTGCTGGCCCTGTTCGGGTTTGTGATTGCTTTTCAGTTTGTTGATCCCGCTCCACCGATGACGCTGACATTTTCAGCTGGTCAGAAGGGTGGTGCGTATTATGCACATGCTGAGTCTTACCGTGATTATCTGCGGCAGCATGGTATTCGTGTTGAAATTTTTGACTCGGCAGGCTCCATGGAAAATATAGAACGATTGAAATCCGGAGCTGCTGATGTCGCCTTTGTGCAAAGTGGTCTGGTCTCAACCAAAACAGCGAAGACAGGCGTGTTGCAATCACTCGGAAGCATGTATTATGAACCACTCTGGGTGTTTTTACGTCAGGGTGTGAAGGCTCAGTTTTTAAGTGAATTAAAAGGAAAACGTATCGCTATTGGCTTGCCGGGTAGTGGTACACGAGTATTGGCTTTGCAGCTTTTATCTGAGAATGGAATTGATGAAAAGAATAGTGCGTTATTGCCATTGTCTTCATTAGATGCTTCCAAAGCACTGATCGCGGCAGAGATTGATGCGGTTATGATTGTATCTGCGGCCACCAGCGCAGCGGTGCAAAACCTGCAGCAAAACACAAATGTTCATTTGATGCCGATTAAGCGGGCTATGGCATATACCCGTCGTATGGATTCGATTTCATCGGTACTGCTGCCACAAGGTGCATTGAATCTGGCGGCTAACGTACCTGCTACCGATACACCCTTATTGGCCAGTGCCGCGACCCTGATTGTGAATGAATCTATGCATCCTGCGTTACAGGCATTGATGATGCAGGCTGCTACGGATATTCATGCTGGTAGTAGCCTGTTTTCAACAGCAGGAGCCTTTCCTACAGCGCAGTATGCAGGACTTGGTTTGAGTACAGTGGCGAAGAACTATTACAAATCGGGGCCGCCGCTTTTGCAGCGATATTTACCATTTTGGGCCGCCACATTGGTAAATCGACTGAAAGTGATGTTGTTGCCCTTCCTTGTGCTGCTTATTCCACTATTTAAAGTGATGCCTCCACTCTATCGCTGGCGTATTCGTTCGGGTATTTATCGCTGGTATGAGGAGATTGGCAAAATAGATGCGGAGATGATGGCTGGGTATTCGGAGTCGCTGCAGCTGGATCTGGATCGTATAGAGATGGAAATTCGTAAGGTGAAAGTGCCGCTTTCTTATGCAGAAGAACTGTATGATTTGCGTCTGCATCTGGCTTTGGTGCGTGACCAGCTTGAACAGGCGAAAGTCGGCGTTCCGGATAAACATAGGCAGAGAAGGAATCAATCATGAATAACAGAAAAATAGAGCTACTGGCTCCTGCCGGTACCATTAAAAATATGCGTTATGCATTTGCCTATGGTGCAGATGCAGTATATGCCGGCCAACCGCGTTACTCCTTGCGGGTGCGCAACAATGATTTCCAACTGGATAACTTACAAACAGGCATAAATGAAGCACATGCTTTGGGTAAGAAGTTTTTTGTGGCTAGCAACCTGTTACCGCATAACAATAAAATAAAACGTTATCTTGAGCATATGCAGCCGGTGATTGATATGAAGCCGGATGCATTGATTATGGCGGACCCCGGTCTGATTATGATGGTTAGGGAGCGTTGGCCGGAGATGCCGGTGCATTTGTCGGTGCAAGCCAATACTATGAATTATGCGGCTGTAAAATTCTGGCAGTCGGTCGGTGTGAGTCGCATTATTCTGTCGCGTGAATTGAGCCTGGATGAAGTAGAAGAAATTCGTCAGCAGTGTCCGGATATTGAGTTGGAAGTGTTTGTACATGGCGCACTATGCATGGCCTATTCAGGGCGTTGTTTGCTCTCCGGTTACTTCAATCACAGGGATGCCAATCAGGGCAGCTGTACCAATGCCTGCCGTTGGGACTACGGGATGGAAAAAGCCACAGAGGATATTTCGGGAGATATTATTCCAATTCAGGTGCTTGATGGTATGGATGCTCAGCCGTTTTCCGAAACAGGCAATGTTCAACGTCACCCTTTAGCTGATCAGGTTTATACGCTGACTGAGCCGAACCGTCCCGATGAGCAGATGCCCATTTTTGAAGATGAACATGGTACCTATATTATGAACTCGAAAGATCTGCGTGCCGTGCAGCATGTGGAGCGCCTGGTGAATATTGGTGTGGATTCATTGAAGATCGAAGGGCGTACCAAATCGCATTATTATGTAGCGCGTACAGCCCAGACTTACCGCCGGGCTATTGATGATGCCATGGCCGGAAAACCGTTTGATCCGGCTCTGATGTTTCAACTCGATGGCTTGGCAAATCGTGGCTATACGGACGGTTTTTATACCCGCAAGCGTTCATCATCTACCCAGAATTATGACACCGGCAACTCCAGCTTTGATGTGCAACGTTTTGTTGGAGAAGTGGTTGCTTATGATGAAGAGACAAAATTGGCTGAATTGATCGTGAAGAATAAATTTTCAGTGGGTGATACCGTTGAATTGGTAAATCCGACGGGCAATGCCACATTTATTGTCGAATCCATCAATGATGCGCGTTATGGCCGGCCGATGGATGTCGCGCCAGGTAGTGGGCACCAGGTGAAAATTCCGGTGCCGGTAAGGCCGGATATGCATGCTCTGTTGGCGGTGAATGCTTCTGCTTAAGCGATATGTCTGAAAGCGCTATCTAATAGCCCGGGAAAATAACGGCTCTTATCTGTTTTGCTAGAGAGGTATGTTCAGCATTAGGTCAGCTGCGCACAGGTCAGGCATGCAGCGTTTCTAGGGCGTATCAGTTTCGGTTAATTTCAGTGTTATTTCCGGGGACTGCCCATTGTCTCGGAGGTTCAGATACACTGTTTCTCCATGTACAGCGAGACCTGTGATACGTGCTTCTTTGTGGCTG
Organism: Mariprofundus sp. EBB-1; assembly: GCF_003665155.1. Lineage (GTDB taxonomy): Bacteria > Pseudomonadota > Zetaproteobacteria > Mariprofundales > Mariprofundaceae > Mariprofundus. Next base: position 18,881 of record NZ_RCFQ01000012.1, on the reverse strand, counting down.
GCTATGCGGTTGAGTCGATTGCCATCATAGGCCCAAAGACGCGATGGTTTGTAGCCATCACTGATCCATAACCACTGTCGAGCAGTATCCCAAGCCAGATCCACTGGTTGCTGGAGTTCAGCATCATCAAGATAGGTGGACAGTTCAGGGTGCTCACTACTGTCATCCAGCTCCAGCAGCCTTCCTTTAGCGGGTTCAGCGATGAGTATATGGCCATTCGGAAGCACGGTGACCCCCCGCAGCGGTGTAAAAGCACGGGCTTTGAGGTGAGTCGCTTCAGCGTCGGCACTTTCCGGGTTGGTAATGGAGAGCCAGCCCTCTTGAGCATGTAGCACCTGCAGTTTTCGGCTGCGCAGCGTATATCGATAGAGTCTGCCCTGGCTGTCGGCACCAGCCATGTAGGCAAAACGGCCATCTTGGGAGAAGGCAAAGCCGCTGTGGGTAAAGCGACCTGCTGCTGGTAAGGGTGCAATGGATGGGTGAGTGACAGCAAGTGTGGTGCGCTCTATCCGTTGATCCTCCGGTAGCTTTCCAGGTTCGGAGATGCGCCAGATCATGCCTTGTTCAAACTGTTCGCCGATCCACAGGCTGGTGTCTGGTGCTATTTGCAGCCCGTGCGCCAGATGCAGGCCGTTGAGAAGGATCTGGTGATGACCTGTTGCCATGTTGATGGTCGCAAGGCTCGGTGTTGAGAGTCCTGCACTGTTTTCTAGACTGATATAGAGCCATTTCCCATCCTTGGATGCCGTAATCGATTGGGGGTTGGTGTGTCGAAATGCGACCAATGATTTTACCGACCAGCCACCAGCCAGATCAATCCGGATAGGATCAAATGAGCAGCTGATCAGCAGCGCAGTGGTGATGAATATAAACAGCAGGCGGGACATGACTGTAATGTAACTTTTCTTAGGGTGCCTGTGCAAGTGTGCTAAAAAATAAGCTGAGTCGTCACAGTACTAACAGTTTGGTGGATTTTCTGCGATACTGCGCCGCCATCGGTGTGAGCTGGTGGCGATTAAAGGGTAGAAAGGGATCAGGAATAATGGCGATGAAGTATAATACTGACGATATACGCATTAATGGTATGAGTGAAATTGCAGCACCTGAACAGGTACATAGTGAGTATCCGATGAGCGAAATCGCTGCGCGCACTACGCATGATACGCGCATGGCCATTCATGATATTTTACAGGGTGAAGATGATCGTGTGTTGGCCATTGTTGGACCATGTTCTATTCATAACCCGGATGCCGCCCTGGAGTATGCTCAGCATATCAAACGCATGCGCGAAGAGCTGGGTAATGACCTGTTGATTGTGATGCGTGTCTATTTTGAGAAACCACGAACCACTGTCGGTTGGAAAGGGTTGATCAATGATCCTAATCTGGATGATTCGTTTGAAATCAATAAAGGCATTCGCCTGGCGCGCAAGTTATTGCTTGATTTGAATGAGATCGGCGTGCCTGCCGGTACAGAGTTCCTTGATCTGATTACGCCGCAATATGTGGCTGATCTGGTCAGTTGGGGTGCTATTGGTGCGCGTACTACTGAATCGCAAGGGCATCGTGAGCTTTCCAGTGGGCTATCTTGTCCTGTGGGATTCAAAAATGGTACAGATGGTGGATTTAAGATTGCTGTTGATGCCATTCAGGCAGCACGGCATCCGCATGTGTTTATTTCGCTGACGAAACAGGGTAAATCGGCCATTTTCTCTACAGCCGGAAATGATGATTGTCATATCATTCTGCGCGGTGGTAAAGAGCCGAATTATGATGCAGCCAGTATTGCTAAAGCCAGTGCAGAACTGGAATCGGCAGGCTTAGCTACGCATTTGATGGTGGATTGCAGTCACGCTAACAGCCGTAAACAGTTCAAGCGTCAGATAGAGGTGGGCGAAGATCTGGCTGGACAAATTGCTGCAGGAAACGCTTCGATTACCGGTGTGATGATTGAGTCTCATCTGAATGAAGGGCGTCAGGATGTGGTTGTGGGCGAAAAACCAGCTTTTGGTATCAGTGTGACTGATGCATGTCTGGGTTGGGATGATACTGAAGCGCTGTTGCGCACATTGGCAGCAGCGGTTCGTAAACGCCGCCAAGGGTAAATAAAAAGGAAGGGCCTTAGGCCCTTCCTTTCTGTTTGTGCTCATGAGATGTTGAATATTAAGCGCATCTGTTATCAGTCTTCTTTCTTTTTAGCCTCATTGATGCGCAGTGTGCGACCAGCGTAATCAGTACCATCGAGGTGTTCAATCGCTGCTTTTGCACCATTGGCTGACATTTCAACAAAACCATAACCTTTAAAACGTTTACTGCGACGGTCTTTTACCAGACGAATGTCGAGCACGTCACCATAGGGCGAGAAGATATTTTTGATATCATCTTCTCCTGCATTAAATGGTAAGTTGCCAACATAGATGTTTCTGCTCTCGGCATTGGCGGCGTCATTTGAATTGCTGTTCTTTTCCCCCGCTTTTGGTGCCAGAGCAACCAACAGGCCACCGAAAACAGTGCCGATGAATAGTCCGGTTGCCAATACAGAACCCGCAGGTACACCTGTAAATCCAAACATGTTACCCAACAGATAACCGACCAGCGATACAACCAGACTGACTGCCAATAATTTAACGAAACACGTACTACTCATATTTTCTCCCTGAAAGCTGCAGAAATGCGCAGCGAATTGAAATCGAAGAATGCCAACAATGGTGATGAAAAGCACGGCTTATCCATGTGACGTGTGGAAAATAGTAATAGGCATTGCGTTATTGTGGATGCAAAAAAAAAGTTGCCCCATACAATACGCCCATGAGTCGTAAAGTGATCCCTATCCAAACAGAAATACAAGGCGAACCTATGGTGGGTAAGCCCTCATGGTTAAAAGTGCGCGCGCCGATGTCGAAAGAGTATAAAGATATTGTACAGATGATGCGTGATTTGAAGCTGAATACCGTTTGTGAAGAGGCCTCGTGCCCCAATATCGGGGGCTGTTGGAAGCAGGGTTCGGCCACGTTCATGATTTTAGGACGTGTTTGTACGCGCACATGTGCATTTTGTGATGTGGAAACCGGTCGTCCTGATGCGGTAGATCTTGATGAACCGGTGAATCTAGCCAAGGCTGTCGCCCAGATTGGCCTGAAACATGTGGTGATTACATCGGTGGATCGTGATGATCTTAAAGATGGTGGGGCTGGTCACTATGCAACGGTGATCAGAGAGCTTAAAGCGCGTCAACCGGATGTGACGGTTGAAATCCTCACACCTGATTTCCAACGCAAGGCGGACTCCTGCCTGAATACCATTATGGATGCAAAACCGGATATCTTTAACCATAACCTGGAAACAGTACCGCGCCTTTACCGTTCCGTGCGTCCGGGTGCGCGTTATTTTACCAGCTTACGGTTATTACAGCGCGCCAAAGAAGTTGATCCTGATGTGGTAACCAAGTCAGGCATTATGTTGGGACTTGGTGAAGAACGGGATGAAGTGTTGCAGGTGCTCGATGATATGCGTGAAGCGAATATCGATATTCTTACCATCGGGCAATATCTACGACCGAGTGAAAAGCATCATCCGGTCATGAAATATTGGACGCCGGAAGAGTTTGACGATTTTAAATACATCGCCGAGAAAAAAGGCTTTGGCATGGTTGCCTCTGGTCCTCTGGTGCGTTCATCATTTCATGCGGATGAAGTATTCAAGGCGTTGAAACTGCGCAGGAACAAATAAACTGTTCTGTTTCCCTGTTTGTCATTTGTCTTACGCAGTGAGGCAAGCTGAATGAACGTTCAACATCATGTCTGTTTAGCTAGAGCGGTTCGTATCTTTGAGTTGACAAGGCGCAAACGCTTTGCCAAATCCGCGCTCAGTGAATTGATCGATGGCGATCCTGATCCATTGGGAATTGATATGATTATTGAACAGTACGGCATCAAAGTCCCCAAGACCCAGTACAGTAAAAAGATGATATCCCTGGCCTATAAACGCGCCCTACAAGCCGTGAAAAAACAGGGTTAGTAGGGCCGTTTGACTTAGGGTGAATGCCAAAATGTTGCTATAGGATATATTTATTTAAATGGATTTTCCACTGTAGTGGTGCGAACACAAACCTTTTGGCTTCGGTGATGACCTTCAATGACCCAAAGAATATGTTCAACACTAACAACCTCTAATACTTTATGAGGATTTGACATGGTGAATGCAGAGGAGTTGATATACTCGCCCTTTGCAATGGTCATAAAGGGAGTATCACTAGTAAAAACAGCGGCTATACGACTATCATCGTTGGGTTCATATATTTCTAAAACATATTTGGTAGTTAAGTTAGATTCTTTCAATGTTGGTATCCTTTAAAGTTATCACTATCCTAATAGGCGTAATCAGCATTCCTCAGTTTTGATTACATACGTTCAACTCTGATAAGGCGGTATGGTGAACGCTGAGAAGGGAGCTGTCTATTTGTTCGCTGGAAATCTTTGTTGTGTTTTCAGGCGGGAGCGTCTTGCGAACCTAGGAAAAGGAGTGTGTTGATGTTGTCCCTATGTACTCTTTCTGATTGATTGTTTTCTGCAGATACAAAGGAAATCGCTTGTGTTTGCACCAGTTTTCCTCTTATATCATCACCGGTATTGGTCTTGATTTCATCACTGAGAGGGTAGCCTGTGCCATCCGGGCGCGCAAAGTGAATGTGCACAATATTTTCTTTTTTTACAGTGACATCACCAAATGCAGTTTTAATTTTAAATTCATTTTTTATTACTTTACCTGACTGCGCTTGACCATCTCTCAATACAAGCAGGTCTTTTGAATATGCCATTGAATTCTCCTGGGTTTCGAATACCTGATTTGATAATGCATGCAGATCTTCATGTGTTACCTTTCTCTGTTCACCTATATGGTATTTGAGCTTGAATATTAAATAGCAGTCAAGGGTAAGACTCAGTTATTTTAGTTCTGAATAATCTATGCCTAATCAGGGCGATTTGCCAATGGTGCATGTTTAAGTGCAGGGCAGTCGCACTAAAACACCCCCTATGTTTTACAGCTTATTCAGTACTTGGCGGTAAATCCGTTTATTATTGTAATGCGATTGCCACTATGTTTAAGCGGGGAAATGCTTACCATGAAATAGTTGTTTTATGAGCTGTGAGCAAATAAATCAAATTCACGCTGTAGCTGATTAGTTTAAATATTGTTTCAGTTCATTCAGATCTGTTGTGGGGCGATTGCACTGAAAGTGTTCGCAGACGTAAGCGGTGACTGTGTCATCGATGGAAGATTGCCCACGGGTGAATGGAGCCAGTGCTTCGATGTCCTCATCATGCCATAACACCACTGTGTTGGGGCGATATCGGTTGTGAATAAGCGCCAGCATCTTTTTTGCCTCATCGGAGTTTCGGTCACCTGCTAGTACTATTTCCTTGCCAGTGGATTGTGCCAATAAAACGGCAGAAAGCATGTGAAGTACGCCGCTAGGAGCGCGCTGTGCAGTGCCGGCAAAGTGATCGGCCAGGGTAGCAGCTTCTTTTGCCAGGCTGGCATCACCGGTTAATCGGGATAAACGCAACAGGTTATGCATGGCAACAGCATTACCGGATGGCAGAGCTGCATCGAACACCTCCATGGGGCGCGCAATCAGCTCAGCATTCTCTTCCACCTGGTAAAAACCACCATCCTTCCCCTTGAAGCGTTGAAGCATGGTTTTGTTCAGCGACAGTGCAGATGCTAACCAGCGCGGTTCAAGGCTTGCTTCGTAGAGCTCGGTTAAACCCCAAACCATGGAGCTATAATCTTCCAGTTGCCCGTGGATGGCGGCTTGACCCTTTCGCCAACGGTGTTTTAACACACCGTCTTTATGCAGGTGTTTGAGAATGAAATCAGCTGATTTCGAGGCTGCCTCGATATAATGCGGTTCATTGAGGATGCGTCCGGTAATAGAGAGGGCTGCGATGGTTAAGCCGTTCCAATCCGTTAATATTTTATCATCAAGAAAGGGGCGAATGCGCTGGTCGCGAGCATCCATGAGTCGTTTTCTGTCCGCAGCAAAGCGTTCCAGATCTATTGTGCCTGATTGATGCAGGATATTTTCGCCGTTTTTTTTGCGCTTCGTTTCATCGTTGAAATTGCCATTCTTTTCTACGCCGTAGGCCTGCATGAATGCAGCAGCACGCTTGCCTAAAAGCGTGTTGATTTCTACTGAATTCCAGAGATAAAACTTTCCTTCCTCGCCTTCGGAGTCTGCATCTTCGGCAGCATAAAAAGCACCATTGGTATGGCGCATATCTCGCAGTAGATAATCGGCGATATGTCGGGCTGTATAGGCGAAGCTGGCATTGCCGGTGGCCTGCCATCCCTCGGCATAGGCCATCATCAGCATGGCCTGATCGTAGAGCATTTTTTCGAAATGAGGCAGTAACCACGCTGCATCAGTGGAGTAACGATGAAAACCGCCACTAAGCTGATCGTGAATGCCACCGCGCTGCATGGCATCCAGGGTTTTCTCAACCATGGCCAGCGCTTCAGGTTTCTCTTTCAGGCTTGCGTAACGCAGCAGAAACAGGAGTCGTTGTGCGCTTGGAAATTTTGGTTTTTCACCGAAACCGCCATGGCTGATATCAAAGTGTTTAGCAGTGGCAAGATAAGCCTGATCAATCAGTGCGGTATCAATTTTAGCCGTGCTGCCATTGGATGAAATAGCCGGAGTGATGATTTTGATACTGTGCTTGAGTGCGGCGGCAATGGAATCAGCTGATGCTTCAACGTTTTCACGATCCTGCTGCCACATGGTGCCAGCTCGCTCTGCCAATTCCATCAGACCCAGACGCCCAAAGCGGCTCTGCTTGGGCAGGTAGGTGGAGGCATAAAATGGTTTTTTGTCCGGCGTGAGTAACAGATTGAGTGGCCAGCCGCCGCTACCATTCATCAATTGTGCCGCACGCATATAAATTGCATCAATATCAGGGCGTTCCTCCCGATCTACTTTGATGCTAATGAAATATCGATTGAGCAGTTCAGCCACAGCGGGGTCTTCAAACGATTCATTCTCCATCACATGGCACCAGTGGCAGGTTGAATAACCGATGGAGAGGAATACCGGCTTATTCTGCAAACGCGCCAGAGTGAAGGCATCTTCTCCCCACGGCAGCCAGAGCACAGGATTGTGGGCATGTTGTTGCAGGTAGGGGCTGGATTCATGAATAAGGGCATTGGTGTAAGGGGGCTGCTCTTTCATCAGATTGACCTCCTGGCTATTGGCGACTGAAATCAGCATGAGTGAAATCAGCGAAGCTATAATCAGGTTATACATGTGCCTCTTTTCTAATCGCAAACGATACAGCCTCACCGGGTTCATCTCCTAAACAACAGACCGAGTGCCAGACACAGGTATCAAAGTCGCGTTGCGGCATTAACAGTACATCACCAGCATGCAGAATATAGGCAAAACCTTGCGCAATGAGGTGTTCAATAAAAGCAGGGCATCTATCCATGATCGCTTCGATAAGCTCATGATCATTTTCATCCATGTAGTCAGACAAGGCTGCTTTATCTTTCAATAGCTGATGCAAATCGTTTTGATCATTTTCAGATGGGATCAATAGTGCAATATCGGCTGTAAATGTTGGATCATTCGTAAAACTAATCAGTTCATCCATCAAGCGAGGCTTGGACAGAGCCAGCCAGAATGTGCTACCGGATAGCTGGGCAAACACCACACCATCATGACCACGCTCAACATCGTGATGCATCTGGGCGCCGCCGCCGGGCGCATTGAAATAAACGATGCGTTCCACAAAAGCAGGCTGACCGCCAAGCAGTTCCTGCAAAACAGGTAAGAGTTGAAGATTCTCGGTTAAGGCTGCTGATTCAGGGAATATTGCATCGCATAGTTTGCCCGCCCAAAGCTGGCGCAAAGGATCAGCTGCGACATCTTCCAGCGATTCCATGCCAAAAGAGAATCGAAAACGTAGCGATGCATCATCTTCAAGGAAGGATAACCATGATGCTTTGCACCAGAGATCTTCCGCCAGCGCCTGATCATCATTGGGCTTGGCAATGGCGTCAAAATAGACTTTTTCGATGGCCTGCTCATCGTGTTCTTCCATGGAGGATGCTACCAGAGGCAGCTGATCACCGAGTCGATCAGGGTAGGGAGGTAGATCCAGACTAGGAGAGAGTTCGCCGGATTCGAGTGTGTTCAGCATCAACTGATGTGATTGTTCGATATCGGCTTGCCAGTCATCCAGTTGCAAGAGTGAGGGTAGCATCACGGCTTTATCTTGTTTCCAGGCAGCGACAATCACAGCTTGTTCGGGCATCTGCGGGCGCAGTGGTTGTTTGACCCAGCCAAGTTGAAAGCCACGGCGTATTAATGCTTTGTAATCAGGTGCATCTGTCTGTTTAAGATATTGAATACTCACGATTAACGAGGCCCCGCTGCTGTCACTTCTGCAGGCACATGATCTGTGAACCGGGCAAAAGCTTGTTTGAATTTTGCAGCCAATTGTTTGGCCGCTGTTGTATATGTTTTCGGGTTTTCCTGATCATGCCAGGTCGCAATCGGATCAAGCTGATCTGGCATTTGCATGCCCAGAACGGGGTGTGCCTGATAGCTGAGGTCATCCAGATTGCCGTTTAATGCGGCGGTGATTAATGTGCGTGTTAATTCAATGTTCATGCGTTCGCCAACGCCGGCAGGGCCGCCGCTCCAGCCTGTATTAATCAACCAACACTGAACATTTCCACGACGTACTTTGGCACCGAGCACTTTTGCAGAAACGGAAGGATGCATCGCCATCAATGGTATGCCGCAGCAGGGGCTGAATGTGGCAATGGGTTCAGCATTCGTTTCATGGTTATCGGCAGGGTGAGATCCATAACCCAATAGATAATAATAGATAAGCTGTTCCGGCGTTAAGCGCGAGATGGCCGGCAATATACCAAAGGCATCAGAGGCCAGTAAAATAAGGTTTGTTGGACTACTGATCGTGTAAGGAGGAGAGGCAGCGTTGGATAAGGCGCTAATCGGGTAAGCTGCCCGGGTATTCTCAGTCAGTGTGGTATCAGTAAAGTCAATGCGACGCTCTTGAGTATCCATACCAACATTTTCCAGAATCGAACCAAATTGCTGGCTGGCTGCATGTATTACAGGTTCACGGTCTTTGTCGAGCTGCTTGATGCTGGCGTAACAGCCTGCTTCAAAATTGAAAATATGCTCGTTATTCCAGCCGTGCATGTCATCTCCAAGAAAGCTGCGGGATGGATCCGATGCCAGTGCCGTTTTGCCACTGCCATCCGGGCCAAGAAATAGGGTCGCATCGCCATTATCACTCACATTTACGGCGGCATGCAGCTGCAGTACGTCTGATTTCACCAGCAGGTGATTCATGATGGCGAAAACAGTGTTTTTGATCTCACCTGCATAGGCAGTGCCACCGATGAGTGCAATGCGCTGGCTTGGGTCGATAATGACAAACGTCTCTGCATTGGTGCCGTCACGGCCAGGTACTGCGTGAAAATGCGGAACGTGAATAATGGTGAATTCTGGTTCCTTGAAATCGGTTTTTTGACTAAGGTCGGAAGGTCGAATGAACATAGTTCTGGCAAACAGGCCATGCCATGCGTCTTGCGTAATGATGCGTATCGATTTTTGATGCTCTGATTCGGCTGCCACCAAACAGTCCTCGACATACAGTTGACGCCCTTCCAGATAGCCGCGCACGCGATTGAGCAAGGCTTCAAATTGCGATTTGGATAGAGAGCGGTCAAAATCACCATGGGCGTCATCGAAATTGTTCAGCGAGTCACCTACAATATATTTATCTTTTACTGACTGACCGGTGAAGTGTCCATTGCGTACCACCAAAGCCCCTTGATGGGCTAAGTGTCCCTCTCTATTGCGCAGAGCATGTTCATAAAACAGAGGGGTAGGCATATTCCAGAATACATCTTCCAGGTTTTTTAAGCCCAGATGATTCAGGGCTAGTTCTTCACTGATCTGCTTGCTTGTATAAGGCACTGATATGCTCTCCCTTGCCACGCTATGTGCAGCAGCTATCTTGTACTAGCCTGATTGAATTCTCCATAACTTTTTTTCAGGTGGTGGTGCGACAGTGGCGAGATGTCCTGTTTCTTTTAAATATATACTTTAATTGGCGAGGGGATTGGTTGTAAAACAACGTTGTTCGATCAGGAAATAACCGTGAGTAGATGGTTTCTCTTGATAGGTCACATGGATGATATCACTGCTGCTAAAGCTGTACGTGGTGCCGAAAATGACAGTTTCCTGATGTGTAAGTTCGGAATCTACGGGGTATTCAATGATGATGGCATCATCGGACTGCCATCGTATAAGGGCATCATAACCATATTTAAAGGAAAAGCTGGCCATGTCATCATTGAACTGTTTATTGGCCTGGCGAATGTTGATTTTCATTTCTTGATGGATCGGATTATCGCCGTGAGAGATGCGGAAGAGGGTGGCGGTCTTGTTCCCTGATGGAGAAGGGCATTCAAACATAATATCTGTTTTTTCACTGCTGCAGCCAGAGAGCAGTAACAGCGTGGTTGCCATCAAAACTACGCATACCCTCATGCGGATGGCATGATGCGGTGGAATTCTGTTTCAACCCGTTCCAAACAGTCTTCTACTGCCACGCCTTTAAAGTAGTTGCCGATCAGGGACAGTTGAGTGTCCGCCAACGATGCATCCAGTGCTTCGATGAGTTGATAATGTCCCATATCCGGTGCGGGTAATCGGTTGGTTTTATGAAACAGATGTTGAATGTCGGAGTTGCTGATCTGTAAAGCAGTGCATATGCGCTCCACTTTTTCTTGTTCGCTGAGCAGGCCTGGCTTAAAGTGGAACGTAAAGCCTCGGAGTGTTGGGTGCTCGATGTAATCGCGTGATACGGCTGAATAAAAGTCTCCATCCACGGCGATAAGCCCTGCCATGGATTCTTGTGACAAGGTGGCTTTTTGCATCACCACAGCGACAGACTCAATCTCTACCTCACGAATCCAGTTAAGTTGCGCTGCAATCTCGGGATGGGCTTGCTTGAGCAGGCGTGATGCTGCCAGGCCAGGCGTGGCACAAACCAGCCGATCACTATGATAGCAGGCATCGGCTGTTGTGATGGCGTAGCCACTTTCATCCTTCGCAATGGATGTAATATGCTGATTCGTATGAATATCCAATTGTTGTTCCAGAGCCTGAATAATATCCTGGAGACCGCCGGAAAAGGTATAGCTGCGCATAATAGATTTATCACGTGGCCGTTTTCGGAACAGCATGTCGGCTGGTACATTATTTACATCCTGGCATACCACCGCGCTTAGAGCGTGTTGAAACAGTTCTGTATAGTTTTTAGGGCCAACGAGCGCGCCATAATAATCGGCTACCGATTGATTCTGCTTTTTGAGTGAAAATATACGCCAGGCATGGGTCATCAGCTCAACAAAGTGTAAGCGAGACGGGATAGAATAGAGCGAACCGTCAACCAGCAAGCGATAACGCAGCTTTTCACGGGCCTGCAGTTGATCCATCAGTCCCAACCTGTCTAATATACTCAATAGACGAGCGTATGAGTTAAAGCAGGTATGTGTGCCCATTTCGACCCAGAACGCTTGCTGAGCATTTTCCACCGCCGCTGAATCAAAGCAGCCACCGCAGCGTGCCTCTTTTTCCAAGACCAGCACCTTCAGGCCAGCCTGTTTGGCTTCAAAAGCCATGGCCAAGCCACTAATGCCTGCGCCGATCACAATCATGTCATATCGTTTGTCCATATCCCGACTCCATCATCTCCAAAGCATGAGTGCAATAGCTGGCAGTATTCAGCTTGTGCTGAATTTTGCAGGATTATTGATGTCAGAAATGACCAGGCTGTATGTTTTTAATGAACTGTTGTTGTGGACGTTTTTTAGTGCGGTGTTTATGGTGAAAGAATGCCATAATCAGGTATAGCCTTGTCATGGGCTCTGAGCATAAAAAAAGTCTCGACTGGCAGCAGCATGATCTATTGATTAGTGTTTCGCTATGACTACTCCTTCCGTGCAATGCGATCTTTGTGGTTGCGATAATTTAGAAATCATTTCTCAATCAGACCGGCACCAGCAAGCTCTGGATACAGGCTTATGTTTAGGCTGCGGTCTGGTGATGCATGTGCCGGTGCCAAGTGAAGCCGAGGTAAATGAATATTATGCCTCCAGATATCGTCAGGATTATCATGGCGAGTCTCAGCCTTCGGAACGGCGTATTATGCGGGCATGGAAAAATGCAGAACGCATTCATGCGCAGCTGAAACCAGCTTTAAACGGTGTGGATACCGTCTTTGAAGTTGGCGCGGGTATTGGTTGTACGGTGAAAAAGTTTGAAACGGAAGGCTTTAAGGCAACGGGCATCGAACCGAATCATGACTTTAATGCCTTTACCCGCCAGAGCCTGTTTGCCAATGTGGACAATGTGAATTTGTTTGATCTGGAGCAAACGCCGAAAACGGATTTGCTGCTGTTGATTCATGTGATTGAACATTTCTCTTCACCACGTAAGGCATTAACGCACATGCGTGAATTGATTCATGATGATGGCTTACTTTATGTTGAATGCCCGAATGTAACAGGCCCTTTTGCGACTTATGATCGCATGTTTCATTACGCGCATATCTATAACTTTTCTCCCAAAACATTGCAGGCATCGGTTGAGCAGTGTGGTTTTAAGTTGGTTGAATGTTTTTCAAACGATGATGATCCCGATCTTCATATGTTATTTAAGAAATGTGATGTGCCGAAAGCCGCTGTTGTTTCGGCTGACCATGCCGATTGGGTGCGCGCTCGCATTAAGCAGCATAATGTACTCAGCTATCATGCCCGGCCATCATATCTCTCCAAACGGGTGCGTAAGGTATCCTCATATTTGATGGAGTATATGAAAGCAAAAGACTTCGTGGCGGATTTACTGGGTCGTTTGAAAAAGGCAGACAGCTAAAGTTAAAAAACATTTCACCGGAAAGTTCCGCAAAGGAAGTCAAAGGCTATCCTTGTGAAAGAAGAGGCATTCACCTGATCGCTATAGTGCGGCTAAGATCAGAAACCCTCAGCACAATAAAATATAAGGGGTTACTCTGCGAAACTTTGCGGTGAAAAAATTAGTGCATGGCTTCTAAAAATACGCGATCAATATCCTGATTCCATTCACTGTTATACAGTTTTAACCAGTGATCGGCTTGTGTCTCTCCCGCTGCAACAGCCTGGATGACAGGTTGTAAGAATTTACTCTCATCTTCACCTGCTTCATTGCATTGCTGTAAGCGCTCCAATCCAGCTCTGGAAATTTCGAGCACCTGCTCACAGAGTTTGATCACCGATGTCTGACGGAATGGCGTTTGTAGCGCTGTGCGAGGCACCTGTTGACGCAGTGCATTGACCTCATCAAAAGACCAGTCGGCGACCAGATCCCATGCTTCAGATTCAGCCTGCTCATCATATAATAGCCCTTTCCACAAGGCCGGTAACGAGCAGATCCATGGCCACGCACCGGCGTCGGCACCGCGCATTTCCAGATATTGTTTCAAGCGTACATCGGGAAAAAGGGTGGAGAGATGTAGCTCCCAATCATCCATGTCGGGATATGCGCCGGGTAGCTGTGCCAGCTTTCCATGCATAAAGTCGCGGAAGCTGCTGCCGGTACAATCGATATAGGCACCATTACGCATGATAAAATACATCGGCGCATCCAGCGCCCATTGTGTATAGGCCTCAAAGCCAAAGTTATTATCAAATGCACACTTGAGAATGCCGGTGCGATGCGGATCAGTATCAAGCCAACAGGTTGCCCTGCGTGATAAAAAGCCACTGGGTTTACCCTCTTCAAAGGGGCTGGCTGCATACATGGCTGTAATCAGTGGTTGCAAGCAGAGGGATATGCGCATTTTTTTAGCCATGTCCGTTTCCGATGCAAAATCAAGATTGGCCTGCACGGTTGTGGTGCGCAGCATCATGTCCAGTCCACCATCACCTACGCGGGGCATATAATCACGCATAACGGCATAGCGGGCTTTTGGCATCCAGTGGATATCTTCGCGTTTCCATTTGGGTTGAAAGCCAAGGGTTAGAAAGCCAATGCGCAGTTCATCAGAAATACTGCGCACCAACTGATGGTATTCGGTGGTTTCCTGACAAGTTTGGTGGATGGTTTCTAGGGGGGCTCCGGACAGTTCCAGTTGTCCGCCCGGTTCGAGCGTGATGGAGGCCATGCCGCGTTTGAGTGCTATAATATTACCCGTTTCAAGCACAGGATCCCAACCATGCCCTGCCAGCATCTCAAGCAGACCTTTGATGCTACGCTCTCCTGCATACGGAATGGGCCTGAATGAATCCATGCAAAAACCTATCTTCTCGTGCTCTGTGCCAATGCGCCAAGCATCCCTGGGTTTGCAGCCTTCGGCGAACCAAGTGGGTAGATCATCAAACGTCATGTGGGGTGAGAGTAATTTGGACATGGGCCGACTCTAGCTATAAAAGTCTTATTTAATAAAAGAAATAATATTTATCGCAGAGAACGCAGCGTTATCGCATTAAAATACTTAAAATATTTCACCGCAAAGTACGCAGAGTTTGCCCCAGGGCACGCTCTCTTACGCAAGCGTAATTCACCTTGTCGCAAAGTAAAATCAAAAACAAACAAAGAGAGGGATTGCTGGAAAGAGTGCTACTAATTCTCTCAGCCACCGCACCAGCAGGCCCATCTCTCTGTTGTACTTGTGCGTCAAAGGGCCTGCGTTAGTAAAAGGAACGCCAAGCAATAGTAGCGAACTCTCTTTTAAAGAAAGCACCTATGACCAACTCAGAATTGAAAGCCTTTGGCGATAATATTAATAGAATTGAGGACTGGCATTTATTTCTTTAATGCTTTTGACTTACTTTGCGTAACTTCGCGTCCTGAAGATGAATTTCACTTGTGAAAGAGAGACTCCCCTGGGGGATTGCGGTGAACGCTTGTGAATTACACTGGATCAGAAGGCTCTAAATGATGGAGCTTTTGAAATAGTGGCGTTATCGCTAGCTTGCGGCTTCTTTTTTGCAATAGGAGTCCTAACATGACTGATAGTATGAGTAATACGTTTAACGCCAAACAAAGCCTTCAGGTCGGCGACAAGGCCTACACATATTATCAGCTGAATGCTGCAGGCGATGTAAGCCGCCTGCCTTATTCTATGAAAGTACTGCTGGAGAACATGTTACGCCGCGAAGATGGCATTAATGTTACTGCAGATGACATTCGCTTTCTTGCTAACTGGGATGAGAAGGCTGAACCGAACCACGAGATTGCCTACATGCCAGCGCGTGTGCTGATGCAGGATTTCACCGGTGTACCTGCGGTGGTGGATTTGGCTGCTATGCGTGATGCGATGGCAGCCCTGGGTGGTGACACCAGAAAGATTGAGCCGTTGGCTCCTGCCGAGCTGGTGATCGATCACTCTGTACAGGTGGATAATTTCGGCTCTGCTGACGCAGCTGCAAAAAACACCGAGATTGAGTTTCAGCGTAACCGCGAGCGCTACAATTTCCTCAAATGGGGTCAGAACGCATTCGAAACATTTAAAGCAGTACCTCCGGGTTGCGGCATCGTGCATCAGGTGAATCTTGAGTTCCTTGCCCGCACCGTGTTTGTGAACAGTGATGGCGTGGCCTATCCTGATACCCTGGTTGGTACTGATTCACATACCACCATGATCAATGGTCTGGGTGTATTGGGCTGGGGCGTGGGTGGTATTGAAGCGGAAGCTGCCATGCTCGGTCAGCCGGTTTCTATGCTGGTGCCTAAGGTGGTTGGCTTTAAACTGAGCGGTGAAATTCCTGAAGGTGCAACCGCCACCGATCTGGTACTGACCATTGTTGAAATGCTGCGCAGCCACGGCGTGGTGGGTAAATTTGTTGAGTTTCATGGTCCTGGGCTGGATTCTCTGCCGCTGGCGGATCGTGCCACTATAGCCAATATGGCACCTGAATATGGTGCTACCTGCGGCATCTTCCCGATTGATGAAGAGACACTGAACTACCTCCGCCTTTCCAACCGCAGTGAAGAAAGTATTGCACTGGTAAAAGCCTATGCCAAAGCACAGGGCATGTTCCGTGAAGCGGGCTCGCCTGAAGCGATCTACAGTGAGAATCTGTCACTGGATATGGCATCTGTTGTGCCATCATTGGCTGGCCATAAACGTCCGCAGGATCGTATTGCGTTGACCGAATCCAAAGCTAAATATCTTGAAACGATTGAAGCGGTTAAAGCTGAGGCTGGCCTTACCACCAAGGCTGTAACCACGATGATCAACGGCAAAGAGGTCACCATTGATAACGGCGCAGTGGTTATTGCCGCTATCACCTCATGTACCAATACCTCCAACCCTTCTGTCATGCTGGGGGCAGGGCTGGTGGCAAGGAAAGCAGTGGCTCTTGGCCTCACTGCAGCGCCATGGGTGAAAACTTCCCTCGGCCCCGGTTCCAAAGTGGTAACTGAATATCTCGATAAAGCAGGTCTCTCTGATGATCTGAACGCACTCGGCTTTAACACCGTCGGTTATGGTTGCACCACCTGTATCGGTAACTCAGGCCCACTGCCTGCCGCAGTGTCTGCTGCTATTGCTGAAGGTGACTTGGCTGTTACAGCCGTACTCTCCGGCAATCGCAACTTTGAAGGCCGTGTGCATGCAGAAGTACGCATGAACTATCTGGCCTCTCCACCGCTGGTGGTGGCTTATGCCATTGCAGGTACGATGAATATCGATCTCTATCACGATGCGATTGGTCAGGATCGTGATGGCAATGATCTCTTTTTGAAAGACATCTGGCCAACCCAGAAAGAGGTGGCCGATGTGGTTGCTTCATGTGTAACCGCTGAGCAGTTCGAAGCTTCTTACGGTAATGTGTATGATGGTGATGCCAGCTGGCAGAATCTGGAAGCACCTACAGGTGACCGCTTCGCATGGGATGCAGATTCAACGTATATCCAGCATCCGCCATATTTCGAAGGTATGACATTTGATCTTGATCCGATCATCGATATCAAGAACGCACGAGTACTGGCGTTGCTGGGTGATTCGGTCACGACCGACCACATTTCACCAGCTGGTGCTATTAAAGCCGACTCTCCGGCCGGTCGTTATCTGCAGGAACGCGGTGTTGATGCCAAAGATTTCAATTCCTACGGCTCTCGCCGTGGTAACCATGAGATCATGATGCGCGGTACGTTCGCCAATATTCGCCTGCGCAATCGTTTGGCGCCGGGTACAGAGGGTGGTGTAACGCTGCATCAGCCATCCGGTTTGCAAATGAGCATCTATGATGCGGCTATGAAATACAGAGATGAGGGTGTGGCGAGTATCATCCTGGCAGGTAAAGAGTATGGCTCAGGCTCCTCGCGTGACTGGGCTGCCAAAGGCCCAAGGTTGCAGGGTGTGCAGGCGGTGATTGCTGAAACCTACGAACGCATCCATCGCTCTAATCTTGTTGGTATGGGAATTCTGCCATTGCAGTTCAAGGCGGGCGAATCGGCTGAATCACTTGGTCTTACTGGTCAGGAGTCTTATGATTTCTCAGGCATCAAAGATGGATCAGCCAAAGAGCTTCATGTGACTGCAACAGCGAGTGATGGCTCGGTGAAATCGTTTGTGGTTGATGTGCGTATCGATACCCCGAAAGAGGTTGAGTACTACCAACACGGCGGTATCCTGCAGTATGTCCTGCGTCAATTAGCTGCAAGTAAATAACGGGTCAAAAGCTTTTCACCGCCAAGGACGCAAAGTTACGCAAAGTAAGTCAAAGGCAATAAAATAGATGTGGCTGGTGAAGATGATAAGGCAAACTCCAGACTGACAGTTCCATTATGGTCAAAACGATTCACCACAAAGTAAGTTAAAATCATTGTGTTGTAGGTTTCGGAATGCAATTATAATAGGCCAAAATCACAAGTTGTGATGCATTAAAAAAGCATCGCGACAATGACAGCGATCGAAAATTACATTTATATTGTTTGGTTCTACTTTGCGACAAGGTGAATTGCGTTTGCGCAAGATCAGGTGAATCGCAAAGCGAGAGAGTATCCCCTAGGGGAGAAGGCACCCTGGGGTGAACTTTGCGTACTGAAGGTGAATTGCGTAGCAAGAGATACTCCCCTGGGGGACTGCGGTAAAATATTATTGATTGAGGGTGGTCTATATGAAAATTTCTTTGATTTGGGCCATGGATAGCAATCGTTTGATCGGGCGGGAGAACGCGCTGCCATGGAAGCTGCCGGCTGATATGGTTTGGTTTAAACAGAATACCATGGGTAAGCCTATTTTGATGGGGCGCAAGACCTATGAATCTATTGGGCGGCCACTACCGGGGCGCGTAAACATTATCTTGAGCAGACAAGCCGATCTGCATATTGATGGCTGTACGGTGGTTAGCTCGCTTGCCGAAGCGCGGGCGACTGTGCCAGATGCTGAGGAGATTATGGTCATGGGGGGCGCAGAGATCTATGCCTTGCTCATTGATCAGGCCGATTACCTTTATATCACTGAAATTGATGCGGCCTTTGAAGGGGATGCCTGGTTCCCGATATTTAATCGCGATGATTGGCAGGTGGTTTCCAGCCAGTCCGGTGTCGTGGATGAAAAGAATATCTATCCTCACAGGTTCATCACGCTGAAACGCAAAAGGCATTCACCGCAGAGTACGCAAAGTTTCGCAGAGTAAGTCATATGCAATTCTTTTTAATGGATAGTTCTACCACTGTCGGATATACCTTTAGCTAACGCTGGCCCTTTGACGTGCAGCATGATTGATGCACAATGAGAGATGGATCTGCTGGTGCGGTGGCAGATAGAATTAAGTTGCTCCTTTCCAGCA
>NZ_RCFQ01000011.1 GCF_003665155.1 Mariprofundus sp. EBB-1 | reverse complement strand
ACAACGGCTGACAACACCCCATAAAACACAGCCTAGCGTAGTGTTGGCGAAAGCTCGTTATATATGATGGAATTCACCGCTGATTCAACGATGGAGGCAAAAAATGAAACGTTTTTTTATCTTATTGGCACTAGGCACAGGCATTTTATTTCAATCCATACAGTCAGCCAGCGCTGATCAGGTTCAAGTTACCATGACCACATCAATGGGTGTGATCGAGCTGGAACTGAATCGGGATAAAGCTCCCATAAGCGTCGCCAACTTTCTGCAATATGCAAAAAAAGGCAGCTATAATGGCACTATCTTTCACCGCGTGATCCCCGGTTTCATGATTCAGGGCGGCGGTTTCAACAAAGATATGCAAAAACGAACATCACTCGCCCCCATCCACAACGAAGCCGATAATGGCTTATCCAATACCACGGGTTCCATTGCCATGGCACGGACTTCAGCCCCCCATTCAGCCAGCAATCAATTCTTCATCAATACGAAAAACAACCACTTCCTCAACCACAGTGCCAAAACCACCCGTGGCTGGGGATATGCCGTATTCGGAAGAGTCAGCAAAGGCATGGATGTAGTGCGCAAGATTGAAGCTGTCAGCACCGGCAATAAAGGCGGCATGCAGGATGTGCCACTTACCCCCATTGTCATTGAAAAGGTTGAAGTCATAGAATGGGCAGACGCGGCGGCATCCTTTTAAAGCTTTTATTCAATTTGGCGGCAGGGGATTTCCTATAAGCCAGTCTGCTTGCTCTATCCCAAGAGCATTCAAATAGGAGAATCTGGTAAATATATGCATTTATCATTCTCGCGGATGAGCTCACCCATGAAGTTTTGCATCGCAACCCCGTATATTTGACGTTTCCCCGTATATTTTTCATGGACAAGTGTTTGAATCTTGTCATCCTGAAATCCCGTTAAACTCACAGCGTTAATGCCACTGTTCAGGAGCAACCATGTCCTCATTTTTTTCCAGATTAAAACAAGGATTGTCGCGTAGTCGTGACAGTTTAGCCCAGCTGGTGCCGGGCGGCTCGGTAGATGCGCTTTCTGAAGAAGAATGGCTGGATATTGAAGATGGATTGATTATGGCTGACTGTGGTGGTGAGCTATCCGGTTCTTTAGTCCAGCAGGCACGCAAACGCCGTGGCAGCTCTATCGAAGCACTGAAAACATCTATGTTATCGATGATCCCAGACGCCAAAGAGATCAACACCTCAGAAAACGGACCTTTTGTGCTACTCGTTGTCGGTGTGAATGGTACGGGCAAAACAACCACCATCGGTAAATTAGCTACCATGTTCGGCCAACAAGGAAAATCCGTCCTGGTTGGTGCAGGAGACACGTTTCGTGCTGCCGCGGTCGATCAACTAGCGGTATGGGTAGAGCGCGCCGGAGCAGACATGGTACGTCAACACGATGGTGCTGACCCTGCATCGGTTGCTTTTGATACCGTTCAGCGTGGCGTGGCCAGAAATTATGATGTGGTGATTGTTGATACAGCCGGGCGCGTACAAACCGATCGTGGTTTAATGGATGAATTGGCCAAAGTACGACGCGTGATCAGCAAGGCATTCCCCGGTGCTCCACATGAAGTATGGCAAGTCGTTGATGGTGGCACAGGACAAAACGCCGTGGTTCAGGTTGAAAAATTCCGTGAAGTTGCTGGCACAACAGGTCTTATTGTCACCAAACTTGATGGCTCCGGCAAAGGCGGCATTGTATTACAACTCTCGCACACCTACGGTCTGCCTATTCGTTATGTCGGCGTTGGCGAGACACTGGAAGACCTGATGCCATTCAATGCCGAAGCGTTCATCACCAGCCTGCTACCTGAGCATGCGGTTAAATCATAAGCGATCAGAAATACTTACCACGAAGGCACAGACAGCTTTATTGTGTTTCAGCTATGTCTATTGCTTGCTTATTGTTAGCCAGGCCCCTTCCAACAGACCTGCATCCACGATGACCAGCTCATCATAGTGCCAGCGATTCATCACTGCCTCTACAATGGCTAACCCCGCAACTATCAGATCAGCACGGCCTGGCTCAATAGTGCGAACAGCCTGACGCTGTTCATGATTCATGCTTAACAAGCGATCACGCAATGCTTCAAAGTCAGCCCGGGACATACGATAATTATTGATAACATCGGCATCATAGGGGCACAGATCCAGTGCCGTTGCAGCCAGTGTTGTTACTGTGCCGGCCGTACCCACCAAGGATGCCGGCGCATCACAGTCACCCCAATAGGTCTCCACAGCAACAAGATGAGCATCGGCTGCCGCAATCATAGCCTGATAATCGGATGGAGATGGCGGATCAGTATGCAGATGCGCCTCAACCAGCCGTACGACCCCCATCTTGGTACTGATAGCATCGCGCGTAATCATCTCTCCGTGATTCTGAGATGCATCGCTCTGGGCTGCACGAATAAATTCGGTGCTGGCTCCGCCAATATCGAACAACAGCATATCTGAGCGCATTTCCGGAAGCAGCACTGCACATGAACCCGATAAAGACATCACCGCCTCTGTTTCACCACCGATAATTTCAATCTGTATGCCGGTCTGTTCAGCCACATTATCCCGGAATAATGTTCCATTGCCCGCTTCACGCATGGCTGCTGTAGCCACTGCCCGAACATGATCTTCATTTACATCAAACTGCTCCAACAGCGCGGCATACCTTTCAAACGCAGCCAACCCGCGTGCCATTGCCGCATCAGATAGTTCACCACTATGATGCAGGCCTTCACCAAGCCTGATGATATCATGGGTATAGTGGATGATATGCCAGGGTGTAGCAGTACCAGATGGATTTACCTCCGCAATCATCAAACGAAAGGTATTGGAGCCAATATCGATAGCAGCAAAACGTTGCAGATCAGACATCATCAATCCTTTTTATGGTTCAATGCAACATCAACATAATGACTGGCAGAACGCAGCAAAAAAGCATCCTCTTCATCATTCAAGGCCCTCACTTCTCTGGCTGGTGAACCGGCATAGAGATAACCGCCACGCAGTACTTTACGCTCGGTCACCAATGATCCCGCTGCCAGAAAACATCCCTCCTCCAGCACTGCCTGATCCATAATGATCGAGCCCATACCAACCAGGCAGCGATCCTGAATTTCACAACTATGCAAAATCACACGATGACCAACTGTCACATCATCACCAACCACACAGGGGCTAACACCACCGCTGGTATGAATCATCGTTAGATCCTGAATATTTGAGCGCTCACCAATCACAATATCATGGACATCACCACGCAATACACTCTGATACCAGATGCTTGAGTCCAGACCTATCGTAACACGCCCGATCACATCGGCCGATTCGGCAATAAATGCCGAAGACGCAATGTCAGGATTCCAATGTAAATATGGTTTAATCATGCTCTCACCTCTTATCTTATGGTGCTATCATGCCATCAGACTGTTCACTCAAGCCTGTGTTATTAACAGGTGCTTCTACAGATTGCAGTGCATGCCTGTTCAAAATAGGAATTTCAATCTGCTGATTATTCTTTCCGCGTTTATCAAACAGCGATATGTGCAACATTTTAGGCTGCCACGCCCTTAACCATGGAAGAGTACCTTCAAAAAATGCATGCGTAGTCATATCAAACTGAAGTGAACGCTTACCTTTTTTACTCTGCAAGACAATCTCATCGCCATTTGGAGCAGTCACGGATAAGCTCAAATGACCTTTTGCCCAGCGAGGATAATTCTCACCTTTTACCACAACCAGATGATAGACAATGCTCTGATCATCCTGCCACTGCGCAGTAGGATGCAATATATGCCATCCACCCACTTTACGTGCCGCCAATACATCATCAAACATCGCCAATCGTTGTTTCATGGTCAGCATATCATGGCTATTACGCAACAGCTCTTTTTGCAATCCTTCAATTTGACCATTGCGCAGAGCCAACAGTGCTTCAGTCTCAGATAATGTACTGGTTAAATGCCTGTTTTCATATTGCACTTGCGCGATATGTTGACGCTCTTGTGCATATTGACTTGAAGTCAGCAACATCGGAGCCAGAACAGCGACGGCGGCAAGCATCACCAACACGCTCAATATCAATGTAAACAGTCTAATGGTCACCGTTGACTCAGGCGCTGTTTTCTTTCCAAATAATATATATATGGGGGCATTCCATACACGCTTCAAATCAAGGCCACAGCGCATGCACCGAAAGACCCAGTGATTCATCCAGACCACACATCAAATTAGCATTTTGAATGGCCTGCCCGGATGCGCCCTTCAGCAGATTATCAATACAGCTGACTACGACCACCTCATGGTCACTCAATACAGATATACCGATATCACAACGGTTGCTACCGGATACACCTGCTGTTGACGGTAACCGGCCTTCAGGCAACACCCGCACAAATCGCTCGCCTTCATATGAAGCTTGCAACACAGCATGCCACTCGTCCGTATGTTCTCCTGAGAGGTGCAAGGTGGTCAGCATACCGCGGTTCATCGGCAGAATATGCGGCACGAAACGCACCTTAATGGATGCACCGGCAAAACCAAGCGCCCACTCTTCCATCTCCCAGGCGTGGCGATGCCTAGGCAAACCATACGCTTTCAGCGACTCATTAAGTTCACAATACAATAGATCAACATTCGCACTGCGACCGGCACCGGATGCACCGGACTTGGCATCAATAATAATGGATGAACTATCCAACCATCCTGTTTTCAATAGCGGCAGCAGCGGCAACAGCGTTGACGTTGGATAACAACCCGGATTAGCAACCAGTCGGGCACTCTCTACCCGTTCACGTGCACACTCTGTCAAGCCGTAAACGGCTTCAGAAAACAGCTCAGGATGTGGATGTTCGGCACCATATGCCGCCCGGTATGTATCGTGCGATTGATGTCTGAAATCAGCAGATAGATCCACTACCTTTTTACCAACATCAAGCGCTTTTTTCACACTCGTTGCAGCAGCACCATGCGGCAGAGCAGTAAACACCAGAGCCACAGACTCCGGCAGCACAGCATCGGCTTTGGCTAAAATCATATCAGCCACATCACCTGCGCAACCCGGCATCACTTCTCCAGCCTGCCTGCCAGCTTGCGAATGTGCCCCGAGATGGGCAATTTCAAACACCGGATGGTTTTCAATTAAACGGATCAATTCGGCACCGGTGTAACCGGTTGCACCAAGAATAGCGACGGGTATCTTCATCATGCAGCCATGCTACGCAACGAAGCGTTTGCATCAAACTGTTTCAATGACACTTCAATGAATTATTTTAAAAAATGTATTTAGGAAGCCGCGCTGAACGACAACAGACAACTAACCGCGTGGTAAAAAAGATGCCGGATTAACCAGCTTATCGAAGCGCCGCACTTCGTAATGCAGATGTGGGCCAGTTGAACGCCCTGTAGATCCAATATGGCCTATAACCTGATTACCCGCCACCACATCGCCAATTTCAACACTTACCGCACCCATATGAGCATAACGTGTTTTGTATCCATAGCCATGCTCAACATCAACCACATAGCCAAAATCAACCATTTTACCTGCAAATGTCACCACACCACGACTGGCTGACAATATCGCTGCACCGGAGCGATTGGCGATATCCACACCATAATGCTGAGCGGGATGCCCGTTAAACGGGTCAATGCGGCGACCGAAACGTGAACTAATCCAGCCGCCCTCGGTAGGCCATGCATGCGGCTTAGCATCCAGCAGTGCATGTCTGCTTTCCAACATATAATCGATAGCCACCAGCTGTGCATCAAGTTGCTTCAGGTGACCATCCATATCCTGCAAATCCACACGCAATGCTTTTTGTGTAAGCAACGATTCAGGCTGAGGCAAACGCGGCCCGCCAAAAGCAGGCTCAAGTTCAAAATCAAACTCCGACTTATCCAGTGACGCCACATCGACCAAACGAGAGCCCAACGCATCCAAACGTGCCATGCGTGCCTGAATTTGTCCTAATGTACGCGCGTAAACAGCTTGCTTCTGCTGCTCTGTATGCAACTGACCCTGCAGTGACTCAAGTTGAATTGAATTCGCTACCCTGGCCTGATCCAGTGATTGTTTACTCTGGTTAAGCGCCTGAGAGAATTGGCCTGTCTGCATAAGGCCGAACACGCCCCAAATACCAAACGTCAAAGAGCCTAAAACAGCAACCATGGATACAACCAGCAGATTTCGACTGATCACAATACCAAAGTGATTCCCGGAAGAAGATGCAGACATCATCAATTGTTTTTTCATTTCAGAGCATCCTCTCCATCACAACCTATTATTCTTATCACACGTTCTAAACCAACGAAATGTGCATCTATCTATATAACGTTCACTTACACCGACAACAAGATTGGTTTGACCCATCCTCATTGACTGCCATCCCGAAGCTTATAATCTTGCCCCATGTTACCAAACCACAGTTCAACACAAGAAGTTTTTATCCAACGCCACTGCATGCAGCGGATACTCCATGAAACCATAAACAGTCAACAAAAAGAGTGCTTTGGGGTGCTTATTGGAGGCGGGAACATAATAACAAACAACATCCATGTCACGGACAAAGTGTTGCAAAATAACATTTCAGTGGCAAAAGCGCCCAATAATGATCAGGCATTAGGTTACTATTTGAGCTTAAGGGAACGTGATTCAACACCCCTTGAGAAACGCTCTCACACAGCATTACTTCCCTCTCAGGCTAAACTACAAGCCCCCCTTTATTACCTCATTATCTACACAGATCACCATGGCAGAATTGATGTACACATGTATGCCGACTCAGCACTGACCAAACCGCTCACCTTGCGCATGAAGGAAGATGAATGCGCTAAAACTTGATATCCTACGCACTTTTCGTTAGAAAGCGCGCCCGTTCAAAATGAGCGGAATACGCACACCGTCTAATCCATTGTGCCCTCCTATTGCGGACTTATAGCGATAACGGGTGATTGGCGGTGGAGGTAATAAAAACAATCGGAGGACAGAAATGTCTCAATTTACTATGAAACAACTGCTTGAAGCAGGCGTACACTTTGGTCATCAGACCCGTCGTTGGAATCCAAAAATGGCTCCATACATTTTTGGCAAACGTAACGGCATCCACATCATCGATCTTCAGAAAACACTGCGTATGGCCAATGAATCCTATTCATTCATGCAGGAGCTGGCAGCTGCTGGCGGCCGTGTATTGTTTGTCGGCACCAAGCGTCAGGCTCGCGATGCTGTAAAAGAAGAATCTGCGCGTGGCGGACACTTTTATGTCAATCACCGCTGGTTGGGCGGCATGCTGACCAACTTCGCGACTGTGCAGCAGTCAGTACGTAAAATGAAAGATTTACAGCGTCAGAAAGAAGAAGGCGTGTTTGACCTATTGACCAAAAAAGAAGCTCTTCAGCTACAGCGTGAACTGGACAAACTGGAACGCTCACTCGGCGGCATCAAAGAAATGACCGAGCTGCCTGACTGTCTGTTCGTTGTTGATGTACGCAAAGAAGAATTGGCTGTAAAAGAAGCTCAGAAGCTTGGCATACCGGTTGTTGCAGTTGTAGATACCAACTGTAACCCAACAGGCATTGATTATATCATTCCTGGTAATGACGATGCGATTCGTGCTGTACGCTTGTTCTGCAGCAAAATTGCTGATGCACTACTTGAAGGCGCTGAAGCATGGCAGTTGGAAAACGCAGAAGATGGTGATGATATTGTAGAAGCTATGGCTGTCGCTGTTGAAGAAGAACCAGCCGCATAAATAACACGGGAGCCGTTCAGCTTGGCTTAGGACTCACGCATAAGTGAAAACCAGCCAGGCTGAACAGCACCTTTATTGGTATATAACTATATTGTAAAGATTACGGAGAATGACAAATGGCTATTACAGCTGCAGATGTAAAAAAACTGCGCGAATTAAGCGGCGCGGGCATGATGGACTGCAAAAAAGCACTGGGTGAAACCGATGGAAACATTGATGCAGCAGTCGATTTTTTGCGTAAAAAAGGACTAGCGGCAGCATCCAAAAAAGCTGGCCGTGTAGCGGCTGAAGGTATCGTTGTATCGGTATCTGAAGGCAACACAGGCGTAGTATTGGAAGTAAACGCTGAAACTGACTTTGTAAGCAAAAACGATCAGTTTGTTAAATTTGCAAATGATATTGCAGCCTTGATCATCAAAGAGAACCCTGCGGATGTTGACGCACTGAAAGCACTAAGCTTTGATGCAGAATTTAATGTTGAACAGGCTCTGTCTCAGCTTATCGCAACCATTGGTGAAAACATGAGCATTCGCCGTTTCTCACGCACTGAGGTCAACGGTGTTGCTGCTTCTTATGTGCATGGCGGCGGTAAAATTGGTGTATTGATTGGTATTGAAGGAGACGTTGATGCCGAATTGGCTCGCGGTGTGGCTATGCATGTAGCAGCTGCCAACCCACGTTTCATTGCACGTGCAAATGTTGATGCTGAGTCCGTTGAACGCGAACGTGCGGTACTGTCTGAACGCGCTATCGCCAGCGGCAAACCAGAAGCGATAGTTGAAAAAATCGTAACTGGCCAACTCAATAAATTCTATTCAGATATTTGTCTGCTTGAGCAGGATTTCGTTATGGACACGGATCAAAAAGTCGGTAAAGCCTTGGGCAATGCCAACTTGGTATCCATGGCCCGGTTCCAGCTTGGTGAAGGCATTGAGAAGAAGGAAGAAGACTTTGCAGCTGAAGTTGCTGCTCAGATTTCAGGAAGCTAAAAACCAATGACTGAAGCGTCTGGCAATCATGTAGAGCAGCGTCCGTATAAACGGGTGCTGCTCAAGCTTTCCGGTGAAGTATTGATGGGTGACACTGCATTTGGTGTTGATGTTGAAACAATTAATCGCCTGGCCAGAGAACTGATCGATGTCCAGAACTCAGGCATTGAGCTCGCTCTGGTGATTGGTGGTGGCAATATTTTTCGCGGCATGAGTGGTACTGCATCCGGCATGGATCGGGCCAGTGCCGATTACATGGGCATGCTGGCCACCGTCATGAATGCCATCGCCTTGCAGGATGCCATTGAACGACACGGCGCAACTGTGCGTGTTATTTCAGCGTTGGCAATCAAGGAAGTCGCCGAGCCATACATTCGACGACGTGCTGTGCGCCATTTGGAAAAAGGTCGCATCCTTATTTTCGCTGCAGGCACCGGCAATCCATATTTCACAACAGATACTGCTGCCAGCTTACGCGCCATGGAAATTCAGGCTGAAGCGGTACTCAAGGGTACGAAAGTCGATGGTGTATATACCTCAGACCCGGCTAAAAACCCTGACGCAAAGAAATATGACACACTTACATTCACTGAAGCATTAACCAATCGTCTGGGTGTAATGGATTCCACTGCCATGTCATTATGCAGGGATAATCATATGCCGATTGTTGTGTTTGATGTTACAAAACCTGGACAAATGTTACGTGCAGTATCAGGTGAATCAGTTGGCACACTGGTGCAGGAGGGTTAAATGCTTACCGATTTGCAAACCAAAATGCAGAAGTCTATCGCAGCACTAAAATCAGATTTGGCTACCATTCGCACAGGCCGGGCCAATTCAGCACTACTGGATCATATCAGAGTCAATTATTATGGTTCTGATGTACCTGTTTCTCAGGTTGGTAGTATCTCTGTTCCTGAACCACGCATGCTGATGATCACCCCCTGGGAAAAGAGCATCCTCGGTGACCTTGAAAAGGCGATTCTCAAGTCAGATCTCGGCTTAAACCCTTCCAATGATGGTGAAGTCATACGCATTATCTTACCTGAGCTCAATGAAGATCGCCGTAAAGAGTTCGTCAAACAGGTCAAAGCCGCCGGAGAGAAAACCAAAGTTTCTCTTCGCAACATTCGCCGCGATGCGAACGATGCCATTAAAAAACAGATGAAAGATGATGGTCTTCCTGAAGATGAAGCTAAGCGTCAACAAGACCAAATTCAGAAAGTAACTGATAAGTTCGTTGCTGAAACCGATCAGGTCATCGAACATAAAGAAACCGATATTCTGACCGTCTGATGTCTCCAAGCTTAAAGGAGACCTCTTCCAGTTTGCCTCATCACGTAGGCATTATCATGGATGGTAATGGACGCTGGGCTAAAACCCAGGGTAAAGGCCGCCTTGAAGGACACAAAAAAGGCGCCGAAGTTGCCCGTAATGTTGTGCAGTGGGCTAAAAACCTCGGCATCAAACAACTGTCGCTATACGCATTTTCAACAGAAAATTGGCAACGTCCCAAACTGGAAGTGCGCGGCTTAATGAGCCTGTTATCTGTACTACTGCCAAAAACGCTACCTGATATGATGCAGAACGGCGTACGGTTTAAAACCCTTGGTGATCTATCCCCACTACCAAGCAGCGCCAAAAGAGCTGTTCAAAAGGCAGTGGAAGCAACCAGACACAATACAGCGATCGATCTCATCCTATGCCTGAACTACGGTGGACAGCAGGAGATTCTGGCCGCCACCAAAAATGTTCTGCGACAGGCGCTTCTGCAAGACCACCCTGAACAGGCTATAGAAGCACTCACCACATCAACGTTTCGTGATCAAATGTGGTGCCATGACATTGCGCCGCTTGATCTGCTCATCCGTACCGGAGGAGAGATGAGAATATCGAACTTTCACCTCTGGGATGCAGCCTATACCGAACTTTATTTCACAAATGTGCTGTGGCCAGATTACTCACAGCAACATTTACAACATGCACTTGCAGATTTTCAGGGCCGTGAACGCCGTTATGGCCTGACCAGTGAGCAGGTGCAATCATGAACGAACTATCCAAACGTATTATTACCGCCGCTGTTCTACTGGTATTGGTATGGGCCTGGTATTTCAACCTTGCATCACCATGGTTTGAACGCGGACTGGCTTTCTTTGGCTGGCTTACCACGTGTGAACTCATCCTGTTGATAAAACTACGCAGACCCTGGCTTTACATGTTCACTGCGCTGTTAGCCTGGCTGGCATTCTGTTTCTCAGCAGACCTTCAACCACTGCTGTTACTCATATTTATCTGGTTTGCAACGATGGTAATTGATTCGCGGCAGAGCCCACCCGCTTTTGATTACTTTTTTACCGGTATCTGGATGTTGGGATGGCTATTTATCTTTGCCCTGGCCATTGCCGACACACATACAAGTAAAACAGGTCAGGACTTAATTATTGGCACATGTCTGGCGGTTTGGATCTCCGACTCAGCCGCTTATTTTGTGGGTCGCGCCTGGGGCAAACACAAACTGTGCCCTGCGGTGAGCCCCGGAAAGTCCATTGAAGGCGCCATTGGCGGCCTTGTTTTTGGTGTGCCTGTTGCAGCAGGATACTGGCTCTACTGTGATGTGCTACCACTGTTTTCTGCGCTGTTGCTAGCGATAGTGGCTGTGATTGCCGGCATGCTGGGTGACCTCTCCGAATCCTCTGCAAAACGTATTGTGGGCGCAAAAGACAGCGGCCGATGGCTACCCGGGCACGGAGGCATACTTGATCGCACCGATGCCATGCTCATGGCAATACCCGTAACGTGGGTATTATGGGGACTACTGTAATGACAACAGAACAGATACAACCCATGCGCATGACCATATTAGGGGCAACAGGCTCCATTGGTTGTAGCACCGCCGATGTAATGCTTCAGCATCCGGATAAATTTTCTGCCTTTGCCCTTGTAGGGCACCGTAACACCGATAAAATGCTGGAGTTAGCCACATTATTGCAACCACAATGGGTTGTCATGACGGATGCCAATGCTGCCAAAGCCTTAGTTGGAAAATTACCTGCTGGAGTACGACTGGAGTCCGGCATGGATGCTGCTATCACCCTTGCCTCAGCAACGGAAACAGACATGGTAATGGCTGCCATGGTTGGCTCAGCAGGCTTGCCTGCCACACTCGCCGCTGTACAAGCAGGTAAACGCGTTGGGCTGGCCAACAAAGAGTGTCTGGTCACTGCCGGACAAATTTTCATGCGTGAAGCTAAAAAATCAGGTGCTCTGGTCGTGCCGGTAGATTCCGAACATGCGGCAGTACATCAATGTCTGGTTGGTCATGATCACGCATCCATTTCACAGGTTATTTTAACAGCTTCCGGCGGCCCATTCCGTGATCGTGATCCAAAAACGCTACACGCAGTGACACCTGAAGAGGCTATTGCACACCCCAATTGGGATATGGGAGCCAAGATCAGTGTTGATTCAGCCACCATGATGAATAAAGCACTTGAACTGATCGAAGCGCGCTGGTTATTCGACATTGAGCCAGGAAAATTATCCGCCATCATTCACCCGGAAAGCATTATACACGGTATGGTTGAATACATTGACGGCTCTGTGCTGGCACAACTGGCAATGCCTGATATGCGCATGCCTATTGCCTACGCCATGCAGGTTCAACCAAGGCTGCATACCGGCATCCCATGGCTGGACCTGGCCAAAACAGGCCAACTGAATTTTCAGGCCATCGATAATGAACGCTTTCCCGCCATGCGCCTTGTGCAGGATGTGTTAAAAGGTGAAGATTCTCTGGCTATCGCCTTGAATGCAGCCAATGAAGTTGCCAATGCTGCATTTAGAAACAGAGAGATTGGATTTATGGATATCGTAACGACTGTCGAAGCAGTGCTCCAACAGGTGGACAATATCCCCGTAGATAGCCTGAATGATGTATGGTCGCATGATGCCAATGCTCGGGCACTGGCAGCGGCAGCATTGAATGGTTAAAGCATTGGAGCGTGATCCAGCATGATTGAGATTTTACATACATCTTTGGCCTTTATTCTTGCCATTGCATTACTTATCGCCGTGCATGAATACGGCCATTTTTCCATGGCCCGCAGACTCGGCATTAAGGTGGAAAAATTTTCCATCGGCTTCGGCCCTGCGCTCTTCTCATGGCGTAGCAAAGATAATGAAGTGCAATATATTATCGCAGCCATCCCGCTGGGTGGTTATGTTAAAATGCTTGGAGAAAACCCGGATGAGCAGGCAGAAGGCGTACAAACAGAACTCTCCGATGCGGATAAAGCCAGAGCATTTAACAATCAACCCGTTTGGAAACGCGCTGCTGTAGCCGTTGCAGGACCAGCCTATAATTTTTTGTTCGCCATCCTTGCATATATGATTATCGGATGGCTTGGTCAGGCAGTATTGCCAACCATCGTCGGCCATGTAAATCCGGCATCCATTGCAGAACAATCCGGTTTACATGTTGATGACCGCATTATATCGGTAGAAAACAAGCCTGTTCATTCATGGCAACAGATGGAAGAGAGACTCAAACAAAAAGTTGGCTCATCTACAACGATACAGGTACTGCGTGACGAAAGTACGATCGAATTAAATCTACTTTTACCACATCCGGACAAAGACCCACTGCTGATGGATATATCCGATCAAGTGCTTGGCTTTAATCCCGGATTAATTGTACGCATTGAAAATGTCATGGAAGGATCTGCTGCGCAACATGGCGGCTTACAAAAAGGCGACATCATCAAACAAATTAATGGCTGGCCAGTTTCCAATGTGAGTCAGTTGATAAAAAAAATAAAAGCCCAACCTGAACAAGCAGTAAGCTTGACCGTACAACGAGAGCAAACACTACTACAACTACAAGTGACGCCTGTTGCAGATCAACAAGGAGAGGGTCGTTTAGGGGTTAAGCTGGCATCACAGACCATTCATGGTACTGAGATGTACCGTATGAACGCGTGGGATGGGCTGGCATACGGCTTCGTTCGCACCTGGGAGATGACAACATTAACACTGAATGTGTTTGGTAAAATGGTGACATCTGCGATCTCCCCCGATAATCTCGGTGGCCCCATTGCAATTGCACAACTGGCAGGTAAAACTGCTGAAATGGGACTGGTTTATTTTATCGGTTTTCTTGCCTTGATATCAGTAAACCTCGGGGTATTGAATCTCTTACCTGTTCCAATACTGGATGGAGGTTTATTGCTTTACCTGGGAATAGAAAAAATGATCGGAAAACCACTGCCTCCGAAAATACTGGAAATCACCCAAATGCTGGGATTGATTTTGATCGTAGGCCTGATGGTTTTTGCCTTTTATAATGATATATCACGGCTCTTTAGAGGATAATATGACAACCTTCATCAAATGGCTTCTAATCCATGTATCGCTCATGCTAAGCCTTTTCTGCGGACAGATCACATCGGCTACTGCTGTCGAGGCAGGGGTAAATCAACCTGTTATCCTGTCGATTGACATCGAAGGCAATCGCTTTGTGGAACGCGATGCCGTTCTGGCAAAATTGCATACTCAGGTAGGTCAAACACTTGATCGACGCAAGCTCAGTCGGGATGTCAGACGATTATACAAGGAAGGCTTCTTTTCTGACATCCGTTTTGTGGGCACCAGAACAGCTCAGGGTATTCAGCTGGTGTGTCATGTAAAAGAGTTTCCCATCATTGCCAATGTCACCATTGAAGGCAATGAAAAGCACCGCACCAAAGACCTTAAACTCTGGATGAAGCTCAAGCCAGGGCATCTCTTCAACCCTATGAACCGCCAATATGACAGCAACAGGTTACTGAAAGGTTATCTGAAAGATGGTTATTATCAGGTGCATACGGAATTTATTCCTACTGAACGCAAGGATGGCCGCATTGATCTGCTCGTTCGGGTCAATGAAGGCAACGTCACACACATCAACCGCATACATATCATTGGCAATAAAGCCTTCAGTGATGCAAAGCTGCGCAGCGAATTAGCATCTCAACAATCCAGCATGCTTGCATCGTTTGGCAAGCGGGATGTATTTGACCAAAAAAGATTTGGCACTGATGGACAGATGTTACAGCAGTTTTATATGAACAATGGTTATCTGGATATGAAAATTGAATCCCAGCAGATTACTATTGCAGAAGATAATAAAACCTTTTCGCTTACATTCAGCGTGCATGAAGGGCACTCCTATACCGTCAGCGATATTAATGTACAGGGCGATATGGTTCCCGATGAACAAACCATGAAAGACCTCATTGCATTTGAATCGGGTGACACCTACTCCCTCGCAGAGATGCAATCTACCATTGCCGCCATGACTGAACGTATCGGTGATGAAGGTTATGCGTTTGCAACCGTCACGCCGCTATTAAAACGCAACATCGATGATCATACGGTAGCCATTACGTTTGATGCAGAAAAGGGTAAAGAAGTCTATATCGAACGCATTGAGATCATCGGTAATGAAAAGTCAAATGATACCGTTGTTCGCCGTTTAATCACCCAGGATGAAGGAGCACGTTACTCGGGTTCACAAATTAAGGTATCTAAAGAAGCCTTAGGCCGTACTGCTTTTGTTGACGACCTGCGCGTATCCCTGCCTAAAGGTTCTGCCAGTGACAAGGTTAACATGAAAGTGGACATCACTGAAAAGCGAACCGGCTCCATATCCGGAGGCATAGGCTTCTCTCAACGTGAAAAAGTTATTTTTACGGCCAAGTTGGCAGAATCTAATCTCTTTGGTAAAGGCTATCAGGCCAGTCTGAATGGTACCTATGGCAAGGTTACGCAAGATATTAATGCCAGTTTTACAAACCCGTATCTATTCGACTCAAACATTAGCACTACTATTAGTGGCTTTAAGAAACAAACCGACCCACTTGCAACCATCAGTTATCAAACGGACTCAATTGGTGGTTCATTAGGTTTCGGAGCACCAATTACGCATAATCTTAGCTATGGCATCGCCTATAGAATTAATAGCACCAACTTAACCAATGCACCTGCCAATATATCTCTGATCACAGCGGCGCAATTAGGCAAACAAACGATTGGTGAATTGGTTCAATCGCTTAGCTGGGATTCAAGAGATCGCTTAACGGCCGCAACCATGGGTCATAACGAGTCTATTACTTTTGGATTTTCCGGCCTCGGTGGCCAAACTAAATTTTGGGAAACGTCGGTTTCCAGCCAGGCTTATTTTTCCATTGATGAAGAGCATAAATACATCTTTAACCCCTCTTTTTCCGCTGCTATGGCTCGCCCCTATGCAAGTTCCAGTATCCCGCTATGGCGTCGTTATTCACTTGGCGGCCTGGGAAGCATGCGTGGCTTTGACTCATCAGGCATTAGCCTGCGTGATCCAGCCACCGGTGAAGCCCTTGGTGCAGATAAACAAATAAGAGCATCTGCCAATCTCTTCTTCCCATTGCCTTTCATGGGCGACATGCCGGGGATACGTGGCGTATTTTTTGCTGATGCAGGAACGGTTTGGGGCTCATTATCCACCACCGTTGGCGCCACAACACTGAATATTAGCGAACCATTTTCTTTATCCCGCGTCCGCTATTCGGCAGGGTTTGGCATTGAATGGATTTCCCCTGTAGGCCCTGTTGGTTTAGTTTGGGCTTTCCCGATAAAAACCACTACGGGTGATATTGAAAGAACATTTGAATTTGCACTGGGTAGTTCATTTTAATGATCGAATACATTTCATCTTGCCAGATGTTTTCATTCGATAGGGTTTATGTTCAAATGCATCGCGTTTTGTGTGAAGGTAAAAACAAAGGAGTAAAAAATCATGCTTAAAAAGTTGAAAGTACCAGCCCTTGCGGCATCAATTGTTCTCTCCTGCACGTTTGGAGCAATCTCGTCTCAGGCTGGCGAATTAAAAGTCGGCTACATCGATATCAAAACAGCGTTGGAAAACACCGCGGAATACCAGAGCGGCATGAAACGCCTACAAGCATTAAGCGACACTAAACTTAAAGCGCTCAAAGCATTAAAAGCAAACATCGATAGTGCTGAAAAAGACATTATGAGCCAATCTCTGGCAATGTCACAAGAACATCTCGCACAGAAGCAGCAGAATTTGAAAGAGATGGGTAAAAACTTCCAACGTATGCAGCAAGATGCTCAGGAAGAGCTTAGTGCCGAGAAGAACCGCATGGATATTGCCAGCATGGCAAAGTTTCAAAAAGTTATTACAACTTATGCCAAAAAGAACAAATTTGACATGATTATTCCACGCCCTGTTTTCCTCTACATCAATCCAAAACTTGATGTAACCGGTGATATTACCAAGCTACTAGACAAATAAATCAGCTAATCCATTGTCAAAAACATTATCACTTGCTGAAGTTGTTGACCTTGTACAAGGTCAGCTCGATGGATGTGCCGAAGAGACAAAAAATATTCTGGTGACCGGAATCAATACCCTGCGTGATTCCGGTGATCATGATGTTACTTTCCTTGCCAACAAACGTTACCAGAACGATTTAAAGACAACCAAAGCAGCGGCAGTGCTCGTCGCGCAGAATGCCAAAGTAGATGAACACCTATGCCTTATCCGCGTTAAAGACCCCTACTTCGCCTTTGCATGCTTACAGCGATTGTTTCACCCTGGTCGCATTGCAAGCGGCAAACGACATGCATCTGCGGTCATTGATGATTCAGCCATCTTAGCCGATAACGTTGATGTAGCCGCCGGTGCTATTATTGGTGCCAGCAGCCGGATTGGTGAAGGAACACGCATAGGAGCTGGCTGCGTCATTGGTGAAGGTGTACAGATCGGAACCGATTGTCTACTACACCCAAAGTCGGTGATTGCCGATCACTGCCTGCTAGGCAATGAAGTCATCCTGCAATCCGGAGCTATCATCGGATCCGATGGATTTGGATATGCATGGAGCGGCACACAACACTTGAAAATACCCCAGGTAGGCAGAGTTATACTCGAAGATGATGTGGAGATCGGAGCCAACACCTGCATTGATCGTGGTGCGATTGGTGATACCGTCATCGAGCGCGGTGTCAAACTCGACAATCAAATTCAAATCGCCCATAACGTCCGCATTGGAGCCTATAGTGTGATGGCTTCTCAAGTCGGCATTTCTGGATCAACCCATGTCGGTTCCGGCTGCCAGTTTGGAGGCCAGGCAGGCCTGGCTGGACACATCAATATTGGTGATGGCGTTAAGCTAGCTGCCAAAAGTGGAGTCATGTCTGATTTAGAAGCCGGAGGTATTTATGCTGGTGCGCCTGCTATGCCGCACCGTTTATGGCTCAAAGTATCTGCCCTGACTGCCAAATTACCTGAAATATGGAAAGCTCAACGCACAATAAATAAAACATAATACACTACATGGAGCACAACAACATGGCTGAATTATTGATTGACGATATCATGCAGCATCTACCGCATCGCTACCCTTTCCTACTGATTGATCGAATTCTTGATTTCGAAAAAGAGAAATCTATCCGGGCACTCAAAAACGTCACCATCAATGAACCTCAGTTTACAGGCCACTTTCCAACCCATCCGGTCATGCCGGGTGTCTTGCTGGTTGAAGCCATGGCACAAGCTGGCGGCATGCTCGCCTTTCAATCCGTGGAAGATGACCGTGAGTACTTAGTTTACTTCACTGGTATTGATGGTGTGCGTTTTCGTAAGCCAGTAGTACCTGGTGATCAGGTTATTTTTGAGCTGACCTGCTTACGTCGCCGTGGATTTTTATGGAAGCTGCGTGGAGAAGCGTTTGTGGATGGAAAACTCGTTTGTGAGGGCACACTGACGGCAACACTGGTGCCGCAAGACGAGGCGTGAGCACCATGATTCATCCCACTGCTATTATCGATAGTAAGGCTGAACTGGGCACTGATGTTTCTATTGGTCCTTACTGTGTAGTCGGTGCTGATGTCACCATTGGTGATGGCTGTGAATTATTATCACATGTCGTAATTACCGGTCACACCAGCATGGGATCAGGAAACCATGTGTTTCCATTCACTTCTATCGGGCAAATCCCTCAAGATTTGAAATATCATGGAGAAGCTTCTCAGGTCATTATTGGGGACAACAACCAAATCCGTGAGAATGCCACGATCAATGCAGGTACTGAAGGTGGCGGCATGGTTACCAGAATTGGCCATAACAATCTGCTCATGGCGTACACCCATGTCGCACATGACTGCCTGCTGGGTAATCACATTGTGCTGGCCAATTGCTCAACACTGGCGGGGCACGTTGAAGTAGATGATCAAGCCATCATTGGCGGACTATCTGCCATCCAACAGTTCGTCCGTATTGGCAAGTTAGCCATGATTGGCGGCATGTCTGGCGTCACCAAAGATGTAGCCCCATATTGCCTGCTGGCAGGAGGCTACCGAGCTGGCCTGAGCGGCTTAAACATCATCGGTCTGAAACGCAAAGGTTATAACCTGCAACAGATCAGCAAGTTAAAAGAAGTGTACCGTTTATTACTACAGGAAAAGGGTAAACGTGATGAACGCCTCAATCAGGCAGAAGCACTGTTAGATGAACATGATGAAGTCGGACATAGCCTTGTCGACTTCGTTCGCTCCGCGCAGCGTGGCCTGACAACCCATGGCCGCGACTCAGAATAGTTTCCTATGAAAAAAATTGGTTTGATTGCCGGCTATGGTCATTTTCCTCTGGAGTTAGCAGTTTCACTGAACGCCGCTGGTTTTGAAGTGCACACCGTTGCTGCACGTGAAGAAGCCGACCCGGAAATTGAAAAGTTAACCACTTCCACCTGCTGGTTACACGTAGGCCAGATTGGCGGCATGATTAAGGCCTTCAACCGCGCCGGTGTAGAACAGGTGGTCATGGCTGGAAAAGTAAGAAAACTACACCTCTTTCGCAATTTCAGACCAGATTTCACAGCCATGAAAGGCTTGATGCGCCTAAAAGACCGGCGTGATGACTCTATTCTTATCACCATTGCTGAACTACTGGCTGAAGGTGGACTTACTCTGATTGATCAAACCCTCTACGCCGGTGATATGCTGGTTGGCGATGGACATTTGGCCGGTCCGGTAATTAAAAAAGCTCGTTTCGCCGATATCCATTTCGGCTTTGAACAGGCCAAGGGGGTAGCTGGCCTGGATATCGGTCAAACTATCGTTGTACAAAAACAGGCCGTGCTGGCTGTTGAAGCTATTGAAGGTACCGATGAAGCAATCAAACGCGGAGGCACACTTGGCAGTGGTGACGCTGCCGTCATCAAGGTTGCCAAACCGAATCAGGATTTGCGCTTCGACGTGCCTGCAATAGGCCCTGACACACTTGAAATGATGCACACCGCTGGCTGCACACTATTGGCGGTTGAGTCCGGTAAAACACTGATGATT
Organism: Mariprofundus sp. EBB-1; assembly: GCF_003665155.1. Taxonomy (GTDB): domain Bacteria; phylum Pseudomonadota; class Zetaproteobacteria; order Mariprofundales; family Mariprofundaceae; genus Mariprofundus. Next base: position 66,931 of record NZ_RCFQ01000011.1, on the reverse strand, counting down.
GAACGCCAACGTTTTTTTGAACTCGCCGATCAATATGGAATTTCAGTGTATGGCACATCCGCTTAGGCAATCGTCTCAACAACACGCTAGCGAACAGATGACACGATTTTTCATCAGTGCCGGTGAAACTTCAGGCGACTTTCACGCAGCAACCGTTGTTAGTGAACTCAAGCTACGTTTTCCCAATGCCAATATCTCAGGTATTGCAGGCTCTCAGATGCAGCAACAAGGCTGCATTCCTATCCATCATATGCACGAGCTCAATGTTATGGGTATTAGCGACGTGCTTCGTTCTCTCTCACGTATTCGCATGATAGAAAAGTCGATCCTTACACATTGCTGCGAGCAAAAGCCCGACGTCGCTATATTGGTCGATTTCTCTAGTTTTCATATGCGTCTGGGACGCAAACTCAGGCAACAAGGCATTCCGGTCATACATTTCATCGCACCTAAACTGTGGGCATGGGGAAGCTGGCGTGTAAAAAAACTTCAAAAGTCTCAAGACAAACTGGCCTGCATTCTGCCCTTTGAAGTCGAATGGTTTCAGCAACATGGCATCAAACATATTGAGTATGTTGGTAATCCCAGCGCTATTGCATGCCAACATGGCTGGTCAGCGACTGAAATAAAACAACGTCTGCATATCAATACAACGCAATCTCTATTGGCACTGCTACCCGGCAGTCGCCCCCAGGAGATCAAAACACATGTTCCCATACTTGCAGACGTCCTGAAAAAACTACAACAACATCAACCCGATCTGGTTTGCGTTATCCCTATCGCCCCCGGCATTGCAATGACAGATTTAGATCCATTATGGCATTTGGGCGCTATACCCATTGAACGTACGCTGGAGGGCTACGCCATGCGTGCCGATGCTGCCGTTGCTGTATCCGGCACGGCCACTCTTGAGCTGGCATTGTGGAACACACCAACGATATTGATCTATAAAGCGGCACCATTGATGGCCTTTCTTGCCAGACACCTGTTTAAATTAGGCAATGTAGGCTTGGCTAATATCATTTTGGATGATCAACCCGTCATGCCTGAGCTACTACAGGATGATTGTCAGCCTGATAAAATTATCGCACAACTGTTACCGCTTATTCGCAATGAAGCACCCGCCCAGCAACAGCGTGAGGCATTTATACCGCTGCAACGCGTATTGGGGCAGAACAGACCCGCATCTGGTGTTGTTGATATGGTGGAAAGTCTGCTAAAAGATGCTGAATAAACACTTATCATATCTGCTCAAATAAGCAGTTTAATCATGAAAAGCACTACCCCTTCATTGAATGTTTAGAGGTAGCGTGAATCTTTAGCATTAATTTAACTTGAGCCAACGGTATATCCAGACGATCGGCAATCGCTTCTTCAGACTCACCCTCTCGTTGCATGCGTAAAATCATTGTTGCCTGCGTACTACCCTGTGGTGGAACATATGTTTCCTGATCACCATCATTGCTTTTAACCTTAGGCGCTACAGGCATATGTTGATCGGGCTCGGCACGCTTAATATCAGCACTATTTTCTTGCTGTTTAAGTTGTTCGATCGCAGTGGTTGCAAGGGCCAAATGCATGCTGGCCTCTTCTAACTGTTGGGCCGTGCCAATCAACAACTGTTCCATCTGCATTTGTCGTTTACCGTTGCGATACCATAACACCCACAAACAAAAGACGCCTCCCAGTAGTGCCACATCGAGCACCAAGCCAAGCCATTCATGCATAAACAGAATTAATGCATCCATAAGCTAATTCAAGCCCATCAGAGAACGTAAACGAAGTACCATTTGTGAATGCAACTGAGATACGCGCGACTCAGTCAGGCCCAGAATAAGAGCAATCTCTTTCATCGTTAATTCCTCATAATAATAGAGCGTGATCAATACATTCTCGCGCTTGGGTAGCTGATGAATAGCATCTGCCAACTGCTGCACAAATTCCAGCATGGTATTTTGAGATTCCGGCGTAAGTAACGGATCAGCCTCCAACGTCTCAAGAATACTAAACTCATCACCATCACTGTTATGCATGGGAATATCATCAAAGTGGATGACCGACATATAGCGCACCTGATTCAAACGCTCACGGTAATCGTGAAGATTAATGCCCAAATGGTCGGCAATCTCCTGCTCTTCAGCTGGCCTGCCATACAATTGCTCCAGCTCCATGAATGCACCCTGCATCTCTTTGGCACTATCTCTGAGGCCGCGTGGCATCCAATCATAAGCACGAAGGTAATCTATCATCGAACCACGCACACGGTACGATACAAACGTTTTAAATTGTACTTCTCTACTGTGATCAAAGCGTTGGGCACCATCTAACAATCCAAGCACACCAGCATTGATCAAGTCACCTAATTCAATGGAATCCGGCGTACGACGCATCAATTGATCGGCGTGATAACGTACCAAAGGCAAATATTCTTCCAGCAGTTCATCCGGCGTTGGTGGCCTGTTGTATTGGGGCAACGCGCTCATCAGCTTACATCCGTATGCTCAGAATGGTGATCTGATTTTGAAGGTAGCAGTTGATTCAACCAGGCCAACATTACTCCCATCCATGCTCCGGCAGAGGTAAGAATAAAAATACGAAACAGCGCATCACTGATAGCTATATTCTGGATAAGACAAATAGCGGATCCAAACAGCAGACCAACCAAGGCACCTGAGATACTTGCATGTACTGGAGACATCACAAACTGCTCTGAGCTTGTAATGAACCTGTGTCATCACTTTCATCATCCAATCCAGCTGACAATGTATGCTCCCAAAAGAATTGTAAGCCTCCGGAACGCGACGCATCGCGCGGCCGACTTAACACATGATCAAATAATTTATCCAGATATGGGCGTAAAGCAGGGTCATTATCATTCAATAAACGTTGCTGCTGAATAGCCTTACGTACAGATGGATGTTGTGGTACGTGTCCAATATAGTCCAAATACACATCCAGATAGCGGTCACTGACAGAAAGCAGCCGTTTAAATGTGATATGCCCTTCAATTTCATCCGTTTGATTAATGAGAATCATAAATCTACGCACACCACGTTGCTGCGATAATACTTTGATCAGCGCATATGCATCGGTCAACGATGTAGGATCTGGTGTCAACACGATCAAGGCCGTTTCGGCTGCTGATGCAAAATAGAGTACATTATCTCCGATTCCCGCAGCCGTATCGATAAGAATCAGATCATAGTTTTCACCGGCTTCACGCAAGCTATCGAGGATCGTTTGTTGCTCGGATACATTTAAGCTAGTCAGTTCATATAAACCACTGCCACCAGGCAACACATCAAAACCTTGCGAACAATGCACAATCAAATTTTCTAAAGGTTCCGTGCCGGTTAACAAATTTTGCATTGTGCCTGAAGAGTGAATACCCAACATAACATCAACATTGGCCAAGCCCAGATCAGCATCAATCAACAGTACCCGCTTCCCTGCTTTGGCGGCATGAGCTGCCAGGTGAACAGACATAAACGTTTTACCTACGCCGCCCTTTCCGCTGCTGATCGAAATCACACGCGGAGAAATAATACGATGTGCTTTCTTGCCACCCATCACATCATCCGGACTATGATCATCGACAAAAGATTCATTCACCAGTTGGGATTCCACAGCACCATCTCTCATGTCAGCACTCATGCAACCGTTTCTCTGTAATATTTACTGAGTAAGGTGGTCAATGCGGTTGCATTTAGCCAACCCATCTGTTCGGGCACTTCAGGACCAAAGCTGCAATAACTCATTGGCAATGCTGATGCCATCGACCAATTCACAATTTTTCCGGGTTTTTGTGTTTCATCCAGCTTGGAAAATGCGATATCGGTCATCTCTGATATCATTGTGTGCTTGAGTTGCTGCATACCATCCTCCTCATCCATATTGGCAGGGAGCATAAAAAAACGTCGTTGTGATACATCTTCCGGCAATTCTCGGGATAGTGCATCCCATATTTCACCTTGCCGTTTCAAACCTGTATCACGCTGAGGGCTCCAGCCTTCAGTGTCTATTAGCATGAGTTGTGCCGTTTGAGTCTGTGCAAGCACCTTTTCAATATCTGTAAGCTTTTTGAGTGGGTGAAAAGGTATTCCAAGTGTATTGGCGTAAGCCCTTAATGCATCCAACCCTCCCATACGTTCGGTATCGCTAGACAACAGTACGACACGAATACCTTTCATACTGTAATGCGCCGCAAGTTTGGCCACCAAGGTACTTTTACCGCAGCCCGAAGGCCCCGAAAAAAACAACGCATTACGACCTTTGGCTGGCGTAACACGATCAGCCCAGCCTATAGTGTTACTTCCAAGTGGTTTTTTTTGACTAAAATCCGCCGCCATGTCAAAGGCATGACTGCCACTTACTCCAACCTTCATTAAATGATCAAAGGCTTCCTGTTCGGCGCCACTGGCTAATGCCTGACGTAAATTGCCTGACTCAGCATGCCCCAAACCTGCGACAATGCGCTCAAGTCTGGCTAAAGCCGTATCCGTATTATGCGTTGATGCTTGTCCATCCTCAGAGATCCGTATGTTTGCTAGCGTTGCATGCACATCCTTCTCTTCCGAAGGAGCAATGCGAGGGGATTCAGGTGCACTGATTTGATCCAGAGCAGCGTGTACATGCCACACCATCTCTCCGTTACCTTCCTGAATTTTCTGACGATCCAGAATCAGTGCGTCAGGCCCCATATTCTGGCGTACTTTAGCTAAAGCTTCATGTAAATGGGGGGCGGTAAATACTTTAATGCGCATCGTATAAGCTCACTTTTGCCAGCGCCTGTACGTCTGTTTGTGGAGGTATTTCAACAATTGATAACACCACAATACGGGTCATTATTTTGCGCAAGGCATGTGATAACGGGCCACGCAATTGTGGTGTGGTCAACAACACCGGCATATCCACATCATATTGGCTCGATACTTCATTCAGGCGAGAGATAAAACGCTGCCACTCCGGCATATCCAGAGGCAATGACCAACCAGGCTGCTGACTTAATCTATCCATCATACGTTGCTCCAACTCTCCATCCAACATAAATACTGATAGCTCTCCCTGCGCATTGAGATAGCGCTGCGTGATGGTACGACCAAGGCGCTCACGTACTTTCTCAACCAGATCAGTCAAACTCATTTGCTGACCGGCATGATCAGATAAGGCTTCCAGAATGAGCATCAAATCGCGGACAGGAACCCATTCTGCCAACAGCCGCTGCAATACATTTTGCAACAAACCCGGCGTAACCTGTGAGGGTACTATCTCTTCCACCACTTTAGGATGGCGTTGAGAGAATTTATCCAGCAACTCATGCACCTGTGTTCTATCCAGCATCTCTGATGCCTGTGCACGCAAAAGCTCGGTTAAATGTGTAATAACCACCGTTGATGGTTCAACAACCGTATAGCCGGATAGTTCCGCTTGCTGCCGTTTATCTTCAGTAATCCATAAGGCAGGCAGACCAAACGCAGGCTCCTGCGTTGCTACACCTTCGATAGCGGGCCCTATGATCTGGCTCTCCAGAGCCAGCAGATTACGAGGTCGAATCTCCCCCTTACCAACCACGGCACCACGAATCAGAATTTGATAATCGGAAACACCGAGTTGTAAATTATCCTTGATATGCACTGGTGGCAGCACAAAACCGATCTCTTGTGTGATTTGACGACGCACTTTTTTCATACGATCGAGCAAATTACCTTCACGACTGTTCTCCACCATATCAATCAGCCCATAACCAATCTCAAGACGAATAGGATCTTCCACCAGTAAGTCATCGAGCACATCATCTTGTGAGGGCTCTACTACCGGCGTGACGTCTTCAGCAACGGGCTGTAGCAATTGCTGTTGTTCTCCCAGATGTAAATACCAGCCACTGGCTCCTAGCCCCAGCGCCAGAATAAGGAATGGAAAAAAAGGTAGCCCCGGAACTAAACTCATTAGCAACAGCGCGCCACTAGCAACCCAGTGGACTTTTGGATATTGGGTAAACTGCGCTTTTAATTCGATAGGCAGTGCCACATTACCACTAGCCCGCGTGATGATGATACCGGCGGCAGTAGAGATCACTAATGCAGGTATTTGTGACACCAAACCATCACCTACCGTCAAAAGACTGAATACTGACATCGCATCACCGGCCGGCATGCCATACTGCATCACCCCAATCACCAGCCCACCAATGAGATTAATCATAGTAATAATCAAACCGGCTACCGCATCGCCTCGCACAAACTTGGAAGCACCGTCCATGGCACCATAAAACTCAGCTTCTCGTGCAATATCTTCACGGCGTTTGCGTGCGGTTGCTTCATCAATCAGGCCGGCATTCATATCCGCATCAATAGCCATCTGCTTACCCGGCATAGCATCCAGGGTAAAACGTGCTGCAACTTCGGCAATTCGCGTTGAACCCTTGGTAATAACAATGAAATTGATTAACACCAGAATGATAAAAATAATCAGGCCAACAACGGTATTACCGCCCACTACGAATTGTCCAAAACCTTCAATCACATGCCCTGCAGCGGCTGGACCTTCTTGGCCATGCAATAAAATAAGACGGGTCGTGGCAACATTCAGTGACAAGCGAAACAGTGTTGTTAACAATAATAGTGACGGAAATACTGAGAACTCTAACGGTTTGGTGACGTAGAGAGAGGTCAACAGAATCAAGATACCCATAGTGATATTAGCAGCCAGCAGTACATCCATCAGCCAACTGGGCAGAGGAACCATCATCACCAGCAAAATACCAAGTACAGCAACCGCCAGCATAAGATCTGGTTGTTTACCTATTCGCTGCAATGTCATTGCTGCAGAAGATTGCATGGATGTTGCTCCTGTTTTTTAATGCGTATTGTTCTGATACGTATCATGTTAGTTTGCTTAGTGCTGCTTTATTTTAAAGATTTCAGCTAAAATAATGGCAATGGCTTCGAACAGTTCCTCTGGGATTTCATCGCCAACCTCTACATGCTTAAACAAGGACCTTGCCAAAGGTTTGTTTTCACGCAGAGGAATACTGTTTTCTCTGGCAATTTCTCTGATTTTTGCAGCTATATGCCCCTTACCTTTGGCCACTACGCGCGGAGCACCCAGCCCCCCCGGCTCATAGGTCAATGCCACAGCAAGGCGTGTCGGGTTGGTGATCACCACATCCGCTTTGGGTACATCAGCCATCATACGGTTTTGAGCTTGCTGCATCTGAACCTGACGAATTTTCGCCTTTAATTGAGGATCACCTTCCATTTCTTTATGTTCATTACGCACTTCTTTTTTGGACATCCGCATCGATTTCATATGCTCATAGCGTTGATACAGCACATCGGCCAAAGCAATAAATGTGAAAATAACCGCCGCCAGGGTAACGATCTGAATGCCACCATCGACCATCAATGCCGCGATATCGGAAGGATCATGCAGGGCTGCCTGTAACATTTCAGGATAAAGATCTGATACAACAATCCCACAGGCTGAACCAATCACGACCAGTTTAAGTATTGATTTTATAAATTCTGCCAATGATTTGGTTGAGAAAAGGCGTTTTACCCCTTTCATTGGACTGATCTTTTCTAATTTCGGTTTGATCGTTTCAAAGGTAAACACAGGGCCACTTACTGCGACCGTGACCAAAACACCAAGCAACACAATCGGAATAATAATCGGCAATGCCACCATCGCCATATCAGCGCCGACATCAATCATCAACGCTTGCACACCTTTACCTGTCGCTTCTAAACCTGCTTTTCCTGATAAGTAGAATACCATCATGCGCGATAAGACTTCACCCCACCATGCAGCAATGCCGGTAACCACAAGCAGACTGATGACAATAAATAATATCGCGGTTGAAGGTTCTTTACTGCTCGGTACCTGCCCCTTCTTGCGACCGTCTTCCAGCCGCTTATCCGATGCCTCTTCGGTTTGTTGACTTTTGTCCTGGTCGTCAGACATAGACAGTCAAAGTGTCAAAAAACAGACACTCTTTCTCCAATACCAGCAGACAAACTGTTTCAATCAACATGCGCTCTCATTGCTCCTGATTGTCTGTCCTTGGTGCGTCCATGCACAAAACAGAGCAAATCCATAGCCGTTCCTGCAATTAAGAGGCCAAATAAGAATAACTAAAATGAGAATGAGAAATGAATAAACTACAAAAAAAGATTATCGTGCAGTGAATGGCACAAAAAGAAACTTACTGCGAAGCCTGTGTTTTCAACCAATCAATAATATCCTTGCGATGACGTTCAGAGAGAGGCGTCATCACCATTTTAGTGTTCGCCTTAACCCGCCTTGGATTTAACATCCAGGCATCCAGAGATACCTCATCCCACACATCAAAAGGCACACCGCTAATCGTTGGAGCCTGACCATATATACCGGCCAGACCAGGGCCTACCTTGGTATGATTTGAATGCAGGTGATGGCAAGGGCCACAGCGTACATCGGCTATCACTTTACCACGCAGAGCATCTGCATGCGCAGACATTTCCGACATGAGGAACAAGCTAGTGAGCAGGAGTGTTTTCAGAAGCCAGAGCAAAATTCAGTTCACCTTTTTTACCGTGATAACTTAAGCGTACATGCAATGAATCAGCATGAATATCGTTCACCAACAATGCACGACGATATACACCCAGTGCACCATCAGGTATGGCCTGTTTCCATTTTGAACTATTGGTTCGAATGTGAACCAGCAGATCCGGGATATGGCGCCTTCCCTCCCGATTCACAATCACCAAAAACTCATTCATACCCGTGCCTACAGATTCAGGTCGTGTTTCAAAATGAATGCTGAATTCGCCCCACACTTGTGGCTCAGGTGCCCAGGCTGTTTCAGACGATGAACATGCTGACAATAACAGCAGCAACATCGCAAATATTTTACCTTTCATGGTTGCACTTCCTGTTGGGCATGGCCCTGTAAATAAGCCAACACGCGTTGTTTTTCTATATCTGTCATCTTCGCTAAACCGCCTTGCGCACGATGAAGCTGCATACGATTTACTGTGCTCAGCCAAAGCCGGGCAGTATGTTTATTCGGCATCGGGGGCCGATGACAACTTGAACACAGCTTGGCAAACTGTTTAAAATTTTCCGATTCCTGATCGGGATATATAAGTATGGATTGCTGCACTGAACGGCTTGAATCATCACTACAGGAGGTACAACACAATACAATCAGAAACAAACAGGCGACACTATTTTTTGTCATCACCATCTTCTGTTTGATTCATATCTTCATCACTCTTTTCATCGTCTGAGCCATACATTGATGTCATAAAATATACAAAACCACCAAACACCAACACATAGGCCAGTGCCGCTGCATGGCCCCAGGTAAACCAAGGACGGGGATTATCTACACGGTCACCCCAGAACGGTACTGTTAAACCAAAGGCGATCAAAATCATCACCACAAGAATCGCTAGAAACCATTTAGGTACGCGTTTCGATGATTCTAAGCCTGAGCTACTGGCAATGATTTCGTCATCTGACATGCCCACTCTCTTCTTGGCTTTAGTGGGTCGTGACTGACCACCACCAAATAGGCGTTCATTTTCTGCATCCATTTCATCTTGTTTTGAACTCATCTGGATATTCTCCTCATATCAGTTCTGCATGCCTCAATTTCCTTGTGCAAAATAGACTACTTTAAAAGATTTCTTCCAACCATCATCACTTTCAGCATGCACGGTTAAACGGTGTAATCCTTTTCCAATATCTGGCGAAAAATGCAACATCACATCTTTACGCTCAGCGCTCTCCAATGTCACTACATCATGCTCCAGCTTAAACATCGATGCAGGCAAGCCTTCAACGACAAAACGAAATTCAGCTGGCTGATAACGTTTGTTGGCTATATTGATACGGTAATCCAGAGCAGACGTCTCTTGCATCAGCTCCGCACGATCAACAACCAAAGAGTACGGCTGATAAGTGTAAACACCTATTACAAAACAGACAGCACCAATAAACGTAACAGATGTTGCTGCTTTTGTGCGTGAAAGCAGTGAACCCAGGTTACTCTTCTTATCGGATTCACCAAAGGCAAAAGACAACAAGCCAGGCCCTTGCATTTTTTTACTTTTAGTATGCAGATGATCACAAGCTGCCACACAATCACCGCAATTAATGCAACTATCAAATACCAGTGTCTGTCGCGGATCAATATCCAGAAAACAGCTATCCTCACAATAGGTACAATTCAAACAATGATCACTTCTGCTTTCATCATACGCAATGTGCAAGGTATCACGCGTTTTAAACGAGTGTTGCCAGATACGGTAGATACACATGTATTTACACACCAAATGCCGCATCACACTCGCATCCACCAGTACAACCAGCACACATACGCTATAGATCCATAGTAGATTTTCGGCACTCGCTACAGGATGAAAAGTCAGAAATGACCAGATCACATCGGGTGAGAAAAAATAGAGCAGTGGAATAATCGCAAACAACATCGATACCAGCAAAAATGCAGTACCCAGCATGGCTTTATTTATCCATGCGTCCTTTCGCCTAGCCACCTGCATTTTTAACCCGGTCACATCCATCATCAAGGCCCTGCGCCCCAACAATCTGGCCGTCAGGGCATTGGCCCATTCCGAAATGGTATTTTGTGGGCATATCCAACCGCAAAAAACAGACCCTGCCCACGAATACATAAAAATAAGTCCTGTGGCGACCATCAGCCAGAACCCCATCACAATGAAAATATCTGAAAACCACACCTGGTAGTCGAGCAGACGGAAGGCTCCCGCCATCGGATCAATACGGAATAGACCGGTCACAGGAATCAGAACAAGCAAGGTTATCACCAGATATTGAGATGCACGCCGCCAAGCGCGCACCGACTGTGCCCCTGGCACATGCTCTTCTCGCACTGAAATGTTTTTTAATTGTTCATTTGCGTTCACTGACATGCCGCCTATTTCCATTCACCGTGTAATCACCAATCAAAACGGAACGCTATCATAGGGACTAATGCGAAAGAATCTATCCTTGTACTGTTGCACACCTTTCAGGTCACCACGTTTACTGCGTAAAGCTATCATCGCCTTGAGCGTTCCTTCATGATCAGCTCGCACAGTGAGAATTTGCTGTAAAGCCTGCTCATAGGTCATCCCCTGTGGCAAACCATGCTCTAAACTGGCAAACATCGCGTCAGCCAAAGCAAAGCCTGCCCAACGATCTTTAGCATTGGCGCGATATGCCAAGGATTGCAGCCGTTGCACACCCGGTTTGTTTTGCAGCATATCGATCTGAGCACGTATGCTTAATTCAGTACTTGCCCAGGCACGCTTGAAAGCCAAAGCGTCTGATGTATTCACCGTCCAAACATGCACAGCCTCTTTGAACGAGGTGCGATGGGCCATCAACCACTGCATCAATTCCGGTAGCACAGCTGTTTTATGTCGCAGATGCGGCAGATCAAATTCAATCACCGGTGACCATTCACCTTGTACCAGCCTCGAGCCAGAATCACCCACCAGATCGGCTGCTGCACCCCAATAACGCCCTAACCATGTCCAACCGCCTTCACCACCCCAAAGATCATCTGCAGGTGCCGCGCGCATCAATTCAGCCGCACGTTTTTGCTGGCCCATAAAACCGACCATGCCGAGACGATACCCATCTACAAACAACGCATTGTTTTCAAACACCTGTGCAAAACTGCGCAATACAACCTGCATGGATTCTTTATCAAATTGATTGAATGCCAACCATTGCACAAATAATCCTTGTTCAGTCAAATGTGATTTAGCACGTTGAAATTGTTCAACCGAAAGCAATGCGCCCCGACCAACCATATCAGGATGAAATAGATCACCAACAATCACATCATAAGATTTTCCACTGCGCATGAGGAACCGGCGTGCATCATCATGCACAATACTGATTTTGGATGGCACATGACTATTCACCTTATCAAAATAGTACTGCGCAGCTGTGATAGCACCTTGTGAAAGTTCAATAGCTTCAATCTTCGCTTGTGACCATGGCAATGCCCCGGAGGCCGTAATACCGGTTCCCAATCCCAAAAACAGTACATCGGTAGCATTCGCCTGCAAAAACATCGGTAACCGTGCCTGATTTTGCTGTACCGCTACAGATGTCGGATCACTGGATGCATCCATACGCTGCAGATCAGCTAATAGCAGCCGCTGACCATCCTGCCGTTGTATGACGTGCGTAATTGAAATCGCATCTTCTCTCTCAAACAGATCCGCAGCAGCAGGCAGTTCAGCCTGCAACAATCTTGATGCTGAAGGCAACTGCCAGACTGGCCAGGAAAGTGCTGTAAACAGTGCCAAGCTGATCACAGCGCTCAGCAATCGTCTGCCTTGTTGCAGCCAGAAACAGGCACACAACATGACTAAGCCTGCCGCGCATAACCATGTAGCTGCCGTTCCAATCCAGGGAATCAGAACAAAGCCTGCTAATAAGGCTCCTGCACATGCACCCACACTGTTGGCTGCATATAGAAATGCACCCTCATCATGCTTGGCGATCAACGGCAACCATGCCCCCAATGCCAGCGTCACTGGCAAGGTGCACAACGCAATCAACATTCCTTGAAACAACAATGCAGCCAGGAGTGAATCAAATATTGCACCTTGTCCCCAATCATTGACGTATGGAAACAGATATAAGCCAACAATAGCAATCACAGCGACAAGCATCGGTAAGACCTGCAGAGCACGCTCTCGCGGCAGATGTCTTGCCACTACGCTCCCTAGCCCTATGCCAATCAGAAAAACAGCCAGAATAACGGCCAATACATATTCCGTACGCAATAGAATCATGCCGTATGCACGTGTCCATGCAATTTCCAGCATCAAAGCACCCGCCCCCATACCGGCATAGGCCAACAACATGCTTATTTGCGGGAATGTTGCGCGCACGGGCGTACCATCACTTACAGGTTCATCTTTCGTTTGTAACGATAAGTAAAACAAACCAAACGCTATCGCCGCACCTAATGCAGCCACCCACTGCAGGGAAGTGAGCCAGCCAAACAGAGGCAATAACAGTAATGGCAACAGCGCACCAAGTGCGCCACCTATTGTATTTACACCATACAGAGAACCGAGAGAAACCTTGAGTGTTTTACCAACGCGAAGCATCGCAGGAAAAGCAAACCCCAATGCTGTAGCGGGAATGCATAACACCCATAGAGCAGAAAACATTTGCCAGAACTGCCATGTCTGAACATCATCAACAGACAGCCACATGCCTTGCACCCATTGCATCAACACAGGCAGCATCAAGGCATATATTGCCACAGAAACTTCAATACCAGCCAACAAACGCAGTGTGTTTTTAATGGATGAGAACCAACGACTGCCCATGAAACTACCCAGTCCCAGACCCAACATGAAAGCGGCAACAGTTATCACCACACCAAACACAGTGACGCCAAACAGTAAGCTCAGCATCCGTGTCCAAAGCACCTCATAAGCCAGTGCAGTTACACCCGATAGTCCATATAACAATAGTAATATGGAAGCTTGTTTGGATGTATTCATGCTAAATAATAGTGGCAGCGTGTGAAAAGAGCGTACTACAACAATCGATCTGGGTAGAACCAGACAAAAGCAACTACGGCATGGGCAATCGCAAGTGTTGTCGCCAAGCCGGCAGACAATACATGCCAGAGGAACACATCCTTACCAAAGATCCCCATCGCTACACCAAAACCGGCTGCCAGCAGAACCAGGCATAAAAGTGCGCCGCCCATCCAAAACAGAATTTGATGTTTACGATTGGTAGAGATCGCACGCTCTGCAGCCAACGCCTTTTCCTCATTAAATTGCCGCATAACATCAGAGGAATGTTCATTAACTGCAGTTGATTCTGACCCAATCTGTGCATTTGCACCCGCGGCAACTGCCACAGCGTTAAAACCTGTACACAACATCAACAGGGAGAAACAGAGAAAAAGACTTTTACGCATCATGATCATCTTCGTCTTTTTTCAAGGCGTAACGCCAATATAATACAACGGCCAGAACCATGGGTGCAAAGACCATAAAAAACAGCAATACAAAAATAGCCCATGGTGTATCAATACTAACGTGCAAATAGCGATAGCTATCAACAGCCCAGGCAGGCATTGCCCAACATAAACTCAGTATCAACAACATCATGAATTTGATTTGTTTTAAGCCGTTCATGGTTTCACCTCATTGATTTGTTTGCTGGATGCGCATCTAAAACCATAAAAGTCAGAGGCCATATTCGGCAACGAATAATTGCGATGATAACTTTCCGTTGAAAATGGATCACTTTTCCATGACCCACCGCGCATTACTCGGTTCGTTGTGCGTTCCACATCTTCACTACCCGTACCTGTAAATTGATCTTTTAATGGTTGAAATGAGATACGTTGACCCTTCACTACGTTGTACGGTTTGAATTCATCAAATACCCATTCGGTTACATTGCCCGCCATATCCATCGCACCATAAGGACTCGATCCATGCTCATATTGACGTACTGGCGTGGTATGACCAATGTTGTAATACGTATTTAAACGGCTCACATCCATCTTATTGCCCCATGGCCAACGATTCGCTGTCGTACCACGAGCAGCTTTTTCCCACTCAGCCTCTTGTGGCAAACGTTTGCCAGCCCATGCACAATAATCACGCGCATTATACCAGGATACTAATGTCACCGGATGCTCTTCAAGGCCCGTAGGGATCTTGCCTTTTTCCCAGTTCAATGGGGCACGATAATGTTCTGCAACAACAAAGTGGGCATATTGAGCCTGGGTGACCGGATATTTATCTATCCAGAAAGCCGGTACATCAACATAGTGAGCAGGTTGGTCAGTCTCGTTACTTCGCGAAGCGTTGGTACCCATTTCAAAGCTACCTGCTGCTATAAAGATCATTTGATCTAATTCTGCTTTGACATCCGCGCTCACCAGTTCAGACAGCGTATCAACAGAGTAGAATTCATTATCATGTTCTCTTGCTTCATGAGCGGCCTGAATACGAATATCCTCACCGGCAGCGCGAACATGATCATCCACTTCGGCAATGTCATAGGAAATTTTACCACGCATCTCATCCATACGCATTGAACCAAGTTCAATCACATGCAATGAACCACCGATCATAGCAGCAGCAACACATGTCAATAATATCGCCATACCGAGTCGTTTACGTTTTATTAACTCTTTTTCTGAAATAGCTTGTCGCGACATTATAATTCTTATTTACCGTCATCTCTTGGTATAATTTCAGAGTCAGCAGGAGCATAGTCTGATGTACCCGGTAAATCCCAAGTGCCATAGTATTTTTTCAACAATAGTTCACCAATCACACCACCGGCAGCACAGAACTCCATATTCAAAATGACAAAGAAGCCCCACCACATGAGCGGAATTAATTTAGCACCTTCAGGTACTGTACCGTGCATCATTGAATAGTAATCAATGCCGAGAATGATCAGCGGAGGAAAATGTGCAACCAGCTTTCCACCCCAGCCATAGATGAAACCGACCACAATCCCCGTCACTACAGGCAGAATAAACATCGTTGCAACCCATGCAAGATCATAACCTGCCACACCCCAAAATAGTTCAATCCGTACACCAAACAACAAATGGCCAAGCTGATAAATCAAACCTGCGGCAAAGAAAGCGACTAAAAAGCGCTGCCATTTGGGCGCCCAAGGTTGTGGTAATTGTTTTTGCATATCTGAAGACTCCGTCAGTCGATTACGATCTTTGCTTAATTATTTATCGTTAGGATAAGGATTTCCTGTCAATTTTTTGTACTCGGAAGCTTTTACTTTTTCCAGATACCAATCCTTAACGCGCAGACTGGAAAAGTATTTAGCCATGAAACGACGATCGTCTTCTGATAATGAGGCATACGAAGGCATTGCATATTTAGCTTTTAAACGCGTCGGAATGATTTTCTGCGGGTTTTCAGCAGAAAAATATTCATATAACCACTGCTCACTGCGTAATGATCCAATGCCATCAAGACTAGGTGCCGGCACGCTCTCCATAGGGTTTTTTACGCCCCATATAGAGTGACAGTCCCGGCAACCCATATCGCGATACATATCAGATGCTTTTGCTTGCACCTCATGACTAGCCGTTGAATAAAAAGGAATACCTTCATCCTTGAGCGGATGAAATAAATTATAAGCACCCTTTCCGATCGCCCCAACGACAACCAAGCCGATCAGCCCTGTAATTAACCAATCACCTTTTCGCATATCTGTTACTTGGAACCCTCATGCGCCTGGTTCAACAATTCACTACGGCGGTTTTCCTGCTTGGCAGTTGCTTCCTGATATTTTTTAAATTCTTCAGGTGACATTTTATCACGGTCGTTATCATCAAAAACAAGATACTTAATATCTTCATCAAACTGCTCATTCTTACTCGCCCAACGCAGACCAAAGACCACGGCAATCAAAATAGCAACGCCACTGATCAACCATATATATATTGTCCAACCATCACTCCACTCAACCATTACACACTCCTTTAATGCTCAACCTACTAAAACAAGAATCCGTCTAACATCTGTACAGCCGCAAATATTGCCGAAACAATCACACCCAGGACAATCAAGCCCATCAATGCTTTTTCACCGGTTTTTACATTACTCATATCTGTCTTTTGATAAAACAGGACAATCACACCAACAAATACCAGCATGGATATGATCATAAAGATAAAAATACCGATACTGTATTCCTGGCTACGCATACTTTCGATACCCAGATCAAATACCGGTTCCTCAGCGGCCTGGCTTATACCTGACAAACAGCAACACGATATAGCCACTGTAGTAATGTAAGACAAAAATCTATTCATGATGGGGCATTGTAGAGCCGATGCATGAAATAGAAAGCAATTCTAACCACAACGAAAAATGCCGCCCATAAAGGGCGGCATTTTTTTACAACTTAACGACTATATTAAAACTGTCTATTGCGTGGATCTGGCGTACCTTTTTTGTGGTTATCCACAAAAAAGCTATACAAAACAGGTACCAGTAGAGCAATTGCAATAATTAGTAAGCCTGCAAATTGAGCATTATCCATATCAATCATATCAAATCTCCTAATCTATTATTATCAATGTGCTACACTGTGATCTGGCTTCCAGTCGATCGGAGGAAGACGTTTAACAGTAATGATCACAGCTAGACAGAATCCAAGGAACCAGAAAATTGCAGTCTTGTATCCCTTATCCCACCAAGGCTGTTTCTTTTCACGGGTACCGTCTGCTTTGTAGTTACCTTCAAAATTCGCAACCACAATTTCGTTACCAATGATAGAATACTCTTCAAGATCAATACCAGGTGTCTGCTGCAACTCAATCAATTTATCTTCCATGATGCGTAGATCGCTCATAGTGATTGGGTGCTGTGTACGCTGAAATTCATACTTAGACGGAAACTCTGCCAATGCTTTTTCAATCATTGCCATAGCTCTTTCATCAGCTTCTTTGGAAGTTAATGTAGTATCATTCAATATACGTTGCACAGGATCAGACTTATATATCCCGATATAATCAGAATAGATTGCCGCACTAGGTCGCTGACCAAACAATGGGAAGGTCCATGCCATAGCAGTGATGAAGGTCAATAGTAACAACCCAACCACAGGACGCGGTAGAGGATTATTATTTTCAGCAATACCACCGAGACTTTCGTTTTCCCAAATGTGTTTGGCATTTTCAACGCCAGCATCATCAGACATTGTTTTCAGTGGACTATTAAGTTTCAGACCATCAAATAATGGTAAAAATTTAGACATTCTATCCCCCCCTTATTTCAAGTTCAAAACGAAATCCATCAAATAACGGATTTCAGAATCATCGGCGTATTCAGGAACATCTGGTGGATATACACTTTCACCATCACGATATGCAACAAACTCTTCATCCCATTTAGCCAGATCAATTGCTTTACCAGCTTTGTCTTTAGGACCCCACAAGTAATCATAACGCGGCATGATTGAATGTGGCTGAACCAGACGTGGGTTAAAGAAGTGTAACGTCATCCATTCTTTAGATGAGTTACGTGAACCAACATGCAACAAATCAGGTGCTTTACGGTCAGAACCAAATGTAGTTGGAGACTCACCATTGAAATCACCTAGAACTGGCGGACGACCAAAGGACTGCCAATCATGTGTCTGCTCAGGCAGCAGTGTATGACACCACCAGCAACCTTCACGAACAAACATTGTTTTACCTGCACCAGCAAGGATGGTTTCAGATGCAGCACTTAAGGTTGCATCAACACCCCAACCCTTGGTTGCTGTTGCAAACTCAATATATGGAGTTTCAACACCATTGGTTACTTTTGAAGTTACCAGAAAAACGCCACCGGCAGCTTGATTAGCCTGACCAACTTTACCTTCAGATGTACTCAATGCCTGTACTTTCTCTCCCAAAATATGGTCATGAATCAAACCACTTGGAAATGATGTGCCGGGCTTAAAGACGTATGCAGCAGTATCATCAATACTAGCACCAGTAACCGGATCTGTTTTCAGAATCACTTTTATTGGTTTATCTGTTCCATGCAGGAACAAATCGCCGTAATCAAACCCACTGTTCTTACCATAGGTCAACTGTTTTTCTAATGCTGTGGCTGTAGATGATACACCTGATATATCTAAACCAGGCATATACACTGTTACAAACATCGATCCTGACAAGGCTACGCCAAAAAGAATCGATCCAACTCGGTACTCTCGGAATCCCATTCTAACTCCTCCCTATTAATTTAAAATCTGTATAAAAAATGCTGGAGCCCTTTAGCGGGGCTCCAGCCCAATCTTTTAGCGTACGTATGCAACATCCTGTGGCTGTAGACCTACAGGTAGTTTATCACCTGCTTTCACAGTCATGTACATATTGTACAACCATACGAAGTTACCCAGGAATACCATAGTTCCACCCAACCATCTTACGATCATGTAAGGATGCTCAGCAATCACGATATCCATGTATGGTACTTCGTAGATTTTACCGGCGCCCTGAATCAGGCCAGCGATAGTCATAGAAACCCAGTACAGAGAGAAACCGATCAACAACATCCAGAAGTGGAAGTTAGCCAGACTCAGTGAGTACAGTTTGCGGCGTGCGATAGTTTGAATACCGTAATATACCGCAGCTGCTTCAGCGAACGTTGAGAAGCCAAGCAGTGCCAAGTGAGCATGTGCAACAATCCAACCTGTACCATGTACATACCAGTTAATTGCACGTGTCTGCTGGAAACCACCCTGCATGTTCAACGGGATTGCAAGCAACACACCAGTAATGGTGTACTTGATTTCAACATTCTCAACGAACATTGCCCATTTACCCTGCATGGTCAGCAAAATGTTACATACATAAGCAACCGCAGGAACCAGAATCAATACACCTTCAACAGATGCGAATGATTTCAACCACTCAGGAAGTGGAGAGCTCATCAGGTGATGTGCAGCTGGTGTTGAGTAGAACACAACAATTGACCAGAAGTGCAAATGACCAACACGATGTGAATACAGCGGGTTACCCGTTACTTTAGGCACGATATAGTAGGTAATAGCTGCTGCAACCGGCGTGATCAACAGACCAAGCACGTTATGTGCAAACCACCATGTCATATATGCTTCGTTCAAACCTGTTAAGTGGAAGAACTCAGGTGCGTTACCAACCAGGAACACAATAATGAGCATGAAGAACGAACCAGCAAAGAACCAGTTTGTAGTATAGATACCCTGTGTACGGCGTGTAACAATAGACATAAAGATGTTAATAAACAGTGGCAACACCATCACTAACGCAATATATATATCAATTGGCCAGATGAAATCAGAATACTCACGACCTGAAGTCATACCGAACCACAATGTTGACAAACCAAGCGCAAGGCCGACGTTCCATAAGAAACAGTTCCAAACACCAAGTTTCTCAGACCACAATTTGGTGTTACCCAGCTGAGGTACAACATACATCGCTGATGCAGCAAACGCACCGGTGATCCAACCAAAAATTACAGCATGTACATGCACCTGGCGCATATGACCAAACTGCAGAGCATATAAATGTGTAAACCAATCCGGGAACGCTAGCTTGGCCGCATTAAACGAACCGATCCCCGTACCAATAATAAACCACATAATTGCTGAAAAACTAAAGAAGATTGCTGCAGTACCGCCAGGAATATCCTTCTCTTTCGCAAACAGATATTTAATCATGTATTTCCCCTTTTAATATACTTAAAACTTAAAACCAATTATAACCGATATTACTCATCATGCTCTTCGTCATGCTGACCCGGCATTAACAAGTACCATGCAAACCACATGCTTGAGAACGCCAAAATAATACCCAATACTGATGCAAAACCAGCCATATTACTCTCCCTACCTAGATTTATTTATTATTCTTTCTGATAACCTTCGTTAACCGCATGCAATTTAAGTGCTGAAGCCAGAATCCAGACGAACGCCAGACCAAACACAATCATTACCCAGTTACCGAAACCTTCGAAGGTGAACGGTGAATATGCATCCGAACCCCATAAACCAGCTTCAGGAAACGGTCCGCGACCCACTGCCAACTGTGTAGCAATGGTAAATACAGACCCGTTACCCATTCCAGTAACGAAACCCGCAACGATAATTAACCATATTGAATTTTTCATGCCCTCTCCCTATTAAGAAAATATGAATTTATTTTAATACTTCGCAAGTATTGTAATCTTTCCTATGAGTGTCAACCCCATAAATCCTTCAAGGTTATTAAATACTATTGCCAGCGCATAAAATAACTTTCATGATTCAGTTATGCGTGAATTGATTATCTACGGCATCAGCGGATGCGCCTCTCTCTTTATCCTTGGCTATACCGTCCATATCTTCATTGGAGGCTTGGTTGACGAACAGACTGAAGTCATCAGCATCATAGTTGCAGTCTGCCTTGGGGCGCTGCTTGTAGGCTGGATGGCATGGGATATCCTGAGAAGTCGTCGCCTCAAATAAGGCAAAGCAGTAAGGCTAAAGCCACACACACATCTTCCTTACAGATCAACCACTTACAATAAAACCTATTGGTTTTGCCCCTACCAGGGCAACAATGACTTTTTTTAAAACCATCAAACAAAACTATTTATAAAATTCCAGTGCCTTGGTCACGGCAGCATAATCTTCAGCAGTAAATTGCCCTTTATGAAACACATACTGCTGTTTTGCACCAGCATCATCGACACCCGTCAAACCGAAAGACTTGCCTGCTTTGTCCGAAAAAAAACGCAAATTTTTCATCAAGAGACGGCGTTTTCCATTTTTCAGACGGAAGGTAATTTGTTCTTTGCGCACATCCAATGCCACAGGCACCGACGGCAACAACAACAGACGGCGAAAAATACGCCCGCCACCAACCAGCAAGAAGAAAAAACCAAGAAACATTAAGCCCTGACCCATCCACTGATCATCAGTGCCATACCAAACCTTCAGCCCCCATAGAATGAGAAACAATACAGTAGGCACATACAACAACAGATCCCATAAGATGCCGCTTTTATCCGGATGCAACTCGCATTCAACCTCTCTCCACGACTTAGCCATCCTTGCCATCCCCCAACAATGTCTTCAACACAGGCATCAATTCACTGTATAACATGCGTCCGGGGGCAATGTGCTGCACCTTACCCTGTCCGTTTATTACAAACGTCCAAGGTTCACCACGCACCTGAAATGCATCGTACGCTTCCGGGTTATAATATTGATCCATATGTAAAAAAAGAACCTTATCTTCATACGTATCCATCACGACCTTCAGCATCTGCAACTGCTGGTCACACTGGGTGCAATGACCCGGTGTAGCGAACTCCAGAATGATAGGTTTACCTGTTTTCAATGCATCATCAAAGGAGAGCTGGTACATGCGGGGGTCCGGATAACGGTAACTGGTGATTTTCGACATATCACCACCAACGTCAGCCAGAGTTTTAGTCCTCAAGGATGGCACATCCTGCCCAACAGTAAATACGCCACCACCACCAGTACCAAAGTCCATATCATCACATGCCGACAACAGCAACACTGGTGAGATCAACAGCAAGAACGACAGTTGTCTTAACTTAATCATCATTAGCCCTTATCTCTATTGGAACATGTGCGGAATAGATTATAGGCCCAGATAAAGTTAGCCAACAGCACCATAGAACCAAATATACCCATGGTAGCAAGCCAAGGTTTTACAATAGCCTCAACTTCTGCCGGAGAAACGTGCTCGGATGCAATACCACCGGCAACACCGGCAGTAGTAAAGAACACCACCATACCAATCAGACCAAAGTTATGAATCCAGAAATGCCACTTCACTAACTTAAGACTGTAAATTGGACGCTGTACCAGACGAGGTACGATATAATACACCGCTGCAAAAATTGCCATCTCAACCCAACCCAGCAGATTAATATGCGTATGTGCGCGCACAATCAAATTACCATGCATACGGTGATCAACAAAGTGCCTGAATTCGTGAATACCACCCATCAAGGCTCCCCACGTAAAGCCAATAATACTATATATAATACATGCAAATACGAACCACAGGGTGTATTTAATATATTCCGGATCTTCCCAAGGCTGGCGTTGCATTACTTCACTCCTGTTGTTGCTTCATTATTTAAATCTGCAGGTTTTTCTCGTATATCTGTATATTTATCTTTCCAATTATTCGGCGCCCAGGTGTCAACCATAGAATCAATAAATGGAGAATCCCCCTTAGGCGGCACATATGATGAAGCAGACCCCTGCTCTGAAATCAATTCAGACAAAAAAACAGCCATCAGATGACGATCATGCTCAGACATTTCAGCCACATAAGAAGCCTGCTTGGGTTTTGGACCATGATCCATTGTCTCATGCCCATATACAGCTTCGGGATCTTTCAAAAAAGCTTCAATCCATTTTAATCCGCGTTTATTGCCGATACCATCAAGATTATTACCCATATTGGTTCCACCACGCATGGCGCGATGGCACTCAGTACATGCGCTTTCCCGAAAAATCAAAGAACCCTGATTGCCTTCTGCAGTGAGATTATAATGCGTTTTCTGATCAAAAATGGGGGTGTCACTCGTTGCCATTACATATTGCATAATACCAAAGGCAATTGATGCAAACAGTATAAATATACCTGCAACAATAAATAAGAGTTTTTCGCCAGTTTTTAGTGGGTGTTTGGTGTCATCTGTCATAGGGTCGGCATTATCCGTCATCAATCTATCTTTGCAACAAGGAGCCCTACATGCGCAGTCGTTTCATTGCTATTCTCTGCTGTCTTTTTCTATTACCATCTTGTCTTATTCAGGCCGACAATCAACAACAGGCCGACACTCTGCTGAAACAATTTCACCAAGCCATCCAATCGCAAGATTGGAATACAGCGAAAACTCTTTTTGAACCATCATTTTTTGCAACCACCCCCAAGGACGCATGGCAAAAAAGCATGGAAGATCTTCAATCATCCTTAGGTGAAATTTTATCATTCAACATTTCATCCAAAAGCAAAGACCCGCGCTTTAGTGGTGACTTTTATATCTACATTGTCTCCATTCAGCATGAACATGGGTTTAGCAATGAAACCGTAACCATTCTTAAAAACATCGACAACGACCAACTCAGCATTGCGGGTCACCAATTCAAAATCCGGAGCAAACAGTGAAAAAAAATGGCTACTTCATACTCTCAGGGCTGCTCATATCAGGCTGCATTCAATCCAACGAAACTCCTATTGATGAAGCCGTCAATCAGCAACTTTCAGGCCTATGGGTAAATAGCGACAACACTGGAAAAATTCGCTTTTATCCCGATGAAACTGCCAAAATAGAATTCCCCAACAACAAACCGTCAATTAAACTGATATCACCATATTCCGGCATTAAAGAGAACACGATCGGCATCGCTCTGGGCGGATTCTGGAGCGGCCCCTTATTAATCAATACATCTAAAATTTTCAACAACAGCATCACGGTTAGATTCCCTGATAAAGAACCTGTTACGTTTCATAAGGCAAACACCCAATAACTTAGCCCGACCTTCACAAACAACTTATTCAATCAAGCAGATACAACAACGCAACATTCCACCTGAGTACATAAAAAAAGAGAGGCATCATTGCCTCTCTTTTTTTGTCCATCATTTGATTGACACTATAACCATCTCGACCAACAACGCCTAAATGATAAAACCAAGCTTATTTCAGATAAAAAAAATGGGAGGCAAAGCCTCCCATTTTATCGAATCAATGATTATCTACAGATCAATGACGTGGTGCAGAAGGATTACCGCCAGTTGATGGACGCGCCACTGTCAGGAACGCCGCTACATTAGCAATATCTTCATCAGTCATATTCACTGCAACTTTACGCATCTGAGCATTATGATCGTTATCACGTGAATCCATGTTATCTTCAGATGAAGGTGAGGTTGCACCCATACGGAATGCCTCAAGCTCATGCTTCAGATAAACATATTTTTGTCCGCCAATAGCCGGATACATATTACCGGCAGAACGGCCGTGGAATGCGTGGCAACTCATACATGCAGGCACACCATGATCAGGCAAACCATATTCAGCAATGATCTTACCTTTATGCACAACACCAATTGGTTCACCATCTTCAGAACCTTCTCTACGCATAGCATCCAGATCAGAACCCAGGGTAGGAGTCTTCAGCGTATGCACATAAGCAGCTACATCGCGGCGCTCTTCCCTGGTCAAAGCCTTAGCAATATCGTTCATCTGGAACATTTTATTATCCCAACGCTTACCAGAAGCAAAATCTTCCAACTGCTTCCAAACATACTTTCTAACTTGATAAGCAAGGCGAGGCGTACTCATTTCATCAGAACCCATACCACCTGTTCCATGACAACCAGCACAGGCAGGCACATCATCACCCTTACCACTATCAAATATAATACGGCCTTTAGCAGCATCACCAACGCCACCACTTATTCCATCATGTACCGCTGCCACAGCAGATGCAGCAGTCCAGCTCAGGCTCAGCAGTGCCGCAGCACTGATTAACATCATTAAACGCTTCATTCCAATCCTCCCTTTATATAAAAAAATTAATTAATCGTCTTTCAGTGATGCTTTATACATCATGATAGCAATCCCAAAAAACACAACTGTCAAAACACCGTACATTTGCCAAATGTCAGCATTTGTAAAATCAATGGACGCTTCAATAAATTCACCTAACATATATGCCTCCCAGCATTAGGAATATCCCTAAATAAATTCAGGTCGCCAGACTGACTTATTTTTATTAACAACTCAAGCAATTATAAACGTTAAATTAAATAGCGGTTAAAACAAAGTCACATTAAACCTTTCCTAAAATATAATTTCAACAAAAAAAAGGGAGCCGAAGCTCCCTTTTTAAAAAATTATGTAATAAAGCTTAGAAACGGCGCTCGCGAATACGAGCCGCTTTACCACGCAATTCACGTAGATAATAAAGCTTAGCACGACGCACACGACCGTGACGAATAACGCTAACACTCTCTAACATTGGTGAATGCAGAGGGAACACACGCTCCACTCCAACATTGTTCGAAATCTTACGAACCGTAAAGCTGCTTGAAATACCATTGTTATGACGTGCTATTACAACACCCTCATAAGCCTGCAGGCGCTCGGTTTTCACCACACCGTTTTTGGTATCTTTAAAATCGATAATACGAACATTCACGCGGACAGTATCGCCCTCGCGGAATGACGGGATATCGTCACGTAGCTGATCCTTAGTTACATCATCCAGTGCGCGCATTGTTTTGCCTCCGAAACTTGTGTCAGTTTTACTAGCGCCGCAAACGATCCAAATATATCGCTAGTGCACCCCTGACAGAAAGGTGGCGCACTTTACCCACACCTTCGATGGGTGACAACCATCCATTTTCTTCCCGCAGGTTTTTCAGGTCCAATCCCCAGCCCGTTCCGAATACTATAAGATGTTTTCCCTCTATTTCCAGCAACTTAGAAGGATCAATGCAATCAGCCGCCGGTGGCGTGGCTGAAGTGTACCAAAGCTGATAATCGTCTTGATCGAGTATTTCCTGCAATGAATACACACATCGAACTGCTTGTAACATCGTTTTTCGGGCTGGGTTTTTCTCACCACCAGCCCCGCTTAGATAATAATTTGTCATATCACCAAGCAGTGCATGCATGCCGGCAGCAGGATGCACAAAATAGACCGGCCCCACATCATAAAAGGCACAGGTCCGGGCAAAGTCATGCACATCAATGGAGGTGATAGCAGTCGTACTGGTTTCACCATGACGATTTAAAATAGGATAATGCAACAGAGCAACTGCAATTTCCGACATTAGTCATTTACCTTCTTACGCTGCACTGCTGCCATGGATGCCGCCGATGCAGCTTTTGCAGCATGCCGACGCTGCTTCTGTTTTAGATTATGGGCATTGGTCACATGAATTTGGTGCAATGCATTGAAAACCATCAAACCAATCAACACGCCTATGCACTGCATCAACCAATCCATACGCACACTCAGCAAAGGATGCGCATGCAAAGGTGAAAACACCGCCATTGTTTCCATGCCTACTTTGGAGACAAATAACAAAAACAATGCGATTCCTGCCCAATAACCCAATGAGAATCGCCTGGTCTCAAGTATCAGAAACCAGATCCCCATCATTGCTATCACTGCAGCCACACCAAATGCCCCTCTATATACAGTGAAACCGGGCACCATAATGAACATTAAACCAGTCATGGCAGGCATCGCAATAAGCAGACTCAAGGCCACCTGGTACTCTTTTGCAAAACGCCTGACAACCAAGCCCATTACCGCAATAATGACGCTGTTCATAATCAGGGGATAAAGTTTGTAGTGTGTGAGCTGCGCGGTCCACAGCCGCCAGTATTCTCCCCCGGCAATGGCCTCCCGATTTAAATCCATTGTAGAAATATTATGTGGCGCCAAAAAAAACAACGCCCAACATGCCAGCGCAAACACAACACCTATCATTTAAAGATTCAAAACCTTTAGCTGTTTGCCTGATCAAGTCCGAAAGCGGTATGCAATGTACGCACAGCCAATTCGATATACTTCTCTTCAATCACCACTGTCACTTTGATTTCACTGGTCGTGATCATCTGAATATTGACGCCTTCTTTAGCCAAAACATCAAACATATCCTTCGCTACACCAGCATGCGAACGCATACCAACACCAATCACGGATACTTTAGCAACACCGTCGTCACCTTTAACAACTCGCCCCTGCATCTGCTCACACAGCATGTGCATAATTCCCATGGTCTGTTTGTAATCACTGCGTGGTACGGTAAATGTAATATCAGTAAAACCCTGCTCTGAAACATTCTGTACAATCACATCCACGTTCACGCCTGCAGCAGCAATTGGCCCAAAGACATTGGCTGCAATACCCGGCTGATCAGGAATCCCCATAATAGTGATTTTGGCCTCATCCCGATTGTAGGCCACTCCGGACACTGCTGCTCTCTCCATTGTTTCATCCTCTCCAACTACCATCGTGCCTTGCACCGGCTCAAAACTGGAGCGCAAATGCAGAGGCATCTGAAAACGCATGGCCAGTTCAACCGAACGCGTTTGCAACACCTTTGCCCCTAAAGATGCAAACTCCAACATCTCTTCATAACTAATTTGATTCATCTTCTGTGCTTTGGGCACCATACGGGGATCGGTCGTATAAATACCATCCACATCCGTATAAATATCACACACATCTGCATCAACAGCAACAGCCAGCGCCACAGCTGATGTATCCGAACCACCACGTCCCAAGGTCGTGATATTTCCCTTTTCATCCATCCCCTGAAAGCCAGTCACTACAGGCACTTCTCCGGCCTCCAGATGTGCTATCAAATGTGCGCCTTCCACATGCTTGATACGAGCACGCACATGATCCCCGCTCGTTACAAAACCAGCCTGTCCACCATTATATGAATATGCAGCAATGCCACGCGCCTGCAACTCAATCGCCAGCAGGGCAGCACTAACCTGCTCACCCGTTGCCAGCAGAGCATCCATCTCACGTCCCTTCGGTTGCTCACTCATCTCTTTAGCCAACGCTAACAGACGATTGGTTTCTCCACTCATAGCAGAAACCACCACAGCCACCTGCACGCCACGCTCAAGCTCTGCCTGCACAATATCGGCTGTTTTTTTAATACGCTCAATAGAACCTACCGACGTACCACCAAATTTTTGTACAACGCGCATTAGTTTTCACCCTCAGCTGGCGCAACTGTAGCAATGCCAATTTTACTCATATGTAATCCACGCAATGTATCCAGCACAAATACCACCCGTTTATGGTGTGTCTCAGCATCGGCACGCAGCACCACGCGCATATTCGGGTCACCCTTGGAGAGACTCAAAATACGTTTACGCAAGTCAGCATCCGCAACAAGTTTATCCTCAATATAAAAACCACCCTTGGCATCAATACTTACTGTTATCTGTTTGATTTCCTTTTGCTGCACAGTTGCCTTACTCGATGGCAAATCCAGCTTAAGACTAGAGCTCACATTAAAGGTTGTTGATACCATGAAAAAAATCAGCATCAAAAAAACAACATCGACCAGTGGCGTGATATCCACCAGATAATCGATACGTTTTTTAGGGCGCAGAATCATGCACGCTCCCCTTTCAACAACTCAACAAAACGCATCGCATGCTGCTCAATCTCCAGCACAAAACTATCGACCCGTGATTCAAAGAAACGGTATGCCACCAACGATGGAATGGCCACGGAGAGCCCGAACGCCGTGGTATTCAGAGCTTTTGAAATACCACCAGCCAGCACATCGGCTTTACCAACACCCACCAGTGAGATCTGCTGAAACACTTCGATCATACCAATCACCGTACCCAGTAAGCCTAATAACGGAGCAATCGCAGCAATCAAACCCAACACACCAATAAAACGATCCATATGAGCCACTTCCTGACGCCCGGTCTCTTCAAGGATCTCTTTCATCACCGAACGGCGCACGCCACGATTGGACAGCGCCACCCACAACACACGACTCATGGCTGTATTATTGGACTGGCACGACTGCATGGCTTTTTTCACATCACCTTCACGCACAGCCTTCTCAACAAATTTTACTTCTGTCAACGGAATCACGACCGAGCGACGTAAACTCCATGCACGTTCAAAAATAATCGTGAGCGATAACACCGATGCCGCCAATAAAATATACATCACAATGCCGCCCTGCTGGATAAACTCTAACACTGACACCTCCATAACGACCGATCACTCGCCCGTCGATTGCGCTTCATTCAAATAGTTATGCACTAATTTACTCAAATGAATTCACTTTAAACGTTTATATTTCACAAATACAACTGCATCCACACACCAAACTCTGCATTCACGCGCGGCAATTATGAATAGCCCACGGCAAAAGTCATCATCAACACCGACCATGGTAGGGCAATTGCAATAAAATTTTAAAACCATTTACCGTAGAGCACGCCAAGTTTCACAGAGTAAACCCTTATATATTAATGCGGTTGCCCTGCCGACCATGACTGCCACCATGATCGTGCCATGTCACGGCGATGGCCGGCATTTATTGACCATTGCTGCAAAACAGCCCCCTGTTTTGCTCCTGTCCAACGTATCATAACTGCCCCATCCGCTGTGTTTTTCACTTCGACACCACGCTCAAGATAACGCTCCACCACTGCTTTAGCAGGAAAACCATAACGGTTAGCAAAACCTGCCTGTGCCACCGCCCAATCAGACTGCAATGCTTGCACAAATGCCTGATGACTCGAGCTGCGACTGCCATGATGCGGTATCAGCATAGCATCGACCTTTTCCAGTCCAGTATTCACAAGCGCCCTTTCTGCCCCAATTTCTATGTCGCCCGGCCAAAGAAGGTTGAACTTTCCCCCCGTCTTTTGATCATCTACACCTGCCAGCAAGACCAATGATGTGTTATTCGCATTACGCAACGACAACGCACGCGGAGGCCAAAGCACCTTCAGCGACAGTCGATAGTCAGATTTTACTACAAGCCGTTCATCCCCACGCCCTTTCCAGTGTATTGGAATATGTTTCTCCGCTGCGTATGTCTCAATCGCCTTCACCCTTTTATCCGCGTGAGCATCGGCAACATCCGGCAACCACACTTCTCCCACACTATTGACTTGCCGCATTAACGATAGCGCCCCGCCAAGATGATCCGACTGCGCATGACTCAACACCAACACATCAATATGTGACAAGCCTAAATACCGCAAGCCGGCCGCCACGCTTGTGCCACCATTAAACTTACTCCCACTGTGTCCCGGCGCATCAACAACAACCACGCTGTTTCCCGGCAATAGCAGTGTCGAAGCAGCGCCCTGCCCCACATCCCAAACAATCCATTGCGGCTGCTTCACCTCTGATTCAAACAAAACACCTACTATATATATAGTAAGTACGATAGCAGCCACACCCGCTGCTCTCAGCTGCTTTTCAGACCAGAACAGGTAACCGGCCAGTAACATCCCTGTGCCATACAGTGCGTTCAAAAGCATCGACGGAGCCACTGCCCACAACTCTCCGGCAGGCAGTGATGCCAGCAGTGATAACAGATTCAAACCCTGATTCACCGCCACGGATGCAAACTGCATCAACCCCAAGGCCCAAGCATCCAGCCCCAATAACGCACACAACTCTCCCAATAACGCAGCTGGCATCACAAACAGTGCATACAGCGGCACCATGAGCATATTAGCCGGTATAGAATAGACCGGGATACGACCAAAGGTAGAGATAATCATGGGAAGGGTTGCCAATGTCGCCAGCAATGAGATCCATAATAGTGATCGCATCCCCCCGAACAAACGTTGATACCAAGCAAGCTCTTCCTTCCGATCCAGTTTCAAAGCCCATAGAAGCAACGCTGCTGTCGCTATAAAGGATAACCACAACGAGAGCGATGCAATGGCAGAGGGGTCAAACAACAATATCAAAGCCAGTGCTGCCAACAGCGTATTCATCGGTTCACTACGCGAAGACAGATGCCAGGCCAGTGCTGCGGCAGCCAACATTACCGTAGCCCGAATAGCGGGCAACGGCCAAGCCGCCATGCTGGCATAAGCAGCTGCCGCCAGAAAAGCACTGAACAGTGCAATCTTTCGCACAGGAAAACGTACAATCCACGACTCCCGCCGGGTCAACACAAACCACACCAATGCAAAGGCCCATGCCGCAGCCATACCGATATGCATTCCAGAGATTGCCAGCAGATGCGCAGTACCACTGGCTGAGAAAAAACGGTTCACCGATTCTGTGATTTGTGCCCGTTCACCCAACAGCAACGCAGATAACACACCATTATCATGGCCGGCTGCCACCTTAGAAATGATCCTACGCACCTTTTGACGCTGCATCTCTAGCCATGACACATTTGAGACAATGATTTCAGGGCTACCACGCACAGAGCCAATCAGAGCTACCTGCCTGTCAAAACACCACGCACGATAATCAAAGGCGCCCGGATTACGGTAATTCCGCGGCTCACGCCAACGCACGCGGGCACTGATTCGTTGACCAGCCTGTATGGAAACATCGCTCGTATGCTTTCGATTTCTGTATTGATAAAGCAGTGCTTTGCCAGGTAAAAGCAGATCATGATCAGATCGAATATGCCGCAACAGATAACGTCGGCCAGTAGGTAACTGCTCAAGCTTCTCTACATCTGCCGTCACAACTATATCACCATTCAACCATTGCCTATCCACGGCGACACGCGAAGCATCAAAGATTAAATCACCCAGCCCCCACAGCACCCCCAACATCAATAACAAGGCCAGCAAGTACTGTCGAAACCATAGCAGAGTAGCAATAAACAGCGCCAAAAGAACGCAAGCAGTCGGAATATCGGTAAGGTCTGTGCGTGTTAGTGCCAAGCCGATAACTGCAACGACAACAGGATAGAACAGTGGCCAGCGCCGCAGGTTAATCATCATACCCCGCATCACTGGCCCAATCAGCTAATCCGGATAAACCACAGTGCCACGAATCATCTGGTCATCGCCCATGCTCAGACGCTCAACACCTGACAAACGAATGGCCTGATCCAATGTTGGTGCCCCCGTGCCCCCCCATAAACTTACAGCATCACGGCCACCGATCATGATAGGCGCTTGGTACAGCACCATTTCATCACTAAATCCTGCTTCTAAAAAAGAGGTATGCAGGGCACCACCACCTTCAAGTAGTAACTGCAGATAACCATCATCGGCGAGATGTTTTAATACAGACAACAGACTCGGGACATGCTGCACATCCACCCCAGCCTCCCGCCAGGCATCAGCATGTTCATTCAAACTACGGACATACAGACGTGTTGGGGCTTCGTCAGATAGCACTTTATACGCAGCACTGAACACTGGTGTTTCAAAACATAACACTACCCTTAACGGCACATTACCGACCATCTCCACATCACGTACCGTTAAAGATGGGTTATCGTGTTTCAGCGTGCCTGCACCTACCAGGACAGCATCACATGTAGCCCGCAGTTCATGTGCATGTTCACGGCATCCCGTACCACTGATCCATTGGGAATGGTGAGTATGTGTCGCCAGCTTGCCATCCAGCGAGATCGCAGCCTTGGCAATCACATAGGGGCGACCGGTACGCTGATAGTGAAAGAATGGTTTATTGATAGCATCCGCTTCATCGCTCAACACGCCAGCAGTAACTTCAATACCCATTGCCCGCAATACTTTAGCTCCTCCTGCCATGACAGGATTGGGGTCGGATGAGGCAAAAATCACATGTTTAATGCCGGCTCTACGAATCGCTTCAGTACAGGCTGGTGTACGTCCGTGTGCCGCACATGGCTCAAGCGTGACATAGATTGCTCCACCACGCGCTTTTTCTCCGGCATTACCCAAGGCCATCACTTCAGCATGTGGCCCACCCGGCCGCTCATGCCAACCTTCACCAACGATCTCACCATGATTCACAACCACCGCACCCACGCGCGGATTCGGGTGTGTAGTGCCCATGCCCTTTTTCGCTAACGCAATCGCCTGTCGCATCAATGCTTTACAATAGCTGCTGACTTCTTCCACGCCGGTATCACCCTCCACTGCATGTCACCCTGTCGATATACCCATCTGACAAACAAGATTGTCCTTCCTAACTGCAAGCATAGTATATGGCCATGCTGATTGCCATCTCACCCGCCAAAAAACTCGATTTCACCACCCCATGCCCTACTGCTGATTTCACTCAGCCCATGCATCTGGAACATGCCGCAGAACTAATAGATATTATGGCCCAAAAGGATAGCTTTGAAATAGCTGATTTAATGAAGCTATCCATGAAACTGGCTGATCTGAACATGCAGCGCTATCAGGATTGGCACATACCGTTCACCACTGAGAATGCCAAACAAGCACTGTTTGCCTTTCATGGTGATGTGTACCAGGGGCTGGATGCGGCAACATTAAATAACGAGGGCATTACCTATGCGCAAAATCACCTCTGCATTCTTTCCGGCCTCTATGGACTATTGCGCCCGCTCGATCTGATGCAAGCCTATCGATTGGAGATGGGTACAAAACTCACTACGGATAGAGGCAATAACCTCTACCAATTCTGGGGAGATATTATCACCAACAGCATCAATGATGCGCTGGCTGCGCAAGGTGATGATGTGCTCATCAACCTAGCATCCAGCGAATATTTTTCATCCGTGCAAACAGCCAACATTAACGGCCGCATCATCACCCCTGTATTCAAAGAGTTACGTCAGGGTAGATATCGCATTATCAGCTTCAATGCCAAAAAAGCGCGTGGCTTTATGTCCCGCTATATCATCGAGAACATCATCGAAAACCCTGAACAGATAAAAGCATTCGATATCGCGGACTATAGCTTCAATGCCGAGATGTCATCGGATGATGAATTCACCTTCACCCGCGCAGGGTAATGCAAGCTCTACCGCTGTTTCCCAACACACGCAAAGCACTGGGTACGGCTGGTTTTAAAGCAGTCATCAAGCAGGAGATCGAATCACTCTCCTGCCATGAGCTGCCTCTGCAGCAGGGGCTAACGCATGGCAGTTATGCCCTGGATAATGGTATCGAAGCGATGATTCTTCAGATACAAGCATCAGACACATCCATTCAGGTGAAAGCAGCCATCTTTTACAAAGCCATCATTGCCGGGTGCAGCTGCTCCGATGACCCTACACCGGTTGATGAATGCAACGAGCATTGCGAGATCATGATCGATATTGATAAGACCTCTGCGCAAGCAACCATCAAACTTCTGCCCGACTGACAGATCCATTCAACACTCAAGCCATGCCTTTCTTCTACACAGTAAAATAAAAAGGGCACCCACAGGCGCCCTTTTTATTATATTGATATGTGAAATGTGTGTGCTTATTTCACGTATGAGAGCCAATCTCCGTGGGTGCCCGTTCTACCGTGTACAGCATCGAAATATTTGCGTTGTAGCACTTCGGTAACAGGCCCGCGTGAGCCACAACCGATCGTGCGGCCATCAAGTTCACGAATTGGTGTGACTTCTGCGGCAGTACCGGTAAAGAATGCTTCGTCAGCCACATAGACTTCATCACGGGTAATGCGTTTTTCACGCACCTCATAACCCTCTTCTTTGGCCAGCTGAATCACGGTTGCACGGGTAATGCCATCGAGTGCACTGGTCAGTTCGGGCGTATAGATCACACCGTCATAGACCATAAAGAAGTTCTCGCCAGTACCTTCTGCTACAAAACCATCCACATCCAGCAATAATGCTTCATCATAACCATCTCGCTGAGCATCAGAGAGCGCCAGCATGGAGTTGATATAATTACCATTCGCTTTGGCTTTACACATGGCAACATTGACATGATGGCGGGAGAATGAAGAAGTACGGATACGAATGCCCTTCTCCAGCGCATCCTGCCCCAGATAGGCTCCCCAGCTCCAGGCAGCAACGATGACATGCGTTTTCAGATTATCTGCGCGCAAGCCCATACCTTCAGAGCCGTAGAATACCATCGGTCGCAAATAAGCAGAATCCAGCTTGTTTTCACGCACCGCTGCAAGCTGCGCATGATTGATCTCTTCTTTACTGAACGGCATCTCCATATTCATGATTTTAGCAGAACGAAACAGGCGATCAGTATGTGCCTGCAGCCGGAAAATCGCCGTACCTTCATCAGCATGATAGGCGCGCACACCTTCAAATACCCCCATGCCATAATGCAGTGTATGCGTTAACACATGGATCTTGGCCTCTCGCCAGTCCACCATTTCGCCATCAAACCAAATCACACCATCACGATCAGCAAAATTCATCTCTACTCTCCAAAATCTTAGTGGCGCAAAGGTAACGCCTCATACATAAGTATGCCAATACATGCCAATGCATTGCATCGAGCATGTACGACTCGCATCAAATAATCACAACATCACGCCTGTAAATACAACAGAAACAAATACGCCACAAAACCAGAACCCAGCAAGGCACCCTCAAAACGCGTCACTTTGCCACCCTTTAGACCAAAAGAGACAACAAACAGAGCAAACGTAAAGCCCAGCATAATCGGAAAATCACGCATCAGTGCTTCCGGAGCAAACGCCCCCGGATGAATTAAGGCCGGCATTGCCAGAACAGCTAAAATATTAAACAAATTGGAGCCAATCACATTACCAATGGCCAAATCAGCCTCACCTTTCAAGGCACTGACAACGGACGCAACCAACTCAGGCAAACTGGTACCGATCGCTACAATGGTCAGGCCGATAATCAGATCACTGACACCCAGATAGTGGGCGATATCCACCGCTCCCCAAACCACCATACGTGAGCTAACAATCAACACCACGAGTCCCACGATAAAAAATAGCACCGATTTACCCATGCTTAAATTATCAGGAATGGCATCGGTAAACTCTTCAATGAGTGGATCATGGCGATCTTTCATGCCTATGCGTGTCATCCATGCCAATAACATCACAAGCCCGACAATCAGAATCAGACCATCATTAAAGCTCAACTCGCCATCAGCCATCAATGCAAATGCCAAAGCAGTAACCAGAAACAGTACCGGCATCTCACGCCTTAAGGTTAACGATTTTACCGTCAGAGGAATAATCAGCGCTGTAATACCTAACACCAGCCCGATATTGGCAATATTCGAACCGATCGCATTACCAATACCCAGATCACGATTTCCATCAAACGCAGCCATGGCAGCAACAATCATTTCAGGCAGTGACGTACCTATACTGACGATGGTCAGACCGATCACCATCGGTGGCACACGCATATTTTTAGCGACTGAGGATGCACCATCGACAAACAGATCAGCGCCCCAAATAAGCAGTGCTACACCAATAGCTACCGCAGCAACTGCAGTCACTAGATCCATTAATTCAGACTCGTTAAACGGGTCAGTGCTTCCAAGTATTTTTCTGATGTTCTATGTTTGATTTCATCCGGCAATACAGGGCCAGGCGCTTTCTTGTCCCAATCCTGTGTCTCCAGCCAATCGCGTACGATCTGTTTATCAAAACTCGGAGGACTCATGCCCGGCTTATATTCTGAGACAGGCCAGAAACGTGAAGAGTCAGGCGTAAGCACTTCATCAATCAGTGTTAAAGTACCATGTTCATCAAGTCCGAACTCAAATTTGGTATCAGCAATAATAATACCCTTCTGCAAGGCAAACGCAGCAGCCTCTTTATACAGAGCCAGACTCACATCACGAATTTGCTCAGCCAAATCGGCATCAATAATGGTAGCCATCACATCAAAACTGATATTCTCATCATGATCACCAACATCGGCCTTGGTCGAAGGTGTGAAAATCGGTTCAGGCAACTGATCAGCCAGACCAAGCCCTTCAGGCAGTGTAATACCACAGACAGAACCCTGTTTTTGATACTCTTTCCAGCCTGAACCAATCAGATAACCGCGCACAATTGCCTCAATAGGCACGGGTTTCAAGCGCTTCACTACAATGGCATGTGAAGCAACGCGCTGGCGCTCTACTGCATCGGGGATGGCTTCTTCAAGGCTCATATCCGACACATGATTGGCTACGACATGTGACAATTGCTTAAACCAGAAATCGGACACAGCATTCAACACTCCACCCTTACCCGGGATAGCCGTTGGCAGGATCACATCAAAGGCAGACAAACGATCAGTGGTCACAATAAGAATATGTGTATCATCCACCTCATACATATCGCGCACCTTACCGCGGTGCAGTAGTTTCAGACTGCTAAGGTCAGCCTGCATCAACGCATCAGACATGCGCAGCCACTAATTTAAGCCAAAAGTGAATCATGGTTGCACTAAACGCATCATCATCTGCCGCACGCAACAGATCACCCAATTCTTCCAAATATTCAGTAGGAAAATGATAAACCGCACCGGAAGCTTCCCAGCCGGCAGGCGTCTGCATCAACCGTAAACCCACCACATCTTCCACATCCAACATGCGACTGGCATAGGCGTCATTAATGGTGATCTGTTCAGCTTTTTCAAGCATCGCATCACTGACCGTAAAGCTTTCGCCCGCCACACATGTTATCACTTTATATAGACGCAATGGGCGCTCAGACAACTGCTTGAGGTAGGCTCGCTGTGCCTCATCCAGAGTCAACTCCGGTGCATTCAAAATTAATTCCAACGGACGGTCTTCACCCTCCATATCACTATAACGTCCAGCGGCTACCAAATACTCCAACAGATTAACATCGTGAATACTGCGAATTGTAGCATCGGCAAGCGCAATACCTGAGCGCTGCTCTTCAGAGATATCAGACAACCAGACCTGATCCACCCACTGGTCGGTCTCTTTCGTATAATGATCGCTGACCCAGGTTAGCGCATGCATTACCCCATCACGTCGGTGACCACTGGCCACCATCTGGTCGCGTTCATTAACCTTACAACATTTTTTATATTTCTTGCCACTGCCACATGGACATGGCGCATTACGCTGTACCTTTTTAGACACAAGGACTCCCAATCACAACACTCAACGGTTATCAAACCACATTGAAGATGCCAGATCATAGCTCATTCACACATATATTTTCAACACCAGTAATGATTTATTGCATGAACCTTGCTAATCCACTCGTATGCACTATATCATTTTTCTCCTATAATGACTTTAAAATAAGAATAAAGGAAAACACATGCACTTAGACCCCATGATGATGAACATCACGATTGTATTATCGGTCGCACTGGCTCTGGCTTATCTCACCGTACGTTTAGGACTCCCTATTGTGGTCGCCTATATCATTACCGGCATTATGCTTGGCCCTACCATGTTGGGCGTCATTTCTGATCAGGATACGGTAACCCGAATCGGCGAGATCGGCGTGGTCATGTTGCTCTTTTTTGTTGGCATGGAAGTCTCCATTCCCAGACTTATGAAACGCTGGCGCATCGCATTTATCGGTACAAGCGTTCAAATCGCCACCAGTGTCGCGGCATGTGTAGCACTGGTCTGGATGTTTGATCTGCCAACCAACCTCGGTATTTTATTCGGCTTTGTCATCTCTCTCTCCAGCACAGCGGTGGTGCTCAAAGAGTTGCAGGATGCAGGAGAAATGGATGAGCCGTTCGGACAGAATGCTGTTGGTGTATTGCTCGTTCAAGATATAGCCATCGTACCAATGATGATTGTATTGAGCCTAATGGGTGATGGTGAATTCAATAGCACCGAACTGATCAAACAGGTTGGCGGCGGTTTGGCGATCATCACATTGGTAGTGTTTTTGATGAAAACAGATGCTTTGCAGATCCCCGGCTTTTTAAAGGGCAGCGTTGAAAAGCGTGTACTGCTCGGCCTGCTATTGTGTCTGGGTGCCGCCACACTCACATCATGGCTGGGGCTTTCTGCCGGCCTCGGAGCTTTCCTTGCAGGTATGCTATTGGCATCGAGTAATCAGTCTGACTGGATTCACCAACATCTGGAGTCCGTGTATGTCATCTTCGTCATGATCTTTTTTCTTTCTATCGGCATGATGGTAAATATGGATTATTTGATGTCACATCTATGGCTGGTATGGGGGGCAACCACAGCGGTATTCCTATTCAACTCCGGCGTAAATGTATTTGTCATGCGCGCGCTCGGTGAAAGCTGGAGAATGGCATTGATTACCGGAGGCCTGCTCAGTCAGATTGGAGAATTCTCATTTCTACTCGCCGCTGTCGGTACCTTTGCAGGCATACTCTCCCCCCAACTACATGAACTCACCGTGATCGTCATAGCGATGACACTGTTAGTCAGCCCTGTCTGGATGATGCAGGTGCGCTGGTTAGCCAGACAAGACGATGTACTACCAACAGATGAGGACAAAACATCATGAGACTATTACATACTATGATTCGCGTTGGCGATCTGGATCAGTCCATTGACTTCTACACCCGTATTCTGAGCATGAAACTACTACGCCGCAAAGACTATCCTGCCGGTCGTTTCACACTCGCTTTTGTCGGCTATGGGGATGAATCAGAGAATGCCGTGATTGAATTAACCCACAATTGGGACACATCAGCCTATGAACAAGGCACTGCTTTTGGTCATATCGCCATCGGCGTGGATGATATTTATGGCATCTGTGAGCGTATTCGCGCGGCTGGCTGCACCATTACCCGGCAACCCGGCCCTATGAAACATGGCACAACTGTGATCGCTTTTGTGAAAGATGTGGATGGATATGCTATTGAACTGATAGAACGAGAATAGCTTAAAAATCGCCTTCAAGTGACCATAAAGACAATGAAATCATAGTCTTACGCCATAAAAATAATTTCAGAAACAGATCTCAATACACAGCCGCAAAATAAAATGTATTTTTTTACTTGTGTGCTTGATCGCATTCTCATAAAGTGCGCCGCCTTTCTCTGGAGGTATTTGAAATGGCTAAGCGTTGTGAAGTATGTGGAAAAGGTCCTATGTCAGGCAATAATGTCAGTCATGCGCATAATACGACTCGCCGTCGTTTCCTGCCGAATTTACAGCAGGTTCGCGCTGTCGTTAGCGGACAGACCCGTAAAGTAAAAGTGTGCTCAAGCTGCCTGCGTTCAGGCAAGATTCAAAAAGCCGCTTAAAAACCCGTACCGCTGATTCAGATAGAATCAGCTCTACCATCAATCATTAAAAAAGGGCGTCTATTGAGATAGACGCCCTTTTTGTGCTTTATATTCAAGAATATGCTGATTGATTGCATCCTGCAAAAAATCAGCCCATCCTAAAAGGTGCATGATTGCCATTCAGCACAACCATGAACCTTTGCATTCTAATTAACTACGGCTTGTAACTTCCAACAGATGATAACCAAACTGCGTTTTCACAGGGCCTTGCACCGTGCCAACTTCAGCCGAAAAAACGACCTCATCAAATTCTGGCACCATCATACCCGGGCCAAACTCACCCAGGTCACCACCATTACGACCGGATGGGCAGCTTGAATGCTCTTTTGCCAGATCAGCAAACTCCGAACCTGCTTCAATTTGTACTTTTAACTCTGCACATTTCTCTTCTGAATCCACCAAAATATGGCGGGCTGTCGCTACTGTCATTTCTATACCTCTCATTTCTTTTATCACACTAAAGTTTTATTTACCGCAAAGTACGCAGAGTTACGCAAAGTAAAATCAAAAGCAACGCAACTACCGGCTAGCAATCGCCTTCTCTGCGCCAAGGTGATAGCACTTGTGCAAGAGAAGGCCCCTTGCAATAAAAAGCACTAACAAATCTACAGGCGCGATACGTCGGCCAGATTCAAAAACAACTGACGCAAACGCGCCAACAGAGCCAGTCGATTGCCGCGCACCTGCATATCCTCAGCCATCACCATCACATCATCGAAAAATGTATCTACCGGTTCCCTAAGTGTCGCTAGCACACTCAAAGCAGGTGCAATGGAATCATCAAACCCAGCTACCGATACAGCACTGCGGAAATCAGTTTCGGCTTTCAGCAACGCATCATACAAGGCGCGTTCAGCCGACTCTGCAAACAAAGCAACATCCACTGCCGCTGGAATATCAGCCGCTTTCTTCAAAATATTAGCTGTTCGTTTGTTGGCTGCTGCAATCGCCTGCCCTTCATCTGAATCTTCAAAACCCATTAAGTGACGCGCAATCAATGTCTCACGATACAACGGTCTATTTTCTGATGAATGCACCGCTGCATCAATAGATGTTTTAGAGAAGCCCAATGCACTGCTCAGTCCCAACAGGCGCTCAATAACAAACGCATGTACCTTAGCTTTAGTCTCATCACTGATGGCAATCGTCACACGCTGTTGATTCCACTGTTTTGCCACTTCATCAATGACTTGATCCAGCGTCATATCAATCGGCTGAGTGGTATCACTCAAGAGACGAATCAAACCAATCGCCGCACGACGCAAGCCAAACGGATCAGCACTGGCGGTAGGAATACGGCCAAGGTGAAAATAACCCAGCAACTTATCCGCACGCTCAACCACGCCAATAGCACGCGCAATACGGTTATCCGGCAGGTCATCTTCTGCACCAGACGGCGCATAATGCTGCGCAATGCCCCCTGCTACAGACTCATTCTCTCCATCCATACGGGCATAAATACCACCCATATAACCCTGTAATTCAGGGAATTCACCAACCAAACCAGTGGTTAAATCAGACTTGCACAAATACGCGGCGCGCTGCGCATCATTGGCATTCACACCAAGTGCAGTGGCATTATCGAGCACAAACGCACGCATACGGCGCACCTGATCTCCCACCATACCAAGACCGTCCTGAAAAACGATCTCAGACAGTTTTT
Organism: Mariprofundus sp. EBB-1; assembly: GCF_003665155.1. GTDB lineage: Bacteria > Pseudomonadota > Zetaproteobacteria > Mariprofundales > Mariprofundaceae > Mariprofundus. The sequence continues at coordinate 25,021 of NZ_RCFQ01000011.1, read as the reverse complement.
CGACCCGTGCTTCCAGCGCCTGCTGTGGATCACGATCAAAATAGAACGCTGCATCAGCCAAGCGGGCATTCACTACGCGCTCATTGCCTTGCGCTACTGCCGCTGGGTTCTTAGATTGAATATTGGCTACCGTAAAAAAGACTGGCGTCACGTTTCCGTCTACATCATGCGAAGAAAAACAGCGCTGATGATGTTTCAACTCAATACGACTCACCTCTTCCGGCAAACGCAAAAAATCATCATCATAACGTGCTGCAATCGCATGTGGCCATTCAACCAGGTCAGTCACTTCATCCAATAGATCTTCATCATCAACCAGTGTCACACCAGCTTCACTTGCAGCATCCATCAACTGTTTGGCAATCAACGCTTTGCGTGCATCCCGATCAGCACGCACACACTGGCCTTCCAGCCAGCCAAATGGATCGCTCACATCAAGTTCACCCTCTGAACCATGCATACGATGGCCACGACTGATTAGCCCTGCTGTGATGCCGGCAAAGCTGAAATCAATTACATCATCACCAAGCCTTGCGACCATCCAGCGAACAGGACGGATAAAGGCATCACTACGCTCATCCCCATCACGCCATTGCATCTGCTTGGGACTAGGTAACTTACGCAAGATAGCAGGCATGGCTTCAGCAAGCATATCAGCAACCATACGCCCCTTCACCGTGCGCACAGCTTTCATGTAATTGCCTTTACCATCGCCTTTATCAGCCAACTCAAAATCATCCAATGACAGCCCCGACTTCTTAGCAAAACCGATTGCTGCTCCACCGGCTTTACCATCAGGGAATGCCACCCGCTCCGGTGGCCCCCACAGTGTCTCTTCAGCATCAGCCTGCACTACAGGACAAGCATCAGCATGCAATAGCAGGCGGCGCGGCGTTACACCCAAACGCAGTGATTGTGGTGCCACATTGGCATCGGCCAGCAGCTTCTCAACTGCCACCTTCAATGCTTCTCCCATACGCGGCGCAACACCGGCAGGTATCTCTTCTGTTCCAATTTCAATCAATAAAGGCTGTAATTCACTCATTTCATATTCATCCTGGAAAAATCTCTCACTGCTGCATGAGATGCAGCACTATCGCGCATGACAGAAGCAACACCCATTGCTTCTGTCATGCTTGCTCCCCCGCATAAGCTCTCGCCACGGTACGGGCAAGCCCGCGCACGCGGCCAATAAAGCGCTGCCGTTCCGCTACTGAGATGGCTCCACGCGCATCCAACAGGTTAAATGCATGCGATGCTTTCATCACTTCCTCATAAGCAGGCAAGACCAAGTCATGTTCGGTCAATCGTTTGCATTCGCCCTCTGCATGATCAAATGATTCATGTAATCTGGCCGCATCAGCCTGCTCAAAATTATAGGCTGAAAATTCCACCTCATTGCGGTGGAACACATCACCATACGTAACTTGCTTACCATCGGCATCCTCAACCCAGACCAGGTCATAGATATTATCCACACCCTGCAGGTACATTGCCAAACGCTCTAAACCATAAGTAATTTCACCCGGTGTACGTGTAAGCTCAACACTGCCTACCTGCTGGAAGTAGGTGAACTGCGTCACCTCCATACCATTGAGCCAGACTTCCCAGCCCAAACCCCACGCTCCGAGCGTTGGCGATTCCCAATCATCCTCAACAAAACGAATATCATGTACTTCAGGATCAATACCTATGGTGCGCAGGGAGTCGAGATAGAGCTCAAGAATATTGTTCGGTGCCGGTTTTAAAATCACCTGAAACTGGTAATAGTGCTGCAAGCGGTTGGGGTTTTCACCATAACGCCCATCGGTCGGACGACGGCATGGCTGCACATAAGCAGTACGCCAGTCTTTATCATCCAAGACACGTAAGAAAGTGGCAGGATGGAATGTACCTGCTCCCATCGAACTATCGTAAGGCTGCTGCAACACACAGCCCTGTTTGGCCCAGAATTGCTGCAATGTAAGTATAAGATCTTGAAACGTCACGGTGATTAGCTCCCGAATAATTAATAATTTACCGCAGAGTACGCAAAGTAAAACCATACATATTGATGCCTTTGACCCTACTCTGCGTCCTCTGCGGTGAATCCTTTTGACTGATTGCTTTACTGATCGGCGGCTCGTGCAGCGGCGATGGCCGCCATATTCACGATATCATCAACCGATGCGCCGGTTTGCAAGACATGTGCCTGCTCAGGCAAGCCCAGCAGAATCGGACCAATGGCAGTGCCGCCGCCCAATTCACGCAATAGTTTATAAGAGATATTACCGGCCTGCATGGTCGGAAATACCAGAATATTGGCTGGCTCTTTTAATTTACTGAAAGGGTAATCTTTAAGAATAGCACTGTTCACCGCTGTGTCGGCCTGCATTTCACCATCTACAATCAGATCCGGTCTTCTTTCATGCAACAGACGGGTCGCCTCTGCAACCTTGTTAGTTTCTGCATGCTCGACACTGCCAAAGTTGGAGAATGACAGCATTGCAACACGCGCTTCACAACCCAGTGAAATAGCTGTCTCTGCTGCCAGCTCACCCAACTCTGCCAACTGCTCAGCATTCATATCCACATTCACCGTACAGTCAGCCAGGAAATAGGCGCTGTTTTCCATAATCATCAAATACATACCATAAACATGGTGGCGCACACCATCTTCATTATGGCCAAGCACTTTCAGGATTGGACGTAACACATTGGGATAATGTGCCGTGCGTCCGGACAGCATGCCATCAGCATCGCCACTACGTACCAGCATTGCTGCAAGCATATTCGTATCACTTCGCAATGCTTTTCTGGCATCAGCTGGCAGAACACCATTGCGTTTACGATCTTCATAATAGGCATCCGCAAGTGCAGTGAAACGCGCATCATCAACACTTGGATCAATCAGAGTAAGGCCAGTAGCATCTATCTGAGCGCTGCGACAACTTGCCTGAAAGCGATCAGCACGACCGATCAGAATCGGATCAGCAATACCCTGATCCTTCATTTCAAGAGCAGCACGAATGACAGTCTCATCCTCACCCTCAGGCAACACCAACCGGATAGAATGCGCACGCGCCTTATCAGAAATGATACGCATAAACAGGCGTGAGTTATCGATACGCCCAGCCAGTTCCTGCGCATATGCCGATGCATCTACCATTGGCTTGCGTGCAACCCCAGTTTCAGTGGCAGCTTTGGCAACTGCAACAGGCACCACCTCAATCAAGCGAGGATCGAATGGTTTGGGTAAAATGTATTTAGGGCCGAAACGCAACTCACTGACACCATACACTTTCAACACCGAATCCGGCACATCCTGTCGGGCTAGCTCAGCCAGCGCATGCACGGCAGCAACTTTCATCTCTTCATTAAATGTAGTGGCTCTGGCATCAAGCGCACCACGGAACAGGAATGGAAAACCAAGCACATTATTCACCTGATTAGGATGGTCCGAGCGCCCGGTGGCCATAATCAGATCATCGCGGGCACTCATAGCCAGATCATAATCAATTTCAGGGTCTGGATTAGCCATGGCAAACACAATCGGCTTGTCGGCCATTGATTTAAGCATATCCGCATTCACGATATTGCCCTGTGACAGGCCGACAAACACATCAGCGCCAGCCATCGCTTCCTCAAGCGTACGCTCAGTTCTTTCTGTGGCGTAATATGCTTTATGCGGCGGCAGATCTTCATTGCGATCTTTACTGATCACACCCTTACGATCCAGAAACAGAATATTTTCACGTGTTGCACCAAGCTGTTCAATCAAGCGCATGCAGGCAAAGCCGGCCGCCCCTGCTCCAAGGCAGGCAATTTTCACATCTTCAATTTTTTTATTTTGCAAAATAAGAGCATTTAGAAAAGCCGCCGCCAGGATCACCGCTGTGCCGTGTTGATCATCATGCAACACCGGTATATTCATACGTTTTTTCAGTTCTTCTTCAATAATAAAACATTCAGGTGCTTTAATATCTTCCAGGTTGATGCCGCCGAAAGTGGGCTCCATGCGCGCTACCGTTTCAACAAACGCCATCGGATCGTTTTCAGCCAATTCGATATCAAACACATCAATATCCGCAAAACGTTTGAACAATACACCTTTTCCTTCCATTACCGGCTTACTGGCTAAAGGACCAATATTGCCCAGACCAAGTACCGCAGTACCATTACTAATCACTCCAACCAGATTGGCACGGGAGGTAAACTCATCGGCCAGTTCAGGATTCTTTTCAATTGCCAGACAGGGTTCCGCCACACCAGGTGTATATGCCAGAGCCAGATCCCGCTGTGTGACGCAAGGCTTGGTCGGCTGAACACTTATTTTACCCGGTTTTGGTTTACTGTGATATTCAAAAGCATCTTTGCGCAGTTGTTCTTTTGGCATCTCTAACCCCTTTGGTTATAGTCGTGAAGGATCGCAAGCATAGCGTCGTATTGATGCTGGGTCATGGAGGGAATCATATGAAGATAGGATTTGCAGGTGCAGGTGCCGTCGGTTGCCACTATGGCAGTAAACTTCAACAAGCTGGTTTTGATGTATTATTGCTTGCGCGCGGTAACCATCTGAAAGCATTGCAAGCGCATGGATTACGACATAAATCTGAAAATACTGAAATATCCATCGCTATCAGCGCCACCGATAAAGCTGAAGATCTCAACACATGTCAGGTTATTATCTTATGTTGTAAAATGACTGGTCTATCCAACATGCTTTCGACGATTCAGCCTTTCATCTCCCCGGATACGCTGCTGGTCACACTTCAAAATGGCGTCGAAGCTCCTGATCTACTGCGCACCACCTTCCCAAACAACAGCATTGCTGCAGGCAGCGCCTTTATCGGAGCCAGAATAGCGCAACCCGGCCATATCATTCACTCTGCTGCCGGCGGCATTCGCATGGGACTCTGGCAAACAGGATCAGGCGATCATTATCTCCACACATTAATGGAAGCATTTCAACGTGCATCGGTTCCCATTCGTATCGAATCAGACCCCGCCGCCATGTTATGGCGCAAACTACTTTGGAACTGTGGATTTAATGCTATTACGGCGATCACCCGTCGTTATGCCCACGACACGGCAGCCAATCACGAAACACTTATCATTGTAGAACAGGCCATGCAGGAAACAGTCGCACTCGCTCAATCATTCGGCATTAACCTTGGAGAAGGTGATATTCACAAACATATCCACATCACACTCTCCATGGGTCCAGTCAAAACCAGCATGTGGCAAGACATTGAAGCAGGGCATACCACTGAAGTTGATTTCATCAACGGCTATATCGCCAGAAAAACGGAAGAAAAACAATTATCTGCGACAGCCAACCGATTTTTAACCACGCTTATTCATGCCATAGAACAAAACCACCACTAATACCTGCATCCATGTAAAGTGTGATATACATCATATTATCACATTGACTGAAAACTGATCATTGCCTCATTTTTTATAAGAGAGGTGAGGATCATGTTTGACGAAGTTATTCTAGAATACAGAGCCAAACGCACAACGGCTGAAAAAATCGCATTCGCATTCTTTGTATCGCTGGGTTTGGTCTGTCTGACCCTGTTAGGAATCTTTCTTAGTTTTACATAAACCACAACATGGTTCTTTATGAACACCTGTTCATTTCTATTAATTTGGTATCCACATCAAAGATGTCAGGCTCGCCAAAACGACAATCAATTCATTGCATGGTATAAAGTCACTTGCACGCTAAAAAAAAACAGGCTTCCGTTTCGACATATCCACAACATTACATCCGGGCAGATAAACCAGTATAAAAAATCAGTTGCTAAAATCCACGCAACACCTAATTAAACCAATGACCCGGAAATATCCTAAACAGTTCTGTATTTTCGCATGATTCTTTCGTCCCAGCATTCACAGAGCAGTGTTGCCTACGCCATTTCAACATCCGCAACAGCACTAACATCCAGCCTTTAAATGCGCATCTGCCATGTATAAAAATTAACCATAAAAAAAGTATATACAAGCACAACTCCATAAGTAGTATTCCGAATGAACTTTAAAACACATCAGGAGGTGGATACTGTGGTCGAAAGCACCCCGGAAAACCCCAATTACAATATGACGATCGTAAAAGCATTTGCAGTATGTGCCGCTGTTTATCTTGTCGTCGGCTCATTGGTCGGTGATCTTATTGCATGGCAGCTATCATTCCCCGCCCTCAATTTCAATGAATATATGAGTTTTGGTCGCTTACGTCCCTTGCATACGAATGCCGTAATTTTTGCCTTTGGCGGCTGCACATTGATGGCAACAGCCTTTTACATTGTACAACGCACCTGCGGTGTCCCCTTGTGGAGCAACAAAATGGCATGGTTCACCTTCTGGGGCTGGAACCTGATTATTGTTGCCGCTGTAATCTCCTTCCCGATGGGCTGGACACAGGGCAAAGAGTACGCAGAACTGGAATGGCCGATTGATATCCTCATCGCCGTTGTCTGGCTCTCATATATGTTCAATTTCATCATGACTATCGTCAACAGAAAGGTCTCACATATCTATGTGGCCAACTGGTTCTTCCTTGGCATGATGATCATGATCACCTATCTACATGTGGTGAATTCACTGGCAATTCCGGTCACTCTGACGCACTCCTATTCTATATACTCCGGTGTGCACGATGCCATGATCCAATGGTGGTGGGGACACAATGCTGTGGGCTTCTTCCTGACAGCTGGTTTCCTGGGGATCATGTATTATTTCATTCCTAAACAAGCAGATATGCCAATCTACTCTTATCGACTATCCGTGCTGCATTTCTGGGCTCTGATGTTCGGTTATGTTTGGCTTGGCGCACATCATCTGCAATACACTGCTCTACCAGACTGGGCAGGCTCACTCGGCGCAGCAGTTTCCATCGCCATGATCATCCCATCTTGGGGTGGTGCGGTGAACGGACTGATGACGCTATCCGGTGCATGGAACAAGTTGCGTGATGATTATGTATTACGTTTCATGGTTGTATCACTGGCATTCTACGCCATGTCCACCTTCGAAGGTCCGGTCATGTCATTGAAAACAGTCAATGCTCTGTCTCATTATACAGACTGGACTATCGGACATGTACATTCCGGTGCGTTGGGCTGGGTAGCCATGGTATCCATTGGTGCTCTTTATCACCTGATTCCGCGCCTGTGGAACACCAAGATATTCTCCGTAACAATGGTTAATACACACTTCTGGATTCACACCATAGGTACAGTGATTTACATCTGTGCCATGTGGGTATCCGGTCTTATGCAGGGCCTAATGTGGCGTGCCACTGATGATTATGGCAATTTGGTGTACACATTTGCAGAAACGGTTGTTGCTATGCATCCCTACTACGTACTGCGCTCTGTCGGCGGACTATTAGTACTGCTTGGCGCTCTGATCATGCTGTACAATATTGTAATGACCATTAAAGGCGCTGACCAATCCAATGCAGATGAATCAAAACCTGCTGCGGCACAGGCATAGGGGGAAGTCATGGGACTATTAAGAGTTATCCAAAACTACCTGGGCCGCTCCATCGACCCTCAGAAACGGCGCGAAAAAAAGTCGTTGCAGGAGAAAATGGAACAGAACGTCATGGGCTTGATTATCATGGTTGCCATCGTGGTATCCATTGGCGGCATCGTGGAAATCGTTCCACTTTACTATCTGGACAGCACCATTGAAAAACTGAGCAAAGAAGAGGATAGCATACGCCCTTATACTGCCCTGGAGCAGGAAGGCCGCGATGTTTATATCCGTGAAGGCTGCTACCTCTGCCACTCACAGATGATACGTCCGTTCCGTGATGAAAAAGAACGTTACGGTCACTTCTCACTAGCGGCTGAATCAAAATATGATCACCCGTTCCAGTGGGGTTCCAAACGCACCGGACCCGATCTGGCTCGTGTTGGCGGCAAGTACTCCAATGCATGGCAGGTTCAGCATATGCGCGCACCCCGCTCGCTGGTGCCTGAATCTGTGATGCCAAACTATGCATTCTTTGAAGAGAACATCATTGATGAGAATCTTACCGAGAAAAAACTACGGGCCCTGGCCATGGTTGGCGTTCCATACACGGAAGCTGATTTTGCAGGCGCTGCAGCAGCAGTACACGGTAAAACAGAAATGGATGCCATCGTCGCCTATCTACAGGTACTTGGCACCATGGTGAACTTCGAAAAAGGAAAAGACTATCGTGAATAGTCTCATTGAATTTTTCTCTACCGACTGGGATGCCATGACGCATGCTGACTGGACCGGAATGGTTATTGTTCTAATCCTTTCAGCACTAATGATTGGGCTCTACACATGGGTATTCAAACCATCCAACCGCGATCACTTTGAGCAGTACCGTGATTTTGTAATTCACAACGACAATAATGAAGAGATGAAAAGGGAGACTGGTCATGGCCAAACAAAATAAGCCGAAACAAGTCCCGGATACGGGTTACGAGTGGGATGGTATCCGCGAGTTAACCAACCCACCACCACGCTGGTGGATGATCTCTTTTCATGCCAGCTGGATATTCTGCATCATCTACTTTGTACTCTATCCAGCCATTCCTTTGGTCAATGATTATACCAAAGGAATCTTGGGCTGGACTCAGATTAAAGAGTTCAAAGAAGCAGTCGCTGAAAATGACGCCATCAAAGCACCCTACTTAAAGAAGGTTGCAGAAATGGATGGGCAGGCTCTCATGGCTGATGCTGGTATGCGTAACTTTGCCGACTCATCTGCTAAAGCTATCTTTGGTGATAGCTGCGCTGGCTGCCATGGCACCGGAGGAGAAGGTGCTCCTGGCCTGTTCCCTAATCTGTCTGATGATGCCTGGTTATTTGGCGGTGATTTTGACACTATCGTCGAAAGCATTACGGATGGTCGCGAAGGCTCCATGCCAGCTCATATCGACACAATTGATGAAGCCGGAATCAACAAACTGGCTGATTTCGTGATCGCTGCAGCACAAGGCAAAGCAACTCCTGAAGGGCTGGCTCACTTTAATGCGTCTGGCTGTGCAGATTGCCATGGTGAAGATGCTGCAGGTGGTGCCATCAATGACTTAGGCAGTGGTGCTGCCAACCTTACCGATGCTATCTGGCGTTTTGGCAGCTCGAAGGAAGAAGTGCTGCGCACCATTCGTTATGGTGTCAATGAAGATCCGGATGAAGTACCCAATACACGCATAGCTATTATGCCTGCTTTTGGTGAAAAACTCAGCCCTGAAGCGATCAAAATGCTAGCCGTCAAAGTACATCAATTCGGTGGCGGGAAATAGGAGAAAGATATGGATGCAGTAGTCATTGGAACATTTCTCGCAGTCGGCGGCACTATTTTAATCGGCCTTTATGCGGCCTATAAAATGTACGTACTTATGAATAGCGACGACGACTCGGAATAGTTTATAACAATAAAACTGGAGGGGGGGAGGTTCATAGAGCCTCCCTTTTTCGTGCAAGAACAAAACGACCACTCTGGCCTTTGCTATATCAATATATTATAATATCGGCATATATGGATTGTATTTGAATTCAACAGGGAGTTGAAATGTCGGAACAAGATCAGAAAGAGATAGAAGCGCTCTACACCGATGCCCATCATTGGAATATCAATGCAGGTGAAGAAACCATTCATGCCAAACGTATGCCGGGGCGCTTCCGCACTTATAAATGGTATGCAGCTAGTCTCTGGTTATCCTTTTTCATTCTGCCCTACTTCCGCAGCGAAGATCATCAGGCTATCCTGTTTGATATTCCACATCGCCAGTTTCACCTCGGCTCTCTGACCATCTGGCCGCAAGATGTCTGGATGCTCTCTCTGGTTCTGATTTTATTGGCCATCACCCTGTTTGCTGTTACTGCCGTTGCCGGACGTGTGTGGTGTGGATATTTCTGCTTTCAAACGATCTGGACCGACTGGTTTACCTGGCTGGAAGATAAAATTGAAGGCAACCCCATCCAACGTCGAAAGCTGGATACTGCAGCATGGACAGTGAAGAAACTCAGTAAAAAACTGCTCAAACATCTGCTCTGGATACTCATCTCCATACTCACCGGAGTTACATTCACCGCCTATTTCACAGATGCATATCAATTATGGATTGATGTTGTAACCCTTCAGGCTCCATTGATTGCATGGGTAACCATCGGGTCTCTCATCTTCTTCACCTATGTGTTTGCCGGTTTTATGCGTGAGCAGGTCTGCTTCTGGTTGTGCCCCTACGCACGTATTCAGAGCGTCATGGTTGATAAAGATACAGAGCTTCCCACTTATGATCTGGCGCGTGGTGAACCGCGCGGCAAGGTAAAACGAGGTAGTGATGACAATAAGAAGGGCGACTGTATCGATTGTCGCCTCTGCGTTGGTGTCTGCCCAACTGGCGTAGATATTCGAGAAGGCATGCAGGAAGGCTGCATCACCTGCGGCATGTGTATCGATGCCTGCGATAGCATCATGGATAAAGTCAATCGCCCGCGTGGCTTGATTCGTTATGCTTCAAGAAAAGAGCTATCCGGAGAAACACTGCCACCACTGTACAAACGTCCACGTGTCATCACCTATAGTGTCGTATTACTCTTATCTCTTGCTGGCATCATCTACGGCTTAACACATATTCCTCCCGTAGAACTATCTGTAGTACATGAGAGGCAGCCACTGTTCACACTAATGAGCAACGGCAGCATTCAAAATAGATACACCATTAAAGCTGTGAACAAAACCCCTCAACAGCTTACGTTTAAACTGGTCGTAACTGGCTTGGATGGCGTCAACATCAAAATGCCAGACGGGGATATTATCACCCTTCAACCTGAAGGAATCATTCCCTTCCACGTCTTTTTGCGCGCAACACCTGCACAGCTCAAAAAGAAAAAAACTAAAATTCGATTTATACTTGAGAGCATCAATTCGACTGATAATATTAAGATCAAGAAAAAGTCTGTCTTTATTGGCCCTAAAAAATAACTATCTCATATCAACGAAGAGAGACCACAAGAGGATAATATGTTCAGTGAACAACTAAAATCAGATCTCAAAAACCCCTGGTTACGTATCATCCTTGCTGCTGTTGGCATTACCGTTGCGGTCAACATCATCTTTATCACCTACGCATTCATCTCTCCTCCCAATCTCGTTGTACAGGATTATTATGAACGTGGAAAAAGCTATTTTCATGATGCTAAACTGCGTGATGATGCAGCCTCATCTGCGTGGCGTTTACAATTGATGCTACCCGACAAAATTACCACCAACACGCCGGTCACCTGTCGTTTATATGTCATGGATCATGCAGGAACCCCGGTATCTTCAGGTCATGTCATATTGACAGCATACCGCCCGAGCGATGCCAGTCATGATTTTGACATCGAATTATCACTCACCGATACAGGTACTTTCACAGCACCGGTTTCATTCCCAATGCCCGGTCACTGGGATCTGATTGCCCGTATCGATGCTGATGAGCAGCGCTTTGATACCGCACAACGTATTTTTGTCGAAAAACAGTGAACAACCTTCACCGCAACAACACAAGGGCACAAAGGAACTCAATACATTCCAGCTTTTGTGTTTCTTTCATATCGTTACAAATATGCAGTGATAATAGCTTATCTGCTTATAAGAAACTCCATTGCCCATAGTCAACGAACAGTGCTTTCATTGTGGTCTGCCAGCCAATGGCTCGGCCGCCTGCACTGGTACTATCCAACAAACAGACGCCCCGGATGAAGAACACCTTTTTTGCTGCTCTGGTTGTTTAAGTGTATGCCAGGTCATCCATGAGGCTGGTCTGGATAATTTTTATCAACGCCTACAAAAATATGAAAGCAATATAACGCCACCTCCTGAAGCACCCGCGGATATAGATCAATATGATCTTAGCGAAGTACAACAGGAATTCACCCAGAATCTGTCCAATGGATCACTACAGGCGCGCCTCATGGTTGAGGGTATTCATTGTGCGGCCTGTGTATGGCTGATTGAGAAAGCCCTTGCTGGTATGCCTGGCATCATCAAAGCAGAGGTCAATTTGGTCCATCATCGCTTGTTGCTGCAATGGCGAGCTGAAACCGTATCCCTGACGCAGATCATGACCCGATTGGCTGCGCTCGGTTATACCGCTATACCATTTAACATGGAACACCTTGAAGGCGCAGCTCATCAACAAAACCGAGCACTACTATTTCGTTTAGGATTCGCTGGTTTTGGTGCCATGAACATCATGTGGATATCCATTGCACTGTATGCCGGTGCGTTTTCTGGCATCAGCATTGAGTACCGTCATTTCTTCCACTGGATTAGCTTCGCAATTGCCACACCAGTATTACTCTATTCAGGTGGCCCTATTCTCAAATCTGCCTGGCGAGGAGTGTGCCACGGTACGCTGTCCATGGACCTGCCCATTAGCATCGGTGCACTGGCCACTTTCACATACTCACTCTGGCAAACCATACAAGGCGGCCCCCACGTATATTTTGATACCGTTGTAAGTTTTCTATTTGTCATTCTGATCGGCCGATACTTGGAAGCTCTGGCACGCCAAAACGCTTCTGCCTCCACACTGCGATTGATGGAGTTACAACCACGCATGGCAACCCGCATCATGGCTGATGGTAGTGAAGAACGCATTGCAGTGCGTAAATTAATACCCGGTGACCTGCTGCGCATCAAACCGGGTGACAAAGTACCCGCTGATGGTGCCATCATTGAAGGCAACTCCCATATTGACGAATCCATGTTAACCGGTGAACCCTTGCCTGTGCATAAGCAGCGTAATGGCACTGTATTCGCTGGTACTGTCAATGGTGAAAACCCATTCATTATGCAAGTGAAAACAACCGGATCGGCCACTGTGCTGGCCCGTATTATTCATCTGGTTGAATCTGCTCAGGGCTCAAAAGCGCCTATTCAGCGCATAGCAGATCGAATTGCACCCTGGTTTGTAAGCAGCACGCTTCTACTTGCCACCCTTACCTTTATCTATTGGTGGACAACACTCGATTTTAACACCGCCCTGCTATCTGCAACAGCCGTCCTCATTATCACCTGCCCCTGTGCCCTGGGCTTAGCCACCCCAATGGCGATTGCCGTTAGCACTGCATTTGCTGCACGGAACGGCGTACTTGTACGCAATGGCGAAGCGCTGGAAGGTCTCTCAAAAATCACCCATGTGGTATTGGATAAAACAGGCACGCTAACAACCGGCCAGATGCGTGTAACAGATACTTTGCTTGTAGATGAGCATGATACTGAAAACAGCAAAGAACGCTTACTGCTGCTCGCAGGCGCAGTAGAACGAGGCTATTCCCACCCTATCTCTAAAGCAGTATGTGCCACAGTAGTAACAGAAGGATTACATTTCCTCGACTGCCAACATGCGCAACTATTGCCAGGCATGGGAGTCAGCGGAATGGTGGATGGACAACAGGTATGGATTGGTAACCAGCGCTTAATGCAGCAACAAGGCATCCATCTTCCTGAAGCCATATCCACATCATGTAATCACATCGAATCCAGCATGGCCGTGCCAGTGCTGGTTGCAGTAGATGGTAAACTACTCGGCATTCTTCGCATCGAAGATCAACTGCGAGACGAGGCCTTTGATCTTATCACTAATTTGAGCCAACACGGTCTTGGCATCACCCTGTTAAGCGGTGATTCAAAAGCTGCTGCCAACCACTTGCAACAACGCTTATCCACGCATGCAAATGCTCCAATTCACGTGATTGCAGGCGTATTGCCTGAAGATAAAGCTAATCACGTCAAAACCCTGCAAAAGAGTGGTCAACATATATTAATGGTCGGCGATGGCATCAATGATGCACCCGCATTAACGCAGGCCGATATCAGTATCGCCATGGGCAGTGGCACAGATGTGTCGATGGAATGTTCCGATATCGTATTGATGAGCAGTGATTTGAGTCGCATCGCCTGGGCACTTGATCTGGGTGACCGCACCATCACCACCATCCATCAGAACCTAACCCTATCACTAGCTTATAATATCATGCTGGTCCCTGCTGCAATGGCGGCATGGGTAACACCACTATTCGCTGCGATCGCCATGCCACTGAGTTCTTTGGTGGTCATTGGAAATGCCATCCTTATCAGACGGCATATGCGCAATAAAAGACCTGATTGATTACATCTTAGTCTCTTACCGATCAAACCTTGTAAAACTGCACAAAAACTTTTACCACGAAGGCATTGAATGTAACCTTTTTTGGTTCCGACTGTGTTGAATTAGGACAAAAAAAGCCCCGGCGTCATAAAGGGAGGGGGAATGACGCCGGAGCTATCTTGCTGTTGATTTATTTAAGCGTATGTAAAAATGCAACTACCGCATCTGCTTTGGCATCACACTTCTTCTGGTTACCCATTTTAGTTTTAGCATGGTCATCGCCAGACAACTTTTTGATCGCATCTTTAGATTTACACACCCAGGCCTTCATGTTCTCATCATCCCAGACCCAGTCACCTGCTTTCAATGACTTACTGTATTTTCCAAAATCTGTGCTACCTGCCTTACTACCCATAATGCCAAACAGGTTTGGCCCAGTCTTATGTTTGCCACCTTGATCAAAGGTATGGCAACTCTTACACTTACTTTGAGGAGCTGCTAACGCTTCTCCAACAGCCATCCCACTTAACAATATTGCTGCAGCACCAATCGCAATTACAGTTTTTTTCATATCAATCTCCTTAATAATATATATTATTATTGCATAATATAATAATAATACCTGACTGTCAATCGCCCGATCCCACTATTAATGTTATCGTTCGGATGAAGTTTGGTGTTAATTATCGCTGATACAGGAGAAAACATGAGTGTTATCTATGGTTTAATTCCTGGCATGATTCTGCTTGGCTTGGTCAGTGTGTTGGTCTTCTTCTGGGCTGTAAAAAATGGCCAGTATGATGACATGGAAGGCCCAGCTCATCGCATTCTGGATGACGATGACGTCGATCAAACACAGAACAACACAAGCTCAACAACAACCGACAAACCAAACAACTTCAAGCATGACTGACACACTGCCATCGGCGCTACTGCTAATGCTCTCTCTCGGTTTTATGGGCAGTCTGCATTGCATTGGCATGTGCGGTGGACTGGTCACAGCCGTAAGCATGAGCCAAAGCAAAACATGGTGGGGTGGATTATTCATCTACCAATGCGGCCGCATAAGCACATATAGCCTGCTCGGTCTGTTGGTTGGATTCAGTGGTGTTGCTCTAAGCGCATTTGGCGGCGACTTACTGCAACGTGCCTTGGCCATATTAGCAGGTAGCGTAATGATTATTTTCGCCCTGAATCTGGTTGGCTGGTTACCGGATCCGTTACGTCACTTCAGCACTTGGGCAAGTAGAAAAACAGGTTTGGCTCAACTGGCTCAGCGCGCCTCATCTCATGCGCGCGCCAAAAGCTGGTATGCACTTGGTTTAGCCAATGGCCTGTTACCCTGTGGCCTCGTCTATGCAGCTCTGTCGCTATCTCTAGCCTCAGGCAATGCATACAAAGCCACGGTGATGATGTGTGTTTTTGGCATAGGCACCGTCCCTGCCATGATGTTCATCCCATCGGCACTGCACAACATGAGCCCAACATTACGTAACAACGCCATGCGCATCGCCGCAGTCATACTTATCATCATTGGCATCATCACCATCTCCCGCAGCGGCATGATGATGCATCATTAAATGATGCTCATTTGATCTCTTAGACCCTTTATAAATCAAATTACTGGATGCGACCAGCCAATGACTATTCGCTATAAAACAAGACATAGCTCAGCAATCATTTTATTCGCACGATTACATTTTGGGATTAGAAAAATGTAATTCAGGCGGTTCTTCTTTGCTGATGACAGCTTTCAGTCCAATCGCATCATATTCATACTGATCCTGCCCCTCTCCAAGAGAAACTATTCGATCCGGTTCTCCAAAACGCGCTTTCAGGTTTTCTGCTGTCACATTCAGATTTGGAATCAGTGTCAGCTCTTTCACAATGGCATCATGTACACTGGTCACATCATCAGGAGCAAGATTCATGCGTGCTACTTGATTGGGATAGAGGCGCGGCACCGTGCCACGCATAGCAATCGCTTGTAGCTCACTATCTTCCACATCCAGCAACACCACCACTTTGGTGTGGTCGGCAATAGCCGGAAAAAAAGCTTCTAACTTTAGTCCTGCCTTGGCATGCCCCTCAGGATAGATATAGAGGGCCACATCACTTTTACTCTGCAGAATATCTTCCGTCTGAGTCAAACTGCTAACGCCGAGTGTGACACCCAATACATGTAAATGACCTTGATCATCAACATGGGTACTCACTGCCCCACTGCTCTGCTGGTACTGAGAGCTTGTCCATAAAAAAACAGCTCCAGTAACAATACCGACAAGCAATAACATCCACAGTGCCATCTTATCACTGCGTTTTGATTCTGATCTGGCTTTCATTTCAGCGCTCATTTATTCCTCTCTCATAACTTACTTGATCCATTGCAGTGGCGGCTCCTGCATGGCAGCCGCCTGCTCTTTAAGCGACAAGATATGATCCTGCCAAAAATTCTGTGTATTAAACCAGGGAAAGGCACGTTGAAAAGCCGGATCATCCCAACGTTTAGCCAACCATGATGAATGATGAATGATTCGCAATGTTCTCAAAGGTTCAATCAGGGAGAGTTCGCAGCAATCAAAATCATGAAACTCACTATAGGCACGCAAGATTGTATCCAGTGAACTACTCATTTGCGCACGATCACCGGAAAGAAACATCCATAAATCCTGTACTGCCGGCCCCATACGCGCGTCATCAAAATCAACAATATATGGAGAACCGTGTTTCCACAAAATATTACCCAGATGGCCATCACCATGCAGCCGGATATATCGGGGCTCAATATTCTCAAAGGCCTGCTCAACGGTCTCCAGCACATCTTCGATCACCTTTTCATAGGCCGCCTCCAGCTCCGGCGGTATGAATGCATGCTCCATAAGAAACTCATAGGCATCATCACCAAACGTATGCACATCCAAGGCAGGGCGATGTTCAAAATCCGAAACCGCACCTAAAGCATGAATGCGTGCAAAATAACGTCCCAGCTGCTCCAGATGTGTTTTGTTTTCGAGGTTTGGTGCCCGACCCGCCTGCAAAGGATAAAGCGAAAAGCGATGGCCTTTGTAGTGGTGCAGGCTCTTATCATCAATCAATAGTGGTGGTACAACCGGAATATCCAAAGATTCCAGCTCAAGCGTGAAATCATGCTCTTCTATAATAGCGTCATTCCGCCAACGGTTGGGTCGATAAAATTTGGCAACGATAGACTCCCCATCTTCTATGCCAATCTGATACACCCTGTTTTCATAAGAATTAAGCCCCAGTTGATACCCGTCACATAGAAAACCAACACTTTCGATAGCCTGCAATACCTGCTCTGGCCCAAGATCATAAAATGAGGCCGTTTGTTTGGAAGGCACCGTTGAAGAAGTCTCTGCTGTCATGTCCGGCAGCGTATAGACAAACATAGAACTTGTCCGTTAGTTCTCATTCAAGCGCTGTGATAGATGCATTCCATAGTAAAAGCTAACAAGCAATCTATGCGGGAAATAACGATGTGACATGCATCACAGAGAAAACCGTGCATGCATTCATACTCCGCCGATGCGAAAGTTTTCATTCCACTCTCCAAGAGTCATTAAAGCTCTTACCACCGCCCTGATCTGGCTGACTGCAGCAGTCGTCATGTCTGCCTGTTCTACGCATACAAAGCCTGCCCCTGTCGAACAGCCTAAAGCCGTTGAAACCACCATTCCTGCGCCTGTTGTGAAAAAAGCGATCGTGAAACATCCTGTGCAGCAGAAAAAGAGTAATTTCTTTGCACTGATGAAACCCATTATCGTAGATGAAAACAATAAAATTTCACAACAGCGTCAACAGATCATGCAACTAAAGCATAAAAAAGTACTAAGTAAACAAGATAGCGCGACCTTAGCAACATTGTCCTCAACATATGGCATCACCATGCCTACCACCCCGGATCAAACATTCTGGAATAACCTGCTCAACCGCGTCAATATCATTCCCGTTGAGCTAGCTCTGGTACAGGCAGCCAATGAATCTGCCTGGGGCACATCCCGTTTTGCCCGTGAAGGTAATAATTATTTTGGCCAATGGTGTTTTCAGAAAGGCTGCGGCATTGTGCCCAAGCAACGCGCTAAAGGTGCTGCACATGAAGTCAGGTACTTTAAAAACAAGACCAAGTCTGTGCGCGCCTACATGAAAAACATCAACTCATCCGGTGCCTATGCAAACTTGAGAACAATTCGCAGTAAGCTGCAAAAACAGCAACAGCCTATTCAGGCAGAATTGTTAGCAAATGGACTAAAAAATTACTCTGAACGTGGTATGGCATATGTCAAAACGATTCAATCCATGATTCGCAAAAACCGTTCCATCATTGATCAGACAGAGCCAGTCACACTAGCTCAGGATGATGCCAGATAGACTTGCCGCCACTCTCTTTATGAATGCGCTGCATCATAGACATGTGTGCTTGATGTTCGTGATCTTCAATCGTTAGCGGCTTACGTTGCATCATGCTGGCCGTCTCTGCCTGTTCATCACGACCGCGTGACTGCTCGGGCAGCTGAACAAAGCTTGATGCCGGCAGACTGGGAATATCCATACCCAGTGAAAACTGACGACCACCTGTCATACCCAGATATACTTCGGCCAACAATTCCGAATCAAGTAACGCGCCATGCAATTCACGGTGACCACGTTCTACATTGTATCGGTCACACAGCACATCCAAATTATTTCTCTGGTTAGGATGTTTCTTACGCGCAAACGCCAGCGTATCAATGACCGGGATATTTTGAATATTAGGCAAGCCGTGCAAACGCAGCTCATTCATGATGAAACCCAAATCAAATGAGGCATTATGAATAACCAGCGTTGCCCCCTCGATAAAATCCAGAAACTGCTGTGCAATCTCTTTAAAGGTGGGAGCATTTTTCACTTTTTTGTTATCAATACCGTGAATACGGACAACTTCCGGAGGGATATCCCGTTCAGGATTAATATAGTGATGAAATACATGCTTATCACCGGATAGCACTTTTCGGTTGAGTACTTCAATAGCACCAATTTCAACCATGCGGTCACCCTTTAGCGGTGATAACCCGGTAGTTTCTGTATCCAGCATGATAAGTCGCATATCGGCATTATAACTCACAATATTTTTCTGCCAATGGGCAACATCTGATCAGTCGATGCGCTTTGATCACAAACCGCCATACAAGCAAACCCGATGACATTAGCACTATTGTGGTAAGCCCTCTAAATAGGAGCTTCTTCTCTGGGTCAATCCTTAAGCTGGTTTAATTGCAAAGCCCAGATAATTGACAGACAAATCATCTGAAAGTGAAAAATGATCACTAAACATCGCGTAACTCATGCCGCGCAAATCCTTGATCTCCAGATCAGCTGCGCGCAGTGCACTGTTCATTTCCGATGGTTTGATAAATTTAGCATATTCATGGGTCCCTTTGGGCAACCAGCCGAGCACATATTCCGCTCCCAGAATGGCTTTTACATAAGAGACAGGATTACGATTTAATGTGGCAAAAAAGAAATGGCCACCGGGTTTAATCATGGAGGCACATGCTGCCACCGTACGCGGCACATCCGGCACATGTTCAAGCACTTCCAGACACGTTACCGCATCATAATATTCAGCATGTGATTCAGCCCAAAGTTCAGCATCATTCTCAACATATTCAACTTGCACATCCGATTGTTCGGCATGCAGACGCGCTATATTTAATGCCTTAGGAGAGCGATCAATTCCAGTAACGGTTCCGCCACGCACCGCCATCCCTTCAGCCAACAGGCCTCCACCACAGCCCACATCGAGAATTTTCGCCTGCTTCATGTCCAGCTGACGTGCGATATAATCAAGTCTGAGTGGATTGATACGGTGTAGAGGTTTAAATTTACCGGTGGGGTCCCACCATTCCTCAGCCATGGCTTCGAACTTCGCAATTTCTTCCGCGTCAAAATGTTGTGTCTGCATACGCGAAATCATGTCGATGCCGCTCGCGCATGGCAAGAGCTGTTTGATGGCATAATAATTGCGTACCCACATGCATATTGTTTTCTTTGGGAGATCCCGCATGTCAAATGAAATTTTGATTGGTCGCCAACCTATTTTTGATCGTGATTATAACGTGATTGCATACGAGATGCTCTTTCGGGGCGGGGCTCAGGGGTCTGGGGCTGAAATGACCTCGCAGGTGATGGTCAACGCCGTTATGGATATCGGGCTGGAAAATATAGCCGGTGCATTGCCCGTATTCTTCAATATAGACGAGTCATTTTTATTGCATGAGTCCGAACTTTCTCAAGCATTACCACAACAGCAAGTCGTTCTGGAAGTACTTGAACATGTTAATCCCAACCCTGCAGTATTGGCGGCTTGCAGAAATCTAAAAGATGCGGGTTATACACTGGCTCTCGATGATGTGATTAGCGTTGAACATGCGCAGCCATTCATTGATCTGATTGATATCATCAAGGTGGACTGGATTGAGGCTGAGGAAGACCCGGCCAACATCATCAAGGCATTCAGACATAAGAATGTGAAGTTTCTGGCCGAAAAAATTGATTCATATGAAGAAGCTGAAAAAGCCAAAGCCCTGGGTTTTGATCTGTATCAGGGTTATTTCTACTGCAAACCCGATACTGTAAGTGGCACTAAGCCACCGGAATCACGGATGTCGGTATTGCGCGCAATGCAGCAGGCTATGACAGCCACCTCGATTGATGAAATGTTTGATGTGGTGAAACAGGATGTGACGCTCTCTTATCGTTTGTTAAAATATATCAATTCTGCAGCTTTTGCGCTCAGGCGTGAGGTGCAGTCGATTGAACAGGCGTTGAGTCTGCTGGGGCTGAATAATATTCGCCGCTGGCTGACGCTGCTTACCATGACATCACTGGCTGAAAATAAACCGAAAGAGTTAATCAGGCAGGCTCTGTGGCGTGCCCGTTTTCTTGAAATGCTGGCAAGGGAGATGGGAGACAAGGCTATCGAGGATGATTTCCTTACCGGTCTGTTCTCTATTCTTGATGCCCTGCTGGACTGCTCCATGCAGGAGTCACTCGTTGAAGTATCTCTGGCGGAACACGTTTATAATGGGTTGATTGATGCCAATTCAACAATGGGTGAAAAACTTGCTGTAGCCAGAGCCCTGGAAACGGGAGATTGGGATGTGATCAAGGCATTCAGTGAAAATGGCAAACGCATCAAATATGCCGATCTGACACGCCTGCAGACTGAATCAATGCTCTGGGCAGATCAACAGATGGCGGCACTCTCCTCGTTATAAAATATCAGTCTCGATTTAGAGGACTTCTTTCCGACCTTCTTCGCGGCTAGGCTGCCCGCATGTTTGGGCAGATTGTATTTACACGCACATTGCAGGCCATACCGACGCTGCTCGGCGTGGCTACATTGGTGTTCTTTTTACTACATCTGGTACCCGGCGATCCGGTGGATGCCCTGCTTGGAGAAACGGCCATGCCGGCAGATCGTGAAGCACTGCGCATCGCTCTGCATCTGGATCAACCCATTCTCATGCAATACGGTAACTACTTATCCGGTTTAATCTCCGGTGACTGGGGCACCAGCCTTGTTGATCACAGACCAGTGCTGGAACGCATCCTTGAGCGTGTGCCCGCTACCACCCAACTGGCTCTGGTGAGTCTACTGCTTGCCATTGTACTAGCGCTGCCACTGGGTTACTGGGCAGCCAAGCATGCTGGCAAATCACAGGATGTGATGGCTATGGGTTTTTCATTGGTCGGTGTGTCCATTCCCAATTTTTGGTTGGGACCAATGTTGATGCTGCTGTTTTCTGTAGGACTCGGCTGGTTACCTGTATCCGGTATGGATCAACCCGGCTCCATGATTTTACCGGCCGTTACCCTTGGTACTGCCTTAGCTGCAATTTTATCACGCATGGCACGCTCATCCTGGCTGGAAGCGATGAGCATGGATGCCACACGCACTGCTCGTGCCTTCGGTGTTTCTGAACAACGGATCTGGTGGAGGCATGCTGCAAGACTAGCGGCTGTGCCCGTTGTCACCATGTTTGCACTGCAATTAGGGGCCGTACTGGGCGGAGCCGTCATCACGGAAACCGTATTTGACTGGCCCGGACTGGGGCTGTTAACCATCGAAGCCATTCAACGCCGCGATTATCCGCTCGTGCAGGGCTGTGTACTGATCATCGCCTCATTTTATGTGTTGGCTAATCTGGCTGCCGATCTACTTGGCCTATGGCTTGATCCAAGACAGCGCAATGTCTAATTCAAGTTATAAACTGGTCATCGTCTGCCTATCATTGCCTGTACTGGTACTATTAGTGGCACTTTTCAACGGGCTGGATGGTCATGCCATTGATCTGCATGCTGTACTCGCACAGATGAGCGGATCCCACCTGCTAGGAACCGATGCGCTTGGCCGCGATCTGCTCGCAAGACTTTCCGAGGGGCTGCAACTCTCACTCATGGTTGGGATCACCGTCGTATTTCTTGGTGGTATCATTGGTATCAGCATCGGCATGCTGGCCGGTTGGGTAGGCGGCTGGCTGGATGCACTGCTCATGCGCTTCGCTGATATAGTGCTCTCCTTTCCCGGCATCCTGCTGGCTATTGCGATGGCAGCCATGCTCGGCCCCGGCATTGAAAATCTGGTTCTGGCACTGGTTGCTGTCGGCTGGGTCGGTTTTGCCCGTTTAGCCAGGGTGCAGGTCTTATCCTTTAAATCGGTGCCCTTTGTAGAGGCCGCTATCGCCAATGGTTCCACCGCTCCCTATATCGCCGTGCGTCACCTGCTACCCAACATCGCCGCACCACTGTTGATTGAAGCCAGCTTCGGGTTGGCTGCCGTGATTATCGGTGAAGCCGGGCTATCGTTCCTTGGTGTGGGTGTGCAACCACCGGATGCGTCTCTGGGCACCATGATTCGTGAAGGCACACGTTTAATGCTGGTCTCACCGACACTGGTCATCTGGCCCGGTCTGATTCTCTTTTCACTAGTCATGGCGGTAAACCTTTTGGGTGATGCTCTGCGCGATAAACTGGATGTACGTATGGATACAAAATAAATGACTGCTTCCGACCCAAAGCGGACATTCAGAACATTGGTAATAGCCATTCACAAAATAGATATTGGGACGGAATAAGATGAAGATATTATCGTTGTTTATTGCTTTAATAGTTATTTTATCCGGATGTTCTGCACATCGAATCGCCAGTATAGGGAAAATTAACAACCTAGATGGATGGGAGGCTCACCCCACTCAATTAAATGAACCATCCACAACTCTTTGGAAAGCATCTAATGAAAATAAAGGCGAAAATGCTTTAGTGATTGAAGTGTCTTCCTGCAACTATGGGCAGAAGACCTTCTTTATGGTGATCCCCCCAGTGCCGCTTGGAACAATGCCAAGCTTAGAAAATGAGCCTGTATTTATTGTAACAGTATCAATGCTTTCACTTGAAGGAAATTATTCAATCAGCCCTGCTAGCATTCAATATGAGGATTCAAAGGGGATTAAATATAGCCCAATCTCTCTTAGTGTAGGGCAGAACATATGTGACATTGAAACTGAACTGAGTACCGGAAAGATGTACCATGAAGGAGAGTACATTTCAGTGTTACAACCTCCAAGAGTGAAAAGGACCTGGATTCCAACTCAAGAATCGAAGACATATGAAGCAAAAGCTCGTACCGAAAACTCTGCGGTAGAGGTCGTTTCGCTTTCTGTTATGTTTAAAGTAAAACCACCATCCGTAGAAGAAATATTCTACCTATCCATTCCAGTATCGCATGATGGTAAAAGTATAGAAGTACCAAAGCTCACTTTTACAAAAGAGACTGTTTGGGGCGGATGGTAGCCAATTAATAAGTTTAGCCGAATGACCGCTTCTGGCCGAAAGCGGACATTCGTTAAGTCATATAATTAGTTAGTCGGCTAAAAACGTTAACAGGAAGCTGTACGCATGAATGAACATCTGATTATCGGTTTGCTGGGGACAGCGCTGACTGAACAAGAAAGAGTCTGGCTCAAAGAGAAACCACCCTTGGGCGTGATCCTGTTTGCGCGCAATATTGAAAGCCCGGAACAGGTGAAAGCGCTGTTGGCTGAAGTTCGGGCGACTACCGGACAACAGACCTGGGCCGCTATTGATGAAGAAGGTGGACGTGTGAACCGTATGCCATGGGCTCCATTCAATAATCGCCGCCATGCAGCAGAGTACGGTGTGATGTATGAACGCAATGCAGGCACAGCCATTCAGGCTGTATATCAGGATAGCCTGGCTATTGGTGAAGCACTCAACGAACTTGGCTTCACACATAACTGCGCGCCAGTACTGGATCTCTTTCATCCGGATGGACATGGCATCATCGGGCAACGTGCGTTTGGTGATCATGTCGAGCAAGTAACTGCCTTGGCCACGGCCTGCATGCGCGGCTTACAAGACGCCGGCATTGAAGCTGTTGGTAAACATTTCCCCGGCCATGGCCGTGCCAATGCAGACTCGCATGTGGCAGTGCCTGAAGTCGATGCACCGCTGGCGACCATCCTGAGTGAAGCAGAATCATTTTCACGCCTGATCCCGGAAGGGTTGAAACATATCATGACCGCACATGTGATTTATACCGACACCGTCAAAGAGGTCGCAACGCTTTCACCATTCTGGGTGCGCCATGTACTGCGTGATCGCATGAACTTTTTTGGCCGGATCTGGTCTGATGATCTATGCATGAAAGGTGTAGGTGAAGATGTATCTTCGGCTGCTCAACAGGCCTTACAGGCAGGATGCGATACTTTGCTGGTATGTGAGCCGGAAGGCGTTCGTGCTATTTACAAAGATTTATAAGCCTTCGTCAAAATAGTAATTTCAACAGCTAGGAGTCTGTCGGACTTATGAGAAATCTACTCGGCAAA
>NZ_RCFQ01000010.1 GCF_003665155.1 Mariprofundus sp. EBB-1 | reverse complement strand
TGTTCTCGAAGGAGAAGTGATGCAGGAAATATGGCCTACCGAAGCAGATCCTCGCTTGTTAAGGGTGTTGTCCCGTCAGGTGGAAGGTGCACTAAGCCTGTTGAATGAATCAACAGAAAATGGATTGATAAAGCTATCTGAAGTGTTGGAAAAACAAGCAGGCACAGAAGTAGAAAGTGATATCATGGATGCTTTGACCGAATTGCAGAATATCGATCGCGTCATGCAACGTTTACATAATGTTCGATCTTGTCTGGATGATTGGTCAAAGGCGACAAAGGCGCTAGGTACTGGAGAAGCAAGCTGGAAGGATGAAGTTGCCGGGCGCTATGTGATGGAAGAAGAGAGATTGGTTTTGAGGGATGAATTATGAGTGGCGCACCGAAAATTCTAATAGTAGAAGACTCTATGATGGTTCGAATGACCGTCAAACGCACATTAGCCAGTGTCGATTTCGCGGTGGTGGAAGCCAAGGACGGTGCAGAAGGCTTGGCAGCAGCAAAGGCCGACACGTTTGATTTGATCCTAACGGATCTGAATATGCCGAATATGGATGGTTTGACCATGATTCGACACATTCGGGAATTGCCTGCATATAGTGAAACACCCATTGTCATGCTCACGACGGAGTCCGGTGAAGATAAAAAAGCCATCGGACATGGCTCTGGCGTTTCAGCATGGCTCGTGAAGCCGTTTGAACCTGACCATCTGATTGAAGTTGTTGGAAGCATGTTGTTTTAGGAGCACATATGGACGAAGAACTGCTAGCCGAATTCCTTACCGAGAGTAATGAAAACCTTTCCTCGATAGAAGATTCCTTATTGAGCCTGGAGGCTGATCCGGGCAATAGTGAAATACTGGGTGCAATTTTCAGAGTTATCCATACCGTCAAGGGAAACTGTGGTTTTCTTGGTTTACAGCGGTTGGAAAAAGTTGCGCATGCCGGAGAGAATCTGCTTGGAAAAATAAGGGCGCAAGGTTTCCATGTGGATAGCGATCTGGTTTCCCTGTTGCTTGAAAACAGCGACGCCATCAAAGCTCTGGTTGCGGGACTGGAAGAGAATGGTGCAGAACCTGAACTCGATTTTTCAGATTTATGTGCGCGCCTGACAGCAGCGGAGCGTATGGTCGATTCGGGCCATGCCGATAGCGATGATAGCCAGGCAAGCAATTCTGACTCAGAAAGTGATCAGAAAGAAGATACCCTCTGGTTGGAAGGTATGGATGAAAACCTTGTGGCCTTGCTTGGCGAGGCTAATTTGATGACTCCTCAGGCGGTGTTGGCTGCGGGCTTTGAAAAACTGAGAAGCATTGAAGGCGTGAAGCCAGCTGAGGCATTAAAAATTCTTGGCTTGGCAAAAAGTCAAAAGGTCGAGGTGAAGAAAGCGACTGAAGAGGATCTGAGCGCAGATCCGCTTATAGAACCGATTGTAGAAGTGGATACAGAAGTGGTTGCAGAAACAATTGTTGAGCCACAGGCACCTGAGCAGTCAGTCCTTACCGGGGTAACGAAAGAAGTGGAAGCGGGGAGTGGGGACAAGTCAGAAGCCGCCCCGGTTTCTGACCCCCCTGTGGCTGTGAAGAAAGAACAGAGCAGTACGGTCAAAGTGGCACGAAAAACACCAGCTGAAAGCAGCATTCGAGTAGATGTAGCACTGCTTGATGAGTTAATGAATCAGGTGGGTGAATTGGTGTTGTCGAGAAATCGTCTGCTTCGGCTGGTCGAGCAGAATGAACATAGCGATCTGGTGCATACGTGCCGCAATATCAGCCAGACCACTACCTTGCTACAGGAAAAACTGTTGCATACACGTATGCAACCAATATCCACCTTGTGGAGCACCGTACCGAGACTGTTACGCGATCTGACTAAACAGCTAGGTAAAAAAATTGATGTTAAAATGGATGGTCAGGAGACGGAACTCGACCGTACGATCCTGGCGGCGATGAAAGATCCGATGACACATATTATTCGAAACTCCTGTGATCATGGTATTGAAGTGCCTGCGCTGCGTTTAGAACGCGGGAAACCTGAGGAGGGGGTCATTTCACTTTCCGCACGACAGGAAAGCGGTTTTATCATGATTGATGTGAAAGATGATGGTGGTGGTATTCCGGCCGATAAAATTCGTGAAAAAGCGGTGAAAATGGGCGTGCTTAGTGCCGAACAGGCAGAAACGGTCAGCGACCGGGCAGCTTTACAGCTCATCTTTCATGCGGGTCTTTCTACGGCTGAATCTGTCAGCAATCTGTCAGGCCGTGGTGTGGGAATGGATGTTGTGCGTTCCGAAATTGAGAGTGTTGGTGGAACGGTTGAAATTGACAGCGAACTGGGCAGTGGCACCACACTGCATATTCGTATCCCTCTTACACTGGCGATTATTCCGGCCTTGATTGCAGAGAGTGGTAGTCAGCATTTCGCAATTCCTCAACTGATGGTACAAGAGTTAATTAGCATGGAACGCAATGCAGATGGTTGGGAAAATGTGGCTGGCAGTGCATTTTATCGACTGCGAGGCCGTTTATTGCCGATCGTGTTTCTGCATGATGTGCTCAGTATCAAAGCTTCTGAAGGCGTGAAATGTACTGTTGTAGTCATAAATGTGGGCGAGCATCAATTTGGTATTGGTGTTGATAGCATATTGGGTGCTGAAGAGATTGTTGTGAAACCACTCGGACAGCATTTTCAGCATCTCGATCTTTATGGTGGTTGCAGCATACTCGGAGATGGCATGGTTGTGCCTATTCTGGATTGTATCGGTCTGACGAAAGATTTACGTCAGGGCCAGGAGCTTGAGATTGTTAAAGCCGACTGTGGTGATGTGATCAGCGCTGCATCTGAAGATAGTCAGTATATCCTTGTGTTTGCTTTGGGTGAGAAATGGTACGCTATTCCAATGGCGCTTGTAGAGCGCATAGAAGAAGTGCTGTCTGAGAAAATAGAATTATCCGGCCGACGGGAAGTGTTGCAATATCGGGATCAGGTTATTCCGGTCCTAAGACTTTCGAAATTATTGGATGTCGAGCCGATCGAAGCGAGAAGTATTGAGCCGTGTCTGATCATTGCAGATCAGGGAAGACGTTTGTGCCTTCAGGTTGATCAAATCGTGGATATTGTGAAACAGCATTTGGAAATACACCTTGAGAGTTCAGAGGAGTGTTTCTTAGGGACTGCCGTGATTGAAGGCCGCTCGACTGAAGTCATTGATATTTTTGAAGTGATAAAGAAAGCGATTCCAAACTGGTTTAATGCGTCTGGTGATCGCCGTAAACGTCAACAGCGTATCCTTTATGTTGAAGATGCCATGTTCTATCGCAATCTTGTGCTGCCTGCTCTGGAAGCTCTGGGCTGTGAGATTTTACTGGCACGCAACGGGCGTGAGGCGCAGGAAATATTGCAGCATCATAAACCGGATGTTGTTCTGACCGATCTGGAAATGCCTGAGGTGAATGGTTTTGAATTGGCTGAATGGATCCGAAATCAGGTGGATATTGCTTCCATCCCCATTGTTTCTTTATCGAGTCTGGAAGCATCCGATATTGGTGAGCGCCGTAAACTGTTCCAAGCATGTGTGAAAAAATTTGAGCGTGAAGTGTTGCTTGATGAATTAACCAGGCTACTTGGTCGGAAACCTCGTGAACAGCATGTAGCCAGACCTGTTCTTGATGCCAAGGTGATAAATCATGGCGAACTTGGCAAGGGAGATGAATATGCCTGATTCTGACATGGTGCAAACGCGATCAAGATTACTGACGTGCAGGGTTGCAGAGCAGTGGCTGGCATTGCCTGTACAGCAGCTTTCAGAAGTGGTGACGCCACAAATGAAAACGGTTATTCCTCTGGCTCCCGATGCAGTCAATGGTTTGATCAATCTGCGTGGCAGAATTCTTACTGAATTGGATTTGCGTAAAATTCTTCATATTGACATAGATGCAGAACAGACAAATTACCGAACGATTATTATAGAAACAGATGCGGTGGAAAATTTTGGTTTGACTGTGGATGCAGTAGGCGAAGTGATTGAGATGGATGCAGGAGCATTTGAACGCACGCCTGAATCGTTGGAAGAAAATTGGAAATGTGTCTGCCGCGGTGTATTGAAAGAGCATAAACGCATTTTAATACTGCTGGATATTAAGAAGGTGATAGATATGAGTATGCCTGAGCAGCAGAACTGATGAGGGTATTTGTTATGATCGATGCCGGCGTGATGACTAAGCGACCTGTTGTAGCGGTATATTATTCATGATTCGGGTGTTACTGGTTGATGATTCCGCGCTTTATCGCAAGTTGTTGGTGCGGGCGTTGCGGACATGCAGTGATATCGAGATTGTTGGTGAAGCTGTCGATGGACAGGATGCACTGGCGAAGATTGCAATACTACAACCGGATGTCATTACCCTGGATATGAATATGCCCCGCATGAACGGCATGGAAACACTGGCTGTATTGTCGGTGAAATATCCAATGATAAAAACGATTATTGTAGCAGCTGAAACCAGAGATGATGCTGAACGGGTGGTGCAAGTATTGGAGGCAGGGGCGATTGATGTTGTCCTTAAGCCCAGAGCCAGCGTATCAGAGCCTGTGAAAACATTGACCAATGAACTGGGAGAAAAAATTCGGGCTGCGGCAGGGCGGATGCATAGTTCCTACCGTGGTGTGAACGTATCGCGACCAAGTAGGTCATTTCGTCGTTTCAGACCTGACATCGTTGTTATTGGTTCAAGCACAGGTGGTCCTGCCGCCCTCTATGATGTGTTGACGGTGTTGAGCGCAGACTTCCCCTTTCCCATTGTGGTTGTACAGCACATGCCTAAACTATTTGTGGAATCACTGGCCCGCCGTTTGGATCAGGATACCCGTTTGAAGTGTTGTGTAGCCAAGGATGGAGAAGGTCTGAAAGCGGGTCATATTTATTTCTCACCCGGAGAACAGCATTTGATGATTGAACAAAATGCGCCCGGCAAGCTTGTGGTGCGACTTGATGACGGCGCTGCCGTACATCACTGTAAACCTGCTGTGGATGTTACGCTTCGTTCACTGCATAAACTGGCTGGAAGAGTAAAGACCTTAACCGTGATACTCACTGGCATGGGAGTGGATGGTGCGGCTGGTGCGGCCGCATTGTCAGAGGCTGGTGGAAAAGTCATTGCTCAGGACAGGCAAAGTAGTGTGGTTTGGGGAATGCCCGGTGAAACTGTGAAGTTGGGGGCCGCAGACGAAGTACTGGCGCTTGATCAGATTGGAGATGCGATAAAACGGATTTGCTGTGGGTGATTACAATGTCAATAAGTAGTGATCGATTGAAATATTTTTCTGCTTTTGTGCGTCGTGAAATAGGCCAGGCTATTGATGCAAATAAACTTTATCTTATTCGAACACGTTTGCTGCCATTGGCACGCAGTCAAGGTATAGCTTCGCTGGATACGTTGATTGACATGATACGCAGAGATGAACGGGGCGCGTTGGCAAGACTGGTATTGGATAAGATGACCACCAATGAAACACTGTTCTTCCGTGATAATTATCCATTTGAAGTGTTAAAAAAACATCTGTTTCCCACCTTGGTCAGAGAAAAAGGTTTGTCTGGCTCGATAAGGATTTGGTCGGCAGCCGCCTCTACAGGTCAGGAGGCTTATTCTATAGCCATGATGGCCAAAGACGCCCTTGCCGGCGCGGAAAGCCGGGTGAAAATTATCGGAACAGATATTTCCGCGGGTGCAATTGATTATGCGCAACAAGGGCTGTATAAAAAAATGGAGGTGCAGCGGGGGCTATCAGCACAACATCTGAGAGCTCATTTTGATGCACAGGGTTCGCAGCTCTGGCAGATAAAAGCGAACCTGAAATCCATGGTGAAATTTCAACAGGGAAACCTGATTTCTCCCATGCTGGCGAGTTCACTCAAACAGCATGGCCCGTTTGATATCGTATTTTGTCGGAATGTGTTGATCTATTTTGATATGGAGCAACGTAAACAGGTGATTGATGCGATTGCCCAGGTAATGACTGCAGGTGGGTGGTTATTTACGGGAGCCGGTGAAATGGTAACGGGTAATCATTCAAAATGGACCGTGCATCGGCTTGAAAACAGGCCTGTCTGGCAACTGGCAGCAAAGTAATGATTTGAAGTGGCATGTAGAAAGAGCGTGTCGATTGACGTATGCAAGAGGAGCGTATGATGGAAAACAATGAAAGTATCAGAGCTACACTTGAGCAATTTGCAGCAGGTGACTTTACCTATAGGGCAGCAGGTGATGATCCAATGGTGGCAACGGTCAACCATCTGGGTGCTACGCTTGAGACCATGATTGAAGGTTTAATGGAGAGTCAGGCAGTGAACTGCATGAGCATGTTCGAGGTGCTGGCGACGATGAGCCGTATGGCGGACGGCATGTCCCATATTGATGAGCGAACATTATCCATGGCTGCTGCAACCGAGGAAATGGCAGCGACCAATCAACAGATTGCAGAAAGTTCACAAGAGGCCGTAGGGCTTTCTACACAGGCCGTAGAGGCGGCTAATCATGGATCAGCCTCCGTGGATAATGCCTTGCAGCTGTTGAGTGATTTGGCAGAGCGCGCACGTACGGCCAGGGAAAATGTTGAGCGTTTGGTGTTGTACTCAGGCGAAATAGATTCAATTGTGGCATCGATTCAGCGCATTGCAGGGCAGACGAATATGCTTGCATTGAATGCCACGATTGAAGCCGCCCGGGCTGGCGAAGCCGGTCAGGGTTTTGCTGTGGTGGCTGGCGAAGTAAAGGGGTTGTCACAGCAGACAGCAAAAGCAGCTTCAGAAATTAGTGGTAAAATAGGTCAGCTACAGGGAGAGATTAAGCTTGTGGTGAACCTGTTCGGAGAAAATGTAGAGCATGCAGAGCAAGGTGGAGCCGCCGCACAAGATGCCGGACTTAGCATGCAGGAGGTTATCACGGCCTTTAGTCTGGTTTCAGAACAGATTCAACATATCAGAGCAGCAGCTTCTGATCAGGGTGACGCTTCGCAGGAAATCGCTGAACGCACGCATGAAGTGTCAGAACTGGTGAGCACCTCAGCCCACGAAGTAGGCCATACTGTTGGGCAGATGCGGGATCTTGAGTCGGGTATCAGGGAACAGTTGGGTAGTTTGTCACAGAACAAGGTTACGAAAGGGGTTCTCAGCCTTGCCAAAACCGATCATATGCTGTGGAAAAAACGCTTGATAGATATGATGCTTGGGCACGAACATATTGCCACTGATGATGTTGCCGATCATCGTCACTGCAGGCTTGGTAAATGGTATTATGCTGAGGGAAAGGAGCTAT
This sequence comes from Mariprofundus sp. EBB-1, assembly GCF_003665155.1. GTDB lineage: Bacteria > Pseudomonadota > Zetaproteobacteria > Mariprofundales > Mariprofundaceae > Mariprofundus. The sequence goes on along the minus strand of NZ_RCFQ01000010.1, from coordinate 80,767 downwards.
ATGGCCAGCACAGGGCATTTACAGCATTAGAAAAACCACATGCAGAAGTGCACCGCCTGGCAAGGGAGACCGTTGAAAAATTCAACAAAGGTGACAAAGTGGCAGCCAGTTCACTCATCGAGCAGTTGGGCATACCTTCAGGTGAGGTTGTTGCGTTGCTTGAGCAGCTCCAGAGCAATGAATAATGACGTCGTGAAAAGTCATCAACGCGCCCATGGATGGACTCTTTACGACTTATCATGAACAATCAAAAAACGCAGGAGAGGGAAAATGGATAGACGTTGTCACGCAGTAGATTATAAGATTATCGGTCATGGCATGCAGCTGCTTGAAGTGGAACTGGATCCGGGTGAAACGGTGATTGCTGAGGCAGGTGCTATGACCTATATGGAAGAGGGCATCGTTTTTGAAACCAAGATGGGCGATGGCTCGGAAGCTGAAAGCGGCATGTTCGGCAAATTGTGGAGCGCAGGTAAGCGCGCCATTACCGGTGAATCACTGTTTATGACCCATTTCACCCATGCCGGCGCTGCTAATAAGAGCCATGTGGCCTTTGCAGCGCCTTATCCGGGGTCTGTGGTGCCTGTTGATATGTCTACCTGTGGAGGCGAGTTGCTTTGTCAGAAGGATTCTTTCTTGTGCGCTGCTCTGGGTACAAAGGTTGATATCGCGTTTAGTAAACGACTGGGACGCGGTTTTTTTGGTGGTGAGGGCTTTATTCTGCAGAAGCTAAGTGGTGATGGTTTAGTCTTTATTCATGCTGGCGGTACGGTCATTGAAAAAGAGTTGAATGATGAAACCCTGCGCGTAGATACCGGTTGTCTGGTCGCATTTGAATCGACAGTTTCGTATGACATTGAGCGTGCAGGTAACCTGAAAAGCATGTTGTTTGGTGGAGAGGGGCTGTTTTTAGCTACGCTGCGCGGCACCGGTAAGGTGTGGGTTCAGAGCTTGCCATTCTCCCGCCTGGCCGATCGCATTCTGGCGAATGCTCCATCGGCGGGTGGTGGTGCAAAAGGCGAAGACTAAGGCTCCAGAAAGCTTCACTGGTTTTGTTTTCATTATTCAGTTTTTTTCACCGCAGAGTTACGCAAGGAAAGTCAAAATAACAGAGTTGTTTGTTTTTACTCTGCGTCCTGAAGGTGACAACGCTTGTGAAAGAGAGGCTCCCCTAGGGGATTGCGGTGAATGCTTTGATGCATTTTATTGCGACTTCCCTATCAGAAAGCGGCTAAATCTGGCTATTTGTTTATAATATTCATAAAATATGATGATGAACTTCAGGCGTTTCATCTTTTTGTTCGCGACTTTACTCATACTGCTTCTGCCAGTTATCTGGTTTAGTGCTCCATTATGGGGAGCGAAGCTTGTAGAAAATATATTGGTTCAGCAGCAATGCCGTGACGCTGTGGTTGATATTGGCGGTGTCGGTTGGCATCAAAGTCATATCAACAGGCTTTATTGTAAAGACCAAAACGCCTCATTTGAGCTTGATATTACAGATGCGGATATCAGTTACACGCTTGCCGGCTTGATGGAGAAGCGGGTTGAAGATGTGTCGCTGGAGTCTGCGGCACTGAACTTGCGAACTACTTCCGAGTCGAATGCTGAAGCTATTCCGGTGCTGACGACCCCGGCTCTTTTATTGGAATCTCTCCCGCTCTCCAGCTTTCATATCCGTCATATTCAATTGCAGCAACAGAATCAGCAGGGTGAGGTGATCCAGGAAATTAGAGGATATGCGAGATATTCCGATCAGGGGCTGTCTGTGGCGTTGAATGAAGCGTCTCATCTGAAAGGTGTGCAGTTAACACTGGAGATGAACAGGGAGAACGGGGTCAGTGCGGCGCTCTCTCAGGGCGATATATCTATTATTGATGTGCAAACAACAATGCGTAAAACAGCGAATGACCTCACTGTCGATGGTGAAACAGATGTAGCAATTGCGCCACTTTTCGCATTGCTCAAGCCGTGGTTGAATATGTCTGAGCAACAGATGGAAGGTGTCTTGCATGGTTCGTGGCAGCTGTCGTTGCCTGCCCAAAGTAGCCAACCGCTATTGCAGCAGTTGGATGCTACAGCTGTTTTTACACTGGACGCGGCACTGCACCGGCCGGATTCAGATGATGCCCATGGCAAGTTGAATCTGAATGTGAGTTTCCAGCAGGGCATGGGTGCCTGGGATATTGTCGATGGATCACAGCTAAGGTTTGGAGATCAAGAAGCAATGCATGCCGATCTGGCGCACCTTTCAGGCTCTTTCGCACTGACTGCGTCGGGCTGGTCGGCAGCGATTGCTGAGAACAGTGCTTTGCGGCTAAAAAATATCCGCATCAATGATATACACATCCCCTCTGCTCAGTTGCGCTTTATTGAACCTTTAGGAATCCGTTTGAGCAATGAGATAAGCATTGTGCAGGAAGCCGCTGTTGAACTGATGGTTCCAACAGCAGAGAGCCAGGATGTGAAACTGGCCAGTCGAAAGATATCTCTGGCGCTCAAGCAGGGAAGCCTGCTTACGCCATCGGGTAGCTTTACTGCGGCGGCGATTACATTGGTATCGCCGGCTTTGTCGCTGCCTGAAAGTAATCTTTCAGGCACATTCGAACTTTCAGACAAGCAGGTGTCCGTTGCCGGAAATATGCGTTCTAAGCAACATGGTGAGCAGCTTAACTGGCAGCTCAGTCGCCAGCTTTCCGAATCTGCATGGCATTTCAATATCGCTGAGAAAAGTACATTGCAGGTGAAAAATGTTCACCTTGGCGATCAGGCTGTCTCATATGTGAATATCAAAGCAATGAGGCCGATAGCGTTTGCCATCATGCCGAAAGGCGCTGTGAATCTTGTCAATAAAACATCTATCGCCCTAGTGCTGCCACGCTTGCAGTTGCAGGAGAATAGCTTTGCCAGTCGGGGTTTGAATATAAACCTGCATCAGGGCTCTATCTTCTCTCCGTCAGGTAGTTTTGTTGCCAGTGGCATCAAGTTTACCACTCCGACCATGAAACTGCCTGAGAGTAATGTATCAGGCTCATTTGATCTTTCAAAAAAACAGCTTTCAGCACTTGGGAAAGTGGATGCTCCTGAGGCTGGTGTTCATCTGGTCTGGAAATTGAAACATATACAGGCTAAGCAGCAGGGCTTACTTGAATTTACTGCCGAGCAGCTGACCTTTGGTGCCGGGGCAATGGATCTTTCCCGAATCATTGATAGCCATGATAACTATGCCATTGAGGGTGGAGTCTTGGATCTCAAGGGCAGCGTACAATGGCAGAAAAACAGACAACAGAAAAATAATATGGATGCGCGTTTTGACCTGAAGCTGTCAGGTCTGAAAGGGTTTTATAAAACGAATAAATTTTCAGGTCTTAGTGGGAATCTGCACTTTAACGTTGATGAGAAGCGTTTGTTGATGGTTCCGGCTGTAGTGAGCCTGGACAGGCTTGATGCAGGTGTGCCGGTTCATCATATCAGTATGTCTGCGGCCTTTGCCTATCCGTTTGCCGGTTTGGCGAACATACAGATTAATCAACTCAAGGCTGAAGCATTGGGGGGGCTGGTTTCCAGTGAAAAGATCTCTATTGATCTTGCCAGGGCCAGCAACCCATTTCTGGTGCAGATAAAACATATGGATGCAGGGCAGGTGGCTGAAATCAGGCGGCAAGAGGGCTTGCAGGTTCAAGGTCTGCTGGATGGTGAACTACCTTTTGACTGGACCAGTGATGGACTGAAAATGACGGCCGGAGTGTTGCATTCGGCCAATGTCGATGGACTGATTCGTTATCTTGGTACGGAATCGGTGCGCAATCTTGCGGCCTCTGATCAAGCAACAAAAATGGTCATGGATATTATGCATAACTTTCATTACAAGCTGCTGAATATAGGCGCGAACTATACTCCTGATGGTGAGTTGAAGATGAATATCAAACTGAAAGGCAAAAACCCGGAATATGAAAATGGCAGGGCTGTCGAACTCAACTTTAATATTGAAGAGAATGTGCTTAAGCTGATGCAGGGGCTGAATATGGCGGGAGGAATTGGTGGTGCTGTGGAGAAGAAGGTGCAAAAAGAACTCCGCAAGCAGTAACTATTCATATAGACATCCGGGCATGCAGATTCTATGCTCTTACACTGTAGTCGTTGTTACACCGTGAGGTAAATGAATATGCAAAGAAATCTCCGTATGACCCTAATGTTGGCAATGCTTCCCTGCGTGCTCGTTGCGTGTAGTCCGACAGTCACAATCGCACCATCAGATAAACCTATTACTATCAATATGAATATTAAAATTGAGCATGAAATCAGTGTCAAAGTTGATAAAGCGTTGGAAAACGTTTTGTCTGAAGACAGTGGCTTGTTCTAGAAGGGGTATGGATATGCAAATTAAACAGAATCTATTTCGTTTCATGGCCGTGTTGGCTGTAAGCCTTACCATGATCGTGGCCGGAGCAAGCAGTGCATGGTCAGCCGATATTCGTTCAGCCAAAGCTGCCGGACAGATTGGCGAGCAGCTTAATGGTTATCTTGGCGTGGTTTCTTCAGCTCCTGCTGATGTTCGCGCCATGGTTCAGGATATCAATCAGAAGCGCCGGGCAGTGTATCAGCGTATTGCCAGTAAGAATGGCACTTCTCTGCAGGCTGTTGAGCAGATGGCGGCTAAAAAAGCGATCAATAAAACACCGCCGGGACAATATATCCAATCATCAGGTGGCTGGGTGAAAAAGTAACAGGCTGCAGAGGCCGTCTGTCTTGGTTGGATAAACAGCTACTGATTATGCCGGAGTATTATTGTATGAAAGGAGTCTTCGGACTCCTTTTTTGCGTTGGCTTGCTTGTGTGATGATGCCGGTAGTGTTTTTTCAGGCGGCCACACAAATGATGAATGAGCGGATAGGCATTCTGGATATTCACAGAACAATAAGCGCTTATTTAAAGGTGTGGGGAAAATGCACCACCCAGGCCGGACAGATCCGCAACGCGCTTCGTCCTGCTGCCGCTGCTTCCTTCCGGATCTGACGGGGTTCACAGGGGTCCGCCGTGCGGGGCCCGACCTGGGCGATACTTGGGTTCCACTCGGGTGGAAACGGGTATCATGGTTTGAGATATATGCTCAGAACCATTGTAAACTGGCGGTGCTACGATCATCTGTACACCAAGCATTCCTTGTAAGTCACTTGTTGCCAAGAATCGTTATCAAGAATTTCCCGAAACTTAGCGCATACACTCCCGGCATGCCAGTTGAAAGTTAGCCTTTGAATAAATGTGCGTTTGGCCTTCTGGTGGATGGGTCAAATAAAGATAGGAATGATCGGAAGCCGAACTGAATAATAGTGATTAATAAGCGTTTACTTTGTCATCAGTAGAGGTGGCGGGGTTTGTTTAAGAATGAAACGCTTTTTAAGCAGGCATGGTTAGCATGTATAAAATTACAGCTGCTTATTCTGGAGCCAGATAGCGCTGAACATGCATCTATCAATAAATGGAGCCACGGTAAGCCGTGGCTCCACATTGGCGGGGTAATGAATTACCGGTTGGCTGCCAGTGCCGAAACCAGTTTGTCAGTCGCTTTGCTGATGACACCGGTTACAACCTTTGCGTATTTATTCGGATCGGCAGTGAGTTCAAAGCGATCTGTGTTATGTATTTTAGTGCCACTCTTCGTCATCCATGAAAGTGCAGTCAATGCCACATCGCCAGCTTTGTCAGTTGAGGAGGTGACATTCTTGAGTACGCCAACTTTTTCAGTATCAAATACCGGCTGACCAAGTGTGGCGTATGCGACGGTGTTGGGGCAATAACCGTTGCATTTAGATGCTTCTAAGCCGTAAAAAGTCATCATTGATCCGGGAGTCACCGTGGTGGTTTGGCCAACATTGATAGAGGTGACCACGAAGCCAGCGGCTTTGTTGAATGACTGGCTCAGGTAGCTGACATATAGTGTTACATCCATGACAGAGGTGTTGAGTTCTTTCATGATCTTATTGGTTTCGATCATACGCGTGATGCTTGCATCGGATACGCGCATTCCGCTTGGGGTAACATAAATGGCATCAGGGCCAAACAGAGCCTCATCTTTATATTGCGTATTGGTCTGTTTGATGGCGCTGTATGTTTTGGAGCGGTTCAGCGCAGATGTTGGTAGTACATTAAAACCTTTCTGTTTCAACTGGCTTACAAAATTTGCATATGCCTGATCAGTTACTTTCTGTAGCAGTGCAGAATCAACACCAACCAGCGTTGAGTGAATGATGTGTTTGTCGCCGGAACCGTTTGTATAGCCACCTGGCGTTTGCTCGGTATAAAAGGCTACTTTGAAGTAAGGTACTGCAACATTAACCTCTCCTTTAACGGCTTCTTTGCCTTTAAGTTCGATGTCGCTGACTGTAGAGAGGCCGAGCAGACCGCCTTTTTCTACCGTAGGGGCGACATCATTCGCTTGCTTGGCCCCGGCACAAGCGGAAAGAGCAAGTATTATCGATGTAAGAATAACCAGGCGCATAAATTTCTCCTTTTTATGATTTGCGTTAGAACAACAGACGAGCTACTTTGAAAAGTGTCAGGGCTGAGTATGTCTCTGTTGACTTGAAATGCACCCCCTCGAATAGGGGGGGTGATTGAGAAAATGAAGCGTGGTTATGTATGGCGATGGTGTACAAAATAATTATTTCAGTCAGTACAGGTAAATCATATCCAATAATTGTTTTGCTCTGGAGGTGTGTATGAGAATAGTGAAAATATGCATGTTGTTCATGGCTGTCGTTTTCTGTTTATCTGCGACTGCCGAGGCTTATGACAGGCAATCAACAGACACAGTGTATGAATATCTGGCCAAGAAATGGGTCTATTACGATATGGATGGGCAGGAAATAAGAGTCAGTAAACTATCATCGCAATGGGGATCTTCCGGTAATACTGTGATCGTCAATGGCACGAGTATTGATCCAGCGTCGGTGTTTGATAAAAAAGGACGCAGTATTATCAATCCGGCTAAACGAAACCGGGCCGAACCTGTCATCATTGTTGGCAAGGAGCCTGGAGTGTTGCGCGGCATTACTGATGCGCACAATAAAAAACGCAGCGTCACAGGGGGCGGGCTTCCCGATCTGATCTGGGATGAGGATATCGCTGCATATGCTCAGACATGGGCGAATCAGTTGCAGCAGCAGAATGATTGCAAAATGAAGCATCGACGCGGCACAGATAAACAACGCAAATACGGTGAAAATATTGCTTGGGCCGAAGGCATGGAGATGGAGCCGGAGCGTGTTGTCGGCATGTGGTATGACGAGATTCAGTATTATGATTATAACACGAATAGTTGCAGTGGTGCCTGTGGTCATTATACGCAGGTAGTATGGAGAAATAGCCGGAAGGTGGGCTGTGGAATGGCTAAATGTGATCACACTGAAGTGTGGGTTTGTAATTATGATCCTCCAGGTAACTGGAGGGGTAAAAAACCTTACTAAGATCAAATTGATCTCTCGCACCTTACTAGGCCGGGATGCTGGAGAAAAAAGAGTCCCTCCCCCCTGATCGAGGGGATGTGCAGTTAAAATAGGATGATATTGTTTGCGCACTTGTTCGTTCAAAAGGAGTGCGTGTGAATAATTCAATGATAAAACAATATCTACTGCTATTGGTGGTATCAGCTTTGGTCGTTTCTTGTGGTGGAGGAGGCGCTTCAACAGGGCTGACTACCTTAACAGGTACAACCGCTACAGGAGCCCCGATTGCTGGCTTTGTATATGTCAGGGATGCAAAAGGAACAGAAATTAATATCGCTACAGGAGTAAATGGTAGTTTTGCTCTGAATGCTACAGGAATGACACCTCCCTTTATGATTAAGGTTGTGCCGGCTAATGGTGCTCCTGCACTTTACTCCTATGCGAGTTCCGTCACTCAAACAGTGAACCTTACGCCTCTAACCAATATGGCCATGTTTTTAGCCGGAGGGAGTGTTGATCTGGCGACGCTGTATGCCGCATGGAACGGTACAGGTATCACTGCGGCGACTATTTTGAATGCGCAAAAAGCGGTGAATGCCAATTTCACGACGCAAATAACAGCTGCGGGCCTTGATCCAACGACATATGACTTTTTTACAACTGCTTTTTCTGCCAACGGCACCGGTATTGATGGCATGATGGATACCATGCAAGTCACTGTTACCCCTGGAACTGGTATTGGCATTAAGATCAACGCTAAACCGTTCGTATTCAATGCAAAGATAAGTATTGCCGGTATTAATATCGCGGGTGGTGCCGCAGCAGGTGCCGGTGGTGGTACATTAACGATTGCCGGTGACCCTATGCTTCCTGCAAATGTGAATTTCACGGCTGCTGTTTATACCAATAATGTTTTCTCTACCGATGTGGTATGGACATTTATAGATGCAGTGGCTGGAAAGACACTATCTGTTACCGTGGTGCTGGCACATCCGGGTGTAGCTGCGAATCTATTTCCAGGGGCTTCACTGGCTTATTCGACCGGTGGTATTCCCCCAACTACGTACTTCAATTGGGGTGCAACCGCGCAGGCAACTGCTGGTCTTGTAGTCGACCAGAAGGCCAGAACAGCAACGTTTACCAATGTTCAGCTTCCAGGAATGACGCAATTGCCTGCCAATACTGCGATTGCAACAACAGTTACAGTCAATGGTACATTAACATATTAATAGATTTCGTCTAAGTCCGTCCATTATCACGTTTGTGGATGGATTTAGACGGTTTCATTTCATGTTGTTTTAAAGCATGTTTAAGAAGAAGGCGACCGATTTATCGGTCGCCTTCTTTTTTGTTTAGGTCTCATACTGTTTGTGTTGATATGCAGAGGCAGGGGGCACAAAAGCGGTCAAATTGGCTATTCAGCGCTTTGAGGGTTGCTTTAGCGCAAGGGCTTTGCGGATTCCAGTGTTTAGAACAATAGAAGAAATGAGCCGCTCAGAGAGGGGCATAATGTACTGCTCATTCTCTACAATGAAAATTATCTTCACTTTGCAACATCCCGGGGTACTCTGTTTTCTTAAACTGGATGTTAGGCATTGAGACTTGATGATTTTCCCCTCCGATCTCATGAGACAATTTGCATTGGATATATAGTGACACCAAAATAGTAAGCGTGTCAGAGTGTTATTGAGTATTCAGTGATATGAATGGATACCCCGGGGTCGATGGGGAGAGGTGTTAAATGAAATGTCGAACTCATATTGTCGTTCTCGCCTTGCTTCAATGCGTATCATTGGCATTAATTTCTTCAGCATTCGCTGAGCCTCTCGCTAGTTCATCCCGGCATGCGCTGGCACCGCTTGCCCCGCAAGGGCGGTGGGTGGTGCAACTTGAAAGCCGGAGCAACACCTACGATCAATGGTATGATAACAGCGGGAATCTTCATGCACTGGGCTCTGAACTGAATGCTGTCAGTTTGGACAACGCCATATTTCCAGCCCTGACTCTTTTTGGGCCGGGTGCTTCACTAGGCACGACCAGTTTTAGTGCTTCAACAAGGCTGAAAAGGGCACAACTAACACTGGGCTATGGTATTACAAAAGATTTAACGGTTGGAATAATTTCTAATTATGGGGAAACAAAGACAGATACACGTTTTTCTGTGCGAAATGGCAATATAGGTTTTAATCCGTTGTTTAATCCAGCGATTGCCATCGGGCCTGCGAATTTCCCATTCGCTCCTGTAGGGGCAGGAGCACTGGCTCCCATGACGGCTTCTGATATAAATGTCATTCTCACAAACCCAGCCTTTGGCTATGCGTATGAACCAATAGCATCTACGAAGACACGTGGTTTTGGCGAATTTATTATGGGAGTGTTGTGGCGCTTCTACTCTGGCAGTTATGGGACTTTGGTTGCTGGATCGGGCTTGCGTATGAGTTTGGCAAACAATGACAATCCAGATAATTTGTTTGATGTTCCATTGGATGATGGAAGTAATGATGCACTATTACAATTAGAATATTTCAATGATTTTGGAGACCTACTGGATGTTCGTGTTATGACAAAACGCACGATTCAATTCAAAGATCATGTCACGAAGCGCGTTCCAGCTCCCGGACAGTTGCTGGCGACTGCAGCGAGCAAGGAAAATCTAACACGCAATCTGGGCGACTTTTGGGAATATGATGTCGAGTTGGGCGTGCATACTGGCAACTGGCGAGCTGCCGGAACATGGCACCGTTATATAAAAAGTAGAGATAGCTTTGTGTCAGCGCGAGGACAAAATACAGCAGCCTTGTCAGCGTTTACTGATATAAAAGCGGATCAGTGGCGGGCCTCTGTTTCCTGGAGTGGTATTGAAGCCTGGCAACAGAAAGTGATTCCTTTACCGATAATCGCCAAGCTTGAATATCAGAAAACATACAAAGGAAGAAATATGCCCAAGGTAACTGATATCTATATGCTTCTAACAACTTTTTTCTAATATGATCACTCTGGTGTGATTATTTTAATGCGATCAGCGCTAAGCCATTCCTAATCTTACAGCTTCCATTGCAGCTTCTGCTCTGGAATGAACACCAAGCTTGCGGTAAACATTTTTAATATATTCAGAGGCTGTGAAATAACCAATACCCATGAGTTTAGCACACGCTTTCGTTGTCATCCCTTTGGCTAAATACTGAAGAATTTCTTTTTCTCGCGGTGTTAATGCGACGGCTGGATTATCACTATGACCAAGGTCTTTATGGAAGTGCTGTAACATTCGCGAAGCTATTTCCGCTGAAATTGGCGGTTTTCCATCCAGAATGCCTCGTAGCATGTCAGTAATCTCTTCTATCCCTTCATCTTTTAGGATAAAGCCATCTGCTCCTGCTTGTAGCGAAGGAAACAGATGTTGATCATCTGCATATATCGTGGCTATGACGCATGGGCATGCACTATTGATTTGTTTGCTGCTGAACACCAACTCAATACCTGAACCGTCTGGCACATGAAGGTCAGAAATTACCAGCCCATAAATGTTCGACGTGAGCATCTGCTTGGCTTTTTCAACGCTGGCGGTCACATCAATGTCAACATCCTCACCAAATGCCGAGATAATTGCATTACTCAGCCACTCCTGGGCGTGAGGATGATCTTCAAGCAGTAATACTTTGTTTACTTGCAATTGATTTATCATGATTCAACGGTATGGCCCAAAGAACACAGCACTTTTTTGATCGATATATTTTCCATTTGATTACCCCTCCAAGTGATGCAATTCGTTTTTTCATGTTTTTGATGCCATGCCCGGATTCACTAATGATGCATTCAGAGTCCACATCATTTTTGATCGAAATTAGCATACAGCTATCGCTGTATCTCATACTAATACAGATATTTTTTCCACTGCGGTATTTAAGGGCGTTTGTCATAGCCTCCCTCAACACAAAGCTAACTTGAGTGGCAACCTCCGGACTAAGAATGATCTCAGTAGCAGTATTCCAGCTTGGCCAAGAGATCGATACACCAGCCTCTATTGCTCTTTTGACACAATCTTTACGCCAGATCAACATCATGCTTTTGCATTGAATTTCTTCAGAATCACCACTTTCAATGATTTTTCTTAATTCAGTCATTGCTTCACGCGCAAGCGTTCTTTGCTCATTGTTCTCGCTTTTATATACCAGCGATAAAATTTTTGCGCCTAAATCATCATGTAAATCTCGAAAAATTCTAGATCGCTCTTGTAGAATGGCCTGATGTCGTTCCATATCTGCAATCAAACGCATGTCACTTTCGATCTTCTTTTGGGCTTCTGCTATGCGCGTTTCCAGTGTCAGGTTTGTATGTTCCAGTGCTCTTGAATTCATCGCAAAGCGATGCACGAGCAGCGATAAAATACCCATCGTCATCAGGATGGGTGTATAGGTGAGCCAAGGCTGAGACACTCCACTATGAACGGTAATCAGATCATGACCTCCGGATATACTTATCAGGAGAATACATCCCCATACAAGGTAGAGTGCGCCACTTTTTTCACGCTTTAGATAAATGATAAGCTCAATCAGTGCTGCAACTCCGCCAATAAAAGCGATGCCATGCCAGAACTTTGCCGTAAGGAAAATGGATTGGGGTTCAACAAAAAAGATCAGAGGTATAAATCCAAATCCCAGTGCACAGATAATCCTGTCGCTTCGAGGCCATGGATGGCCGATTAGGAAGTGGATGAAAACGGCCATTAATGCAGGAATCCAACCAATGGAGATCTGCATGACACACTCCCAAAGATAGGTGGAAATAGGAATGGAAACGATCACATTGTTCAGATAACTAAATCCTGCAACCAGGTTGACGATAGCGAACCAAAGATATTCTCCTTCCCTTCTGAGCAACCAGAGGAAGAAAATAATGATGCCTACAAGAAATGATATAAAGACAGTTGCGAGATTGATTCCATAACCGGAGAAGTATGCATATTCGTAGGTATCTTGCAGGGTATTCAAGGCCCCAACCTGCACGTGATCAAGAAGCCCTACGGTGCCGGGTTGGGAGGTGACGATTCTGATTTGGATGTTGTTGATGCCCTCTTTGATCAAGCTGGCGGGCAAGATGAAAAACATGGGTGAATGCCAGTGGCGTGCAACAGGAGTCTCTGTTCTGCCGCCGTTGCCGATGAGTTCACCATTTAAATAAACCGTTGCATTCATGTTTAATCGAGGCAGGTATATTGATAGATTTTCGTCGCTTCGTTGTTGTTGCCAGGTAAGTTCAAACCAGCCGCTGGAGTAGTCGGTTGCATTCCATTTGTGGGGTAGCAACACCGTTTCAGCATTTTCAAACGATGGCGGTGCCTTAGACGTTGAAGCTATAAATTGTGCGCTGTTTATTTCAATGATGGGTGCATGTTGAGATTCATTGGCAATGACTTCATCTGCAATAAATAGCAAAACCAATGCTAGGCAAAGGGTGACGCTGGCAAGGCATTTACGAGTCAATAAATACATAAGTTACAATATAGAGACCAATAGTTGTTTATGCACAACTATATCTTGCTTTCATTGTTATTCAGACGATGAGCTTATCCGCCTTAAAGATGCGGCTGCAATGAGATAAAAATATAATTTACAGCACTGCATATTTAGTCCTCTATGAAGCCATCCATAGAGCATATAGAGAGGGTCGGAAGAGGTCGTAATTAGGCTTTAGAAAAAAGAAAAGCCACCATTGCTGGTGGCTTTGACTAGCTGGCGGAGAGAGAGGGATTCGAACCCTCGGTACCATTATAGTACACACGCTTTCCAAGCGTGCTCCTTAAGCCACTCAGACATCTCTCCATGCCTCATTTCTGAGGGCGGCGGATAGTAGGGTGATATTACTGACATCGCAAGCGTGTGATGAAATTAAAAAGCGGATGTTTGCGTGGGCTTATTCTGAAAGGAGGCCGGTGATCCATTTGCCAATATGGTTGATTTCTTCCGGGCAGACATTGTGTTGCATCGGATAGCTGTGCCATTGTACGTCATAATCCTGATCTTTCAGTTTCCGATATGAACGCTCACCCAGGGCATATGCCACCACTGGATCATGTACGCCATGGGCCATGAAGATAGAAGTCTCCTTACTATTGCTATGCCACGTGTCTGTTTCAGTGGGCAATAATAGATAGCCTGAAAGTGCCGCAATGCCAGCCAGGGGGGTAGATTGACGCAGACCAACATGAAGGGCCATGGCGGCACCTTGAGAAAAACCCGCCAGAATAATGCGGTGAGTAGGAGCGCCTTGCATCTGTTCTTGTTCAATGAGCATTTGAATGGACTGAGCTGATTGCATGATACCATCGCGATCATGTTCGATGCCAAGGTCGCTTTGTTCGATGTCGTACCATGCAGGCATGATATAGCCACCATTCAGGCTGACCGGCATGGATGGTGCATGCGGAAAAATAAAACGCACAGCGAGCTCTTTTGGCAAGTTCAGTTGAGGTACGATTGGTTCAAAATCATGGCCGTCAGCGCCCAGACCATGCAGCCAGATTACGCTGGCTTGCGGATTTTCACCCGTATCAACAGTAAGATGGGAAAGGGGATGTAGTGTCATGTGGCAATCATGCCGCAATAAATAGTTTGTGTCTTTGTCGCTTTGTGGTTCACTTAGGCCTATGGAAAAACATATACATATTCTTGGTGTTTGCGGTACTGCCATGGCGGCGATTGCAGCACTGGCAAAATCACAGGGTTGGAACGTCACGGGTTCAGATGCGGGTGTATATCCCCCCATGTCTGATTATCTACAGGAATTGGGTGTGCGCATTGCGCCATTTGATGTGGCGAATTTGCAGCCTGAACCAGACCTTTGTGTGATCGGTAATGCTATGAGCCGTGGTAATGTTGAGGTGGAGGCTATTTTAGATGCGGGCCTTGCGTATTGTTCAGGGCCTGAGTTTGTTGGTAATCATATTTTGCAGGGCCGACATGCTGTGGTGGTGGCGGGAACGCACGGTAAAACGACAACTTCCTCGTTGTTGGCGCATGTCTTACAGGTGGCAGGAGCCGAGCCCGGTTTCTTGATTGGTGGTGTGCCCGAAGATTTTGGTGGTGGAGCCCGACTTGGTGCAGGTGAAACCTTTGTGTTGGAAGGTGATGAATATGATACCGCCTTTTTCGATAAGCGTAGCAAATTTTTGCACTATCATGCTCGCACACTGATTTTGAATAATCTGGAATATGATCATGCCGATATATTCCCTAACCTTGAAGCTATCAAAACACAGTTTCATCATTTAATACGTACTGTGCCGGCAACAGGTACGATCATCGCCAATGCCGATGAAGAGCATGTGTCCGATGTGCTGAGACGTGGTTGCTGGACGCCCTTGATTGCATTTGCCCGTTATGGCCATAGCGGGGCTGAGTGGCAATGGGAGACAAGCGCTGAAGATGGTTCATCGTTCAGGTTATATCATCATGGTGATGTGGTCATTGAAACTACATGGCACATGATTGGTGTACACAATGTAGCCAATGCTTGTGCTGTATCTGCTGCAGCAACGTCGCTGGGCATTCATGCAGATACAATTTGTGCAGCCCTGAGCTCATTCTCAGGTATTCGCCGTCGTATGACACTGGTTGGCGAAACACGCGGCATTAAAGTATTTGATGACTTCGCCCATCATCCTACCGCCATTGCGGGTATGGTGACGGCGGCTAAAGCCAGTATGGTGCAAACAGGTAGTCATGGTAAATTATGGGTCATAGTAGAACCGCGGTCGAATACGATGCGCACACGCATTCATCAGGATCGTTTGCCACTCTGCTTTGATGCTGCAGATCGTGTGGTGTTTGCTGAACCATCGCGCCGTAATTTGAAACCGGATGAAATACTCGATGCACAAGCTGTCTGTAATCAGATTGGATCGCATGCCCGTTTGCTCGGTTCTGTGGCGTCTATTGTAGATTATATTGCCGCTGGAGCAGAGCCGAATGATCACATTCTGGTGCTGTCAAATGGTGGCTTTGATGGCATTCATCAGCGTTTGCTGGATGCGATGGAAGCGGTTTAAATCATTCAACAGATGACAGCTTTTGTATTCAAGGCCACTTTTGGCTAGTATGAGCTCGTTTTTGCGAACATCAACATTGGAGGGGATATGCCAAGTACAATGAACAATATTGCCAAACAGGGAGACCATGGCGCAGCCATGATGCCTGTGATTCAAGGCGTAGGTCGTGCAGCTATTGAGATTGCTGCGGTGCTGCGCGGTGCTGTTTTTAGAGGCGCTTTGGGCGGAGCAGGTAGTGAAAATATACAGGGCGAGCAGCAGCAAATGCTGGATGTGTTGTCCGATGAGATCTTTCTGGAAGAGATGCGCTCAACCGGCTTTATCTGTGCGGTAGGTTCTGAAGAACAGGAAGAGCTACTGGTGATTGAAGAATATTCACATGCCGATTATTTGGTGTTGGTTGATCCACTTGATGGTTCATCTAATCTGGATGTTGATGGTCCTGTTGGCACGATCTTCTCCATTGTGAAGCGTAAAACAGCCAATTCAGAGCGTCCGCACGTTTCGGATACATTGCAAAGTGGTCGTGAAGTGATTGCCGCAGGTTATGTGTTGTATGGCCCATCATTGATGCTGGTCTGTTCCGTGGGTGACGGTGTGCATGGTTATACCTTCAATCCTGCAGTTGCTCGCTTTGAATTAAGCCATCCTGATATGCGTATTCCGGAGACCGGTGGATATTATTCAGTTAATGAATCCAACAAGAGTGATTGGGCTGACGGTATGGGCGATAAACTCATTGCTATGAAAGCTGAAACAGGTCTTGGCATGCGTTATGTTGGCGCCATGGTGGCAGATATGCACCGTACTCTACTTAAGGGTGGCGTGTTTTTATATCCAGCCGATAGTAAAAATACAACTGGTAAACTGCGTTTGCTATACGAAGCGATTCCGATGGGCTTTGTTATGGAACAGGCCGGTGGTAAAGCCATGAGCAGTGGTATCGCGATTCTTGATATTGAGCCAGAAGCTCTGCATCAGCGTGTACCTGTTTATCTTGGTTCTAACACCAATGTAGACGCGCTACTGGGTTAAGTGCCGGAAAAAGCACTCTTTCTCGAAACGTATTTAAGGGAAATCGGCGTGCATACGCCGGTTTCCCTTCTTTCTTTCGGGCCAGAGAAAACCAGCGAATATATTCATCCTGATGCGCAGCACAATGATACTGCTCAGAATGTAGAAATTGATTCAGCCAATTTCAAGACACTGGATGCATTGTGTGAAGATGCATCCAGCTGCCGGCTTTGTGCATTGGCAGATACACGTACTCAGGTTGTCTTTGGAGCTGGTAATTCTCACGCGGATCTGTTGTTTGTGGGTGAGGCGCCCGGGCAAGATGAAGACCTTCAGGGTGAGCCGTTTGTTGGCCGTTCCGGTCCACTGTTGGATCGCATGTTGCATGCCATCGGTATGGACCGTGATAATGTTTATATAATGAATAGCATCAAGTGCCGTCCGCCCAATAATCGTGATCCAAGGCCGGATGAGGTGCAGGCGTGCAAACTCTGGTTTGAGCAACAGCTGGATATTATTCAGCCTAAAATGATCTGCTTGCTGGGTCGCGTAGCGGCGCAAACGGTACTTAAAACGGATGACACGCTGGGTGCGTTGCGTGGTAGCTGGCACGAATTTCAGGGTATTCCGGTGTGGGTGACCTATCATCCTGCTTATCTGTTACGTTCTCCGCGTCAGAAGCAAAAAAGCTGGCAGGATATGATGCAGTTAAAGCTTCGTTTCCAGGCATTGAAAATCTCTGAATAAATATTCACCATCTCCTCGAAAATGGGGGTTTATAGGTCAGACCCTGGATTCCTGATAGAGGAACTCGGGAATGACTGCTTGGTGAACAGTGCTGAATAATAACCCAGAACGTAAGAAGTCGGAGTGCCTTTTTTTGCCTTTACTTTGCGTCACTCTGCGTCCTTTGCGGTGAATGTTTTTATCTGTTTAATACGATTGCCCTATAGGGCCATGAATCCTTGCTTCCATTCATTGGGCTGATTCTTAGGGTTGCTCCATGAATATTTCATCTGACATGGCCTCGGACGGGCCGATTACAGACAAACACCCCGCTGATCTCCCTCTCGATCTCATTCAGGCCGCATTGCAAGAAGATGCTGTATTTGATGATCTGACAGCCGTTGCGACGATTGCTGCTGATATGGTTGGTACGGCGACCATTACTGCCAAGTCGGCAGGCACACTCTCAGGTGTATCACTGGCAAATGCTGTGTTTGCAGCTGTGGACGCAAGTATAGTGTGTGACTGGCGCTGTGCTGATGCGGATCGTGTGCAAGTAGGGGATCTGATTTGTGAACTGCATGGTTCAGTACGTTCATTGCTGGCAGCAGAGCGCACCGCCTTGAATTTTTTACAACACCTGTCGGGCATTGCGACGGCGACCGGACAATTTGTCGATGCTGTTGCGGACACGGACTGCAAAATTGCAGATACGCGAAAGACTACGCCGGGTTTCCGGCATTTGGAGAAGCAAGCTGTATTGCATGGCGGTGGTGTAAATCATCGCATGGATTTACGCAGTGGTATGCTTATCAAGGAAAATCATATTGAAGCCTGCGGTTCGATTACCGATGCCATTCATGCATGCTATCAGGCTGGGCATGACAGCTGGATTGAAGTGGAATGTGAAACACTGCAGGAGGTGAGTGAGGCGGTTGCCGTTTGTCCTGACATTATTTTGTTGGATAATATGTCACCAGCGACCGTTTCGCAGGCCAGGGGCCTGGTGCCTGATTCTATTCTACTTGAAGCCAGTGGTAATATTACCCTGCATAATGCCCATGATTATGCCTTGACGGGTGTCAATCGCATTGCCATTGGAGCAATCACCCACTCCGCACCATCACTTGATCTATCCATGCGTATTATCAACGCACAACAGGATGCGAATGCATCAGGCGCGTGAACATATCCTGACCCGACTGGGGATGAGCGGTTCTCCTGTTTCAGGTGATGATTTAGCAAGGGAATTGGGGCTGTCGCGTACGGGGGTATGGAAACATATTCAAGTACTAAAAAAGAGCGGTGCCGATATTCAGGCACATGCAGGCAAAGGTTATGTGTTGAAATCGAATGTGTTTAGCGCAGGTCTGTTGCAGGCAAAGCTTTCTACCCAGCGTATTGGCCAGCATGTGCTGGTGTTGGAAGAGACCGGTTCGACCAATCAGGATATTATGCAGCAGGCAGAAGCCGGTGCTGATGAAGGCTTGGTTATTTTTGCTAACCGGCAGTTGAGTGGTAAGGGGCGTCTAGGACGCCGATGGCACACGATGCCTGAATCGCTGGCTGGAAGCGTGTTGTTGCGGCCTGATTTGGCACCTGAACACGTGCCGCAGTTGTCATTGTTGACGGCTGTAGCGCTGCACGATGCATTAAGTAACTATGCTCCGGATATACGTATCAAGTGGCCCAATGACCTGTTGTGCGGCGGTGCAAAAGTGGCCGGTATTCTTACTGAGATGCGGGCGGAGCCCGGTCGGGTAAATGCTGTAGTACTCGGTTTTGGTATTAACTTGAAATCACCAATGGATGGTTGGCCTGCTGATATCACGCAAAAAGTGACAGATATGGAGAGTATTTCACATCAGCGTATCAACAAGCTTGAGATTGCTGTTGCTGTGTTGAGTGCATTGGATCAATGGTATGAGATATACCTGAAGCATGGTTTTGCTCCGTTGCGTAAGGCTTGGTGGCAGGCGCATGCAGCGTCGGGCGATAAGGTGCGCGTGCATCATGGTAATGGTTATATTGAAGGTGTGGCGAGTGCTTTGGATGATGATGGGGCGCTGCTATTGAAAACCGACGCGGGTGTTCAGCGTATTATTGCCGGAGATTTGGAATTGTTATGATTGAAAATGAATTGTGCGGAAATGAGAAGAGCGAAAAAGATATGAATCCAATCTCTGTGGAAAAGCAGCAAAGGCTACTGGTGGTGGATATTGGCAACACGCAAATGGTATTTGGACTGTTTGAGGGGGATATGCTGATCACCCACTGGCGTCTATCCAGTGAGCGTCAACTTACATCTGATGAATTGGCTTTGCAGTTACACGGTATGTTCGAACAGTCGGGCCTGGCCGCTGATCAGGTGCAGGGTATTATGGTTGCCAGTGTGGTGCCGCATCTGGATGTGACGCTGGCAGATGCTTGTCAGCGTGTTTGTGGTAAACGGGCTATTTTTGTCGGTTCTGCTGATGTGAAAACCGGTATGGCGGTGGATTACAAAAACCCTCGAGAGGTCGGGGCAGATCGTATTGTGAATGCGGTTGCCGCGCGTGAGTTGTTCGGTTCGCCGGCCATTGTGATGGATTGCGGTACAGCGACGACATTTGATATGATTTCACCGAATGGTCATTACGCCGGAGGGCTTATTTTGCCGGGCGTTGAGTTGGCACTTACGGCACTATGTCGTCGTGCTGCCAAGCTGCCGGAAGTCTCGATTCAACGCACTGAAGTGCTGATTGGGCGTGATACCACCAGTAGTCTGCAGTCCGGTAGTTACTGGGCGGCGGTGGATGCTATCTCTGGCCTGATTAAGCGATTGAAACGGGAGCCCGGTTATCTACATGCTCCGGTGATTGCTACCGGGGGGCTGGTTTCACTACTGATTGCTGATTTGCCCGAGGTAGATCATCACCTGCCTCATCTGACATTGTCCGGTTTGCAATTGTTGGCGCAAAAGCATTTTGTTGCGCGTGTTGCATAGCACCTTGTTTTCGCAGGCGAGCCGTTGAAAAGAGATCTCGCCTGGTCATTGGCACATCAGCATCCGATAGTTATCGTTCGACGTATATCAGTGGAGTTGCCTTTGTCTCGTTCTTTTTCATACTTTTGTTGTGTTGTAGCTGTGCTAATGACGGTGTTATCTGTTCATGTTGAATCGGTTTTGGCAAAGGGTGCATCAGCCGGAGCTCCCGAGGCTCAGGCAGCATTCGTTGAGGCTGGAGTTGCAAGGACAGAGGATAGATCTGCGATCAGTGAGGCCAAGCCTGTAGCCAGTGAGAGCAAACCTTCAATCAGTGAGATCAAGCCAGTAGTCAGTGAGCCCAAACCTGTAATTAGTGAAATCAAACCTGCAATCAGTGAGAGTAAAATAGCCACCGATCCGATGGTTGATGAGTGCACTAGAATAGGAAAAAAACTTGGCAGTGTAACGATTAAGCATTGCCTGGCTGTTCACCTGACTGATACTGGCGAACGCTCTGTCAGGGGGCAGGCAATATTGATCAAGGAGTATCCACCGCTGTTGGAACAGCGTAAACCTATTGCGCGGGTATTGTTGATTGGTGGTATGCATGGCGATGAATACGCCTCTGTCAGTGTGGTGTTCAAGTGGATGCAAACCTTGGATAAATATCATTCAGGCCTGTTTCACTGGCATGTCTCACCGTTGATGAACCCGGATGGTTTGTTGCTTAGTAGCCCTTCTGCTCGACTGAATGCGCGCGGTGTTGATTTGAATCGCAATATGCCTACACCTGATTGGTACAAGAATACCGGGGTTTATTGGCATCAAACAGGCAATGATCCACGTCGGAATCCTGGTGTTGAACCACTGAGTGAGCCCGAGAGTCGCTGGTTATATGAAGAGATTCGTACATTTAAGCCTGATGCCATTATCTCTGTGCATGCGCCTTATGGTTTGCTTGATTATGATGGGCCTCCAGTTGCACCGGGTAAAATGGGTTCTCTGCGCTTGAAGCGACTAGGTGCTTTCCCCGGTTCTCTCGGTAATTTTGCTGGTAAACAGCATGATATTCCTGTGATTACGGTTGAATTAGCCTCGGCAGGTTCTATGCCTGCAGCGCAAGATATTTCAAAGATGTGGATGGATTTGGTGCGTTGGTTGCGATATAACATTCCCAAGGATGTGACCATGAAGGGGTATGGGGCATTTGATGAAACGACACAGATGTTGTTGGCATCACCGCGGTTGAATGAAAAAGAGAAGGCTGAAATAGCGGCCATGCCAGTTATTTCAGGCCAACATGATTCGATGGTAGAAATTAAAGGTTCGGTAGGCGAGGAATGAAAAAAATGCAGACGAAATATCTGTTTTTATTGGTGTTAGCTTGGTTGTGTATTCCCTTACAAGTGACCGATGCTACTGCCAGTCGAATGAGTAAGCAGGATGTTTATCAGTTACTTAAATCCGGTGATAGTGAAGTGGTGCAGTCGCTGGCATTAGGGGAGCGGGAAATTTTTCTGGCGACGATGGCAATGAACCAGGGCAGTACAGCTCAAGCGTTGGCCTTTTTAAATACAGAGGCCGTGAAGAAAAATCAGTTGGCAGCCTTAATCAAGGCTGAGGCGTATCGCCGACAGTCTGTTGAGGCCGCGGATCGGGCTGGCCATTATGCGCATGCGGTGAATGATGATATTGGAGCACTCAAACGGGCACGTATCACAGACGGTTTGGATAAGGCCAATACGCGTTTAAATGCATTTGTGGAACGCGTGAGCAGCGCAAAACCTTCTGCCTTGCAAGCTGTAGTGCATAAGCCTGCTGTCGTTAAAGAGGTGGCCATTGCTCCGGTCAAGGTGGCCAGCCTGGTGCAGCCTCGTGCTGCCGTGACGCCGCAGCCAACTGAAACCCATGTCTCAGCGGAGCCAAAAGCGTCGCAAAATACGAAAGTAGAGCCTGCGCCAGCTGTTGTGGTTGAGAGCAAGGAGTCGTCTCCGGCGGATGTTTATCAATCGGTGCGTGCTGCTATAGAAATCTGGCGTGAAGATTGGGAGTCACGCGATAGTAAGGCCTACCTGAGGCATTATCATAAATCATTCAAAACCTTGAAACATGATTATAACTCCTGGGTTGCATACAAACGGCGGGTGAACGGTAGTAAATCGTTTATCAAGGTTACGTTATCGGATATAAAGATCATTCCGAGTGCTGATAAGGGGCAAGACGGTGAGGCTGTGTTGGTTGTGTTTAACCAACGTTATCAATCGAATGATTTTAATGCAGAGAGTCACAAACAACTTTATATGGCACGGAAAAACAGCTCTGAACCATGGTTGATCCTGTATGAAGGTGATGGCGCGTAATGGGTGTCGCGTGCATGCTCGCAGGCTTTCGCTACAGGCGTTTTATAGGAGGTGGTCATGGCATTAATAATTACAAATGATTGCATTAACTGTGCCGTCTGCGAGCCCGAATGTCCGAATGTGGCAATTTTTGAAGGTGAAGAGATCTTTGAAATTGATTCGGATCTCTGTACTGAATGCGTTGGTCATTTTGATAAGCCGCAATGTCAGTTGGTGTGTCCGGTGGATTGCATTCCGCTGGATCCTGAGCGAGAGGAGAGTCATGATCATCTGCTTCAAAAATATGAGCAATTGACGGGGAAACCTGCATGACCGGGCGTCTGTTTATCATTTCAGGGCCATCTGGCGCAGGCAAATCCAGTTTGTGCAAAGAGATACTCGCGCAGTGTTCTGATCTGCATCTGGCAGTTTCCTGTACTACGCGTAGCCCTCGCCCTGGTGAAGAGGATGGCCGGGAATATCATTTTCTCGAAACAGAGATATTTGAAAAACAATCCGCTCAGGGGGCTTTTCTGGAGTGGGCCAATGTGCATGGTAACATGTATGGCACGCGGCAGTCTGATGTTGAAACCATGCTGGCCAATGGCTCTGATGTATTATTGGAAATTGATTGGCAGGGGGCACAGCAGGTGGCTGAAAAGATTCCTGCCGCAGTGCGTCTCTTTATTTTACCACCGTCGGTTGAAGTATTACGTCAGCGCTTGATCTCCCGTGATCAGGACAGTGCCGATGTGGTTGAGCGCCGTGTTGCTGCTGCTGAAACAGAAATGTCACATGCAGATGAAGCGCACTACAGTGTGGTAAATGATGATTTTGATTTGGCTCTTAAGCGCTTATTGGAGATTATTAGGTAGGTATAAGCACCTCAGATTACTACATTGTAAAGTGTTTTTATAGTTCTGTGGTTGCAATTTGCCTGTCCACTCCTATCTTCCAGACCATATTCATTGTTTTTTTGTTTGGAGGTAAGCCTGATGGCTCGTGTTACTGTAGAAGATTGTGTTCGTTATTACCCTAATCGTTTTGAAATGGTTTTACTTTCAGCGCGCCGTGCCCGTCAGTTATTGAATGGCCTGCCTGCAATGCTTGAAACCGAAGGTGATAAGCCTGCTGTACAGGCATTGCGTGAAATGGGTGAAGGTTTTGTGTCATGGGATTCACTGTTCGAGCAGGATGATCAGGAGCGTCGCCGACAGGCTGCTTTTGCAGAAGAAGAAGGTGCTGAAGGCGCAGCCTGATTTTCGCACTTTTTGTCTATTTAGAGGCTTTCTGAGCGATTGCTCTGAATTATGAGCCGAATTTATGAAATTACTGAACGCGTAGCTGCATACGCACCAAATGCTGATATTGATCTTATCAATCAGGCTTATGTGTTTGCAGCGCATGCACATGCTGGCCAAGTCCGTAATTCCGGTGAGTCGTATATCACGCATCCTTTGGCTGTTGCCGATATTTTATCCAGTCTGGGTATGGATGCATCTACTATTATTACAGGCTTACTACACGATACCGTTGAAGATACCAACGTAAGTCTGGCTGATGTTGAGCGGCATTTTGGTGCTGATGTGGCAGGTCTTGTCGATGGTGTGACCAAAATCGGTAAGATTCATTTCTCATCTAAAGAGCAGAAGCAGGCGGAAAACTTCCGCAAGATGATCTTAGCGACCGCTAAAGATTTACGTGTGTTGATCGTGAAGCTGGCGGATCGTCTGCATAATATGCGTACGCTTGGATTTATGCCGGAACATAAGCGCAAAGCTATTGGTGAAGAGACACTGGAGATTTATGCGCCTCTCGCCCATCGTCTTGGCATTCACTGGATCAAGCAAGAGATGGAAGATTTGGTCTTCTCTTACTTGGAGACAGATGCTTACAAAGCTCTGCTGGCAGAAATCCAGGATCGCCTGGAGGGCTTGAACCAAACGCGTGAACGTTTGGAAAGTGTGATTCAGCAGGCGCTTTTGCGGCAGGGCTTAAAAGCCGAGGTGCAGGGGCGCATGAAGCATCTGTATAGCATCCATGAAAAAATGCAGCGCAAGCATGTGAACTTTGAAGAGATTTTTGATCTATTAGCCTTCCGGGTGATTGTTGAAGATATGACAACGTGTTACCAGGCTCTTGGTGTGGTGCATAGCCTGTATAGGCCTGTGCCGGGGCGCTTTAAGGACTATATCGCCATACCAAAACCCAATGGCTATCAGTCTCTGCATACGGTGGTTATCGGGCCTGAAAACTTTCGTATAGAAGTACAGATTCGTACCGAGGCAATGCATGTGTACGCTGAAGATGGCGTCGCGGCGCATTGGGTGTATAAAAAAGGGGTCGATAGCAAAGATCAAGATAGTTTCCAGTGGCTGAAGCAACTGACGAAGGTGCTTAAGGACGCTGATAATCCAGGTGAATTGCTTGAAAATGTGCGCCTGGATCTGTTCGTGAGAGAAGTGTATGTATTCAGTCCTGATGGAGATATTTATTCCTTGCCGCGTGGTGCGAAGCCACTCGATTTTGCTTACGCAGTACATACAGATGTAGGACAGCATTGTGTGGGCGTGCGTATCAATGGTGAAGTGTCTGATTTCTCCGCGCGGTTACGCAACGGTGATCAGATTGAAGTGATGACCAGTCCTGATCAAACCCCTAGCCGTCAATGGCTGCAATATGTTAAGACGCCAAGAGCGAAGCAGGCTATTCGCCAGTGGTTCCGCCGGCAGGAGCGGCATAGCAGTATTCGTATGGGAGAGAAAATTCTGCAAGAAAGCGTGGGCGTTAAGGATGTTAGTGCTGAAGTGCTGACCTTATGTGGGTGTGCTGATATCAATGAACTCAAGATGCGTTTAGGCAGTGGTGTTCTCGCTATACATACGCTGTTTGATGCAATGCCGCAGAAGCGTTCGTTGCCATTTAAGTTGACGGGTATGAAACGCACCTACATGCATGCGGCTGAATGTTGTCATCCTATTCCTGGAGATAGTGTGGTGGGGCATCTGAATGCCAGTGAAGGCATGACATTACATCACAGTAAATGCAGTGCGGTGATGGATGGTGAGTCATTGGATTGGCTTGAAGTGGATTGGCAGCCTCAACCGGGACAGTTGTTCAGGACAGGGATTGAAACCCGTTCGCTCAATAGGCGCGGCATGCTGGCGGATGTGACACGCTGTATTGCTGATGCGGGTTCGAGCATTGAAGATTTGAAATTAAATCAGCGTGGCGGTTCGATGACCGAGCTGCTATACCTTGTTGAAGTGGAAGATCGTGTGCATTTGGCGCGTGTGCTGCGAGCTATCAAGTCTATTGACGGTATTGTGAGCGTGAGTCGACGTAATCGTATTGGTCTAAGTGGTAAGCCGGAGACTCGTGCGCTGGGTGAAACGCTGCGTGACTTCTTTGCCGGCCGAAATCATCACAAGAAAGGAAGTGAAAAATGAGTGTGATTAAAGTGATTCATTCAGAACAGGCACCTAAAGCTGTGGGGGCATATAGTCAGGCGGTAGTATCCGGTGGTGTGTTGTACGCTTCCGGTCAAATTGGCCTTGATCCCCAAAAGGGCACGCTTGTGGGTGATGGTGTGGAATCTCAGGCTCAACAGGTGACAAAAAATTTGACTGCTGTGCTGGCTGAAGCAGGAGCAGATTTGAATGATATTCTGAAAGTAAATATATTCCTTGTGGATATGAATGATTTTCCCAAAGTGAATGCTATTTATGCAGACTGGCTGGGTGAGCACCGACCTGCGCGAGCGACAGTGGCAGTAGCGGCATTGCCGTTAGGGGCGCTAGTTGAGATGGATGTGACCGCTAGGATGCTTGATTCAACAGCGTGAAGGCCGTGTCATTTCCGTAAGCCGCGTTGTATGCGTGGGTGTGATGATGTTTAAAAGGTACTCGTTTGCGTTGGCTTTTGTCTGTTTTTCTGGTTTGTGACGTGAGAGTTCTTGATTTCGCTTAAGCTGGTGGCATGATTCGCATCCGTTTTGGCGGAGTGGCTTTTACTTCACTCCTCTTTTCGGTTGGTTTTGACTGTTGTAATATTAAGCAGTCACTACTTTTTAGCTACAACGTTTTTTATATGCGAGGGTGGCGGAATTGGTAGACGCGCTGGTTTTAGGTACCAGTATCCATGATGTGGGGGTTCGAGTCCCCCCCCTCGTACCATACATATGGATGTTCTGATTTTTCAGAGCATCCTTTTTTTAATGTCCGAATGGAGAATTCAATGATTAAGACCGATGTGAAAGAACTTGCAACGCATGAATACGAAGTACATGTTACTGTAGCACAGGGCGAATATGATCGCGTGTATGCTGACCAGATGAAAAAACTCACTAGCCAGGCTAAATTACCGGGTTTCCGTCCGGGTAAAACACCTGCTCATGTCATTAAGAAGCAGTTCGGTCCTAAGATTCATGAAGAAACAGTATCTGCACTGATTCAGTCACATTATGTCACAGCCATAGAATCATCCGGTTTGAAGCCTGCTGTGCAGCCTATGATCGATATTCCATCCGTACAGTCTGCAGAAGGTTTTGAATTCACCATGAAAGTAGCTACCTGGCCGGAAGTAGAATTGGCTGATGTGAGTAAGCTGGCATTCAATGAAACTACTGTAACTGTTGAAAATGCTGATATTGAACAGGTTATTGAGCGTTTAATGAAATCGCAGGTAAAATTTGAGATTGAAGCAGAACGTGCTTCTGAAAATGGTGATCAGTTACATATCGACTTTGTCGGTTCTATTGATGGTGAAGCATTTGATGGTGGTAAGGGTGAAGATGTGCCGCTGGTGTTGGGTGAAGCACGTTTTATACCGGGCTTTGAAGAGCAGTTGATCGGTAAGAAGGCCGGTGATGATGTTGTTGTCACAGTGAGTTTTCCGGAAGATTATCAGGCAGCCCACCTGGCTGGTAAAGCAGCTGAGTTTGCTACGCATATTAAGACTGTAGGCAAGCCAATCACCGCCAAAAATGAAGATGAGTTGGCAGTTCTGGTTGGATTTGAAGATGGTGCTGCCTTGAATGCGGATGCTCAGAAACGTTTGGCTGAAGAAGCTGAGCAGGCGTCTTATAGCACTACACGCGATGCAGCGCTGGATGCCTTGATCGCAGCCAATGCCATGGAGTTACCTGAGCCATTGATCGCGCAGGATATGCAGGAGTCGGCTAAGCGTGTATTGGCCAACATGAAAGAACAGGGCATGGAAACGCCAGAAGAAATGCTTAAGGATGAAGCGTTCATTCAGGAAATTCGCACACGTTCTGAGCGTGGTTTGAAATTATCGATTTTGTTGCAGCAGGTGCGCGAAAAAGCGGATCTGAATGTGGATGATGCTGAGTTGGAAGCGGAGATGGATCGTCAATCACAGCAGTATCCTGAAGAGCAGCGCGATCAGTTTAAAGCATGGATCAAGAGCCAGAAAGAGCAGGTTGCATCTATGCAGGATGCTCTGCTTGAGCGTAAATGTATCGCTTATCTTGTTGAGAAGGCTACAACCACAGCCGCGAATACATCACTATCAGATTGGCAAGCCGAGCAAGCACAATAAAAAGGTCGCTTTGATTCAGGAATGACTTTTGCAAAATATTGTTTTATTGATCATTGGCTTTATGGTGAGTCGCAGAGTTTTGATGATTGGGTGGCTATAAGCCGTTTGATTAAACAGGAGAACACATGAGTCTAGTTCCGGTTGTTGTTGAGCATACTGCCCGAGGAGAGCGTTCTTACGATATCTTTTCTCGTCTGCTTAAAGAGCGCATTATTTTTCTGAATGGTCAGGTTGACGATCATATGTCTAACTTGATTGTCGCCCAGTTGTTATTCTTGGAATCTGAATCTCCTGATAAGGACATCTACCTGTATATCAATAGTCCGGGTGGCTTGGTGACTGCTGGTATGGCAATTTATGATACCATGCAATATATCCGTTGTGATGTTTCCACACTTTGTATCGGTCAGGCTGCTAGTATGGGCGCCCATTTGTTGGCGGCGGGGGCAAAAGGAAAACGCTTTTCCCTACCTAATTCGCGCATTATGATCCATCAGCCTCTGGGTGGTTTTCAGGGTCAGGCCACTGACATCGAAATTCATGCACGTGAAATTTTAAGTCTTAAGCAGCGACTCAATGAGATGATGGCAGAGCATACAGGGCAGCCGTTGGAAAAATTATCTGATGATGTGGAGCGGGATTATTTCTTGACCGCACAACAGGCGAAAGATTACGGTTTGGTTGATGATGTGCTGTCTTCCCGTGCAGAATTGGGCGCAGCCGGAGGTTCGGATGACGACTCAGAGTAGCAGTGGCGACAATACTTTATTTTGCTCATTCTGCGGAAAATCACAGCATGATGTGAAAAAATTAATTGCCGGCCCTACTGTGTTTATCTGTGATGAATGCATTGAGTTATGCAACGAAATTATCGTTGAAGAGTTGTCCGATGATAAAAAAGAGATCAAGGAAGAGACTGGTCTCCCTCGCCCATCAGAAATCAAAGCTTTTCTTGATGAGTATGTTATTGGTCAGGAATCCTCTAAACGATTGTTGTCGGTCGCTGTCTATAACCACTACAAACGTATTGCGCATAATGAAAAAGACGAAGTCGAAATTTCCAAATCCAATGTGCTGTTATTAGGCCCGACGGGATGTGGTAAAACACTGTTGGCACAAACCCTGGCACGTGTGTTTGATGTGCCATTTGTGATGGCTGATGCAACGACTCTGACTGAAGCAGGTTATGTCGGTGAAGATGTGGAGAACATTATCCTGAAGCTGTTACAGGCGGCGGATTACGATATTGAGAAAGCCCAGCGCGGTATCGTTTATATTGATGAAGTGGATAAATTATCACGTAAGGCTGAAGGTCCTTCGATTACCCGTGATGTGTCCGGTGAAGGCGTTCAGCAGGCGCTGTTGAAATTGATTGAAGGTACTGTCGCGGCAGTACCACCACAAGGTGGGCGTAAGCATCCACAACAAGAATTCATGCAGGTAGATACTACCAATATACTGTTTGTGCTTGGTGGTGCGTTCGCTGGCTTGGAAAAATTGATTGAAGCTAAAGGTAAGGGCCGATCGATTGGTTTTGGCGCAGAAGTATCGACTGAAGATGAAAAAGATATTGGTGTCACCTTAAGTCAGGTGGAGCCGGAAGATCTGATTAAATTCGGACTGATCCCTGAACTGGTAGGTCGTTTGCCGGCTGTTGCAACATTGAGTCAATTGGATAAAGAGGCTCTGTTGCGTATTTTAACTGAACCAAAAAATGCATTGACCAAACAGTTCGGTGCCTTGATGGCTTACGATGGTGTTGAGTTATCCTTTAGTGATGGCGCACTTGAAGCTATTGCAGAAAAAGCGATAGAACGTAAAACAGGCGCGCGTGGATTGCGTGCAATCCTGGAATCGGTGATGCTGGATGTGATGTATGATATTCCAACCATGACAGGTGTAGAGAAGTGTATCGTGAATCGTGATGCTGTGGAAGGAAAGAGCAAACCGCTGTTATTGTTGGCGGGTGATGGTGATGCTCAGCCCATTGAGGCTGCATCCTGAAGCTCACCTGGGTGTTTGCACCAGAGTGTTCTGAATAGAAACATGAATAGTGTTGAATAAAATTAGCATGCAATCGGCCAGTATATGCGCTGAAGTTTTGCTGAATTGTATGTATCTTAATATGCCCGGAGCGGCATGTTTTTCTGTAATGAGGAGTACCACGTGGCCGAATGGGTAAATGACGAAGCCAAAGATTTGAACGCTGAATCCGAGCAGGAGGGAGTTCTTCCCGTTCTGCCATTGCGCGATATTGTCGTGTTTCCACATATGATTGTGCCATTGTTTGTTGGCCGCGATAAATCAGTCAAAGCACTGGAAGAGGTGATGGCCTCTGATAAAAAGATTTTGCTGCTGGCGCAAAAAGATGCTTCTCATGATGACCCTGGTGCTGATGAACTGTACGGCGTTGGCACACTCGGCAATATTCTGCAGCTGCTAAAGTTACCTGATGGTACGATCAAGGTGTTGGTTGAAGGTGGCCCCCGCTTGTTGGTCGATGAATTGACCTCACAAGAGGACTATCTGTGTGGTCACTATACCTTGATGCCTGAAGTGAGCGAGGATGAACGTGAGCAGGAGAATGTGGCGCGCTCGCTGATTCAAAAGTTTGAAGCCTATGTGAAGTTGAATAAGAAGCTGCCTCCTGAAGTGATGGTGTCTGTCTCAGCAGTTGATGAGCCGGATAAGCTGGCTGATACCATTGCAGCGCACCTGAACCTTAAGGTTGAGGAGAAGCAGGCTCTGCTTGAAATCGCAAGTGTTACTGAGCGTCTGGAACGTTTGTATGGACACATGGAAGATGAGATGGAACTGATGCAGGTGGATAAGCGCATCCGTGGCCGTGTGAAGCGTCAGATGGAGAAGAGCCAGCGCGATTATTACCTGTCTGAGCAGATGAAGGCGATTCAGAAAGAGCTGGGTGATGAAGATGGCGAAAGTGATCTGCAGCAGTTGGAAGAGAAAATTCAAAAATCAGGCTTGAGCACTGAAGCAAAAGAGAAGGCTGAAACAGAGTTTAAACGTTTGAAAATGATGCCGGCGATGAGTTCGGAAGCAACGGTGGTGCGCAACTATCTGGATTGGTTGCTTGATATTCCATGGAAAAAACGTTCACGTGTTGGGAAAAACATTACAGTAGCTGAAAAGGTGCTGGATGAAGATCATTTTGGTCTGGAAAAGGTCAAAGAACGTGTGCTGGAGCATTTGGCTGTACTTAAACTGGTGCGTAAAATGAAAGGCCCGATTCTCTGTTTTGTGGGCCCTCCGGGTGTAGGTAAAACATCCCTGGCTAAATCTATTGCACGCGCGACTAAGCGTGAATATGTGCGCATGAGTTTGGGTGGTGTGCGTGATGAAGCTGAAATTCGTGGTCATCGCCGTACCTATATTGGTTCCATGCCGGGTAAAGTGATTCAGTCGATGAAAAAAGCGGGCACCAAAAACCCACTCTTTTTGTTTGACGAGATAGATAAATTAGGGGCTGATTTCCGTGGAGATCCATCTTCTGCATTGTTGGAAGTATTGGATCCAGAGCAGAATCACACCTTTAATGATCACTATATGGAAGTGGATTACGATCTCTCCGAAGTGATGTTTATTACCACTGCCAATAGCTTGAATATTCCGGGGCCATTATTGGATCGTATGGAGATCATTCGTATCTCAGGTTATACAGAGCGTGAAAAGTTCGAGATTGCACGTCGTTACCTGCTGGAAAAACAGCGTAAAAACCACGGATTGAAAGAATCTCAGCTTAGTCTGGATGATTCTGCATTGACTGAAGTGGTGCGGTATTACACCCGTGAAGCTGGTGTGCGTGGTTTATCGCGTACCTTGGCCAAGCTGTGCAGGAAAGTCGCACGCAATGTTGTGCAATCAGAGAATAAGGGGTCGTTCAATTTAACTGCTGCGGATATTGAAACCTATCTAGGCGTGCGCAAGTACAGATTCGGACTGGCAGAAGAGCATGATCAGGTAGGTGTGGTGACAGGGCTGGCCTGGACGGAAGTCGGTGGTGAGCTGCTTCAGATTGAAACGGCCCTAATGCCCGGTAAAGGTAAATTGACCGTGACTGGTCAGTTGGGCGATGTCATGCAGGAGTCTATTCAGGCAGCTTTGACCTATGTGCGTTCGCGTGCTGAACCCTTGGGTTTAAAACCGGACTTTCATCAACATGTAGATATTCATGTGCATGTCCCGGAAGGAGCTATTCCGAAAGATGGGCCATCTGCTGGCCTGGGGATGGCAACATCGATTGTTTCTGCCCTGACAGGTATTCCGGTCAAGAAACATGTTTGTATGACCGGAGAGATCACGCTGCGAGGTAAGGCTTTACCCATTGGTGGTCTTAAAGAGAAGTTGTTGGCAGCCCATCGTGGAGGTTTAACTGAAGCGATCATCCCTGAGGAAAACGCAAAGGATTTAAAGGACATCCATGCAGATGTTTTAGCAGGCCTTGAAGTGCATGTTGTGGGTCATATGGATGAGGTGTTAGACCATGCCTTGACTCGAATGCCAGTGGGTATAAGTATGGCCACAAGTTTTGTTCCTGGGCTCGTTGCAGGCATTTATTTAGATGATAAACTGCCTGATAACGTTGACGATAACCCGGCAGTAGCACATTAACAAAATAATAAAAAATAAGTTGACAGGACATGGGGTAGCTTGCGTATAGTTCGCATCCCATTAAATGTGGCGGGAGGAATGATGAATAAAGCAGAATTGATTAACCATGTAGCATCATCAGCTGGTTTGAGTAAAGCAGCAGCAGGCGATGCTGTTGAAGCAGTTATTGGCGGTATCACAAGTACTTTAGCAGGTGGCGATGCAGTCAGCCTGGTAGGATTTGGTACATTCTCAGTAGCCGATCGTGCAGCTCGCACAGCGCGCAACCCACGTACGGGTGAAGCAATCGAAGTAGCGGCTTCAAAGGCTCCAAAATTCAAAGCTGGTAAAGCTCTGAAAGACGCAGTTAAATAAATCCCGAGAGTGGGTTTTCCCACTTTCTTTAAACAAGGGCTACGGAAGCCCTTGTTTTTATTCGGGCGCTTAGCTCAGCTGGGAGAGCAACGGCCTTACAAGCCGTAGGTCGCAGGTTCGAACCCTGCAGCGCCCACCATTTTGGCAGGTTTCAGCGTGTTAAATGAAGCTTGTTTTGAGATCAATCTTTAGGGTTGATTTTAGGTTCGTAAATGATTACTTTGCGCACCGAACCGCTGGAGCGGTAGTTCAGTTGGTTAGAATGCCGGCCTGTCACGCCGGAGGTCGCGGGTTCGAGTCCCGTCCGCTCCGCCACATAGAAAGCCTTCGATGGAAACATCGGAGGCTTTTTTTATGCAATATATTTTGAGCTGTAGAAGAACTGAGTGGATGGGTGAGACAGATTGTCAGGATAGTCAATCTGAACGTTACAGCGTGACGGCTCGGAGGGCGGAAGGCATGGATGCCTGAAGTAAGCCGTGTTCGGGTTCGACGCATTGGCAGGAAGCCAATGCGAACGCCGAAGGTACGACGGCGGCCCGCAGGGCGTAGGGCATGGATGCCCGAAGTAGTCTCTGTCCGCTCCGCCACATAGAAAGCCTTCGATGGAAACATCGGAGGCTTTTTTTATGTAATTATTTTTTAATGAACCAGGTGAATTATCCGGTCTCACTATTTCTCTGCAAAAGCTGTTTTATTGTGATGGCGGGTGTACCGATATAAATCAAGTTAACCCTCTTTTAAGGTGACACATAACATCGCAGAAGCATTATTTGAGCAATAGTGAACAAGTGATCATCACCTTTTTGTGTAGAAGTTGATAATGATGATCCACGACCATATTTAACGCTTTTAAGTTTGCTCAGAAATGACAATCAATTCTACGATGTTTTCTCTGAACTCTGTCCATGAGTAACGTGATACCGGGTTGCCAAAAGGATTGATGATGATTTGGTGCTGGCGTAAACATGAGTAATCTTCTTCGCGTGGGAATAACTTTCTAATGGCATTCTGTATAGGGTCGCTCCATACAAAGCTATCTTTTAGTCGATAACCAATCCAGACATAACCCTCACTCAATAGTTGTGCAAAGAGTGCTTCAGCATCTTCAGGAAGGGGGCTGTTTACACTAAGAACCTGAATGTCCATCTCATCAGTATCGCCTGTATCACCCATCATATCGTCAATAGTATGGCGCAGGGTGCGTTGTAGCTCATATGCTTCAGGATTTTCGACTCTATACATGTGATAGCTGGTATGGGCTGCATACGTGCCATAAAACGCACTGGGGACAGTGATATGTATTTCATGTGGTAAATTAAATCGTTGCAGCTCTTCCTGCAGTAATTGTGCTTGAGCCCTGTTTTCCAATACCGGGTAAATCTCGGGATTGGTGCCTTGCTCATTGATGATGGTGACCAGGTGAGAAAGTACACTAGAAATACTCGCATAGGCATGTGCCTTTAGATGAGGGCTACGTGAAAGCAGAATTTTATCGGCATTTTTGACATAAGGGCGCAGGAAATTCATGTCTGCAAAGTTCCAGCGTACAATATCAATTTTAATGCGCTCATTCGCACCGGCTGTTTCATTTACGCGTCGACGGAGATATGCCAGCTGATCAGTGCATTCGGCTTCACTCAAGTCATCAATTAAGGTTAATTCGATGGTGTCAAAGTCATCAAGCATGCGTTGTAATAGTAGTGGAAGGCTACCTACCCAGCCGGTAATGAGCAGTTTGAGGTGCTTGTGTGTTTGGGTAGGTTGCAAATCGAGACTATATGTAGTGTGAGTTTCTTCCCTATAAAGATCGCACTGCTTGATGACATACAGCGATTCAGAGAAGAGTGCGTTGGCACTGATGGCCATGCCAAGCAGTGAAGGTATTTGCATCGGTAATTTAAGTTTATCGAGTGTATAGATAGGGTGAGGGTGTCCCTCGTCATCACTTATCGCAACAAGCGTGACACCACGAAGAAGTAGTTTGGCGGCTAGTTTTGTGACTGGCATAGACTGACTTTCATCCGGCAGAGTCAATGTGATTTGACCATCTTCATGTTGTAGTAATCCGCCCCATTCTGAGATTTGCAGAGATGAATCCTCAGTGCGTTCAGGGATCATCATGCGTTCCATGACCTGATCAAAATCTTTATAGACAAGAATGTTTCTGAACATATTGGCGCGCACATCTGCTTGCGATAAAACCACTGTCGGTTTGTTGTAAAAGTCGGTGGTATCCCATCCAACCTGTAACATATGTTTGTGGGAATCGAGATGCGGTGCAGCAAGCCCGGGTGTTGTAACATTGACATAGATATTCGGGTGGGCTTTTCGCACGGCGATCAAAGCATAGCTTGCAAAAGCCAGGTTATCTGAGCTGCCAAACCCGTCAGGCACATTGATAGTGACCTGTCTGGCATGGCTGAGGTTGATGCGTCTCAGTGAGTTTTTGTCTTCGGTTTCACCCCAACGGTATGAGACCCAACTGTGTTCGATCAATGCTTCGGGTGTTTTTTCACTATTATTAAGAACCACTAACTTTAGATTTGAAAAGCTGCGTTCAGAGATGATTTTTAGCTGCTCCACAATGAATGGGGATACGTTGGACCAACCCAACATCACCATGTGGTTCGTGATGTTTAAGCGTTCATTGCGCAATTTTGCCATTAGCCCGGAGACAATATGTGCTCCGATACCAATGAAAAAAGCAAAGATAAATACGCCCAAAATGACGGCGACGACGGAAAATATTGCAATGCCTGAACCTTGTGGAAAATGCACAGTATTGCCCGGATCTGTGAACATGCGGAAAGCAAACCAGATGGGGGCAAACATGCCATCATCGGCCATGTTGATGATGCCATCCTGAGTATAATCAAAGGCTTTGACAGTATAATGGCCGATGACACCGCTGCCAATCGAAAGCACAGCCAATAGCAATACGATCAGATTGATCTCCTGCATGAACTGTCCTTCACGCAGAACATCTTTAAGGTTGCGAATAATGACCATCCATGGTCGTAACAGGCGTACCAGTCGTAACATACGCAGTGCAGCACCATAAGGGATGAAAGCGAATGCCGGGATCATGACGATCGTCGCTATGGTATCGACCCACCAGTAAAGCCACTCCATGATTTTATCTTGTTTCGAATCATATTCGATGTTGCGCATAATAATCATGCGAACAGCAAGTTCGACTGAGAAGAAAATGATGATGATCCACATCATGATATCTTCAACAAAAAATGAGAGCAGGATAATAAGCGAAATCAGCATGCCGTAGGTTGGCGAGTACATTGCGCTTTGCAGATCCAGATAACGGAACATGCGTAGCGTACGCAATAGATAACAAGCGCGTATCAGGCGTGCTGCAGCGATATTTTCAGCATCAAGCGGGATGTTGAATATGGTGATTAACAGGGATGCAATACCAATAACATCGAGCACAAGAAACAGTACGTCAATTTTTTGATTCAACGATGAGCGGTAGGGGTTCGTTTGACGCTTGTTGATGATGATGGCGATACGGAGTCCTAATTCGGCCAGAAAGAATAAAAAGAGCACTGTGGCCAGCACTTGATTATGCGTAAAGGAGAGGGCGATCAGACCCATCATCAGGAAGCCGAAGCGCGGGTGCATCAGGATCCATTCCATGTGATGATAAAATAGAGGTTTGTCGGCAATGACAGAACGTAAGTTGTGTATTTTCATCGTGGGCTCACTTGTGTTGCTTGTTTATGGGAGTGCTGCATAAATGATCCGTCAAATGCTCTGCAACGATATTTTTTCGTGAGATTATTTGCAGATGCAAGGTGTTTATACGCATCATCAACCGTGCTCAATGTTGTCTGGCTGGAAATGCCGTTCTTGTCTGTAAATGGCAATTTCAAGCGCATGTGTTATTTAACTGAACTGATACGGCGGGTAAGCGCCTGACTAATGACCACTGCTTTTTCAGGGGGCAGAAAAGAGAGAATTTTACCGACCTTCTTTTCATCCATCAGTAAAAATATTTTTACAACAGTAACTAATTCCATGCCGGAGATGACGGCTGCGGCACGATCAGGCTTCATGCCTTCATAGACTGCAGTAAGGCGTTTCATTTTTTTGCTCTTAATTTTGGACTCATCAGACAAGCGCTGCTGAATACTGGCTTCAAGTTGCTCCAGTTCAGTGATGCGGCGTTTCAGTTTCTCTTCGGCCTGTTGCAGATGTTGTTCGCGTTGATCAAGCGTGTCTGCACGTTGATCCAGTCCATCTTTAAGTTGCCGTAAGGAGCTGAGTGTTTTGTCTTCAATAATACTTTTATGTGTAGATTGAGATGAAACCTCAGCGTTGGCGGAAGGAATCAAATAGGATTCAATCAAAGCAAGCGAGTCTGCAGCAGTCATGCTGTGAATAGCGTTGGGTTGTGTTATTACAGGTTTTTTTGGTAATTCTGGTAGTGATATTTCATTCACCACGATTGATTGAGTGGATGGCGTTTGTGTATTGCCAGATTCGGAGGATATCTGCCAAATATGCAGGCCTATTTTACTGCCAAATAGTAGTCCAATGATTGCAAACATAGTGATGGAGAGTTTTCGCATACTCATCTCCTAACGTGCTGCCGTAGGCCGACGGGCGGCAAAGAGGTCATCAAGCTGACGTTGTTGTTTCTGTTCAGCTTTATGGCGTTGCTGGCGTTGATTCTTCTGATGTGTTTTTTCACAATTGTGATGTTTGCGGAATGCTATATTGAATTTTTCCAATAACTCTTGTTGTTGTGCTTCAATGTCGTGTAAGCCGGAGTAAATAAGTGTAAGCATGGAATGCTGTTCTTGTATAGAGAGATTAAAGTCTTGCAGCAGGGATGCTGTATTACGTTTTTTCATGACTTGGTCACGCTGTACATTAAGTTGCCGTATCCGGGAGAGAACGTCTTTTTGTTGTTGTATGAGTCGTTGTTTATGTGCATGTAATTCAGACAGCTCAAGCTCTACTTTCTTGCGATCCTGTTCGCTGAGCTGAGCCAGTATTTTGGACGTGCTGAGTTTCATGCTTGTCTCCTTGTATGTTAGCTGTGAACTACCAACCTACTTACAAGTTCTAGCAATCGTTGTGCCGAATTCTCTCTGGTGCAAACAGAATGTGTCTGTTGTTGCAAAAATTGACGTATATCAGGCAATAAGGTGATAATATTATCAAGTTCCGGATTGCTTCCTGTTTCATATGCGCCTACTGAAATCATATCTTCCATGCGTTCATAGATGGCAAGTTTTTGACGTAAGGTGCGCATAGCTTGCAGTGCTTCCGGAGTACTTAGTTGTGCATCCAGTCGGCTGACGCTTTTTAGGATGCTAATAGCAGGGTAATGCCCTTGTTCTGACAGGTTGCGGTCAAGAATAACGTGTCCGTCAAGCACAGCCATGGAGGCATCAGCAATGGGATCTGCTTGCAGGTCATCACCTTCCACCAACACCGTATAAAAAGCGCTGATATCACCACTATCACCTTCTCCCGGGCCAGAGCGTTCAAGTAGTTCAGCAAGAATAGAAAAGCAGGAGGGGGTATAACCTTTGCTGGTAGGGGGTTCACCAAGCATCAGTCCAATTTCACGCTGGGCCTGGGCTACTCTGGTTAAGCTATCCATCAGTAGTAGTACCCGTTTTCCATCTGATCGGAATGCTTCAGCGATGGTAGTCGCCATATTGGCTGCGCGCAGTCTAAGTACGGGGGGCATATCTGATGTGGCGACTATGACCACGCTGTGTTGCAACGCCTCAGCCCCGAGTGCAAGATCGAGAAACTCACGTACTTCGCGACTACGTTCGCCGACCAGAGCAATAACATTAATATCAGCATCTGAATTGCGTGCTAACATACCTAACAGGCTACTTTTACCGACTCCAGCTCCTGCAAATAGCCCCAAACGCTGTCCCCAGCCCATAGGCAGGCAGGCATCCATGGCACGAACACCCAGATTCATAGGTGTGTCAATAATATGACGAAAGAATGGATTCAGACGTTTACCATGTAGTGCATAGGTATGTTTTGAAGATAAAAAAGTATTTGATTGTAGTGGTAAATTGTCCATGGGATTGCCCATGCCATCAAGTACGCGGCCTAACAGGTGCTCACTGACCTCAATGGATGGAGTCGTAGCAAGTGGTGTGATTGCATCTCCGGGGGCTATGCCGCGTGTGCTACCAACTGGCATTAGTAGCGAATAATCACCGCGAAATCCGATCATCTCTGCTTCGATACTATGACCTGTACTGCAATGGATTTTGCAAGCGTGCCCAATGCTTGATGGTAAACCGGTTGCTTCCAGCATTGGTCCCAGCACTTTATGTACTTTGCCACGCACAGGAAACGCATTATGTTCATGGTGTTGCTGTAGTAGCTGTTGACGCTGTGCTGCATCCCAGAGAAATGGTTTATGGCTATTGGGCATCTTTGTCGGGGGCTGATGCATCAAGCAGGACTGGTCGCAGTGTGTTGAGATAATCGCCTACGGCGGCAATAGGATCAATGAGAATATCCTGTTGGTTTGTAATAACTCTGCATGTGCCACTTTTGACTGTCGCATCACGTTTCAAGGCGAGCATGGATCCTTCATCTTCAAGCAAACGCTGGAAACTGGAATAATCATCCGGTGAAATTGCAATACGCAGGCCGGTGTTATCTGGAAGCTGATCTGAGGCCTGTTTGGCAATGTTCAATAAGCTGTTCTGATCTGCTTTAATGGTTTCACCGACGATGGCCTCGGCAATATGTTTGGCAACATCCATAGCTGCCTCTGCGAAGGATTGTTGAATGCTGACCAGTGAGGTTTCGGTCTCTTTTAGTGTTTCCTGTAACGATTCAAGAATCTGTTCACCACGCTTACGGCCCAATTCCATACCTGCTTTTTCTCCGGCCAGATAAGCTTTTTCATAGGCTTCTTTTTCGACAATTTCGGCTCTGCCCTGTACCTCTTTAAGCATGCTTTCCAACTGTTGCATGCGGTTCGTATTCAAACTAGGCGATGTGGATAGGTTTGCATCAATGGGACTGAAGGGGAACGCACTGCGCGATTGAGTTGATTCACGATGATCTTCCGGAAAAGTAAGGGGGGTAAGGCTACTCATCTCTCTTATACCATATCATCGGTGCTGCTGAGTGTGATGGCGCCATCATCATCCAGTTTGCGAATAATTTTGAGTACAATCTGTTGCGCATCTTCTACATCAGCAACTTTCATTGGCCCCATGACAGCCATATCTTCGCGCATAATTTCAGCCGCGCGTTGCGACATATTATCAAAGAATCGATCTCCGACTTCATCGGAACTGCCTTTGAGTGCTTTGACAAGGTCATCGGAAGAGATGTGTTTGAGAATAGTTTGAATGTCGCGATCTGATAATTCTACAAGATCCTCAAAAATCAGTAACAACCTATCTACTTGTGCAAAGAGGGCTTCATCTCTGTCGCGTAATTGATCAAGGATGGGCCGTGCAACATCTTTTTCGAGTCCTTTGAGGATATCTACCACACTGACCATACCATCCAGACTAATACCTGACTCACCCTGCATATCGGCAAGTTCTTTCTCGAGTGTTTCTTCGATGTCGCGCACCAGCTCTTTAGGCACGGTATCAATTTTAGACATGCGAATCACAACCGATAGCTGCATCTCTTCAGGAAGGAGCGCAATAACCCGGCTGGCTACACCCGAATCAATATGAGCCAGAATAAGCGCGATGGTTTGTGGATGTTCATCAGCAATAGAATTGGCAATCATTGCCGGTTTCAGGCGTGATAGTTTTTCCCATATGGTCAATGTTTTAGGTGTGTTCATTTCTGATAATATACGATCAGCACGATCCTGTTCGATGGCATAGCGAAACAGAGAGACCACATCATTGTGCCCGGAGCGCATCAGCGGATCCTCAGAGCGATGCATTTCTAAGTATTCATCAATGACCGAATTGAGTACGTCGGTTTCAATTTTGCCCAGGTCGGCCATGCGACTGCCCAAGCGCCTTAACATTTTATCATCCATATTCTGTACTAGTGGAGCTGAAGCTTCCGGCCCAAGCGCGAAGAGCAGAATAGCGGCTTTGTCTTCGCCGGTTAATTGTTTGGCTTTTTTCATGCCGGATCTACCCATTCACGGAATACTTTATTGGCGCGGTCTGGCTCTTGATGAATACTGTGTTTGACTTGTTCCATGTTGGCCAGGCGCGACATTGCCTCGTTGGTAAGGTGATTCGGGTTGTTGGCAGATCCTGCCTTGTTTTGCTCATCGTCATTGGCGGCAGATTCCTGAATGCGTGTTGCCAGTGGGCGCAGTACAAACCAGGCCAACAATAACAGCGCTAGCGCAGCAAGACTGTAGCGGGCAACCTGCATATAAAAGACCCGGTTTTCTGAAGCGGTGAGTGCTTCGCTATCTACTACGCTGGCAATATCTATCAAGGGCATACTTTGAACACTGACCGTGTCACCCCGGTCTTCATCAAATCCCATGGCACGTTCAATTAATTTTTGTATATCAGCAATCTCTTCCTTGCTGCGGGCAGTGAATGTTTGCTCACCCTTATCGTCGGTTTTGTAGTGACCTCCGACAATGGTGGCTACAGATAATTTCTGGATACTGCCAAAGGGGATAACGCGATGTTCCTGGGTGCTGCTTATTTCAAAATTGTTCACATCTTCGGTGCGTTTGGCAAGATCCTTCGGTTGAGTGCCAGCATTGTTGGCTGTGCCATTAGCGCCGGGGGTATTGGAAGCCAGGCCTGGTACACCTAGAGCTGCACCACTGGTTGAAGTGCGTTGTTCTGTACTGGATTTTCGACTACGTAAGACCTGTTCATCCGGATTATAGCGGGTGTTGTTCTGGTCAACAAACTCACGGTTAATATCAGCAGAAACGCGTACTACGGCTTGCCCTTCACCAACTATTTGCTCCAACATACCGGATATACGTTGCTCCATGCGTTGTTCCAGTTTGCCTTGGTACTCTTGCATCGTTTGGCCTTCAGACATTGGGGCTTCTTTTTCATTGCTTGATAACAGTGTGCCGGAGGCATCAACGACACTGACACTGCTTTGATCCAAATTAGGAATGCTGGCAGCAACAAGGTTTTGGATAGCGACCACTGTTTTCTTGGGTAGGCGCTGTCCGCCGGCAAGCTGCAGCATGACGGAAGCAGTTGCTTTGCGATCACGCTCTGCAAATGCAGATTCTTTAGCCAGAACCAGGTGAATGCGGGCAGTATGCACTTGTGGCATCACTTCGATGGTGCGTGCCAATTCTCCTTGAAGAGCACGCTGTAGGTTAATTTTACGGGTGAAGTCACTAAGCCCGAATTCATTGCTCTGGTCGAAAATTTCAAAGCCGGTGTTGCCTGATGGTGTCACCCCCTGTCCGGCCAATTTAAGACGTACCTGATAAACCTGATCCTCTGGCACCATGACTGTGCCGCCACCTTCTAAACGATAAGGGATGTGTTCTTTTTGTAATAACTCTACTACGGATGCGGCATCTTTTTCTGCCATACCGGCATAAACAGACCGGTAAGGTTTTTCCGATGACCATAATACCAGGCTAACAAAACCCGCCAGCATCAGGCTGGCAGCAGTGAACAACATGATTCTTCTATATTTAGCTAACACCTGTGGCACTTGAATGGTAGCGCCCTGACCAATTTCATGATTGCCCGGGTCAACCAGTGTCGGGTTCATTTGATTTGCCGTCTGTGTATGTGGCGTCAATCCGTCAGCCATAATGGTGCACCTCTATATATGCTTTAATCTGCCTGTAAAATGTGGTGATGTGTTGGGTGCTATACCTGCATGCGGATAATTTCGCGATATGCATCAACCAGTTTGTTGCGTACGCCAAGCATCAATTGAAATGATAGGTCAGCCTTTTTAATGGCTAATAGCGTTTCCGAGGTATTATGCACTTCGCCTGTTGCAAGTCCTTCGGCACCTTTTGCGGCTGTTTTGACATCATTGTTGACCTGTTGAGTGTATGCCTGCAATAGCGTGGCGAAGTTTTTTTCCCCAGAGGAAGCTGTTTTGCCGACATCCTGAAAATTGTTGCCGGGAGTCGTGATTGAGCTAGGCCCGGGTGAGGATTGATATCCATGAATATTCATGCGGAACTCCTATCGAAGTAATTCGAGTGATTTTAAAAACATCCGTTTGGATGCTTCCATAGTAGTAACATTGGCTTCAAAGCTTCTGGCAGCGCCATTCATGTCGACCATCTCTTGAACGGGATTAACATTGGGCATTTTTACAATGCCATTGCTATCTGCATCAGGGTGAGATGGGTCATATACTTCGCGAAATGGCTTATTGTCCTCTGCAATATAAGCGGCTTTGACTGACTGATGTTTATCAGGCTGAAAAGCGCTATTGAACACATGTGAAAATGTTTGTTGCGGTGTAACTGCCTGAAATACAACTTGTCGGCGTTTGTATGGGCCGCCACCATTCTCAGTGCGCGTGGATTCTGCGTTAGCAATATTTTCAGAGACAATATCCATACGTGTGCGTTGGGCAGTCATACCAGCAGCGCTGATATGCATAGAAGATAGAAGATCATTGGCC
This sequence comes from Mariprofundus sp. EBB-1, assembly GCF_003665155.1. Lineage (GTDB taxonomy): Bacteria > Pseudomonadota > Zetaproteobacteria > Mariprofundales > Mariprofundaceae > Mariprofundus. The sequence goes on along the minus strand of NZ_RCFQ01000010.1, from coordinate 37,096 downwards.
ATGAGCGTTTACCTTCCTTCCTTGATGGCGTTCATCAAACCAGTCAAGCGGCCTTTAACCAGGCGCATGGAAAGCTCATGCATCAGTTGATTTTCGGACATACGGGCCATTTCAGATTGAAGGTTTACGCTGTTGCCATCAATTTTGCGTGAATTTTCTTGTTGATAAATGTTACTGCCCAATAGGGAAGAGGTATTGGTCTCTGCAAAATGCCTTGCATGGGTGGTGGCGGCTTTTGAATGGCTTCCAAGATTGTTCTGGTCCGCTAAAAAGTCAGCAAAGTTTCGTTTGTCCGCCTTGTAGTTTGGTGTATCAGCATTAGCAATATTGCTGGTGATAGAACTTTGCATTTTTTCACGCGCTATTAATGATGATTCAAGACGTTGAAAACCGCTGCCGAACATGTCCATGTTTACACTCCCTGCCGGCGTTCCTTCGCTGGTACATCGTTTATTAATGAGGGGATGGCAGTGTGATCGTCAATTTTTTACCATCGCCTAAACCCTATCCAGCAAATGCCATGCCAGAATCGTAGGTGTGGAGTTTATTGCGCAGTGTTCGGATGCTTATGCCAAGCAATTGGGCTGCTTCCGTACGATTACCTTGCACATGCACCAGCGTTTTTTCGATGAGCGTGCGCTCCATATCTCGGATCGAGACACCCGCTTGCACTGCATCACCTTGCTCATGCGTCATATTGGCCGCCATGGGGTCATCAAGGCAGAGGTGTTCGGGTATAATCAGTTCGTCTACAGCCATTAAGAAGGCGCGATGCATGCAGTTTTCTAATTCGCGTGCATTGCCCGGCCATGCATAACGCTGCAGTTGATCAATGGCTTGCGGTGATAACCTTGGTGCTGGCCTGCCATACATCTCTGAAAAGCGTTGCAGAAAATGAAGCGCTAAAGGTTTGACATCATTATTGCGCTGGCGCAATGGAGGTAATTGAATGCAGACGACATTAAGGCGGTAATAGAGATCCTGACGGAAAGATCCTTCCTGCACAGCTTTTGTCAGATCCCTGTTGCTGGTGGCAATGACACGCACATCAATTTTAACGGGCTTATTGCCACCTAAGCGGTCAACTTCACCTTCTTGCAGTACTCGCAATAATTTGGCTTGTAGATGAACCGGCATTTCAGTGATTTCATCGAGTAGTAGTGTGCCTTTATGTGCCAACTCGAATTTACCGGGACGAGCAGAAGTGGCTCCGGTAAAAGCGCCTTTTTCATGGCCGAACAGCTCAGCTTCCAGCACGCCTTCAGGAATAGCAGCGCAATTGATGGCGATAAAGTTGGCATTCTCCCGATTTGAGCAGGCATGCACATAGCGCGACAATCGTTCTTTTCCTGTTCCTGATTCGCCGACAACCAGAACTGAAGCATTGCTTGGTGCTATCAGGGCAACACGGTCGAGAAGTCGGCGTGTTTCTAAGTCTTCGGTGACAAACATCTCATGTGTGTTGTTAGCCTTGGTTTTTTGTACATCCGCCTGTTTGGCCAAGGCGCTCTGATGGCCGCTTTTACGAATGTAAATTTCCAGGACTTCATCAGGTACAGGCATCAATCTGTAATCAATTGCCCCCAAATGCATAAGATTAGCACCACGTTCGCTCTCTCCACTATCGGTAATGATAACAATATTGGCTTGTGGGTTGGCTTCAAACAGACGGCGGACGATAGAGGGTGAAGTGATACTATCCCATATGAAAATCAAGGCATCAGCGCTTAAATCGGCCTGAACACCCTCAATGGGAAGTGACTCAATATGGGTTTGTGGGAGTAGTTCTCCAAATTGTACGCGCAATTCGGCTTCTTCATGGGCGGGAAATCCGATCATACTGACATTGGATAGGCTCATGGTCTTTCTCCCAATAATAAACCGGCTTGTTCATCTGCCAGAGTTAATTTTGCCAGCGATGTGAATCTTCCACCTGCGCTGTTGGCGGCAAGCTTTTGCAGTCGCTCAGTGCCTTGCTTTGTTTCACCGGTGCGTATTTGACATATTCCCATGTGGTATTCCCATTCGGCATTACGGTTTTCTTGCGCAGTTTGTTGGAATAGTTTGAATGCTTGTGCGAATTCCAGTGCTGCAAATAAATTAATGGCTTGTTTATGTAGTCCACGGGCAGCATCAGCACCGTTGCTTTGGCGATATTTTTCCCACGCCCGTGCGGCGCTATGCCATTGTGATAAAGACTCCGATATGGCTGCTTTTGTTTGCCAATATGATAGACGTGATTCATTTGTCATATCATCAGGACGTACGGATGAGAGTGTCTGCCGAGCTTGCTCAGCATGTTTCTGGGCAAGCTGCATGCGTGCAACAATCAGTAACATCTCTGGCCGATACATACTGAATTCATGGCGGTTAAGCCAGCGTAAGACATTGTTTACCCCGGATGGGTCCTGTCGATCCATCCATAAATAGGCCAGCTCAAGCATGGTGTGCTCACCTCGGATACTGTGTTTGTTTTCTTTATATAGCGTGTTTAATATCTCTTCAGCTCCATCAAAGAGCATTAGCATGCGCATGGCGTGGGCAATACCCAAGCGCAGCTCTTGAGATTGATTATTTCCCGGGCGCAGTTGTGGAAACTGGCGCCATATGTTGACAGATTTGATCCAGTCTTTTTTAGAAATTGCTTTTTCAATACTTTTATTCATCCATAGCATTCCTTCATGTGAGGCTGCTTTGGCAATATGGCTATTGAGAGATGCGGAGGCACGCGCATAAGCTTGTAGAGCGGGAAATGCACTTTGCGTAGTTTTGCCTTCATTAACCTTATTATTGTCCTCTTTTTGCAAGCGCACCCACAATCGCGCCAGATCCAGAATCGCTTCATCTTCAATAATGGATAACTGGTTGGTCGTAGCTATTTTTTTAAGTGATATCATGACAGGAATAAGTTTGTCACGCGCCGTTTCATCTTTGAACTCTAGCATTAGCTTACGCATGAACGCTTGCCTGCCAATCATTGTTTCTGCCTGAGCGGCGGACAATATACTGTATTCCTTGATAGCTTTTTTAATATTGGTCTTATCTTTAGCCAGAAGATCAGCATGTATGAGTCGAATGGGGGCAGCATGTTCGGTTTCAATATATTTACCAATAAATAGTTCGCACATTTGTAATGTATCGGGGTCATTGTCAGCCTGATGCATCAATTGAATATAGGCGGAAAACAGTTCGGGCTCATCGGCGATTAAGTCCGGCCACTTTTTGTAGACGGTCTTGAAGTTTTTGAGCGCGATATCTGGGCGATTCTCGCCGATATCAATAATAGCCATCCATGCCATGCCAATGGCCTGATCGCGGCTTTTATTGGTTACCTGTAATCCGTATTGCAAGAGATCACTTCGGGCATAGGAAAAGTTTCTTAGCTGTATATGAATGCGAGCCATTAACAACCAGGCACGGCGAAGGCTGCTAGGCTGTTGATCTTGGGTGATGATCTCGCGCGCGGCCGTGATAGCCATTTTTTTATTTCCGGATTTCCAATAAATCCAGGCTAGTTTCCAGCGTAATTCGATGGCTTCTGCGCTGGCCGGAAACTCTTTAAGTACAACATTAATGGCTTGGGTGGCATTGTCTATTTTCTCAAAGTGCCTGAAACTGGTGCGCATGATTTCAGCTTGTGCAATAAGATTGAGTAAGTTCAATCGATCCGTTGGAGATTGGTTGCTTTGTTTTAATATACGCTGAGCTGTTTTGATGGCTTGTTTAGGGTTACCACTGTTCAGATAGGCGTGAGCTGCCTGAGTAGCACCATCTTCCTGGCTGATTGCTGAATAAGGGAAGCTTGATAGCAGTAATATGGTCATGAAAAAAATACGCAACATGACAATTTAAACGCAAGATCCATGCCGGATGCCGGGGCAGGGCCATCGCATTAGAATATTTAAAAATATTTGTCGCAAAACACACAGGTAAACCTTTATATTTTAGTGTGTTGGACGTCATTTGTGTGGAGTTATTTATAGTGATCGCCTACATAGCTCTACTTTTTCAAGGGTGATATTTGACGTACTTTGCGGTGGAAATGCTAATACGATATTTTTGGACTTGATTAGCTTGGTTGCAGGCCTTTCTTCTTTATTTTTTCAACCAATGTAGTGCGATTCATCGCCAAAAAATTGGCGGCTCTGTTTTTGTTCCAGTCGAACCGTTGCAGGGCAGAGAGAATAAGATGACTCTCAAATTCATCTACTGTGGCTTTTAAGTCGATGCTGCTGGCTGTTTTAACATCCATCTGAAAGCTTTGTAGTACTCTGTCTTTATCACTAATCATGCGGCTGGGTAGATCTTCCAGCTCCAGAACACCTTGCCGCTTCAGGGTAGTGACGCGCTCGATAAGATTTTGTAATTCGCGCACGTTGCCAGGCCACTTATAATTTAGCATGGCGCGGCTGGCATCATCCGAGATGCTTGTGATTTCTGCGCCTTTGTCTTTATTGAAGCGTTGAATGAAATGTTCGGCCAATAAAATAATGTCCTCACCACGCTCTCTTAAGGGGGCAAGGGTGAGCGGAATGACATTAAGCCTGTAATATAGATCCTCTCGGAAACGTCCGCCGGCAATTTCTTTTTCTAAATCCCTATGGGTTGCAGCAATGACGCGCACATTGACTTCAATACTTTGCTGGCTGCCGACCGGTTCAAAGCATCGCTCTTGTAGCACGCGCAGTAGTTTTACTTGCAGTTTGGGGCTCATGTCGCCAATTTCATCCAGGAAGATGGTGCCGCCATTGGCAATTTCAAAGCGCCCGGGACGGGAGCGAATAGCTCCGGTGAAAGCACCTTTCACGTGGCCGAATAGTTCAGACTCAAGCAGTTCTTCCGGTATGGCTCCGCAGTTGATAGAAACCAGTGGTTTGCGGGAACGGGTGCCACTTTTATGCAGTGCTTTAGCCAGGACCTCTTTACCGCTGCCTGATTCTCCCGATATCAGTACGGTGCTGTCCGAGTCTCCCAGTAGCTTGATGGTTTCCTGCAGTTTTCGGATAGAATCGCATTGGCCACTCAGTCCATCATGGGCATGCTGACTATGGATTTGTGCACGCAGGGAGTGATTGTCTTTTTTAAGCTGTCTGTTTTTCATGAGTTCGCCAATGCGAACAAGCAGCTCATCGATATCAAATGGTTTTTTTAAAAAATCATTGGCTCCAAGGCGAACGGCATCTACAGCCGTGTCTATTTCGGCGTAGCCGGTCATGATGATGATGCCCATATCAGGGTCGCTTTGGCGAAATTCACGCATCAACTCAATGCCATTGCCGTCTGGTAAGCGCACATCAAGCAGCGTTAAATCAAATTTACCAATATTCATCGCTTCGCGAGCGCGATTGGCGTTAGCGGCAGCCGTGACATGAAATCCGGATGACTCCAGTGATTCCTTTAAAATTTCACGAAATTCATTGTTGTCTTCAACCAGCAGGATAAATGCAGATTGTTTCACGATTGGCGGCCCCTTTGTCGTCGGTCTTCGAATGGTGTGTGAAAGTCAAAATAATGACGCACAACATTTTAAAAGCAAGCATTCTGAATATTGTAGCTTTGGTTTTCCTGTGTGGAGGTATGCTAAGCGGTTGTTTTATAGTTTAATTTCGATCTGTTTTGAGCTTGGGTTCATGTTGTTTTATGGACTCTATGGGGTGTTTAAGCTCTTTGTGCATAAGGAATATTCTTTTGACGCTTATAAATTATTAAAGTCGCAGATATCACCGCCGATAGATCTCGTATAGAAATATTATACTTTACCACGATGGAGGTTTGCACATGGCTATTAGTATTCAACCCGTCGATGGTTTAATTAACCGCTTGTTGCAGCAGAATGGGAAAGGCTCATCTGTTGCAAAGCAAAATCCTCCTGCTCAGCCAGTTAAGCTGGATAAGGTAAGTATTTCTTCTTCGCACAGTCAGCAAACTCCTTCTACTGAATCTCAAATTCAGTCTTACAATAAGCCCGGCGAACGCGCTTTGGAATCACACTTGCTTAACCTCTATAAGAAGAATGATAACTACGGAGGCTAAGTGTGGAGAAACCCCGGCTACTGTTGGCTGAAGATGATGAGGCTTTGGCCTCTTTATTAGAGGAATACCTTTCAGAAGCAGGTTACGATCTGGTTGTGCATCACCGTGGTGACAGCGCCTTGCAAGCATTGCAAGAGGAGCATTTTGATCTGGTACTCAGTGATATTGTTATGCCGGGGGCCGATGGTTTGACACTGTTGCGTCATATTCATGAACATATGCCTGATACACTTATCATGTTGATGACCGGTTACTCTGGCATTGAAAATGCTTTGCACGCTGTAGAGCAAGGCGCTTACGATTTTGTCAGTAAACCATTTCAATTGCCTGAGATTCGGGTTCGCTTGGACAATGCAGCACGTTATCAACGCTTACTTGCACGTTATAAACTTCTTAATGGCGAAACTGTGAAGCCAGTGGAGGCAGTTCAGCCTGGAGGAGATATGGTGGTTCGAGCTTATGGCCAGAATAAAGTAGGCAATCATTGATGTTGAAGCTTCTCATTATAGAAGATCAACCCGCTGTTCGTGAAGTGGTTGCCGAAATCATCGGTGGGCTTGGCTTGGATGTTGAGATTTCACAGGTGGGTAGTCTGCAGGAAGCTGGTGTTGTCTTATCTGAACAATATTGGGATGGACTAATCACTGATATGAGTCTGGGTGATGGGAATGCACTGGAATTTCTTGAAAATAGTGTCGTCGGTGGTTTGGCACTTCCACCTACGATTCTAATGAGTGGTTTTTTGACATCTGCGCGAATGAAGCAGGCTACTGCGCTTGGAATTGATCATGTATTAGCCAAGCCTTTTGAGCCAAACGTGTTTCTCGATTGTTTGAATGACATGCTGAATGGCGATGAAGGAACCACTTTGCAATCGGATAGCTCAGGTCTTTCGAATCGACCTGCTGAGCAATTATCCGCTCAAGTCTCAAACCGCCCATCAGATAAGCTGTTGCCTGAAATGTTTGAAATGGATCGTCGGATGGGGTTGGTCTATCGCATGTTTGATGAAATGCCTGCTCAAAATGATGTGTCGGCAGTGTGTGCGCGAGCCTTAACCATAGGTATGGATGCAGTGCATGCTCAGAGCGGATATATGGCTCTGTTTGAGCGTCAGCAGCATAGGCTGGTGATGGTGGCGTCGGAAGATATGGAAGGGTTGCCTGCATCTTGTGATCTGGCTGAAACAGTGTTTCAGCCTTTAATGAATGGTGATGAGGAGTTTCATCAGTCTGCTCTTGGAGAAGGCTTGAGCATCTGTTGGCCAGGTTTGGAGTCTGACCAATTTGTGGCGGTGTCAGTGCGTTTACAGGGTGTGGCAATGGGGGTGTTGTGCTTGCTCAACCCAACCGTTTCCATGCCGTTGAAAAGTGAAACCCGTCAAATGCTTGGGCTACTGGTCAAGAAACTCGACACCTTGTTGGATAATCGCGCCGTGCACGCAGCGCTGGCCGCCAATATGCGGGACACATTAATCGCACTGGTGCGGTCACTGGAAGCGCGTGATCGTTATACACGTGATCATTCAGCGCGCGTGGGAGAGTTATCAGCGGTGCTTGCTGCAGATCTTGGCCTTGATTCTGATCATGTGGATTTGATTCGTACCGGAGGTTTGCTACATGATATTGGCAAATGTGGTATTCCCGATGCGGTGTTGTTGAAACCGGACCGTTATACAGAGCAAGAGTTCGCAATTATGAAAGCACATCCGGCCATTGGAGATAATATTCTATCCAATATGGATACGATGGTTCGAGAGCGCCAGATGTTGCGTCATCATCATGAGCGTTATGATGGTTTTGGTTATCCGGATAAGTTGGCCGGCGAAGATATTCCTTTTGATGCGCGTATTGTTTGTGTGGCTGATGCCATTGATGCAATGACCACACATCGTGTTTATCGTATGGCAAGATCCTTGTCTTTTTGTGTGGAGCAACTTAAAAACAATGCTGGCACACAATTTGATCCACAAGTGGTAGCGGTGGCAATTGCGGCAATTGAGCGCGGTGTTGTGAGTACGCAAGCGGAAGATGTTCTTGATAGTGATGGTGTGATGCCATTGTCTGCTTTAATTTCAGTGAAAACAGAGGTGCGAAATAATGGCTGAAAACAGTAATGATAATGGTAGGCAGGATTTTAGAATCAATGATGTGATTCCCCTTAGTGAAGATCGCTTAACAGCTGAAGAGTTTGAAGTGAATAAAACCAAGGTGGGGGTTCGATCGCGTCAGAACGGCATGCTGCGTCAAATGGTAGGGCGAGATCTTTTTTCCGGCGAACAGAATCAGGTTAACCCTGAAATGTCGCAGGCGATTGAGGCTCTGGATGCTAAACTGAATTACCTTATCGGTGTGAATATGCTGAATGATGCCAGCCATGGAAATATGCAGGAACGGCCGGTTAATTTGAGTGTGACAGGTATTAGCTTTGTAACAGATAAACATTACAAACTTGGTGATGCAGTAGCCATTAATCTGATGTTACCCTTATTTCCCCCTTCTATTCTTGAGTTGGTGGGGACTGTTGTACGTGCGCCCAGGCCAAAGGGGACAAAGCAGCAGGTAGGCATAAAATTTTATTATCGCTGTGATGATGAGGAAGATACAATCTCTAAATATGTTTATCGCCGTCATCGTGAAACCATCAGAGCAGAGAATAAAAACAGATAGGAGTGGTTGCTAAATAACTGTTTGGATTGTGGCTAAAAGAAAGGGCGCTTATGATATCATAAGCGCTTTTTTAGTTCATTGCACATGAGCGGAAACTGTCAATATATGGCAACTGTTCGAAATTACTGAGTTAAAAATATCTGGTCACGAATGACTGCTTTCTTTTCATGGCGATGACAAGCATTTGCTATCAGGTGAATGCTAAAGCTGGAAAGCCTGCCTGAGGGCAGTGACTTCGCAAATTTCATGATAATTATTTATCCCTCCTGGGGGGGGTACCTTGCTATGCAGCACAGGTTTTCCTACGGTCACACAGACCTTCTGATCATTCGTGTGAATTCCTCGTCTAGGGAATCTTTCTGTTTCGCCATGCGCCATCTGCTTAGTTTGCCTATGCAGTGGGGATAATAGTTACCTGGTTGCGGCCATTGCGTTTGGATTGATACAAGGCCTTATCCGCTGCTTTGAATGTGTGGCTGGATGGTTGACCGACAATATGTTCAGCCAGCCCGATACTGACTGTAATATTGAGTGGGCCCTGCTGGGTTTTGAATGTATGTGTTTCAATAGATAAACGTAGTTTATCTGCCAGTTTGAGGCTGATGTCGACTGATGCGGCTGCAAATATAATGCAGAACTCTTCTCCTCCGATGCGGGAGGCAAGATCAGTGTTGCGAATATTGGTTTGTAGAATGATGGCAAGCTGCTGCAGAATTTCATCGCCTACATCATGACCATGGGTGTCGTTGATGTTTTTAAAATGATCAATGTCGATGACTAGAAAACAGAAACCTTTTTGTCCCAGCTCTTTTAAGTATTCAGCCAGAGCTCGTCTGTTCGCTAATCCGGTTAAAGGGTCATTACGTGCTTCTGATTCGGCTTGTTCCAGCTTACTTGAAAGTGTGGACAGTTTTTCAACTTGTACCTGAATGGTCTCTGTTAATTTTGCGCTGGCGCTGACTAATTTGGTGCCTGCTTGCAAAATACTATGATGGGCACTCTCCAGCAGAGCTCTGGCATCTTCAATGTTATCAGGTAATTTTTGAGCCAGTATTTGTTGGGCCTGTTTTAATTCGGGTGAATCTTCTCCAGCCTGTTCGAGCAGGCTAGATAGGGCAGAAAGGGATGGGTTGAATGCTTCGATGAGTTGCTGAATCTCATTTTTTAAATCTGTATCGTGCTGTAGATGGTCACGCAATAGTTGGACTAAATGTTTTGCTTTGGCTTGCAAAGGAGTATCGCTATTAGCCTTGTTGCCAATCATTTCACTACTTTGATCGAGTAAAAAGTGGGTGGCGGGTATGTCTTGCAGGGCTTGCATCAACAGCATTTGACGCTGTTCAATATGTTGACTTAATGCTTGTTGCGCGGTGTCTGGGATGAGTCCGTCAGCAGTTGGTTTAAGTAGTGCACCATGCTCGGCATCAAGTAGTTTCGAGGTGAGATGACATAACCATGCGTAGGTAGGGGCGGGGATGGCGGGTGCACGTTTGATGTCTTCTAATGCAGCAATCATATCGCGTGTTGTGGCGCGTAGCTCTAGGTCGTCAGGTCTTGCTGCAAGTGCGATTGGACGAATTTCATCCATGCCATCTAGTAACTGTTCTATGAGATCTCTCTGGTTCATCTGTGGTCGTCGCTTACGATTGCATGGCGCGAATACGTTCTGCTTCTACAGCTAGCAGGGTGTCTGCCTGTTTTAATTCTATCGCGGAGCCACCGGATGCCACCTGGACCCTTAACAGGGCACGTAAGTGTTCAATGTCTTGTATTAATTTTTGAGGAGGGCTATCGCCTGACTCGATGCACTGCATCGCTTCATCAAGCAGCGTTACGCTCTCTTCAAGGGTGTGCCATGCTTCCTGCATAGGTGCTCTTGTATCTGTTGTTTGAGCGCTGTGATTCTGGGGTTGATCTGTTTGCTGGGATTCAGCATCAAGCAGTTGGCCGAACAGGCCATTCGCCGTGCTACGCTTGGTAGTCTGTGTCGTTTTGCCGGAGACCGGAGTACTGTTTTGAATCTTCATAGGACAACCCTGTTGTGATGTTCTTGTGTGATGCTTTCAAAATGAAATACATGCAAGAAACAGGCCAGAGTGATCGGTTACTGCAGTATATGCGGTTGTTTATTCGATCTTAATAGTTAATGCATGGATGGATTTAGGGAATAGTGAGTTTAAGGCTTGAAAAATCATGCGGTGGCTTTGGGTGCGGGCCAATCCATGAAACTTATTTGATGCAATGCGTACGACAAAGTGGCCTCCGCCATGCTCTTTGACGCCGGCATGGCCGGCATGTTTCCATGATTCATCTTCAATATGTAAAGATTCAGGTTGAAATGTTGCCTCTAGTATTTCTTTTATTTTTTCACAGGTATTACTCATGCAGCAGAGATTTGCTCTTTGAATAAAATACACGTCTTGCCGATCTGATGAACAATGACAGCCTGGCAGCGAGAGGCGAGCTCTTCTGCCGCGTTGTTGCGTTCTTCTCGATCATCATTGGCAATATGTACTTTGATCAACTCATGCCTGTCCAAAGTCTGTATGGTCTCTTCAACAAGTGTGTCTGTAATGCCTTTTTGCCCAACTCTGATGAGTGGCTTGAGGTGATGAGCTTTTGCTTTAAGGGTCTTTCTTTGTTGATTGTTTAGGGTCATAGTCTTCTCCACTCGCGAATGCTAACAACAAGATGTGTTATGGCATATAATTTGCTCAATCTAGGGAGATGCTGATGTATTGGCTCCTGCCAAAAATCAGCCCACAAAAGACACTATTCCACAGGATAGTGGAATGGGGCGGCGAAGGGTGCCTCGCAGTGGTGAGAGGCATGGATGCCGAGCATCAAAACTGCGGTTGTGTCTTTGCTCATGGATATGCTGACTTTTCAGCCTGTTCCTTATAAATTTGAAGCTTCACGAATGAGGCTTTTGAGGTGATATGACTACATTAAAAGAAGATCCACATCGTGCAGTGATTCTTGGCGCAGGGCGTGGAGGCAGCGCAATTCTGGAGATGTTACTCGGTGAACGTCTGGTTGAAGTCATTGCCATTGCGGACAGGGATCCAAATGCGCCGGGTTTGGACTTGGCCAGAGAACATGGGATCAATGTATATACCGATGTTGTGCAAGCTTTACGTGAGTCGTCACCTTGTGTGGCTTTTAATATGACAGGCAATGAGATGATTGAATCTATTTCATCAGAAGCATTGGGCGCTGGTGGTGTGATTGGAGGTTTGGAAGCCAGCCTGATCTGGCGCATGGTCACAAATCTAAAAAATGCTAAAGCGGAGCTTCAGTTTCAGGCCAGTCATGATGCGTTAACCGGCTTGTTTAACCGCCGTTATGTCATGGAACAGTTGTACCGGGGAGTATCGCAAGCCTTGCGTTATCATCATCCTTATACGTTGGTGATGTTTGATCTTGATCACTTTAAACAGGTGAATGATGTGCATGGTCATGCTGCCGGTGATCTGGTGCTATCAAAGATGGCGACAATGTTAAAAGAGGGCGTGCGCGAGGGTGATATCGTTGGACGTTGGGGTGGTGAAGAGTTTGTTGTTTTGTTGCCTCATACGGATTTGACCGGGGCTCGCCTGGCTGCAGAGCAGTGGTTGAAAAATATCTCTGAATTATCACTTGTGCTTGAAAGTGGTGCGGCGATACACATCTCATTCTCCGCTGGTGTCGCCACCCTTGATTATAATGATCAGAAGCTTGGCGTTGAACCACTCTCTGAGCAGTTGTTGGCGGTGGCTGATGAATGCATGTATGCCGCTAAATTAGCCGGGCGAAAGCGCGTGTGTACGACGCAAACAGTAGTTTCAGGCTCTGCTTAATTCAGCGCTCTCAGACAATATATGAAAAGCCTGTCAACGCGAGCATCTAAGTGTTGATTTGTAAGTGAAAGAAAAATTACATTTTTGATATTTGGGGCTTATTTCTGATATCTCTGTGTGCCGACACTTACTATTGCTCACTTCACGATCCCAAGGGAAAGATGGTTTTGTTGATTGAGCATGTGGCAGGAAGCTAAGACGAATCTCATGGATGAGGTGAATATTTTTGGTAGAAGTTAATAAATTAGCATGGATTCATCTTCTTTTTGTCTTTAATGCGTGTCTGGCATTGTTCAATATGGGACTTTGGTTAGGGTTGTGCTGTGCAAAATGATGACACCATATCTTCAGAGTCGGCCCTGCCAGTGCGATTAGTAGAACAAAGCGTAGAGCAAACCGCAGAACAAGCCCCTAAAGCTGACCAACAGCCTCGTGAATCCGGGTGGGTGAATCCACGTATTCCTATTCGCTGGCGCTGGACAGGACTTGTCGGTTTTGCGGTGACGCTGGCGGTGCTTGTGCTGTATGTCATTGTTTTGGACGTTGAGCATGACGCATGGATCAACAGTCAGGCAGCGCAGGCCGAGTTGCAGGTTGATCGACTGACCGATGAATTTAAACTGCCGATGTTGTCTGGCAGTAGTAGCGAAACCGATATCATTGCACAGCGCTTTATGGATAAAGTGCCTGCCGTTCTGGGTATGTTGATTCGTTTTCCTGATGGTCAAGTTATAGCTTTTGGCTCCATTAAAGTTTCTGATCGCACATCTAAGGGTGTCTTGAAGAAACTCCATGCGACGAAAACAGTGGTACAACTGCCTGTAAAAACGCTGTGGTACGCAAAATCAGTGATGTATGACAAAACCTCGATGGGCACTGTGGCAGTTCGCTTCTCAGAACGGGCATGGGCAGAAATGGCAGGGAAGTTGTCCCAGACGATTTTTGTGGCCGCTGTGCTTGTGGTGCTGTTTTCATCTCTATTGGTCTATTGGATTGCAGGGCGCATGGCTCATCCTATTGAAATGCTGGCCGCTGCAGCAGCCAAGGTCTCTGATGGTGATTATACAGTGCAATTGCCGGAGCAAGGTAATGATGAGCTGTCCGATGCCCTGAGACAATTTAATGAAATGGTACGTGGTTTGGCGCACAAAGAAGAGTTGCGCGGTGTGTTTGGCCGATATCTCAATCCCAAATTGGTATCAGATGTGTTTGAAAGTGCTGATGCTGAGATGAAAAGTCGGAAGCAGGAAGTCTCTGTGTTGTTTGCCGACATGGTCTGCTTTGCACACTTCTCTGAATCGACGGATACTGCCAAAGTTGTTACGGTGCTTAATCAATATTTTGAACTGTTTCATCGTATTGTGACCCACTATGGGGGCCATGTGGATAAATATATTGGCGATGCGGTGATGGCTGTATTCAATCATCCTGAGAATGATCAACATCATGTGCGGCATGCGGCATTGGCGGGCTTGGCCATGGTGCAGGCATGCCAGAAACTGGGTTTGAACGGTGGTGAAGGTGAACCTATTCGATTCAGAGTCGGTTTAAATTCAGGTCAGGCCATTGTGGGAAATATTGGTGCAGCTCAGCGTTTGGAATATACAGTGATCGGTGATGCGGTAAATGTAGCTTCTCGTATGGCAGGGCTGGGTGATGGCGATAAATTGATCATGTCCAGACATAACTTTGATCTGCTGGGTGATGGATTTGAATTTTGTTCTATTGGTATGTGTGATATCAAGGGTATCAGTCAGCCTCTGGAAGTTGGTATGGTGTATTTGGAGAGTCAGGAGGCGCGTCAAGCCATCGAAGATATGGTGGACGCAACGCGTCTGGATTCACAAGCTGCGAGTGAGGGCCAGAGAGATGCATAAAAACAGATTGCATATCATGGCTATGATCTGTTTGGCAGGATTATTGAACGGGTGTCAGTCCGGAGCACATGGCCAAAATGGTATGCTCGCTGATAGTAATTCGATGCTCGATCTGTTTGAACAAGGTAGTGAAGCTATTGGTATCATGAATACGTTGACGCTTATTCAGCATGATTATGATAGTGGCCGCATTATGCGTGCTCGGGCCCGAGTGTTGGCTATGGATAAATCACATCGTGACTATGTGGAATCGTATCGTTTTTTAAAACAGAAAATTGAGCCGGCCAGGCGACGGGTGTTTTTACATTATCTCAGGGCTGCCAGTGAACACGAAAAACATGGCCGCTGGGCGGCGGCTATGTGGGCTTATGATCAGGCCAGAACAGTGACGATTAAACCGGAAAAGATGGTTAAGAAGCGTGAGCAGATGAAGCTCAATATGCGCCAGGTTCGTTTTGATCAAATGCTGAAGCAACGTCGAAAAGAGGATAGTGTGTTATTGGCTGATGCCAGTGCTTATGAGAATCCCAAGGGTGTGGCCCCCAGTGATGAAGTGTTTGCGCGTATGCGGGAGCATTATAATGATCTACTGGATGAACGGGCAGATCATGCCTTTCGGGAAGCACGACGATTCCTGAGTAAGAATTTACCTGAAATTGCTTATGTAGAGATTGAATCGTATGTGCGCTTGCAGCCGGGTAGTGCTCAGGCTACAAAAATAGTGGTGGAAATACGAAAATCCATGCCAAAAGGTTTGATTATCCCATCGTTGAAACAGGCTGGGGTGAAAAAGGTTGTAACTGGGAAACGCCTGAGAATGCCTCAAAAAATGAGTGAGAAACAGGTGCTGGAAAGCATTAACTCTGGTGATTTGATTCAGGCCAGACAATTTGCTCAGGTGTATCGGCGTAATGGTGGCAGGAATGCGGAAAAACTGTTGGCACAGATTCAGACGCAGCTGGATAAAGAGTCTGCTAAATTATTTGCACAGGGTAGTAAGGCATTTGCGCAAGAGAAGCTGGACAAGGCCATTGACTATTGGGGTGATGCGGTGGCAATGAGGCCGGAAAAGTCCGAATATCAGGAATCTTTACGCCGGGCGAAACAGCTGAAAGAACGTTTGAATTTGTTACGTGACCAGAAGCTAGAGAATGGTTCGGTTTCAATGCATAGCAAAAGACCAAACGGCCCAATTTCTGAGGAGGAATAAGATGCGTGATCAGATAGTGTTACAGCGTCGTCAAAGCAGGGAAATTCAAGTGGGAAGTGTCACGGTTGGTGGCAATGCACCTGTCGCCGTACAGTCCATGACCAATACGCTGACCACGGATATTGATGCCACGGTGGCACAAGTGCTACGCCTGCAAGAGGCCGGAGCTGACATTGTACGTATTTCTGTACCTGATCCTGAATCTGCTGCAGCCATGCCTGAGATTTTAAACCAGACACAGGTACCGATTATTGCGGATATTCACTTTAGCTACAAAATGGCTCTGGCATCACTGGATGCAGGGGTGCATGGCCTACGTCTGAATCCGGGTAATATCGGAGGGCGTGATCGCGTTGAGCGCGTGGTGAAAGCCAGTGCGGAGCGCGGTGTTTCGATTCGCATCGGTGTGAACGCAGGTTCGTTGGAAAAAGAGTTGAATGAAAAATACGGCGAACCCTGTGCCGATGCGATGGTTGAATCGGCCTTAAATCATATTCATATTTTAGAAGATATGCATTTCAATGATATCAAGGTATCTCTCAAGGCCAGTAATATTCCGATGACTGTGGCTGCTTATCGCAAGCTTGCTAAGATAGTGGATTATCCGCTGCATCTGGGCATTACAGAATCAGGTAGCCGTTTTGGCGGTACTGTAAAATCATCCATTGGTCTTGGCCTGCTATTGGCCGATGGCATTGGTGATACCATTCGTGTGTCGCTGGCAGCCGAGCCGGAAGAAGAGGTGAAGGTTGGTTTTGAAATTTTAAAATCTTTGGGGTTGCGCCATCGCGGTGTAAACTTGATCGCTTGCCCGAGCTGTGCGCGTCAGAAATTCAATGTGATTGAGATTGTGGCAGAACTTGAAGAGCGGCTGGCGCATATTCAGGAAAATATCGATGTGGCGGTGATCGGCTGTGTGGTAAACGGTCCCGGTGAAGCCAAAGAGGTGGATGTAGGCATTACCGGTGGGTATCCGGTTCATATGATGTACCGTGATGGCGAAAAGTCGGAAAAAGTGAAGACAGGCAATATGATTGATCAGCTGGTGGAAGATGTGGAGCGGCGTGCCGCGCTTGTGCGTCAGGCAGCGTTAGACGGCAATGGAGAGAAAAGCTAGTGGCAGTGAAGAAATTACAAAGTATTCGTGGTATTCATGATGGATTACCTGCTGAGGTGCGGTTGTGGCAGCGGGTAGAAACAGCTGCCCGGAAAGTGTTTGGCACCTATGCCTTTTCTGAAGTGCGCCTGCCTGTGTTGGAACCGACCGAGCTGTTTGTGCGCTCAATTGGTGAAGCCACCGATATTGTATCTAAAGAGATGTATGCCTTCAGCGATCAGGGTGGAGACAATATCTGTCTGCGGCCTGAGGGAACGGCAGGTGCTGTGCGTGCTTATCTGCAAGGCGGTTTAACACGTTCAGGCAGCCAGCGTTGGTTTTATATTGGTCCGATGTTTCGTCGTGAGCGGCCGCAAAAAGGGCGTTTAAGACAATTCCAGCAGATTGGTGTGGAGATGTTTGGTGCCAATGGCCCGTTGGAAGACGCCGAAATTTTGGCTATGGCGCATAGCTTCTTATCCGAATTGGGCATTGCAGGGTTAACCTTAGAGATCAATTCTCTGGGTTGTGCTGATTGTCGCCCTGGTTACCGTGAAGTGCTGCTCGATTATTTGCATGCACGCAAAGAGCACCTGTGTGAAACCTGTGTTGACCGTATGGAGAAAAACCCAATGCGGGTGCTTGATTGCAAAGAGGTGTCGTGTCAGACGCAGTTGAATGATGCGCCGGAAATGATTGACCATCTGTGCGAGGCTTGTGATACGCATTTCAGCGGTCTGAAATCAGGTTTGAATGCACTGGCTGTGCCGTATCATATCAATGCCCGCATTGTGCGTGGCTTGGATTATTATAACCGAACTGCCTTTGAAATTGTAACCGATCAATTGGGTTCACAGGGGACGGTGCTGGCCGGTGGTCGCTACGATGGCCTGGTGTCTGAACTTGGAGGACCAGCTACCTCTGCCATCGGTTTTGCTGCAGGTCTTGAACGTCTGGGTATGTTGCTAGCAGCGTCTGATACAGCGCTGGTTGATGTGGCGGTTGTAGCACTGGGTGAGTCTGTGCTTGGCTATTCGATGCAGCAGGGCGCAGCTCTGCGTGCGGAAGGTTTTACTGTTGTGCATTGCGGTGGTGGTAGTGCTAAACGTCAGTTTAAAGTGGCTGATCGTGAAGGTGCGCGTTTTGTGGTTGTCATCGGTGATGAAGAGATGCAGCAGAATCGCATCACCTTAAAAGAGATGGCCACAGGCGAGCAGAAGCAGCTGGATGTTGACCAATTGGTGGGAGCCTTACAGAAATAAACAGCTCTCTGGCGTACTATCATGATTCAGCATGTTTCACCGCAGAGACCCGGAGTACGCAGAAAAACCGGTATAATGTTGAGTACAAAATGCTAACCGGAGCGTAATATAAGTAGATTGCATCTACTTTGGCTTCACTTCGCGCCTGCGGTGAATATTGTATCTATTTTTGATTTTACTTTGCGTAACTCTGCGTACTTCGCGGTGAAAAGGTTTTAACTGTTTTATACTCAAAATAAAGCCTTGCTTGGTGCGTGCGATTGCCCATGCTAGCCTCGCGCGCCTTGGATGCTCTGTTGACTTACGAGCATCCTTAGTTTTTTTTTGGAGCCTCATCATCATGTTTAGTATTTTAACCAAGCTGTTTGGCAGTCGTAATGAGCGTTTGCTTAAAGACCTGTGGCCGATCGCCAAGCAAGTGAATGATTTTGAGGCTGATGTTCAGGCTCTATCGGACGAGGCTCTGGCTGCAAAAACAGAAGAGTTTCGTGGTCGTTTGAATGATGGCGCTACTGTTGACGATCTGTTGCCAGAAGCATTTGCCGTGGTGCGTGAGGCTTCCTCGCGCGTGTTAGGTATGCGTCATTTTGATGTGCAGCTGATCGGCGCTGGGATTCTTAATCAGGGTAAAATCGCTGAAATGAAAACAGGTGAAGGTAAAACACTGATGGCGACATTGGCTGTTTATCTTAATGCTTTGTCCGGTAAAGGCGCACATGTGGTGACCGTGAATGATTATCTGGCCAAGCGTGATGCTGAGCATATGGGCGAGTTGTATGGTTTTCTTGGTCTTTCAACCGGTGTGATTGTCAATGGTATTCCAAGCGAGGAACGTCGCGCGGCTTATGCTGCCGATATCACTTATGGTACCAATAACGAGTTCGGTTTTGATTACCTGCGCGATAATATGGCTTTTAACAAAGAAGATCTGGTGCAACGCGGTCATCACTATGCGATTGTCGATGAGGTCGACTCTATTCTGGTCGATGAAGCACGTACGCCATTGATTATCTCAGGTCCTGCTGAAGCCGCCGGTGAGCTATATGGTCAGACAGATGCGTTGATCAAGCAGCTGGTAGAAGAAGATTATGAGAAAGATGAAAAAGACAAAGCTGTTTCTTTTACCGAGCTAGGTAATGAACATATGGAGCAGCTATTCCGTGATGCAAATCTTATGCCTGAGGGCACACTGTATGACCCGGAGAATGTAAATTTGATGCATGCCGCAACCCAGTGTTTGCGTGCCAATACCCTGTTTACCCGTGAAGTAGATTATATCGTGCGCGATGATGAAGTGGTCATTATTGATGAGTTTACTGGTCGTATGATGCCTGGTCGTCGTTATTCTGATGGTCAGCATCAGGCTCTGGAGGCCAAAGAGAATGTGACGGTTCAGCCGGAAAACCAGACGCTGGCTTCGATTACATTCCAGAACTATTTCCGTATGTACGATAAACTGGCCGGTATGACCGGTACTGCCGATACCGAAGCGGAAGAATTTCATAAAATTTACAAACTTGAAGTGGTCATTGTTCCAACCAATCGCGATATGATTCGTCAAGATATGCCGGATGTTATTTATCGTGATGCAGCTGATAAATACAGTGCCATCATTACCGATATCGAATCGTTGCATAAAACCAATGCGCCGATCCTTGTTGGTACGATCTCCATCGAAAAATCCGAGGTTTTATCAGAAGAATTGACCAAGCGCGGCATCAAACATGAAGTATTGAATGCCAAACAGCATGCGCGTGAAGCGGAAATTGTGTCACAGGCAGGGCGTAAAGGGGCGGTGACCATTGCCACCAATATGGCCGGTCGTGGTACTGATATTATGCTTGGTGGTAATCCGGATATGCTGATTGCGGCACTACCGGCTAAATTATCTGATGCTGATCGTGAAGTAAAAGCAAAAGAGATCCGTGAAGCTTGTGCGGCTGAACATATTGAAGTGGTTGAAGCAGGTGGTCTGCATATTCTCGGTACCGAGCGTCATGAATCACGCCGTATTGATAATCAGTTGCGTGGTCGTGCCGGTCGTCAGGGTGATCCGGGGCTGACCCGTTTCTATCTGTCACTGGATGATGATCTTATGCGTATTTTCGGTGGCGAAAAGATGCAGTCCATGATGACCAAGCTGGGCTTTGAAGAGGGTGAAGCGATTGAACATCCGTGGGTAACCAAAGCGATTGAAAACTCACAGAAGAAAGTGGAAGGGCGCAACTTTGATGTGCGTAAACAGCTACTGGAATATGATGATGTGATGAATCAGCAGCGTGATGTGGTCTATTCTCAGCGCCGTGAACTGTTGGAAGCGGATGATGTGACCGACGTGGTTGACGATATGCAGGCTGATCTGTCTGGCCGTTTGGTGACTGAGTTTTTACATGGTCACACGGAAGAGTGGGCGCTGGATGAATTGCGTGATGCGTTGAATGAGCGCTTTACAGTTGAAGCCGACCCTAAGCTTTGGTTGGAACACGACGATGTGGATACCGCTGAGGATATGGCTGGAAAGATTCATGCTGCATTAACGGCGCATATGGCTGCCAAAGAAGAGATCACCGGCGCTGAGCAGATGCGTCATTTTGAAAAATACCTTGTCTTACAGATCTTCGATCATCTGTGGAAAGAACATCTGCTGGCCATGGATCACCTGCGTCAAAGTGTTGGTCTGCGTGGTTATGCTCAGAAACAGCCGATTCAGGAGTACAAACGCGAATCGTTTGAACTGTTTGAAACGATGCTGGATAAAGTGCGTGAAGAAACCATGATAGCCATGCATCGTGTGCAGGTTGAACAGGAAGAGCCTTTGGTTGAAGAGCCTCAGGAAAGTACGCCTGTGAACTATAATCTTGGTGAAGAAGATGAGCCGGAAGCGCAACACACTTATAAACGCGAACATCCAAAAGTTGGACGCAATGATCCATGTCCCTGTGGTTCGGGTAAAAAGTATAAACAGTGTCATGGTAAGCACGGCTAATGCCGGTTAATGCGCCTGAATTAAGTCCTGCATTACCTGTTCCGGGTTTTCGTATTGGTACAGCGTCGTGTGGCGTGAAATCAGCAGATCTAAAAGGTAAACGCACCGATTTAACCATGATTGTGGCGGATGTGGATTGTCATGCCGCAGGCACATTTACGCAGAACCGCTTGCGGGCTGCTTGTGTTGACCTGGGTGAGCAGACGATCAACCTGAACGGCACACAGGTGCGTGCTATTGTTGCCAATAGTGGCAATGCCAATGCCGCTACAGGTATCCGTGAAGAAGAGTGGGCGCAGATGATGATATCCACTGCCGCCAATGTTCTGAAGGTTTCATCTGATCAGGTGTTGTCTGCTTCTACCGGTGTGATAGGCACACCATTCCCGATTGATCGTATCGTGGAAGGCATTGAAGACGCAGCGGCTTCTGAATCCGACTGGATGCAGGCTGCCAATGCGATTCGTACTACCGATACCTATGCCAAGTGGAGCAGTCGTAAGGTGGGTGATTACACCATCACCGGTATCTCCAAGGGTAGCGGTATGATTCACCCGAATATGGCGACCATGCTTGGCTTTATCGCTACCGATGCACCGCTTTCTCAGGCTCAACTGCAAGCTATGATCAAGCGGGTGGTGGATCAGTCCTTTAACTCGATCAGTGTGGATGGTGATACATCGACCAATGATACAGTCTATCTGCTTGCCAGTGGTCTGGGTCTTGGTTATGCCCCGCTTCAGGATACATCCGCATTTGAAGTCGCGTTGACTGCGTTATGCATTGAACTGGCTCAGATGATTGTGCGCGATGGTGAAGGTGTTAGTA
Source organism: Mariprofundus sp. EBB-1 (assembly GCF_003665155.1). Lineage (GTDB taxonomy): Bacteria > Pseudomonadota > Zetaproteobacteria > Mariprofundales > Mariprofundaceae > Mariprofundus. The sequence continues at coordinate 15,296 of NZ_RCFQ01000010.1, read as the reverse complement.
AATTTGTAACAATCAATGTCGAAGGTGCCGAGAGTGTTGATGAAGCGCGTCATGTGGCACGCACGATTGCGATCTCCCCGCTGGTGAAAACCGCCTTTGCCGGTTCCGATGCCAACTGGGGACGCATTGTTGCTGCCGCTGGTAATGCCGGTATCAATTTTGAAGCGGATAAGATCTCCTTGCGTTGTGATGATGTGGTGATGATGGAGAAGGGCAATCTGCATGCCGATTATCGTGATACAGATGGTATGGCTGTCTTTGCGCAGGCTGAGTTTTCCATTACGTTGAATCTAGGTATGGGCGATGCATCTGCGCGCGTCTGGACAGGTGATTTTACCCACGAATATATCACCATCAATGCGGAGTACCGTACCTAGTTTGAAACATCCGCAAAAGGCATTGACTCAGGTCGTCCATGGTCTTCGCCTTCCAGGCGGCTTGGCAGCCGTCCAAACTGGCTCCTTGCCTTTTGTTGCCCCTATTGCTCGCTGACGCAGATACAAACATGCGAGTTTGCATCAGCTTACGAATCCTTACGGATTCGCCAGCCCTCCTGGCTGGAATCTAATATGATATTTCAAACCATAGTTTTGATTGCCCCCTTTGATGACAAGGGCAATGTGCTGTTATTGAAAAGGAATGATGACACACATTGTGGTGGTCTGTGGTCATTCCCCGGAGGCAAAGTCGAAGCCGGAGAAAAAAACCAAGCAGCAGCCATGCGCGAACTCAAAGAAGAGGCAGGCCTTGATGCCACGGCGTGGGAAAGTCTTTGCAAGCAGAGCTATGAATATCCTGATCGGCTGTTGCAGTTTGAACTATTCAGCTGTGTGTGCCACGATCTCAGCCCGTTGAATACGGAATCACCCCATGTTTGGGCAACTGTCGATACATTGACAGATTACCCCATGCCAGATGCTAACGATGCATTTATTGCAGCGATTAAAGGACGGTTCGGTGTTGAGGGTAAAACTGTTCTGTAAACCTCCGGATACTTCTCATTGTTATGTCATTCACCGATGCAAGCGCTTGCAGTTGAAAAAAGCATCTATCGCCAGGGTATCTAATTAAGTCTCAGTGAATTGTATCGCAAACGCTAATGTTCATCTCTGTGATGCGTGACGATGGGGATCAGGAAATTTTGACGATAATGTCGATGAGCTTGTCTGCGGCATGAGCAAGGCGATCTGCGCTATTCGACATATGGCGATAGATTTCCCGATGTTTAAAAATATCAATGATAGCCAGTGCCATCAGCTGGTGTTCACCGCAGCCATTGTCACCGGGGATCTTTTTCAACATGGCTTCGGTGTGAAATAATTCCGCGATTGATCGGCGATATACCTCTTCAATTCTGCGTTCTGCCTTGCGTGCGGCCATGGCATCGTGCTCTGCGTGGGCAGGTTCGGTGGATAGCGTGGCAAATCCGCGTTGCAGTGCCTTTGCTCCGCGGTGAAGTTCGATGGCCATCTCAAGCATATGTCGGTCCGGCTGCAGTTCCAGCACCTCCATCTCGCGCACGGTGGTTTTAGCATAGTTGATAATGTCATCAATGCTGGTGATGGCATCATAGATGTCTTCACGATCCATGGGGGTGGTGAATGCCTTGTCCAATATATGATTATTGCGTCGTTTGAGTTTGTCGCCCTGTTTTTCCAAACTGCGAATTTCGGCTGCTGTGTCGGCATCGCCGCGTTCCATGTAGGTGATGAATATGGTCATGGTGTGCAGGCAGAGGTCGCATTGTTCATTGATAAGGGCGAAAAAATCCGGCATGGGCGGTATTACCCGGTCCACCAGTTGTTTTAGTAGATCTTTGATTGATGTGTCCATATCACCCTCCTGTAGCCAGGACTAATCCTTGATCCAACAGTACATAAGTGAATGCGGCGATGACAGCTGCCCCCGGAATAGTGATGATCCAGGTGCTGACAATATCGCCTGCTTTGTTCCATCGTACAGCACGCGGCCGTTCGGAGGCACCGATACCCATGATGGATGAGCTAACCACATGCGTGGTGGATACGGGGCCGCCCATCACTGCGGCAGAAAAGATAACCAAACCGGCTGTGACCTGGGCATTGACGGCATGTAGTGGCCTGATTTTGTAGATACCGAAGCCAACTGTTCTCACAATACGCCAGCCGCCGGACATGATGCCGAGTGTGATTGCCATTGCGCAAAGCAGGACAACCCAGAATGGAACTTGAAACTGTGGAATGAATCCCCCTAGCAACAGTACCAGCGTAATCACTCCCATACTTTTCTGCGCATCGTTAGCACCATGCGCAAATGCCAGTGCTGCGGTAGTGACAAACTGAATGCGGCGCAGCTTCTGATTCACCTGTATGGGCGCACTACGCAGTAGAATACCCGCCCAGCGGTGGATGATAAAACCGACCCAGAAGCCGAGAATTGGACTGAGAAGTAGCGCCAGAATTACCTTGAAAACACCGATGATATGGCCATTCCCCAGTTCATTGATGCCCCATACGATATGTTCACTGCCTACAGATACCAGTACAGCGCCAATGAGTCCGCCAACCAGCGCATGAGAGGAGGACGAGGGGATGCCAATTCGCCATGTGATGATATTCCATGTGACCGCTGCAATCACGCCGCACAGGATGATACTTATGGAGGGTAGGGCTTGCAGTGTTGAAATATCGATTAAGCTACCGATGGTATCTGCAACGGCAGTACCACCCAGCAGGGGACCAAGAAATTCAAAGAATCCGACTACGAGCACAGCCTGAAGTGGTGTCATGGCACGCGAGGCGATGACCGTGGCAATTACATTGGATGCATCATGAAAACCGTTGGTGTAATCAAATATCACCAGTACGATGATCGTTGCGACAGTAATTAGGATCAGGCTATTCATAGTATTCGCCTCTTGTCTGAAGGCTTATCTTATGCTTAATTAGTTAACCAGCCAATAAATGAAGTGCGACGGTTTTTGCCTTATAAATAGAGCATGTCAGATATGCGTGCGGCTGTTTTAAAAGTGATATTTGATGGCGGCCGTATATGTGTTGGCTTCAAGCCCTTTGTATCCGGTGTTGATGCTGGCGGCTGAATTGCCGGCTTTACCAAGCATGTGTGTGATCTCGGTATCGATGGAATAATCATCGTTGGCCTGATAGCTCAATCCGGCGCCATAGGCATAACTGATGCGGGTCTTGCTCTGTTTGGCTCCGGTCGTTGCCTGATAGCTGCCGTGCACCACCGCGAATCCGGCCAGCGCATATGCGGTAAGTGATTCACTTAATGCTATCTGTGGTTTGATATAATGGGCAACAAAATCCATGCGTTGCTTGGCTTTAGGAGTGATCGCATCACCACTATCGCTGCTGGCAGTCGCACCCAGACGCACTTCAGCACTGAAGTATTCATTGAAGTGGTGACCAATAAGCATGTAAGCACCGAACACTGTGTCCGTATTGATACCATTGTTTAGGCTAAATGCGCCTGTACCGGCTCCGACATAATGCTCTCCGGCCGCCGGTGCAGGTGTGCTAAAGCCCAGTGCAAGTAGTGTAGTAATTATTTTGATCGAGTTGCGCATAGCTGATCTCCGTTGTTCGATGGGCGCATATAGTAGGGAAGGATATTGAGGAATAAACCATTTGTTGTATTGCATGGGTTGTATGTATCGAGTCTGTTGAAAAATAAGGAAATATCCAATAGGGAGCAAGGGCGCAAGAAGAGTACGATGTTGGTGAATGTAAAAGATGCTGGGTTAGTTAAGGTTTGAAGAATACTCTTGCGGGCATGTTATTGGTCCTATTTCTGCTGTTATCCATTCCCATCGGATGTTTCTGTGTCTGGTTTGCCTGGAAGGCGCATCAGGTTGGGCGCAAACAACTTGTACGCGGCATGTTGTGGGCGGCTTTTATTAGCTTTGCATCAGCATTTCTGTTTGGTGGTTGGGGTTATTTGGTTGTCAGCGCTTAGCCTGAACTAACGCTGGTAACCCAATTTTACCATCGCTTTGCTGAAAGGGGCATGATGGCTCTCATACAATACAATCACTGCCGATAATAAGGTCGAATTCGCCCGCGTATTTCATCGTTTTGAATGCCATGATTTCAGCCCATTGGATACGGAAAAGTCCATGTCTGGTCAGCTGTCGATATATTGACAGATTACCCCATTCCAGTAGATAAAGAAGATCTTATTGAACTCCTTCAAAGCAGATTAAGGGTGGAAACAACTTCAATGTTCAAGATTTAGGGTTCTTAGTCGTTAAGGTTCATCCGTTGTAAATCAATGTCACTCTAATGTCATGATCTTGGCGATACTTATAGTCAACGATAATAGAGGTGATGGAATGCAAGCATTGCAATTGAGCAAGGATGACATGGGAGATAAATCTCAACAGTTAAAAGAAGAGTTGTTGGGTATCATTGATCGGCAAGATATTAACACCTTGTTTCAACCGGTCTTTGATCTTGGTGATCATTCGATATTTGCTTATGAGGCTTTGTCACGTGGTCCGGTTGACTCAGAGCTATTTAACCCCGAAAGACTGTTTGAAATAGCATATCATCATCAACTGGCTAGTGAACTGGATTATTTATGTCGACGTAAAGCCGTAGAAAACTTTGTAAATCGTAATATTTCGGGGAAGCTTGCGCTTAATATTTGCCCTAGTGTTTTAGTCAATATGAATTTCCGTAGTGGTCGTACGCTACAGATGTTGCAGGAAGTTGGATTGAGCAGTGACCGGGTTATTCTTGAGCTTACAGAACATCAACAAACGGATATCGCTAGTCTCAAGCAAGCTGTGAATTATTATCGGGATCTGGGTTTTTCGATTGCTATGGATGATTTGAGTGCGGGCTATTCAAACCTGCGCCTGCTGGCAGAGCTTCAGCCGGATTATCTGAAGTTGGATAAGTTTTTTGTATCAGGTGTGAAAGCAGACTGTGTGGAAGCTGAGTTTGTAAAGTTAATTACTGATCTGGCAGCACGTGTTGGTTGTAAGGTTATCGCCGAAGGCGTTGAAAGCGCTGATGATTTGATGTTTATTCAAAGAATGGACATTGCTTTTGGGCAGGGCTATTTGCTGGGCATGCCTCAGCAAGAAGCCATAGAACATATTCCTGATGTGTTGTTGGAAACGAGCGATAAGTTGCTGCTGAACTCAGGCCTTGCAGCAAACAGTAATATTGATGCGAGAATACAATGTAATATTGAACGCATTGGTTCGCTACAGTTGGACAGGACTGATGCTTGTTTTGCGACCGATAAGTTAACATCTGTTCTGAACACCTTTCAATCCAACCCGGAGCTATTGGCTTTGCCCGTGTTGGAGAATGGAAAAGTGGTTGGGGCAATTATCCGTGATGCATTGCTGAATGAGTTTTCCAAACCATATGCGCATAGCCTTTACAATCGTGCTCCAGTTTCGAAGTTGATGTTGAAAGATCCGCTTATCGTTCAAGTTGAAGACTCTCTTTCAGATGCAAGTCAGATGGCAACTAGCCGCTCATATAACCTTGTGTATTGCCCCATTATTGTGTGTGACGGAGAGCGCTACATAGGCATGCTATCCATTCGCAAACTTCTGGAAAAAATTACCCAAACTCAGGTGGTACATGCTTTGCATAGTAATCCATTAACCAGTCTGCCAGGTAATGTACGTATTGCCAGTGAGATACAAGAGCGTATTGATAAGAAAGCTACCTTTGTACTGAGTTATTTTGATCTGGATAATTTTAAGGCGTTTAATGACAAATATGGTTTTGAACGTGGTGATAAGATGATATGCCTTGTTGCCGAGTTGTTGCGTAAAACTGCATTGAAGAAGGATTTTGTCGGCCATATCGGTGGTGATGATTTTGTGATGATTCTTTCCGGAGCAGAATGGGAACAGAGAGTATGGAGCATGCTGCAATCATTCACAGAGAAGTCGCAATTACTGTACAATGATCACGAAAGAGAACTTGGTTTTATTGAGTCAACAGACCGCTTGGGTCATATCAGAGAGTTTGCCATGGCAAGCCTTTCGGTGAGTGCCACGATTTGTTCGCCTGGAAAGTTTAAATCTCATCTAGAGGCATCGGAAGTGATTGCCACCATCAAGCATGAATCGAAGAAACTGGAGGGGAATAGTATGATTGTTGATCGACGTAAATGTTGATATAGCTAAAGAAGCTAAAGGGGGGCGCTACCCTTTATGAGCATGAGCCACTACACTGTTTGGTGGTTGGGGTTATCTGGTTGTCAGCGCTTAGCCTGAACTAACGCTGGTAACGCAGAATTTGCCCTCGTGGCATAAGCTTTGCCAGATATTCGGTGTTTTCAGGTCTGCTCTGGCTATGAGTGTAACCCAGTTTTACCATCGCTTTGCTGAACGGGGCATGATGGCCTCGTCCCGGGTCCACCAGAATCACTTCACAATGTGCTTTGGCATGCTGATTAATGAATTCCGATAACAGCACGGCATGAGCGGTTTCATACAACACATCACTGCCGATAATGAGATCAAATTCGCCCAGCGTGCTATCGCCATCCTCCCAGCCTGTACGCAGGAATGGGATATCCTTATCATCATTTAATTCAGTGTTCTCCTGAAGAAAATTACCTGCTTCCGGATGGTAGTCGGTGGCTGTGATGTCGGCATGACGATGATTGAGTAGCAGGCTGGATAGCGCAATGCCACAACCCACCTCAAGGATTCTTTTGCCGGCAATATTAAAATCAGCCATGAGATGCGCCAGTATTTCGCCTGATGGCCAGACAATACCGAACAAGGGCCATGTGGCTGAAGAGATGCCTAATGCTTCTGCGATTCCTTCATCATCAGAGAATTCCTGATTGTCACGCAGAGCGCGGGTGTGAATATCAATGTTACCAAATTCGGTGGTTTGATAGCGAACACGTAGTGATGTCATAAATACCTGCGTAGCGATTGATTCGCAATAACGCAGCATGCGTGAGTCAACAGATTCACTACGATTATGGCATCATACAGAAGGGGAGCCTATTTGCCCAATGCGTAGGTAATTTTCTAGCAGGGCAATCGCATTAGAACCTTTTAAAAAAACATTCACCGCAGAGTTGCGCAGAGAAAGTTAAAAGCATTGTATTACAGGGCTCAATAAGAATGTAATGGAATAAAAATAACAGACAATGAAACATGAGAATTATCATGCCAATGAGAGGGCACCAAAAGCACACATATTGTTTGTTTTACTTTGCGTAACTTTGCGTCCTCTGCGGTAAATAATGCTGATCTTTCAGATCGCCCCGTAGCTGCTATGCTTCGCTGACTTTTTTCAGGAGTGTCACTATGGCCGATTATCAGTATATCTATTCTATGGAAGGCGTAGGCAAAGTTGTCGACAATAAAAAGGAAATATTGAAAGATATTTATCTCTCTTTTTTTCCGGGTGCCAAAATTGGCGTGTTGGGACTCAATGGTTCCGGTAAATCGACACTGCTGAAAATCATGGCCGGTCTGGACACTGAAATTCTTGGTGAAGCAAGACCTGCTCCGGGCATTCGTATCGGTTATCTGTCGCAGGAACCTGATCTCGATGAGACAAAAGATGTGCGTGGAAATGTTGAAGAAGCGGTGCAGCCGATGAAAGATGCGTTGGCTGAACTTGATGCAGTCTATGCGGCGTATGGTGAAGCTGATGCCGATTTTGATGCGATTGCTGCCAAACAGGCCAAACTTGAAAACTTCATTGAAGCTGGCGATGGTCATAACCTGGACCGCAAACTGGATGTGGCGGCAGATGCGCTGCGTCTGCCGGAATGGGATGCCGATGTAAGCAAGCTATCCGGTGGTGAGCGTCGTCGTGTCGCACTGTGTCGTCTGCTGTTATCAAACCCCGATATGTTGCTGTTGGATGAACCGACTAACCATCTGGATGCTGAATCGGTGGCCTGGTTGGAGCGTTTCCTGCATGACTATCCCGGTACGGTTGTTGCCGTAACCCATGACCGTTATTTCCTTGATAATGTGGCCGGTTGGATTCTGGAACTGGATCGCGGTCGTGGTATTCCGTTTGAAGGCAATTATAGCGGCTGGTTGGAACAGAAAGAGAAGCGCTTGTCGGTGGAAGAGAAGCAGGAATCATCACGCCAGAAAGCTATGAAGCAGGAGTTGGAGTGGGTGCGTGCCGGCACCAAAGGGCGTCATGCCAAATCAAAAGCACGCCTGAAAGCCTTTGATGAACTGGCCGGGCGTGAAGCGCAGGAGCGCAACGCAACCAAGCAGATCTTTATTCCATCCGGTGAGCGTCTGGGTGATATTGTTTTTGATGCAGAAGCAGTGAATAAGGCTTTTGGTGATAAAGTGCTGGTTGAAGACCTTAACTTCAGTCTGCCACGTGGTGGTATTGTCGGCATTATCGGTGCCAATGGTGCGGGTAAAACCACCCTGTTCCGTATGTTAACCGGCCAGGATACACCAGATTCAGGTACGTTGACTAAGGGTGAGACCGTGAATGTCTCTTATGTCGATCAATCCCGTGATGCACTTGATGATAAGAAAACCGTTTGGGAAGAGATTTCCGGTGGATCTGACACGATGTATCTGGGCAAGGTTGAAGTTCAGAGCCGCGCGTATTGTGGTCGTTTCAACTTTAAAGGTGGCGATCAGCAGAAGAAGGTAAGTATGTTATCCGGTGGTGAACGCAACCGTGTGCATCTGGCTAAAATGTTGAAAGAAGGTGGCAATGTGTTGCTGCTCGATGAGCCGACCAATGATCTTGATGTTGAAACATTGCGCGCACTGGAAGAGGCACTGCTTGATTTTGCCGGATGTGCGATTGTGATCTCGCATGACCGCTGGTTCCTTGATCGTGTGGCTACCCATATGCTGGCCTTTGAAGGTGAGGGACATGTGGAGTGGTTCGAAGGTAACTTTGAAGAGTATGAAGCAGATAAGAAGAAACGTCTGGGTGAAGATGCAACACAACCGCATCGCATGAGATACAAAAAACTGGTTGTATAACTATTCAGTTCACCTCTGGTTTACGCGACCCCCGCGTCAAAAGTACTCACAAAAAAGCAGGATGCTGTTTGCACAAGCGATAGCTTGCTTGAGAGGGGCATGGATGCCCCGAATGACTTACAGGCGTAAACTCCGTGCTTTTTCCTTGGCCTCACGCAAACCAGAGGCAATTTGAATAGTTAGAGTCGTGAAAACGGTAACTGAAATTGGAGAATGTATTGGCCCGGTCTACTACAGTGAGTGGTTCTGAATGTAATATCAGCAGTTTGCCTGCTGATCCGGTAGCACCCGATGCCTTGATGGGGATTCCGCGTCAGCAGACCAATCCCGGCCGTTGGCAGGGTGATCACTGGTCAGACTTTGTCCAAGAGCTTACAGGGCAGGGGATTGAAGTGCGCCAGCAGCGTGCCTCAACAGGCACCTATGTCACGGATGCCGGTGGGCTGGCGTATGGTTTGCCGCATGGTGTGGTGGTGGCGAAATCAGCTGAACAGATAGCCGCGCTGATGAAAGCGGCTCAGCAGTTTAGCGTACCTGTGACGGTGCGTGGCGGTGGTTTAACGACCGAAGGTGAATCGGTGGCTTTCGGTGGGCTATTATTGGATATGACAGGCATGAGCCGTGTGTTGGGAATAGATAAACAAGCGCTGACTGTACGCACGCAGGCCGGCATTTTCTGGCATCATCTGGCTGAAGTGCTGCGTCGTGATGGACTCGATTACCTCTCCGCTCCCCTCAATCTCACATCGTCAGTTGGTGGTACACTTGGTGTGGGTGGCATCGATGTAAACTCGGCCAAGCATGGTTGCAGTGCTGATCAGGCCATCTCCTTGCAGGTGGTAACGCCCACTGGTGAGATTGTTGAGTGTTCCGATAATGTGAATGCCGAGCTGTTTGAACGCATTATTCTGGGTTATGGACAGTTTGGCATTATTACCGAAGCGACGCTGAGCATTCGAACATACACCCCTTTACGCATGCACTACTATTATTATTCATCCCTTCACACCTGTGTCGAAGATCTGTTGATACTGGACCGATCTCAAAGCTGTGATTATACCGGCATTCTCACCATGATGGATTCAGCTATTACGCTGTTGGTGGCATTCGATTCAGATGAGCGGGAAGCTGCATTTCTGGCGGAGATAAAACCGGCCTTACGTGGTTATGGTGAATGGATGTTTGGCTTGAGGTTGGCTGCCTCCTTTGCATGGCGGCCGTGGAAGTGGCGAGAGGCGCTGTTTCTGTTGCGGCGCAAACGAGAGTTGTTTCCTGATTTGCAACCGAATCACCATATGCATGATGGTCAGATGTATGATCGAACGGTGGTGTTTTCGCGCGCGGTTTGGAAACACTGGGGTGATCGGCATATGGTGATTCCGGATTTGGCTACCAATGCGGAGAAATTTGTGGAGGCGGTTGAACGTGGCAATGCCGTGTGCCGTAAATACTTTCCTTATTACACGCTCTACTGTGTTGGCATTAAGTTGCGGGATGATCATCAGGCCCATTATGAACTTTCCAGTATTCCCCCCGATGCCGAGGGTTTTGCTTATGGCTGTGAGTTTGAGCCGATGTATGAGGAGGGGCAGGTATATAGCCGTGACACCCTGCAATCCTTCAAGAATGAGATTTATGATGTCGGTGTTGAGCTTGAAACCAGTTATTACCGGTTTGGTGGCATGATGAAGGGGTATATTCGCAGAGCGCTTGGTGATGCGGTGGTGGAGAAACATCTGGCGCTCAAAAAACAGGCTGATCCGGCCATGATATTGAACAGGGATGTGATATTTTAATGGCTTCCTATTCTGATTGTCATGGTTGTGCGTTATGTCTGCTCTCCTGTCCGATGTGGTTGCAAAAACGCGATGTGCGGTTTAGCCCACAGGGCATCGCTAAAGCGTTGCAACATGGCGCGGTAGCTGAAGATATTGCAGAAGAGGTGTCGACCTGCATCGACTGTGGTGCTTGTGATCTGCTCTGCCCTGAACAGATTGATTTGAGTGCGATGATTTCCTCCTTGCGATCAGAATGTGCCCCCGAACCTGAACCTGATATCGAGTCTGATCACGTTGATACGCACAGGGATGTCAGTCTGCAGATGCATCTCACAGCAGATGATCTGTTCATTATTGATGCGCGTCCTTTTCATACGCACTATGCCCAGCGCTTAGCCCACTATGATGTGTTGAGAAAGGCTACAGGATGCCAGATGAATTTGGATCTGAATCGCATGGCGATAGCAACAGGCATTGGCAGCAGGGCAGATCAGTGCGGGATGTTTGATGTGACATCGCAGATCCAGTGGCTGATGCAGGGGCGTAGCTTTGAGCGTGTTATTGTTGAAAATCCGGCTGATCAGGTAATGCTAGCGCAACTGAGCGGTAAACCGGTAATCTGTCTGAGCGATTTAATCAGGAGTGAGAAAAAGCATGCGTAGTGTGGATGTGGTAATTGTTGGAGCAAGCCTTGCAGCAGCGGCGGCGGCCAAGCGGCTGGTGGATGCGGGTTTGGAGACAGTGATTGTGGAAAAACAACAGCTGCCACGCCACAAGATCTGTAGCGGTATTCTTTCCCCTCGCGGTCATCGTTTTTTGTTAGAGAATTTTGGTCCTTTACCGCGCAACATATTGCATGAACCAACCTCGTGTAAGGGGGTGACTTTTCATTTCCCCAGCAGAGTTGAGATGCCGATGGATTTCTTTGGTGGCCCTACACCGCATCTGCATCGTAAATATTCAGATCACTGGGCGATTGAGCAGAGTGGTGCTGAAGTGATGGATGACACCTCCTTTTTGTCACAACAGCAGCATGATGATCATGTGATGGTCACGGCGCGGAAACGAGGCGGTGAGGCGTTTACGCTAAAAGCACGGTATCTGATTGGGGCTGATGGGCCGGTGTCACCAGTGCTGCGCTCGCTCTACCCGGCTTATCATAAACAGATTCCGATGTTCTTTGTTGGCCAAAAGTTCCATGAGATCATCGATTGTCCACTGGATGAGGCCTACTTCCATTTCTGGTTTCATCCTGATCTGGGTCATTATACCTGGAGTCATGCCCGTGATGGGCGTCAGATCGTTGGAGTCGGCTATAAAATCGGTGATAAGTTTCACGACAGGCACCTGTATGTGGCTAAATATTTTGAAGAGAAACATGGTGTGCGCTTGAAACCAGCCGATGATGATCATGAAGGCTGTTCAGAAAACTTTGGCCCATCGTTAATCAACCGCTATGTGTTTGGTAAAGGACGTGTGTTGATCACAGGTCAAGCGACCGGTTTCCTGAATATGATTGGTGAGGGCATGAGTTGCGCGCTGCATTCCGGTGCGATTGCGGGCGAGTCGGTGGTGGATGCCATGCTCAGAAACAAGCCTGTGCAGGATATTTACAGGCAGAACATTGCTTCGGAAGTACGCCGCACTACAGATCAGTGGAATCCTTTGAAGATTGCGTTTGATAAACCACATGAGGCTGACTTTCCTAAAGCCTTGATGGCGCTGCCAATGGCTGACCGCATCAAGGTGATGAAAGATATCTGGTCATTTCTCAAACTGTATAAAGAGTTTAAGTGGGGACGACAGATTGCAGCAATCAGTATGCAGCGCCTGATGCGTGGAGATTATTCCCAAAAGAATTGGTTATAAAATGCTGGAAGTAATTGTGCTCTCTGTGGCGCTGGCCATGGATGCATTTGCTGTATCCATTGGATTGGGCTCCAAATCGGACAGAGAGAAACGCATGACACTTGCTTTGATGGCGGGCGTATGGTTCGGTTTGTTTCAGGGTTTGATGCCGTTGATCGGTTATATGGCCGGACATGGTGTGTTGGGCTGGGTTGAAGATTATGCACCCTGGATTGCGTTTACTCTGCTTGTCCTGATTGGCGGTAAGATGATCTGGGAATCCTTTGGTGAAGGGGTTGAAGAAGAGATTAGGCGCATCACCCACAAGGTGATGCTGATGCTGGCGGTTGCCACCAGTATCGATGCGATGGCGGCTGGTTTCTCACTAACCTTACTACCTGTAGATCCTTTCTTGGCCTGTTTTCTAATAGGTGTTATTACGTTCATATTCAGTGCATTGGGTGTGTTCATCGGGTTTCGCAGCGGCACCTGGCTTGAGAGTAGGGCGGAACTGTTTGGTGGTGTTGTATTGATCTTGATTGGATTTAAAATGTTACTGTTGTGATGGATATCGTCTGCTGGTCAGGGTTTACTGATTTGATTTAGCATTTTTCACTGGCTGCGCCTGCGGCACAATGCCCCCCCCCTGCACGTCACGGTGAGGCAGGGCCTTTTCTTTCGCAAGCTCGATTCTGCTTGACGGAGAGAACCGCTTCAATGATCAAAGACAAAAATTTACCGCTAAGGACGCGAAGTTACGCAGAGAAGGCGATTGTTAGCTGGTAGTTGCGTTGCTTCTGATTTTACTTTGCGTAACTCTGCGTCCTTGGCGGTGAAAGCCTTTATGCATTTAATGCGATTGTCTTGTCGGCGGGACGGTTTTTAGTCGTCACGGCGGTCACGCGAGTGGCGATTGTGGTCACCGTCCTCTTCATCCTGACGATAGTCGTTATTTTGCCGGTCACGGTTTGATTGTGGTCTAGCGTGGTCGCTATTTCGTTCGGCGTTCTGTTTTTGCTGTTGATAATAGTTGTTCTGGCGGTCGCGATTTGATTGCGGCCGTGTGTAGCTGTGGTTTCGTTCGGCGTCCTGTCTTTGCTGGCGATAGTTGTAGCGTTGACGATCATCTCTCCGCCGTTCGTGCCGTTCTTCGACCCGCTCTCTCTGCGCCGGTCTCATATCTGGTTGCTGGTAACGTGCAGGTGCGTGATAGCGGCGCATGCGCTGCAAATTGTGGCGGGCAGGATAGTATTGCGAATCGAATCTGAGTGCCTGTTGGAAATGCATGCGGGCACCATTGTTGTTGCCCCAGAGCATCAGGGCTACGCCCAGATCATTGTGTGCAGCTGGGTTGTTGGGGCAATAAGCAATTCCTTGACGCATTAGCGTGATGCGGCGATCCAACCTTCGTTGATGGCGGGCTCGCTGGAAGTAAATGTCACCACGACTGCAATTGCTACGGTGATAGCGCGGAGCAGATTCATGGATTCGGTCATCACGGTCATCTGCCAGCATTGCGCCGGCCAGTCCACCCAGTACACCGCCAATAATGGCGCCTTCAACAAACTGATCGCTCTGGGCTCCGATGACAGCACCGGCGACCGCACCGACAGTAGCGCCCTGTGTTGCGGAGCGCTCCTGATAAGGGGTGGCACAGCTTGCGAGCAGGCCAATGGCCACAATGGATAGATAACGTTTCATAAGCATCTCCAGGTCAGGTGTAGTATGTCAGGGTTGGGGCTGTTGAATCACGTTTGCACCCACGCGCTGATGATTATATTCCATTGAGCATAATAATCATTGGCGAAATGTTCAATCTTGAAAAGTAATTTTGATAAGCCCTGGCGTTGAAGTGAAAGGACGCAATGAATAAAGGGATGAAACCTTATCAGGCAATCCGTATGGTTTCGATTGAGTTTGCGGGCGGTCAACCTGAGCTGCGAATCTGTTGATAGTGGAGCAGGAGAAAGTGATGAATAAACCAGTAGTAGTAATCGGTATGGGTGAAATAGGTTCGGTGTTTGCACGCGGAGTGATGAAACTCGGCTATCCGGTGGTGCCCGTGACGCGCGATATGGATATGGCAATAGTTGCATCGGATGTGAACGAACCTGAAATGGTGATCGTCGCCGTAGCGGAAAAGGATCTGCATGCTACCTTGAGCAAGCTACCTGATAGCTGGTGTGATCGATTGGTGCTATTGCAGAATGAGTTGTTACCACGTGACTGGGCTCAGCACGGTTTAATCGATCCAACCGTTATTTCGGTCTGGTTTGAGAAGAAAAAAGGCATGGACTCGAAGGTGGTAATTGAGTCGCCTGCCCATGGTGCGTCTGCGAAGCTGTTGCAGGATGCACTTGCTACGTTGGGTATTCCAGTGGTCACTGTTGATAGTGAAGCAGCGCTGTTATTCGAACTGGTATTAAAAAATCTCTATATATTAACCACCAATATAGCTGGCCTTGAGGCCGGTGGAAATGTACGTGAACTGTGGTTGGAACATCATGAACTGGCTTGTGAAGTGGCAGGTGATGTGTTGGATATTCAGGAGCATTTGATTGGTGAGGAAGTGGATCGTACAGCCCTGATTGAAGGCATGTTGAATGCCTTTGATGGTGATCCCGAACATGGTTGCATGGGCCGCTCAGCGCCAGCCAGATTGGAACGTGCTTTGGCTATTGCTGATGAAGCAGGGC
>NZ_RCFQ01000001.1 GCF_003665155.1 Mariprofundus sp. EBB-1 | reverse complement strand
TAACCTTTTAGCTGCCGCAACTGTTTTAGCTTCAGCTAGTTTTTGTGCCTCTGCAGCTTTTTTGGAATCAGCTACTTTTTTTATAGCTGCGGCTTTTTTAGCATCAGCTACTTTTTTAGCATCTGCAACCTTTTTAGCGTCAGCTAAACTTTTAGCCTCTGCAGCCTTCTTGGCATCAGCTACTTTTTTAGCCTCAGCAGCCTTCTTGGCATCAGCCACTTTTTTAGCCTCTGCAGCCTTCTTGGCATCAGCTACTTTTTTAGCCTCTGCAGCTTTCTTGGCATCAGCCACTTTTTTAGCCTCTGCAGCCTTCTTGGCATCCGCTAACTTTTTAGCCTCTGCAGCTTTCTTGGCATCAGCTAATTTTTTAGCTTCTACGGCCTTCTTGCCTTCAGCAGCTTTTATAGCGTCTGCCAATCGTTTAGCCGCTGCAGCCTTCTTTGCTTCAGCAATTTTTTGCGCCTCGGCAGCTTTTTTGGCTTCAGCAATTTTTTGCATCTCATTAATTTTATGCGCATCAACCGATTGATTATCAACTAAGTTTGCTGATTTTGATGCATCCACACCAGTCACCGCACCTGCTTCAAATATTGAAAAACCTAGTGATATAAGTAGTAACGAGGTAAAAATAACCCCTTTATTATTATAACCTTTCATTTTCACACGTTCTCCTTCACTTTCGGTTTTATAAACAGAAATACCTTTGCAAGAGTTCTTAGTATCTGATTGTAAATATGTTTTATTCCCAATGGCAGACACACCATAGAAAAATAGTGCGCCCCTTCATACAACCCATGGTGAACATTGCGAGCTTTTAATGTTTCCCGCCAACGTTCACTATTTCCATATGCAAATGCGACAATCATACGCTCTTCTTCAACCGACTGAGGTTCGAAATTCAAGCCGATATTCACTATGCCAGGGTTACCCTTGACTGGAAAATAAGCGCATACATGAGCATTAAGCTCTAATTCTTTGTCCAACACCTGACAAAACACTTTAATTGTAACCTTATCACCTTTACTAAGTTTGTTTGTGCCAGAGGCCAGCATCCCGATCCCTTTCGAACTAAGATCAACCATTTTAGCTACTACGTCACCAGCATTGGTGTGTAAAACAACATCCCCTTTAGCTGAAAACCGGGTTGTGGAACGCACTTGCTTGGTTTCATGCAATACACCTACCGAACCTACTAAAAGGATCGAGGAAAGAACCGCCCAAACCGTCACTGTTATGTCCATGGCAAGCGTTGGCCCATGCAGAATAAAGATGCGATACATCCCTACAGCAACGGTGACCGCCATAATACCTACAGCCAAATGAAACACCTTGGCAACAGGACTAATAAAATCTTCCATGATATTTTCATCTTTTGGCGTCACCATAAATGTGCCGCGTTGCGGATGCAGTACCACTTGAAAGATGGTGCGAATAGCAAAGAATGATTGCAGCACCTCATACATATCAGACACCAGAAACCATCGGGATCGCCCAAAAAATACATTGAAATATATAGCAAATGCAACCAGATGAGGAAGGCCGTATATCAAGATCTCTTCTACTGGTGCATCGTAGAGTCGGATGCCAAATATGAGATATAAAACAGGCGAAAACAAAAAGATCAGGCGCATAAACGCGAAGAACCAATAATAAGTCATGTTGAAATAACAAATGCGCTGCCAAAAACTCAGGCCTTTAATCAACAAGGGGTTTTTCATCATAAACACCTGCAACATACCATGAGCCCAACGCAACCTCTGCGTCAGAAAACCTGTGAATGTTTCAGGCTGTAAACCTGCAAGCATCGGGCGGTGCAAATAGACACTGTTAAAACCTTTAGCATGCATTTCTACAGATGTCTCAATATCTTCAGTTACTGTCTCGGTACAAATGCCACCGATTGTCTCCAGACAGGAGCGGCGCAAAACTCCTCCGGAACCACAAAAGAAAGCCGCGTTCCAGTTGTCCATCCCTCGCATCGCCGATGTATAAAATAATTCACACTCACTCGGCATGTCTGCTTTTGATCTAGTGTTTTTCTCAATCGGGTCATCATTAATCAAGAAATGTGGTGTTTGCACCAGCCATAGCTTTTCATCTTTCATAAAGTGAGAAACAGTATTCTGAAGAAAATCTACAGTTGGCACATGATCGCAATCAAAGATAACCACCAAGTCACCACTGGTATGCTTTAGTGCAGCATTAATATTACCGGCTTTAGCAGCAATATTTTTTTCACGTGTCAGATAATGAACGCCGAGTTCATCGCATAGTGCCTTAAATGTCTCATGTCGATCTTGAGCAGACCTGGCTTTGACAGGATCCGAATGATTTCGAAATTGCACCGTGCCGCCATCATCCAGCATATAGATATTCAGTTTATCCGATGGATATTGAAGGTTTGTACACGCTAGCAAGGTCAACCTTGAAATCTCAGCAGACTCGTTATACGTCGGTACAAACACATCCACAGTCGGCAGGTCAGCCTCATTTAATGACACAGGCTCCACATCACGCTTGCGAGGGGCTATATACACAAAAGAACCAACGAAAAAGATTATTGTCGCCTGGATTTCAGCAACGTAGAGAATCAACCCACCAATCATCGAATAAAAATCTGCATCCAAAGGGATGGAGTGAAAGGTGCGCCACCACATATAACGCAATGCAATCATGCCAGTTAACAAGACAATCAACAGACGTCCAAAATAAAGCGGGTTAAATGAAGTCAGGGCTGTCCGGTTAATATTAAAACGTATGACTATCATGATTAGCACAGCACTCACAGTCCAGAATAACTGAACTTCAGGCAATACGTCCAAACTTGCCAAATAAAGCATTAAACCAGCTAATACAAGCCACACTGCACCCAATGTAGCCAGATGAAATTTCTCTATCACAAATCCCCCAACACAATAACACCGTACTATTTAATAAATAGCTAGACGAGAAAAGAGCCCCAAATCTCCATCAATACTCACCTAACAATCAGTTCAAAGAATACTTATAGACTATAATTTCCGATATGCAACCGATTGTACTAATTTAAAGTGCACAAACCCTACCAACCCTAAGGGTTTAAAGCAATATAACCACTTAAAAAACATTATATTTACAGGACTTAACAACCCTATCCTTATAAATAAAATGAACACTGCGCGTCGATAGATATTACTTCCGCACAGTTTTTCTTCTAACCCAGGTTAATAACGAAACACAACCCTTATCAAGTTCACATCTGAAGAAATACGCAATCACTAAAAGCTTCTAACACAAATATCTACGATTTAGCGCATGCATCTATTGTTCCCTATTTAGCCTTACATAACATAGAATTCCAACATCCACCATGAAGTGTCCGGTCATCCACAGCAAGAGTTATGTTGCTGAATCGGTAGACATGCAACATCGCCATAAGAGCAATAGACACAACAATCCCCGGATTTAGGCTTAAGAAGCGTGTGGCATGATTCACATTCATAAAACCACTGGCAGACATAAGTTGGCATCATCTCTGTTTTACTGTGTCCACATGCAGGACAGGTAATCTTGGATGCTACAATGATCTGATCACTCACTGATTATAACCAGCGGCGAACACTGTTTTTGTAATTGAGATAGATCTCACCGAATTGCTGCTCCAGATGTTCTTCTTCAGCTTCAATCTGAAATCTGTTCATGTAGAGAATAAAAGCGATCACACACAACAGCCCTAGAAGCGTACTCAGATAGATCGACAACGATGTCAGGATAAGTGCCAACCCCAGATACATCGGATTGCGCGTGAATTGATAGATACCACTAGAAACGATGGCTGAAGTTTTATGTGGATAACGCGGATCAATCGTAGTTTTCGCAGACTTGAAACTGACTATCGCCCAGACATCAATGGTTCCTGCAATGCCCAATAAAACCATCGCAATGAGCTTTCTGCTTTCTGCATCCATGAACTGGATTGAGAGATGTTCACTCAGTGCCCAGATCATCACGCCAAACACAATTCCCACAATGGGTGGTGGAATTTTCAGCCTTAGCTTTTCCATAATTACTCCAGAAGTCTCATCGAATCAGCTTGATGGTAAGAGAAGATCAATCACAATCAAGTGAAGAAAGCTTTAAATGGCCACAGGTTTACCATATAAACAGGTAATGAAAGGAGAAACATTATGCCTGAACATATTCATCTCACTTGTGATCAGTGTCATGCGGTCAATAGACTCGCAAGAGAAAAACTTGAATCGACTGCAAATTGCGGAGCCTGTAAACACCCCCTGCTGAATGGAAACGTAAAAAATATGGATCAGCAGCAACTGGATAGATTTCTCGCCAACAATGACCTGCCAGTGATCATAGATTTTTGGGCTCCATGGTGCGGGCCATGCAAAATGATGGCGCCAGCGTTTGAAAAATCTGCTGCAGAATTAAAGAAACGTGTTCGATTCGCCAAAGTAAACACAGAAGAGCAACAGGCTATAGCAGCGCGTTTTGCCATTCGCAGCATTCCAACCCTGATCCTGTTCAAGCATGGACGGGAAGTAAGTCGTCAATCTGGCGCAATGGATGCCACATCCCTTAAACGCTGGCTGGCATCCGCGTAAACAGCACTCTTAAATTTCAATTTCACCATGTAGAAACTTTACTGCGCTTCCGGCTATCGCTACGCGATCACCCTTAAGTTCACAGGTGACTTCCCCACCACGGCTGGAGACCTGTTTGGCATGCAGTTTTGATCTACCTAACCGGCCAGACCAATAGGGTGCCAACTGAGTGAACGCTGAGCCGGTTACTGGATCTTCATCGATGCCAACCTTAGGCGCAAAGAATCGACTGACAAAATCATATTGTGAAGACATTGCCGTGATCACCACCCCTCTCCCATCCAGCTCTCGCAGCAGATCAAGTTTGGGCGCTGCGGTTAACACATCTTCTTCCAGCTCAAAAACTACAATATAATCTTCCGCTTTCAGACAAATAACAGGTTCCACGCCGAAGGCTTGCAGGATCGCTTCCGGAACTTCACAAGGAACAGGGGGTTGAGCAGGGAAATCCAATACAAGTAACCCCTCTTCCCGGCTAACATTGAGAAAACCCGAACGTGAATCAAAAGCAATGTCATCACCATCAAAACCAAGACATTCAAACAGCACAAACGCTGCCGCCAGGGTGGCATGACCACACAGATCAACCTCAACCGTCGGGGTAAACCAGCGGATATGGAAACCAGATTCCGTTGCAACAAAAAAGGCAGTTTCAGAGAGATTATTCTCTTCTGCGATCAGCTGCATCACCCCATCGGGCAACCAAAATGGTAGAGAACAGACTGCGGCTGGATTGCCTTCAAAGGCCTGTTTCGCGAACGCATCAATTTGATAAACTGACAATTTCATACTCTCTCCTCAAACCAACACCCGACAAAACAGCATTCACACAACCATATCAATCAATGCTTCACTATCACTACTTCAAGCCAGTTCCAAGCCATGCATCGGATGAAAGTGTTGTTGGTGTATCGGGCAATCGTTCATGCAGATAATGCATGACCAGCCACTCTTTCTCCGCCCATTCGGCTTTAGGCATGCTTTTTTTCATCATCAAAATTGGCGCACTACCTTTCACCATCGCATGCCAAAACTTTTTCACCGACTCG
Organism: Mariprofundus sp. EBB-1; assembly: GCF_003665155.1. GTDB lineage: Bacteria > Pseudomonadota > Zetaproteobacteria > Mariprofundales > Mariprofundaceae > Mariprofundus. The sequence continues at coordinate 194,759 of NZ_RCFQ01000001.1, read as the reverse complement.
ACTGGAAACTGTTTTGTTACGCGCTGTACCTGCACATCTTTAAACCCGGCATCTTTGAGTTCCTGTTCAAATAGCTCTGGGTTCTCCAACGACTCCATCGCCATCTTCGGTTCCTGCAGTTCCGGCTTGATAATCTTAAGCGCACCGAACATCAGCTGCATGGCCGGTGACTGATCTACCGCGGCCCAACTGGAGACTGCAACCTTGCCGCCAGGTTTCAATGTACGATAAATCTCTGAGAACCCCTTGTCTCTATCCGGAAAGAACATCAGTCCAAACATTGAAAAAGCAGCATCAAACGCATCACCATCATAGGGCAAAGCTTGTCCATCACCATGGTGCGTATGCACATGATCAAGACCGCGATCATGAATTTCATGATCCATCAAAGAGAGCATCTGTTCTGAAAAATCGATGGCATGCACCGATGCCACCCTGTCTGCCACCAACAGCGACAGCGTGCCCGGCCCACAAGCAACATCGAGCACCTTGTCATCAGCCTTCAGATCACAGACTTCTATCGCCTCTGCTGAATACTGAGCCAGCATCGCCATAGTTGTTTCAACATATCCTCCAGCCACCAGGTCCCATGGCTCAGGCACGGCTAACAGATCAGGCTTTTTACGCATCTATCTTTCCTCTCTTCTTCTCTCTTACAACAGAGACTATCTCTGCTTTGTTGGCACGCAACTGACTATGCCCTTTTCTTCAAGCCCAATGTAAACACACCGGCAATCACACATAGTGCACCGAGCATCTGCATTAACGACACCGCTTCATTTAACACCATCGCCGCAATCACAATGGTAACCACAGGTCCCAATGCCCCTACAATGGCAGTATGGCTTGCACCGATACGATGAATGGCCGATGCCAATAAAAAGGCCGGAATCACTGTCGAAAAAACAGCCATAGCAAAGCCATACAGATAGACCTCAACGGGTTGCCTGAGATCAGACACTTCTCTCAATAGACCAAATTGAATCATGACAGCCAGACATGAAATAATCATGGCATAGGCGGTAAAGCGTTTGGCCCCTACTTTGGGAATCACTTCACCACTACCAACCAGAAACATGGAATAGCTTAACGTTGCGCCAAACACCAACAAAGAGCCATAGAAGGTAAACTCACCGGATATCTGCAAATCATGATACATGGCCAGCGCAATTCCAAAATAACTCAACAGCAATGCAATCACGGTCTCTTTGGCAAATCGTTTACCAAAGAACAATGCGGATATCATCACCACAATGGTGGGATAGACAAACAGAATCAATCGCTCAAGCCCAGCAGTGATATATTGCAGGCCGATAAAGTCCAACAACGATGAGAGATAATACCCGATCAATCCCAACAGAAAGATCAACATCATATCTTTGATAGCAATCGGAGCAGCGGCTTTTCGCTCCTCGATAATGGCAAAGGCAATAAAAAATGGCAGTGCAAACGACATGCGAACCATCAGCAGTGTTATCGCATCCACACCATGTTGATATGCAAGTTTCACAAAGATCGCCTTGATCGAAAACCCAAGTGCCGCACCAATGGCCAACAACAGACCAAACATCTGCGTTGAACTGCTGAATCTGGCATGACCAATCGAATCTACTATTGAATGAATACTTTTTTTCATTTGTTACTCCTTAGTACGGGGAGCAAACGGGGAACGATCCTGAGTTATTCGTAGTAGAGCATCACAAACAAAGCGCGAGAACATTCCGCGATTGCATTGTGATAGTTACGAGATTTGGCTTAAAGCTTTCCTTAAATCTCAGACACGTAAAGCGCGGTGGATGGCAAAAGGAGCCATAGCCAGGTGCAGAGATTCACGTGTAAGGTTTTCATAAGGAGGCGAACTATGCGGTGAAATGATCGGCTGTCCAGCCGCCTTGATTGATCGCTGTGTCTAAGCAGCGCAGTTATGCCGGTAGTGAGAAATCCCAGCCAAGCTGAATCGCACGATCTATATCTTCAGGGTGATCGACATCAAAGCTGACCGGCATCAGTGATTCAGACAGGCCCTGTTGATGAATATTGTGCAATGTCTGCTCCAACACCTGACCGGAAGACCACACCACCCCTTCAAATAGAGGCCATGGCTTAGCAATAGCCAGCAGATCGTATCCACCGTCTTCTACCGGCCCCAGAACAATATCATTAGTATGCAAGCCCTCTGCAGCCTCCAGCAGACGTTCATCATCCATATGCGGCGAATCTGTGCCGAGTAACACCACGCCACTGACACCTTCAACAAAAGCATCCAGTATCTGCTTTTGCATACGTTGCCCCAGATCACCTTCACCCTGTGATCGAAGAGGCAGATCAAAGTTTCTGAAAAACGGGTGTCTACAATCATCCGCCGCGATCACCACATCATCAAACAAGCGCTTTGCCCGCTCAATCACAGTAGTCGCCATGGCCATATGCAGCTCAGCAGCCTGTTCTGCCGAATACGACGACATCAAGCGTGTCTTCACCGCCCCTGCCACAGGCGCTTTGCACATGATAATGATGCGAACAATCATCGTGTTTCCTCTATCGTGTTAACGGGCATGGCGATAGAGCATCGCCAGCTTTTCAGGTGAGACACCCCACCAGTAGAGCAGTCGTATTTCCCACATTAACCATACAGTTTTCATGATGCCGTGTTTTTCCCAACGGCGGGAACTGGTGATCACCCGCTCTTTTAAACAGGCAATGCGGCCGACTTGTTTCAAACGCTTAGAGAATTCCACATCTTCCAACAGAGGCACAGGAGCAAATCCGTGCATCGATTCAAACACCGAACGCGATACAAACTGCACCTGATCACCGGTACTGACCTGCGTTAATCGGGATCGCTTGTTGATCATGGTCTCGATGATGCGAAAAGCCGGATGACGGCCAGACAGAGACAGATCAAAACGACCACCGACCACATCAGATTGAGAAAAGGCCTCTTTTATCGACTCGATATTACTTTCACTTACCACTGTATCTATATGAATAAAAACAAGAATATCAGACTGTGTAATATATGCGCCCAGATTCATCTGAATGGCGCGCCCCGGTTTTGATGCTACACATCTCACTCCAGACTGTTGTAAAAATGCCGCTGTCTGGTCTGTTGATTCACCATCCACAAAGATCAACTCATCCGCTTCCAGATCGATAAAACGCTGCAGATTATCACGCAGCTGCTGCTCTTCATTGTAAACAGGTACAATGATTGCGACTGATCTCTCAGTCATCAATACTCAATGCGACCCAGCCGGAACCTTCTTCTCGAAAGTTGGTGACCTGCCCGCTCCAGACCCGTCCAGCCAGGGCAATCAACTTCTCACCATGCATATAGAGACGAACATCAAATTTCAATTCATGGCCTTCTACTTCTACCCTACTGGCTGGAACCAGTTGTTGAACAATCGTTTCAGAAAGATCGAGTGCAGCAAAACGCTTTCGACTCATCGCTTTGCCCAACACAACACCTTTACCACCATGACGGGCTGAGGGTTTAAACACCCACGTTTTGCGCTCCGCCCACGCCTGATCAAGATCCATCTCCGACAGCTGATGGGTTGCAGGTGTAACCGCTCGAATCTGCTCTACCAGCGATGAATCCACGCAAGCTTCCAGCAGGCCTTCTCTCCACCAATCCACCATGCGCGACTTATCGCCTATCAAGGCATAGGAACGCGGATGTGGGTTTAATACCACCTGCCCCTCTCTGTAGGCCGACCAAATATGAGCCAGCACATGATCATCCAGATAGAAGTCGGTATGACGGTTATAGATGGCATCAATTTTTTCACCATCAATAAACAAGCCACTCTGCTGCAGCTCTAAATCTTCCGGCGAACAGACCCAGACTTTACGCCCATCTCCACGCAACAATTCTGCATAAGCACACATTTCCGGATACATATATTGCTGCGTCACATCCTCATCCATGATAGCAATATTATTCCACTGTTCAGGGAACATAGATAATAATCGCTGAGGCAAAGCATTATCAAAAATATCGTCCGCTTGCGGTAACCAGCGCTGATCTCCGATGTAGAGTCCACCGGCATTATTATTGATCTCAATCAATTTCGGGCCATCGGTAGTGAGATGAAAATCAAAGCCCATTAAAACACTCGGCCACTGCGTCGACACATGTGCAGCATCGGGTAGTGTGGCATGCATGGCAGCCAGATATGCTTCGTTATCTTTAAGAGAAAACACGCAACGGGAAAAGTTCAGCATGGTTTCAAAGTCCTGCCTGAGAATAGAAACAGGGGTTTCACTGGCTAATGTTAACTTCATATCCAAACCTTATTGATTGATCATCGTATTGTTATTGTGCCGCACTGACAATGCCGCCTCCGAGCAGTTCATCACCGGCATAAAAAGCTGCCACCTGCCCCGGCGCGGTCGGTTTCTGTCGCTCATCAAAGAGAAGGTGCAGACCGTCATCCGCGATTTTGATATTACAGGCAGCAGGTTTCATCTGATAACGCACTTTTGCCGTCACTTGCTCGTCTGCATTCGGCAGACGAATCCAGCCCAGTTCAACCACATCCACTTCTGAAATCAATGCATCTTCAGGATGGGCTACCATCACACGTGCAGTTACACCATCAAGCGCCACCACATGCCACGGCCCATTGGGTAAGCCCAAACCTTTACGCTGACCCAGTGTGTAATGCGCAATGCCCTGATGTTTGCCCAGATAGTTACCATCGAGATCAACAATATCTCCTGCTCTAAAACCAGCAGTTGCGCCTTCACGCTTGAGAAACTCAATCCGGTCACCGGCCGGAATAAAACAGATATCCTGACTTTCATGTTTTTCAGCCGTCGATAGTTTATAAAAACGGGCCAACGCTCGTGTATCATCTTTTTCCAGGTTACCGACCGGAAACAGAATGCGTTCGGCCTGTTTACGACTGGTTGTGGCCAAAAAATAACTCTGATCTTTTTTGTTATCGCTACCCTTATACATATGGATGCCATCGGCATCATCACGACGTTGTACATAATGACCTGTGGCCACGTATTGCGCCTCTAACTGGTCAGCAGCATCAAGTAGCGCCCCGAACTTCACAAAACGGTTGCAACGCTCACACGGATTTGGTGTGCGCCCTGTTTCATAATCATTTACAAAAGGATCAATCACATCACGACGGAACTCTTCACGCATATCCATGGCATAAAACGGAATGCCTATATGATCAGCCACGCGGCGCGCGTCATAGGAATCTTCAAGCGAGCAGCATGAACCATGGCCAACCACATCTTCGCGCGCATAATCCCACACATTAAGAAACACACCGACCACATCCAGGCCCGCCTCTTTCAGCAATACCGCCATCACCGATGAGTCCACCCCACCGCTCATAGCAGCGATCACCCGAACGCCTTTCAGTGGCGCCAGATCAGCAATAATTTGTTTTGATAGTTCAGCAGCATGATTAGACATGGGCGAACTTTAACATCCGGACAAACTTTGTCGTCCATTGCGGTTTTATTGTTTTCGAGTAGCCGACAACAGCACATGGAAATGCAAGTCAATTACACTCGGGAAATCATACCTTTCAGCAGAGCCTTATGTTTGAATAATGCTCCACCAGAAAAGACTGCATACTCCTACTCGAAATAACTATCTGCTGCTTGTTGCGTGATATCCATGGCATACTGGACACGAGCCAGCGCTTTTTCAGCATCATCATCAGGAGCAATCAACACTGGTTCACCATAAACAAAGACGCCACGGGTAAAAGGCTTCGGAATACAGAACTGATCCCACGACGAAGAGATTTTCCACTGCCTTTTTGTTGCCCACATGACCGGCCGTATGGGAAGCCCTGTCCTTCTAGCCAGCTGCACGGTACCCATCTGAACTTTTTCACGCGGTCCTTTAGGCCCATCTGGCGTAATACCAAAATCACAATGCTCTTTTCTGGAAAGCCGTATCATCTGCAACAAGACTCTGGCGCCATTGTTCGTGGATGATCCCCGCACCGTTCTGAACCCTTGTAGATGTAGCGTATCGGCGATAAAACTGCCATCACGGTGTTCTGAGATGATCGTGTAACCATGGCAGCCCTTTAAACCGCTACCCATCATCAAAATGCGAGCATGCCAGAACGCAAAGATGTGGCGCTCCGAGTCTGTCGAATCATATCGCCAATTCACATATTCCCAACGAATCGTCATCGAAAGAAAAGCAATAACCCCTTGAATCAGGTGAGGCGTCACCCGCGCTATCAATCGTTGATTCATTAGTTTCTATTGACCTCCAAATATTGTCATTCTGGGACAGTACGTTTTCGTAAAATTGAATATGAAGATCTTAAACTGAAAAGGTAAATGCACACTCAAGTGAGAAGCCAAAGTGAACATTCACGATGGTATATACATTCTATGCACTGTACATACCTTTGAGCACCGCCTGAAAATAAAGAAACGACTTCAAGGGGCGTACCATCACTTCAATGGACTGTTTAGTCTGATGCAGGCGATCCAGATTTTGATTGCGCAACGACATCACCAAGTTGGATATAGGTCTCAATGCCTGCCTTGGTGTTCTTTAAGATATCTTCGGAGGGAGCCCACGTTCCTTTTTCGCCACATAATACAACGGTGCTTCCACCAAAGAGAAAATAGCCTTTTTCATCGCCCTTGTTAAACGGTTTGGATTCATCAAAGGATTGCACGATTTTACCCACACAGGTGGCTCCAACTTCTATATAGGCCAGCTTACCAAAATGTTCAGTGTCCAGGATTGAGACACGCCGTTCATTTTTGATAAAAATATCCTGCCTGTATTTTAAGGCCAGTGGATTAACGGAATGTAGATTGCCCGGAACAGTGAAGGCCTTAAGGGTTTTGCCATGATCGGGATAGTGATAACGATGATAATCAACAGGGCATAACCTTGCGATCATCAGCGGGCCACCGATAAACTCTTTGGCTAATTCACCATCACCGATCAGATCAACAGCGCGCAACATCGAGCCCTTAACGGGGATATTGAGATCGTCGGTCATGCTTGCATTGCCAAAGTATCGCGCCTCAGCAAAAGCCCCCATTTCATGATCGTTGGGGGTAAACGTTCGTTGCCCTTCCTGAAACTCCCGAATAAAGAACTCATTAAATGATTGATAAGATGTTTCAATAGGATTCTCTTTGAAAGAGCCTTTTTGATACTGATCAATTTGAATATTGAAGTTCTTGAGAAAAGGGGCGACCTTTTGCGCAGACTTTAAGCTATCTTGTGATTTTCCATACAGTTGACTAAACATTTTACTTGCAATGACCGGCCCTAAGAGGCGCCCTATCGGGTTACCATATGCAAATTTAACCATCTCATCACCATACACTTTCTCAATATCCATTTTGTTTTCGTGTCTGTTAAATACTTGAATTTCAAAGCCTTGACGCATTGCAGGGGGATCCTTTGTCCTTTTTTATACTTAGATGATGGTACCATGTGAACCGAAGTGAGCAAAGAGTGATTCCTGGGTGAAGTCTGCGTTCAAAAGTTATTTTCAGACAAACCGTAACTCTCCAATCGTTCACTCCAATAATAGAGGAGGAGCAAACCAAAACTTACTGTAGGCTTGTTAACATCGCTTCCACTGTTTCTTTGGCCATATTTAAACGATCCGGATTTTGGCTGCTTAAGCAGATTTTCCCACACGGATCCGGGCCACAACGACCGGGGTAAGAACCGACTTCCACATCATCAAATTCGGCCTGAATTGTAGCCAGTTCTTTAGCAAAAACACTTTCCGGCAGGGTTACTTCGATCTCCACACGCTGAAATGGAGTATCACCGAAATCATCCAGAATCGATGTCAGTTGAGACGCGAAGATGTATGGCACACCTGCTAGAATATAGACATTATCAATACGAGCACCCGGTGCAATGGTTTTATCGCAACGAATAAGTGAGGCACCGTTAGGCACACGAGTCATGCGTTTGCGCCCTTCATTCATGCCCTCATTGCCAAAATACTCGGTCATGGCCTGCACAATAAAACGGTGTTCAATCAACGCCACACCAAATGCTGCAGCCACTGAATCCATAGTTATATCATCATGGGTCGGGCCAATACCACCGGATGTAATCACAGCATCATATTGATTTCTTAATCGATTCAGCGTGGAGATAATGGCTTCATCCACATCAGGGACAATAGCGATCTCTGCCAGCTTACAACCCCGTTCAAACAGCTCTTGCGCCGCCAGGTAAGCATTGGCTTCCCGCGTGCGCCCGGAGAGCACTTCATTACCGATGACCAGCATCGCTGCAGTTTGATGTTTCATACTCGCAGATTCATCGCTGAGACAGGATCAGTCAAGCGCTACGTTTCTTTAATACCGAGAACATATTAATATAGATCCTCTATTGCAGCTTGCATCGGCTCCAACCGGTTGTAATCAACGGCAATGGAATGAACCCTATCACCTTTTTGCAGTACAAGTGATGGAAACCCGCAAGCACCAAGTGCCTGCCCTGCCCTGATATCCTGCAACAACAGAGCCTGTGTCTGCCCTGCATTCAAATCCAGATGAAACTGCCCCACATTGAGTGCAAGCTGCTGAGCCAAATCCATCAACACGCCATCATCAGAAGGGTTACGCGCTTCCAAATAATAAGCCTTTTGAATGGCATGAATCATCGCATCTTCTCTGTTTGGGTCTTGAAATTTTGTCGCAATTACCGCGCGGCAGGCCGGATAGGTGGATCGCCGGGGTGTGCACTGATGCCAGAAATCGAAATCAAACATTGTACCTGGCACACGCTTTTGAATTGTCTGCCAATGTCGTTGAATATTCTCTTGCAGAGACACAGGCATAACTACATCTGAATCAGGAGCAAGACCTCCCAACAAATATTTCACATCTACCGACTCAGGTAACTGTTGTTGCAACGCTGTCCATACTGGTCTGAATGCCCAGCACCAGCTGCACATCGGATCGTGAATATAATAGAGGCTTATAGCGTCATCAGACATCTTAAGCCAAGCATACCGGGTTCACTCTGTAAAAACAGCGTTCAATATTGGCAAGACTTTGCCGATAGATAGTTGTATGAAACAAGATGAACACCTATCGATCCATACTGCAGAGACAGAGACTGCGCTATTTCAGCAGCTTGTGCTTGATGCAGAAATGCAGGCGCACGTTTCATTGTCTGAAAATCTGGAAAGCTATCTCGTCTTTTTACTACAGCGTTTTCACAAGAATGCTGATGGACTGTATGAACCGATGGCACTTAAACACCTGTATGCCGAAGCCGAGTCCGGCAGATGTCGTCAGGATGGACTTAGAGATACCGGTGACAGCTGTCTTATGCTTGCGGGTCTGTTTCCAGAACAAGCCAAACGACGCATGGTAAACATCAATTATTACGTGCGTCTTGGGCGTAGCAGTTATCATTCACTGGCATGTAGCTTAAAGCAATCTCATGCCGAACTGTATCAGCATATATGCCAAGGTTTTGGCGCCATGCTGGATGTTTTGCACACTATTCACGGATTCACGCACAATAATAATACCTTAAGCCCTATCGATGCCTTCGACCTATGGCAACACACAGGCAGCAAACGTGCTTTACAGCAGCTTAGTCGGGGACCCATCGCTATCCCTGTACGTAGTCATCAACGTCTCCTGTATTAAACTACTTCCCATCTTAATTATCCCGCTGCATGATAGAGCATGGGAATTTGAGAGGAGAGTTTAGTTGGAAATCATTCAATGTCCGCATTGTCAAAAGCAGTATGCTGTAAGCGATGCACTGAGAGCCGCCGCCGGCAAAAAAATCCGCTGCAAACATTGCAAAACACCTTTCGAAATTATCATTCAATCACGTCCTAAGCCTAAAAGCCCTGAATCTGAAGTGGCACATTCTGAGCCAAACTCAGCAGCACCTGCGTCCACAGAGCCAAAACAAACAACATCACCCCAATCGGAAGACAGTGATCTATTCGAATTTACACAATATAGTAGCCAGTCAGAATCTGATTCCATTGAACAGCCTTTAGCACAAATGAATAATACAGACGCAGGACTCTCTGATAGAATGAAGCCGGAGACGCCTGAACAAACAAATTCCAGCGAAGAAAATGCGGACACAGAAAAAGAACACGCGAAAAAAACCATCAAGCCTAAAGCGGCCAAGAAAACATTAAATATCCAATTACTTATCACCATTGCACTAGCTACGGTTTTACTCATTGCATCTGCCGCAGCAGCATACCTGTTTCTCGCTCAACCTGAGATATTCAGCCAGCCTCCTAAAAAAGCTGAAAAGAGCATCGTTACCGAAGAACTGTTCAAACCGATCGAAATTAAAATTGCCGATCCAAAACCACAATCTGTCACTAAAGAAAAACCGGTTCGCATTTCAGCGACCACACTCCCGAAACCGGCCTCAAAAGCTTCAACCAGTCAGAATGTAACAGCAAAACCGATACAGAAAGCCGCCAAAACATTTAATCCATCCCAAGTATGCAAAGATGTTTCTGCAGAGTACTGGGTGCGCAGCCATACCCTTGCTACTGCCAGCTTGGATACATCTACTTACATGAAGTTGCTTGATCAAAATCTTGCACAAGCCGATGAAATTCGACGCGCCTGCAAAGACAAAGCACTGGTCGGCATTATCTCTAAAGCAGCACGAACAGATGAGAAACCGACATGGATAAAATATGAAATCAGCTCCCTCTTGGATAAAAAAACATCAGCAAAGGAATAGCACCCATATTGAAATTACTGCCGGTGCAGGCATGGAAGAGCAAATAAAAAGGCCTGCAAAAGCAGGCCTTTAAAATTATACTCTACATTTATGTGGAAACGTCTGATTTAAAACGGAATATCATCATCCACAGGCACGTCACCAAAGTCCGGACCACTGGCAAACGGATCATTATTTTTCTTCGCTGCAGAACCGCCGCCGCCCTGGTTAGGGAAACCGCCGCCTTGATTGCCGCCCTGACTTGGAAAGCCGCCCCCCTGATTGCCACGCTGTGCAGAACCACCGCCCTGATTAGAGCCTCCACCAAGCATTTTCATTTCATTGCCACGAATTTCCGTTGTATATTGGTCTTGGCCTTCTTTATTCTGCCACTTGCGGGTTTCAATTTTCCCCTCAATGTAGCACTTTGAACCTTTTGAAAGGTACTGGTTAGCGATTTCACCCAAACGGCCCCATAGCACAATACGGTGCCACTCGGTTCGTTCCTGCTGGTTACCATCACGGCCTTTAAATTTTTCAGTAGTAGCCAGGCGCAGATTGCATACACAGGTTCCATCTTGCAGGAAACGTGTTTCAGGATCAGCGCCCAGATTTCCAATCAACATCACTTTATTCAGCATATATCCCTCTCTAAAATCAAGATGGCTACACTAAGCAGAGCCTTGCGTATTTACAATTGTAAAAAGAGAAGTGAGCGTCGCACCAGCCCGCTAAATTGGGCTGCTTGCAGGGCTGAGACTACGGTGTGATACTTCCGAACGATTTAAAAAGGATGGGAAAGATTTAATCTGGCAAAACTAAACATCTCCCCTCTCGACTAAACAACACAAACAGATCAATAACAAACAAACACCGCATGGTGATCGCTTGATTCGAATGCAGGAGGAACATCGTTGTGAAACACCCTCTGATACCAGAGACAACAACACATGCATTCGATCGTCCGCGTAAACGCATGGTGAATGATCAGTTAATTGCCAAAGGCATTCATGATGAGCGTGTGCTGGCCACGATGTTATCCGTGCCACGCCATATATTTGTTGATGCAGCGCTTGCTGCGCGTGCCTATCATGATTGTGCTCTTCCCATCGGTTGCGGACAGACCATCTCTCAACCCTACATGGTTGCGCGCATGACTCAGCTGCTGGAACTACAAGGCCATGAACGCGTACTGGAGATTGGTACTGGTTGTGGTTATCAGACGGCAGTCCTGTCGCGTATGTGCCGCAGGGTGTACAGCATTGAACGCATTCAGGCCCTGCATGAACGGGCTCGCCAGAACTTACGCAGCGCACGGCATGCCAATGTCATGCTAAAATGTGCCGATGGTTTGGTCGGCTGGGAAGAATATGCACCCTTTGACGCAATTATTGTGACTGCCGGTGGTTTTGGTTCGGATATATGGTTGCAGCAACTTAAACCGGGTGGCTTTCTATTATTCCCTGAAGGGGATGCAGGACAACATCGCCTGGTACGCAGGCAAAAACAGGCGCGCGGATTTACCGAGCAGTATTTTGATGCCTGTACATTTGTGCCGCTATTAGAAGGAGTTCATCATCACTGAAGCAGGTGTTCAACCCAAATCTCTATCATGGTTACGCCGTGCTTATCACTGGACACTATCATGGGCTGAGCACCCGTTTGCAGGACGTGCACTATTTGCCATTGCTGTAATCGAAGCATCCATTTTCCCTATTCCACCGGATATTTTATTGATCGCACTTGCGCTTGGGCGGCCGCTTTCTGCATTTAAATTCGCAGGACTGGCAACCGCTGGTTCTGTTGTTGGTGCCATGATTGGTTATGCCATTGGTATGTTTCTATTCACCGCCCTTGCACAACCCATTATCGAATTTTATCACGCCATGGATAAGTTTGATCACGTACAGGAATGGTTCGTAGAGTATGGTGTCGCCATCGTTCTGCTGGCCGGCTTTTCCCCTATTCCTTTTAAAGTCGTAACCATTGCGGCGGGGGCTTTTGGCTTGCCATTCCCGGCATTTATTATCACTTCCCTGGTATCCCGTGGCGCACGCTTTTATTTGGAAGCGGCACTTTTACGTTGGGGTGGCGATCGCCTGCGTGCATTTGTAGAAAAATATTTTGAATGGTTAACGATTGCTGTTGCAGTAGCTGTTGTCGGTGGATTTGCTTTATTGTGGTTGTAATAGCCCGCCTGTGTAGCCTTATCATATTGCTGGCGCTTGGCGCTTGTGTGACTACCCCTGTGCCAGGCTATAAACATACTTATAAACAAACGCCAAAACACACGTATCAGAAAAGCAGCCGTCAAAAAAAAGCTGTCATCCGATATGTGCGCCCCCATGACACCCTCTACAGTATTGGTAATATGTTTGATGTCGATTACAAACTCATCGCCAAACGCAATCATATCCCCTACCCCTACAACGTTTATGTCGGGCAACGCCTATACATTAATCGCACCGCCCCCAAAACAGATGACCCGACAGCTGTTAAAATCAGAAGACTTGCTTTCACTAAAAAAAGCACCTCCAAAAAACACGCCCGAAAGCAGGTGAAGAAAAAAGTAACCACCCATAAAAAAGTCGCCCACCATAAAAAGAAAGCCCATAGCTATAGCGGTAAGCTGCGCTGGCCGATCAAGCCTGTTGTCACCAGTAAATTTGGACGGCGCGGCAGCCGTATGCATGATGGTATTGATATTGGTGCCAAAGAAGGAACACCGATACATGCAGCCGCTGGTGGTGAAGTGGTCTATTCTGATTCTCGCCTGAGTGGCTATGGTAAACTGATCATTATTCGACATGGCAAAAACTTATTCACGGCTTACGGGCATAACCAACGCAATCTGGTGAAGAAAGGAGCTAAAGTTAAGGCTGGTGATGTCATTGCCAGGGTTGGGCACACGGGACGCGCCACCGGTCCCCACTTGCATTTTGAAGTGCGCCAGGGGAGCACTCCTGTAAATCCAATTGCCTATTTACCTCGCAGATAAGATAGTAGAAGCTTATGGCCTACATGATTATTTCATCTCACATTATCGAACACCGCCTCCTAAATACTTTAGAGTCTGAATTCTGATGTCCACTACGCACAACACAGATTCCATGGCCGTGTATATGCGCGATATTGCGCGCTATAAACTGTTGACGGCTGAAGAAGAGATCGAGCTATCCAAACGCGTCCATGATGGTGATGACAATGCACGCCAGCACATGATTCAAACGAACTTGCGCCTGGTAGTGAAAATATCCCGTCGTTACCTGAACAGAGGCCTTGCGTTGGCCGATCTCATTGAAGAAGGCAACCTGGGGCTGATGCGAGCCGTAGAAAAGTTCGATGCGATACATGGTTGTCGCTTCTCCACCTATGCAACATGGTGGATTCGCCAGGCAATTGAACGCGCTATCATGAATCAATCCCGAACCATTCGCGTACCTGTACATGTTGCCAAAGAACTTAACAGTGTATTGAAACATGCCAATCAATTGAGGACTCTACTGGGAAGAGAGCCAACAGAAGATGAAATCGCAGATGCCATCGGTATTCCCGTTGAACGCGTACAAACACTTATTCGCACCACTGTAACCACTGAAAGTGCAGATGCACTTCAATATGGTAGTGACAGCATATCCATTTATGAAGTTACTGCTGATGAACAGGCCGATGCCCCCGGCGACCGCATGGAAACCGACTGTCGCAATGACATGTTGGAACAATGGATGGAAAAACTCACCGAACAGGAGCGTGAAGTTGTGCGCATGCGTTATGGACTTGGCGGTTTTGGAGAAGTCCAAACACTTGAAATGATTGGTCAACACATGAATGTAACACGTGAACGCATCCGGCAGATTCAAGTTAAAGCCCTGAAAAAACTTCGTTTAATCGTTAAACGCGATGACATTAGCCTTGAGGAGATATTGTAATGACTGCAACACCAACAAAGCTCACGACGCCTGATTGGCAATCGTTCATTCGTGACGTACCGGATTTTCCTAAACCCGGCATCATGTTCAAAGACATCACTCCATTGGTTGCAGATGGCAAGGCATTCTCTGCCGTAGTTGATGAACTCGCATCCCATATTGGTTCCGATGTAGATGCGATTGTTGGCATTGAATCACGCGGTTTTATTTTTGGCGCAGCCTTAGCGCAGAAACTGGGATTAGGGCTCATCACCGTACGCAAACCGGGTAAGTTACCTGCTGCTGTGCATGCGGTTGAATACGAACTGGAATATGGTGTGGACAGACTCGAGATTCATCGTGATGCCTTAAGTAAGGGACATAATGTTGTGATTGTCGATGACCTGCTTGCTACCGGCGGCACTGCTGCTGCAACAGTCGAATTAATTAAAACACTTGGCGCTGATATTGATGCCTGCCTATTTGTGATTGAACTATCGTTTTTGAATGGGAAACAGGCCTTGGCTGATGTTAATGTTCGTAGTTTAATGCATGTTGATTGATCATTTTATGGCTGTAAAATATCGGCGCATGATCAGATTGAAACATCTATATAATTCATCGTGCAGACAGGCCTTAAAACCGCTATGATTCGAACCCTTTTCGCCTTCGTAGCTCAGCTGGATAGAGCGACCCCCTCCTAAGGGGTAGGCCACAGGTTCGACTCCTGTCGAGGGCACCATTTTAGATACAACCGTACACCGTATAAGTACGACGAATAAAAACTGTTAGTATTACCAGAGGCAATAATGGACGAAACAGAAACCTTTAACCCTGCTATACCCGTACTGATCGAAGATGAGATGAAACGCTCCTATCTGGATTACGCCATGAGTGTAATTGTTGGTCGAGCGCTGCCTGATGCCCGTGATGGATTAAAACCGGTACATCGACGCATTCTCTTCGCCATGCAGGATCTCGGCTGCACCCATGACAAACCATTCAAGAAATCGGCGCGCGTTGTTGGTGATGTAATCGGTAAATATCATCCGCACGGTGATACAGCTGTGTATGATGCTATGGTGAGAATGGCGCAACCATGGAGCATGCGTCATCTGCTCGTTGATGGGCAGGGTAACTTCGGTTCCGTCGATGGTGATTCACCCGCCGCCATGCGTTATACCGAAGCCCGCATGAGTAAGTTGGCTGCCGAATTATTGGCTGATATCGATAAAGATACCGTTGATTTTGCACCAAACTATGATGAATCACTGAAAGAACCCAAGGTTATGCCAGCCAAATACCCTAATCTGCTGGTCAATGGTTCGCAGGGTATTGCTGTTGGTATGGCTACCAATATTCCACCGCACAACTTAGTTGAATCGATCAATGCAGCTATTGCGCTGGTAGGTAACCCGGACATTGATGATGATGAACTGATGCAGATCATGCCTGGCCCTGACTTCCCTACGGGTGGTTTCATATACGGCCGCCAGGGCATTCGTGATGCTTTCACTACAGGCCGTGGCTCAGTCACGATGCGCGCCAAGGCGGAAGTTGAAGTAAATTCACGAACAAAACGTGAAGCATTGATTATTCATGAGCTGCCTTATCAGGTAAACAAAGCCAACCTTATTGAAAACATTGCCAAGCTTGTACGTGACAAAAAGCTGGAAGGCATCTCAGATCTGCGTGATGAATCTGATCGTGATGGCATGCGCATCTGCATTGAACTCAAGCGCAACGAAATTCCGGAAGTGATCTTAAACAACCTCTATAAACATACACAACTACAGTGTAATTTCGGTTGCAACCTGCTTTCTCTGGTTGATGGACAACCGAAACTATGCGGTGTGCGTGAACTACTGTTGCATTTCCTTGATCATCGTCGTCAGGTAGTTACCCGCCGCTGCCTGTTTGATCTGGCTAAAGCCCAAGCACGCGCTCATATTCTCGAAGGTTTGCTCATTGCCCTCGATCATATCGACGAAGTGATCAAAGTTATTCGTGGAAGCCAAACACCACCGGAAGCTAAAACCGGATTGATGGATCGTTTCGGTCTGTCCGAGAAACAAGCACAAGCTATTCTTGATATGCGCTTGCAACGTTTGACTGGTTTAGAACGGGATAAAATTCAGGCTGAATTCGATGAGTTACAAAAACTCATTGCGCATTTGAAAGCAATACTGGCCGATGAAAAACTGTTGATGGGTGTTATTGTCGAAGAGCTCGAACAGGTTCGCGATAAATATGGCGATCCCCGTCGCTCGATCATCATGGATGAAACTGCTGAACTCTCAGTAGAAGACCTCATTACCGAAGAAGATATGGTGGTTACCATTTCCAATGAAGGCTATATCAAGCGTAATGCAACATCGTTGTATCGTGCCCAGCGTCGTGGCGGCAAAGGTAAAACAGCCATGACCACCAAAGAAGAAGATTTTGTAACACAGTTAATGGTGGCATCAACACACGATTACCTGCTCTTCTTCTCTGATCGAGGACGTGTTTTCCGCAAAAAAGTTTACGAAGTGCCACAGGCTGGCCGAGCGACCCGTGGTAAGGCGCTGGTTAACCTGTTGCCGGTTGAAAAAGATGAGAAGATTTCAGCTACATTGGCCGTTCGAGAATTTGATGAAGGTCACTTCATTGTGATGGCAACCAGCAATGGTGTCATCAAGAAGACCAAGCTGACTGAATACCAGAACATTCGTGCCAACGGCATTATCGCCATCAATATTGACGACGATGATGGTTTGATTGGTGTCGTCGTTTCCAATGGTGAACAGGATATCATCCTTGCTGCCAGTGGTGGTAAAGCGATTCGTTTTTCTGAATCTGATGTGCGCCCTATGGGTCGCAGTACGCGCGGTGTAACAGGCATGCGTATGCCTGGAGGTTGCAAATTGATCTCCATGACACTGGTATCTGATAGTGCATCATTCCTGGCTGTATCTGAGAATGGTTATGGTAAACGCACCTCTGTCACTGAATACAACACCCAGAAACGTGGAGGCCAAGGTGTCTTCACACTGAAAACAGGTGGCCGTAATGGCGCTATGATCGGAGCCCTGCTAGTGACGGATGAAGATCAGGTGATGATGATGACCGATACCGGTCGTCTGGTTCGCATTCGTATGGATGGTGTGTCCGTGATTGGCCGCAATACGCAAGGCGTGAAACTGATCGGCTGCAATAAAGGCGAGCGTGTTATTGGCGCTGTGCGTGTGGTTGAACAACAGGAAGATGGCGATATCGAGGATGAAGATACGGATACAACCATCATAGATGCCGTTGCTGATGAAAGCATGGATACAACGGCCGTCTCAGATGTAACTGAAGACGAAAACACAGAAGGTAATGGTACAGCTGAATGATAGATCGTCAGGAATTTCGCCGCTCATTTGATGAGATGAATGCTGCCCTGGCACGTCGAGGTGATGATGTTGTTGCACCAGACAGCCCATGGGGAAAAGCACGCACACTGGACCTTACACAGCGTGAATTAAAAGCAGAAGCCGAAACGCTGCAAGCTGAGCGCAACAGGGTATCCAAACTTATTGGCCAAAAGAAAGGTGCTGGCGAAGATGCAAGCGCCGAACTTGCAGCCATGGGCAAGGTATCACGCAGGGTTAAAGAGCTGGAATCGCTGGCAAAAGATGCAGAGGCTGCATTTTCTGATGAATTGCTGGAAATCCCCAACCCTCTACACGCCTCTGTTCCCGATGGATCCAGTGAAGATGATAACATTGAAATCCGTCGCTGGGGCACACCGCGCACGGATACGGTGCCTGCACACTGGGACATAGGCACGGATCTGGGCATCCTGGATTTTGAAGCAGGAGCAACCCTGGCCGGTAGTCGATTCACCGTATTAAAAGGCGCTGCGGCCAGACTGGAGCGCGGGTTAATGCAATTCATGCTCAATACCCATGTAGATACCCATGGTTATGAAGAGGTATGGGTTCCAGCCATCGTCAATCGCAAAACCATGACCGGTACGGGTCAGCTTCCAAAATTTGAAGATGACCTCTATAAGCTTGAGGGAGAAGATGCGTATCTGATTCCAACTGCTGAAGTACCTGTCACCAACCTGTATCAGGATCAAATTCTTGATGCCGCTACCCTGCCCCGCCGCCATTGTGCTTACACACCATGCTTCCGTCGTGAAGCTGGTTCTGCCGGCCGCGATGTACGTGGCATGATTCGCCAACATCAATTTGATAAAGTAGAACTTGTGCATATCACCACAGCTGAACGCGCACTGACAGATTTAGAAGAGCTGACAGGCCATGCAGAAGCCATCCTGCAAGCTTTGGAACTGCCCTACCGCATGGTAGAGCTTTGCAGTGTTGATATCGGCTTTTCAGCCCAGAAAACCTATGATCTGGAAGTGTGGTTGCCTAGTCAGCAGTGTTATCGCGAGATATCCTCATGCTCCTCATTCGGCCAGTTTCAGGGTCGCCGTGCTGGCATTCGTTACCGTGAAGAAGGTGGCAAACCTCAGGCTGCTGCCACACTGAACGGTTCAGCTTTAGCCATTGGTCGCACACTGGTAGCTATCCTGGAAAATGGCTGGCAGGAAGATGGCAGCATCAAATTGCCTGCCGTATTACACCCTTACCTTGGTGGAATAAAATCTATTGTTTCCAATACGTTACAAGCCTAAAAAACAAGAAACCCTTTAATCAGATGGTGAACAGAACCAACCTAAACCATTTGACCTTTTAGAGCCCACCATGTAGGCTTTATATCAGTTCGTTGCATTGGTGTTGTGGTTTGTAGTGCTGGGCCGATGCGCACTGAACGGGAGCCTAATTTCCAGACTGTGTGAATCCTTTCGAGGATACCTGATGTTCGGATGCGGTGCCCACCTTATCGTAAAGGGTTCAGTATCATTGCCAACCGCAATGCTGATGTAGCGACTAAAGTTCTCAAAAGGCCTGCCCTCATCGGCAGGCCTTTTTTAATTCATGTAATCTCATGATAAAATAACCTCACTTTCCCCACACTATGGCGCATGAATTGCTTACCTTTCATATCAGGAATGCTATTTAGGAGTTGATATGCCAGATCAGTTTGAAACATCATGTTTTAAGATCAATCACGACGATACTATGTATGAGCAACTTATTCCTGCTGAAGGCAGTGCAGCCCGATTAACCATGTATAAAAAAAGTATCTCATCCTTACCACTCCCGTCTGCATTATGGAATGCTTTTCAGCGGGCCTGTGACGATGGTTCCTCTAGTTCAAAGCTTGCTGAAATCATCAAAGAGGATCCCGTACTCTCCGCATCTATCTTACGTTCGGCCAACGCAGTAGGCTTATTACACGCACCCATTAATGATATTGCCAGAGCTATTTCACGTATTGGGCACTCCATGGTGCGCAGTGTTGTAGCCAGTCACTCTTTTTCTTCCTCCAAAACCAGTGAGGGTAAAATATATAGCATTCCAGCACTGTGGAGGCATGGTATAGCAGTCTCATCCCTGGCAGAAATTATTGCTGATCACATTCCCGGTTGTAACAGATCAGAAGCCGGAACAATGGGTCTGTTCCATGACATTGGAAACATGGGATTTAATTTAATAACCGAGTATATACAGCCGGCCGAACGCGACCTTGCCAAAGGACATCTCGTCTATGAATGTGAACGCTTCGGCTGCACGCATATCGACATGGGCTTGTTATTGGCTTCCCACTGGCAACTGCCTGAAAAAATTTGTCAGGGCATCGAGTACCATCATCATCCCGCCTATAGTGATGCAACCTCTATCCCTTCCGAAATAAGGGCAGAGGTACTGGCCGTTTACCTGGCTGATCTACTGGCTATTAAGCTTGATTGCGTCGGAGGTAATCCGGGCATTATCTTACCGCATGCCAGCTTTGCATCCATGCTTCCTGATACAACCCTGGCTGATCTCGCCAATGATAAAAAAGTACGCTCAGAGATCGCTCTGATTCAAGCCATTGAGTTTTAACGTCTAGCCCATACTTCCGACTGCTGGCACGGGTGGTGATTCATTTGTCTCACAGCACTATTGCATGAAGCTTATCTATACTGATATCTCAGTCTGCTACACGGATCATTCCACGCATACTGTGTGCTTTTATGTGACAGTAGAAGCATCAAAAATTGACGATCCCGTTATTCTCTCCACACTGGGCACACTATGAATACACGCGTGGCACATAAAGTAACTGCACCATTTGGATGGCTGATGGCCAACCGAGTGACTTACCTGTGTGCCGGAGTGTTCTGATTTAACCATCATTGCATGATTTCTAAACGGCCACGGGTTTTCAATAATCCGTGGCCGTTTTTTTTTGTGCTGAAATCTACGTTAGATTTAGCTATTCATGATCAATAAAGGAGTAAACATGTCTGTGCCGTCAGCATATTTAGGCGTCATCATCATCTGGAGCACCACTCCGCTGGCCATTTTATGGAGCAGTGAAGAGGTTGGTTTTATATTCGGGCTAACCAGCCGCATGCTGATCGGTGCCGTTCTGGCCCTCATCGTAGCCGCTCTGTTGGGTTCTGGTCTGGTTTGGCATCGTCGTGCTCTACGCGCATACATGGCGGCAGGACTTGGTATGTATGGTGGTATGATCAGCGTTTACTGGTCTGCCCAGTTTATCCCGAGCGGCTGGATTGCAGTGATCTTTGGTATTTCACCCATTGTGACAGCACTGATGGCACGCCTATGGTTAAATGGTGAGCCACTAACACGGTCAAGACTGTTTGGAATGCTGATCGGATTATCCGGTTTATCCATCATGTTCAGTACAAGCCTTACCCTTCATACAGAGGCTGTGTACGGTCTATTGGGTATGTTGATCAGCGTGAGCATACATTGCGCTAGCGCCGTATGGATCAAACGTATCCATGCAGAGGTACCTGCTATTGTCATGACCAGTGGTGGTCTGCTGTTTGCGGCTCCTCTGTTTGTCATGACATGGCTCATTTCAGGCGCATCAATACCGGCTGAGATCTCCATGCGTAGTATCGGTGCTATCGCTTATCTTGCCTTGCTGGGGTCTGTGCTTGGCTTTGCACTCTACTATTATGTATTGAGCAAGGTAGATGCTACCCGTGTGGCATTATTGACGCTAATCACACCAATCTGTGCGCTGGCACTGGGCAATATACTCAATAATGAACCACTAACATTAGAAATCTTCGTCGGTTCATTGTTGATTTTGGCCGGATTGGCCACCTTTGAATTAAGCGGCAATGTGAAACGTATCAGGGCACGCTTTCTTCGATACTGATGTTGCAGGCCCTGCTATAGCAGGGCCTGTTCAATAAATAAGTCATGCATTTATAAACACCAGGCCTAATCATTCATCCCACCTATTGTGACTGGCAGCACTTTTGCTCTCACTCTTCACACTAGCTTACCGGCTATCGCATCAGGCTTGCAGCACTGATGCTGCCCTTTTAGGTTAGGCTTAAAACAGACACTAAAAACTACGTCCCATTCTGGAGTCACCATGGAAGTATCCGAACTACTTGCATTCACCGTCAAAAATAAGGCATCAGATCTACATCTTTCTGCCGGTGAACCGCCGATGATCCGTATCAATGGTGACATGACGCGTATTAAAATGCCGAACATCGACCGTCGGGAAATTCAGACCATGGTCTATGACATCATGAATGATGGTCAGCGCAAACACTTTGAAGAACACATGGAGATCGACTTCTCTTTTGCACTTGGTGATCTGGCGCGTTTTCGTGTGAATCTGTTTGAACAAAACCGTGGTATGGGCGCTGTTTTTCGTGTTATTCCCAGTGAAGTTCTAACGCTGGATCAATTGAATTGTCCGGAAGTATTTCGAAAAATTGCGATGATGCCACGTGGCATTTGTCTGGTTACCGGTCCAACCGGCTCTGGTAAATCCACAACACTGGCGGCCATGGTCGATCATCGTAATGATACTGAACGCGGTCATATCCTCACCATTGAAGACCCTATCGAGTTTGTACACCGTTCCAAAAACTGTCTTATTTCTCAACGTGAATTGGGCCCGCACACCCACTCTTTTGCTAACGCGCTGAAAAGCTCATTGCGTGAAGATCCCGATGTTATTCTGGTCGGCGAATTGCGTGACCTTGAAACGATTCGTTTGGCACTGACTGCTGCAGAAACCGGTCACATGGTGTTTGGCACCCTGCATACCTCTTCAGCACCCAAAACCATTGATCGTGTCGTTGATGTATTCCCAGCCGCTGAAAAGGAGATGGTGCGCTCCATGCTCTCCGAATCCATACGCGCTGTGATTTCACAAACGCTGATCAAAACTGCGGATGGACAAGGTCGTGTGGCAGCCCATGAAATCATGCTTGGCACACCGGCTATTCGCAATCTCATTCGCGAAAATAAAATCGCCCAGATGGTCTCGGTCATGCAAACCTCACAACGCGATGGCATGCAAACACTCGATTCTCATCTGCAATTGCTGGTGAAATCACGTAAAATCACGCAACAAGCCGCCATGGAAAAGGCCAATAACAAACAACTCTTCGGTGGTGGTGTAGTCTAAACAGCCCCATCATTATGCATGCACTACAACCCGTATTGGAGATCATCACATGAATAGCACAGAACCTCAGAATCAATCCATTAAACAGCTATTGCTTGTCATGGAAAAGCAGGATGCATCCGATCTTTATATCACGGTTGGTATGCCGCCCTCATATCGCATCAATGGTCAGGTGCGCACCCTGAAACAATCACCTCTGACGGCATCACAATGCGAACGCTTGGCCAGTGCTACGATGAATGAACGTCAGAAAGCTGCTTTTGCTGCAGAATATGAGATGAATCTGGCACTATCTTTTGATGATGTCGGTCGCTTTCGCGTCAATATTTTTCGTCAGCGCGGCCATGTCGGCATGGTCATTCGTAAAGTAAAACTTGAAATACCTACCCTGGAAGGGCTTGGTTTACCTGATATTTTTCAGGATATATCCATGGAGTCCCGTGGACTGGTGCTCATGGTTGGTGCTACAGGTAGTGGTAAATCCACCTCACTTGCAGCCATGATAGACTGGCGCAACAGGCATCAGGCCGGCCATATTATTTCGATTGAGGATCCCATCGAATTTATTCATGAACATAAAAAATGTGTGATTACCCAGCGTGAAGTAGGCACCGATACATTGGAATATCAGGCGGCCTTAAAAAACACCCTCAGACAAGCTCCTGATGTCATTCTCATCGGAGAAATTCGTGATCGTGAAACCATGGAGCACGCGCTTGAATTCGCCGAGACAGGTCACCTATGTCTGGCCACTCTGCATGCCAATAATGCCAATCAGGCGTTGGAGCGCATTATCAACTTCTTCCCAGAAGAGATGCATCCGCAGGTATGTCTGAATCTGGCCATGAACCTGAAAGCACTGCTATCACAACGCCTGGTGAAAACACCGGATGAAGCACGCGTACCGGCTATCGAAATTCTTATCAACACACCACGCATTTCCGATTTAATCGGCAAATGGGCTATTGCTGAGATCAAAGAGTCCATGGCTAGTGGCAAAAACTACGGCATGCAGACCTTTGACCAGTCCCTGCAAGCGTTATGGATGCAAGGTATTATCACCGAAGATGAAGCCTTGCGACATGCCGACTCCGTCAACAATTTACGGCTACAGATCAAGATGGTAAATCTCAAAGATTCCGGTGGTGATCTTCATGATATGGATCAATTGTCCGGAACCATTGATACCCCGGAATTGAAAATATGATGTGCTTCTTCATTATCGGCGTGCGTTATTAAACCATGCCCCAAACACGTCACCTCATCGATGATCTACTCCAGATAGCCAACAAAAATGGTGCATCGGATCTAATTATACGCACGGATGACCGTATTCGCATGCGTATCTGTGGCGATATCATCACTATTCCACATGATAAAGTCAGTGTTCCGGATCGCACAAAAACCATCAACATGGTAGAGCATCTGATTCGTCACCACGCAGCGAGCACCAATATTGAACAGATCAACAATCTCGATTTTCATTACACTCTGGAAAACACCTGCCATTTCCGTATTCATGTACTACGCACCAATAATAACTTTGGTATCGTGGCGCGCCTGATTCCACAACAAATTCCAAGTTTTGCACAACTGCGGCTGCCGCCTGTATTTGAACAGATCAGCCAATACCGCAATGGCATCATTATTTTGGCTGGTGCTGCAGGAAGTGGAAAAAGCACGTCACAAGCCTCCATGTTAAACCACATGATATGCCAACGACCGGTACATGCTGTTACGCTGGAAGACCCTATTGAATTCCGCTACAGCACCGAACATCAAGGTACGGTAAGTCAGCGTGAAATTGGCACCGATGTAATCAGCTACAAACAGGGACTTATTGATGCCATGCGCGAGACACCGGATATTATTATGGCTGGTGAAGCACGCGGACGTGAAGAGATTCAGCTGGCACTGGAGGCCTCTGAAACGGGGCATCTGGTCATGGCAACGGTGCACGCGACCACTGCTGTTGGCACCATGCAACGCATCATGGCCGCCTTCGGGCTTGATGAGCAGGCCGGTCTTCGTGAACGGCTATCAGAAAATTTACGGGCGATTGTAGTGCAAAAACTTATCCCCATGAAATCAAGCAAAAAGCGAATTGTTGCCCAGGAGATCATGATCAAAAATTCAGTCATCAGGCATTTCATTCTTGATCCATCACAATGGGGAGATATTCCGCGCGCCATGGAAGAGGGACAAAACCTATACGGCTCCCAAAGCTTTGATCAGCATCTACAACAACTTGTTAATGATGATCTCATTGACTATGAATCAGCCCTACCGAATGCAGTCTTTCAAGAGGACTTTGCCATGCGTATGGGCCGCATATAAGCACTCATCAGTTCAATACGAGCCACTATTGCGCCATGGCAATCGCATTAAAACCCTAAAAAAGCATTCACCGCAGCCCCCCAGGGGAGTCTCTCTTGCGAAAGCGCGCAATTCACCTTCAGTACGCAAAGTTGCGCAGAGAAAGTCAAAAACATTGTATTACTGGACTCAATATGATTGTAATGGAGCAAAAGGAACAGTCATTGAAACATGGAAAACCATCATAGCAATAATAGAGCAGTCAAATCACTGTTTATTGTTTGTTTTTAATTTGCGTAACTCTGCGTCCTGAAGGTGACAACACTTGTACAAGAGAGACTCACTCCCCTGAGGGACTGCGGTGAAAAGAATGCTGAATAATGATCGTAAACAGAGGATATCTAATGCAATTCCCCTAACTATTGCGCAGGTAATACCGGTGCATACAAATAGAAATAACCCGCGTTATAGAAACAGTGCAAAAGGATGCAGGGTATTAACCAGCCATCATAACGGTCTCTGAAATAACCAAAGAGTAGTGATGGAATAAACACCAGCAGTGCCATCAGAGGCGCATGATAAAACAGGTGCATGCTAACAAACACTACGCTCGTCAATATGTTTGCCGTGCTAATATTAAGGAGGCTATAACTGCCCCACTCCTTCTTGATCAGCCAACCCTGTAACCAGCCACGGAAGACAATCTCTTCCATCACCGGTTGAGCAAATACCAGTGATAAAAACAACCATGGAGCCAGCAACACCCAATCAAATGATGGCTGCGGTGCGGCCAGCCACAACAGTCCCCCCCAAAGTACTGGCGCAGCCAAAAGAGCCAGACCATATTGCCAGTCGGTGATAAGCTTCATGCGAGCAATCATCTCATTTTCATCACAATATTAATGTTATCGCCAGTGAATACCGGCAGTAACAGAGATATCCTGCGTGGTTACCTGGGTAATATTTTCAACAATAGCCAGATTCCAGCCCCAACCATATGCGGTACTACCACGCAGGCCGACCGTGATTAGAAAAGGTGGATGATCCAGAGGTGATAACGTACTACGATAGGGTGAGTTTCCACCCTGCGCCTGCACAATAAGCGCAACCACATCAAACATCTGATAGGCAGCGGTAAGTGAACCACGCGTATAAGTTTGTTTGTATTGCAGCCCCGGCTCATTGCTGGCAAACGGTTTAATCAGCCAGCCTTCAACATGCGCAGACCAGTCACCCTGCTGCAGTGATGAAACAAACCCTACTGCAATATCGGCAGCACCACTGCCCCAACCATGCGACTTTGACGCAGTCGGCAATTTCACTGCTGTAAGGCCAGCAATGGCCCAATGTTGATTGCCTGCCAAATGGTAACGTGCAGAGAGTTCAATATTGCCGGGCTCCCATCGGTTTCGGGCTTGCCATTGTGCCCCTTGCTTATGATTTAAAGCATTACTAAAACTGTTATTCGGACGATACTGGCGCCCACCATTGGGCATGTTAAACCAACCATGAAAACTCTGAATCGCATCATCGAAAATGCCACTGGAAGGCACTATCAGCGGTGCCCGCACAGACAATTCCAAACCATCACTCAGTGCAAAATGCATAACCGGATCAACGACATACAATTCCATATCGATTAGCAACTGCGCATTGGGCAGTTGATCATATTGATGCACGGTAGCGTAATGTTGATTCAATTCGAATGACCATGCATGATCATATGACCTTAAGGCCGAATCCGGTGTTGGATCAAAGAATCGCATCATGGCCGGGTCAAGGTTGCGAACCGGTAATGGTGATATCAGATCAGCAGCATACGCCTGGCCACAGGAGCACAACAATAAAAACAGCCATGCGATATACCGATAGCCTGTTTTAAGGTGAATCACCTATCGCAACTCGGCTGGCAAACTGAACGTTACATTCTCCTCACCTACAGAGAGCACTTCCGCTTGACCAAAACCGTGTTCATGCAACCAGCTTATTACCCCCTGCACAAGCACTTCAGGAGCAGATGCACCAGCAGTAATGCCGATACGCATATCGGATGAGAACCAGCCCATTTCTATATCTTCCGGCCCATCAATCAGATAAGCATTCCGTCCTGATCGTTCTGCCACTTCACGCAGACGATTGGAATTGGATGAATTTTTAGAGCCTATGACCAGCACAACATCAGATTGTTCAGCCAAGACCTTGACCGCTTCCTGACGATTGCTTGTGGCATAACAGATATCTTCGCGTTTTGGCCCTTGCAGGTTAGGAAAGCGCTTTCGCAATGCAGTAATCACATCGGCAGTATCATCCACACTCAGCGTCGTCTGGGTAACGTAGGCCAGTTTATCCGGGTCGTTCACATCAATATCCATCACATCTTCCGGTTCTGAAATGAGCAGTACCGCACCATCAGGAGCCTGCCCCATCGTACCTTCCACTTCAGGATGCCCGGCATGGCCAATCAGAATCACCTGATCTCCATTCTGATAATGGCGCAATAGTTCCAAATGCACTTTGGTCACCAGCGGACATGTTGCATCAATCACACGCAAGCCACGTTTATTGCCGGATTCACGTACCGATTTACTTACGCCATGGGCAGAAAAAATAAGCAGAGCGCCATCAGGTGCATCGGCCACTTCTTCAATGAATATAGCACCTTTAGCACGCAAGTTTTCAACCACAAAACGGTTGTGTACAATCTCATGCCGAACATACACCGGAGATCCATACACTTGCAGAGCGCGTTCAACAATTTCAATGGCCCTGTCCACGCCGGCACAAAAACCACGCGGTTCAGCCAGTAAAACAGGCTTCTGATAAAAGTTCACTGGTTCTTCGCCAGATACGAATTCTTGCTGCATTCAATAGCCCCTTGCGCTACGGTGTCGCCACAAGACTAACAATAAAAGTAACGATGTATCACCACTTAAAAAAGTATGAGGTATAAGCATGACAGATTACACCATAAACCCGGGCGATAACGCTCCGGCAGATATTGAACTCAACACATGGCCTGAAGGCACGCTCAAACTGAGTGAACTACATGGGCAATGGGTCATTGTTTATTTTTACCCCAAAGACAACACATCCGGTTGCACCACTGAATCATGTGAATTCCGTGATGCCTTGCCAGATTTCACAGCCGCGAATGCCGCTATTGTTGGTGTGAGCCGTGATTCAGTGAAATCTCATGCCGGTTTCACCGAGAAACAGAGTCTGAACTTTCCACTCATATCTGATCCGGATGAACACTTCTGCAAAGCCTTCGATGTGTTACAGATCAAAAAGAATTACGGTAAAGAATACCTGGGCATAGAACGCTCTACCTTTATCATCAATCCTGAGGGTGATATCGCATTTGCATGGCGCAAAGTGCGCGTGAAGGATCATGTTAAAACAGTTTTAACAACGCTTAAAGAATTGCAGGAATGATTTTAATGGCGTCATTGCGCGACAGGACATCGGGCGGAAAGCAGCGTTGCGTGTATCATCCCAGGATGAATTACACTGAAAAAACTTTGTGCCTTTGTGTCTTTGTGGTTTAAGCTTTAAGCGATGTTGAATGGCAAGAAAATCCTGATCGGTATCGGTGGCGGCATTGCCGTCTATCGTGTGGCCGAACTGGCACGCCTGCTTATCAAAGCAGGTGCCGATGTGCGTTGTGTCATGACCAAATCAGCTTGTGAATTTGTTACCCCCCTAACGTTTGAAGCACTGACCGGTCAAGAGGTACATCGTGATCTGTTTGATCTCACCAGCGAACGCGCCATGGGTCATATTCAGTTAGCCCGCTGGGCTGATGCTGTGATCATTGCTCCAGCCACAGCAAATTTACTGGCACGTCTGACCCATGGTATTGCTGATGATCTGTTATCTACCATCATGCTGGTGAATGACAAACCGGTCTTGCTAGCGCCTGCCATGAATGTCTCCATGTGGGATGCCGAAGCCACGCAACGCAATATCGCATGCCTGCAACAGCGTGGCATGGTTGTGATCGGGCCTGAATCAGGTGAACTGGCCTGTGGCGAACAGGGTGCCGGACGTTTGGCAGCACCATTAACAATCAAGGCTGCTGTAACAGCACTATTATGCGAGCAATCGCTAGTTGGGCAAACCTGGGTGATCAATGCCGGCCCTACGCATGAAGCGTGGGATGGTGTACGCATTCTGAGCAATCGAGCCAGTGGCAGATTGGGTGCCTTACTGGCCGAACAAGCCTGCATGCGCGGCGCTGATGTTGTATGCATTGCAGGGCCTGGAACACCCGCAACCAATGCAGACATTGAACGCGTTAATGTTGAATCAGCACAGCAGATGTTAGCAGCTTGTAGGCAGTATGCAGCAGGTGCAGACCTGTTTATCGGCACCGCTGCAGTCAGTGATTTTCGTTTCGCAGACCCGCAAACAGAAAAACTTAAACGTGGTGAGCTTCGTTCGATGAACATTGAACTCACTGCCAACCCGGACATCATCGCATCCATTGCAGCCATGCCGAACAGACCCAAAAAAGTCATCGCATTTGCGGCGGAAAGCAGTAACCATATCGCCTATGCCAAAAGTAAATTGGTGAACAAAAAAGTTGATGCTATTGTTGCCAATGATATATCTAATATGGGCAGTGATCAGGCCAATGGCTGGTGGATCAGTGCCGATAATGAAGTAAGCATCCCAAGTAGTACTAAGATCGCATTTGCAGCAGCGATCATACAACACATTATGGAGTTAGCATGAGCTTTCAATCCCCCCATCATTCAAATTCTGATCAGCAACACCCCACAGTACACATTCAAGCACTACCGCATGGCAAAGGCATTGATCTACCCTTTTATGCCACCACCCATGCCGCTGGCGCTGATCTGCGTGCTGCTATTGATGAAGATGTCATTATTGAACCGGGCCAACACGTATTGATTAAAACCGGTTTTGCCATGGCTCTGCCGGATAATTTCGAAGCCCAGATTCGTCCCCGCTCAGGCCTTGCCTTGAAACATGGTATCACCGTACTCAACGCACCGGGAACCATTGATGCGGATTACCGTGGCGAAATAGGTATTATCCTCATCAATCATGGTGATCTCCCTTTTACCGTTCAACGTGGTGACCGCATCGCACAGATGGTGATTGCACCCTTTGTTCAGGCCGACTTCATGGCTGTGGGCACACTTTCGGAAACCGAACGCGGTGAAGGCGGCTTTGGTTCATCGGGCAAACAATAAGCAGGGATATGATGGTCTGTAACTTGCTTGATGAGAAATCATGATAGAAGCAATGCCTGGTGAAGCAATCCATATCATCACAGCGAACATCAACGCATTACAGCGAGTAGCCATTTGCATATCCCAAGCATTATGCTGTAATATGCTTGTGACTACGCAAAGAGATTGCCAATGAACAAGGTTAAAGAGGTGAACATGAAGCATCTGATCTGCCTGATGACAGGATTTATATTAAGCCTGATAGCAGTCACGGCGCCATCTGCAATTGCCAAAGAAGCAGATTTACCCGATGCCATGCAACATATGGTCAAAGCGCCTGATATTGATTTCACGAACCTGCGTGATCCTTTTGCTTCCTATCTCATTCGCGTCAGACCACACCTGAATTCAAGCGCAACATCCATTGAACCTCAAGCCAAACAGGATAATCGTAAACGTGAGAAACTGGAATCGTATGACCTTGATACCCTACGTCTGGTCGCAATTTTCAGCATGGGTGGCGAACGCGTTGCCATGATTGAAGATGCCACCTCCAAAGGCTTCATTGTCCGTCGCGGTCACTATCTGGGCAAACACAATGGTCAAATCGAAAAAATTACTGATAGCACCCTGTTTCTCGTTGAAGAAGTGCTCAATCCTGCCGGTGATGTGATTGATCGCCAGGTCAGCTTAACCCTGAATGAAGTCAACGAATAAATATTTCTAAGCCTAAAACACTTCACACCTTATATACCTATGCAGGCTAAAAAAATGACCGCCGCCGAAGTGCGCTGCTTCTTTGAATATCTTCAATCCGTTGATCCCGAGCCTGTTACCGAACTCAATTATAACAATGAATTTGAACTACTGGCTGCCGTCATGCTATCGGCACAATCCACCGATGTTGGTGTCAACAAGGCCACCGCCAAACTCTATCCTGTTGCCAATACACCACAGGCGATTATTGATCTTGGTATAGACAAACTGAAGCAGTACATCTCCACCATCGGCCTCTATAACAGTAAAGCCACACATCTGATGCGCACATGTCATATGCTGGTTGATCTGCACGAGGGTAAAGTACCGCGCACCCGCAAAGCTTTAGAGGCCCTGCCCGGTGTCGGTCGCAAAACAGCCAATGTGGTACTCAACGTGCTGTTTGGTGAACCAACCATGGCTGTCGATACGCATATTTTCAGGGTCGGTAACCGCACAGGTTTAGCGAAAGGAAAAACACCACTCGATGTAGAAAAAGGCCTGCTTAAGGCCATCCCTGCCGAGTTTATGCAACATGCCCACCACTGGCTTATTCTGCATGGCCGTTACACCTGCACCGCCCGCAAACCCAAATGCATGGCCTGCCCGGTAAGCGAGCAGTGCCACTGGCCGGAAAAACCCAATCCCATTTTATAAGATTCTGCTTTAGGCATACAAGGAACAGGCAACGATGACGTGATAGATAAGATCGATAATCTCGCGCTCATTCAAACTATAAATATTAGAGTCCTGAAAGTTCGGGTCATTTTGTTCAGGATGAAAGCATGGATCGGATATTACGGCTAAGCTCTGCTATCGGCGTGGGCTTATTCAGTACCATGGTATTTTCCAGTCCATCATTGGCTGCAAATATATGCTTCAAATCATAACCTGTTGAAAAAATAACAGGGATATCAGGACAAATGGCACGCATACGCGTTGCAGCTTTCAGCCCTCCCATATCTGGCATCACCACATCGAGAATAAGCAGGTCAATTGCTTTGTATTGCTCTTCGAAGATATGTACTGCTTGCCGCCCGTTTTTAGCTGTAATGACCTTATAACCCATAGACTGCAATACTTCTGCTGTTGCATCACGAACAGTGGCTTCGTCATCGACCAGCAAAATGGTTTCTCCTTTTGCCGAGTCGTCAGATATTTTTGTTTGCACCTCAACCGGTGCATCATCTTCATGTAGAGGCAAGTAGATACGAAAACTTGCACCTTCATTCTCCCGGCTCTCAATTTCAATTGCCCCCAGGTGAGTCTGAACTGCGCCATACACCATTGCCAACCCGAGGCCCGTGCCTTTACCCACCTCTTTTGTTGTATAAAAGGGTTCAAACAGGTGAGCCATATTCGACTTGGCAATACCCATGCCGTTATCGCTAACGCTCAAGCAGGCAAATTGTTTACCTTTCACATCCGGGTGACGAACAAGAAAGTCTGCACCCACATCAAATTTTTTCAGTGATACGGTAATTTCAGGTTGCTCGCTGTTTGCCACTGCATCGCGGGCATTATTTAATAAATTCATCATAATCTGCTGCAACTGGGTGGCATCGCCATGGATGAGTAGCTTCTCACTGCATATTTCATTGCGTATCTTGATATTCTCAGCAATCGTCACCCTGTTGATCTTGCATAACTCTTTGATAAACGATGACAGATCAAACGCCACCATGTGCACCATACCTTTGCGGGCAAAGGCCAGTAGCTGTGCGATCATGTCTGAGGCACGGAAGCATTGAGACTCTATCACTTCGAGCCGTTGAGAAGTGGTCGGTAAATGTCTGGTTTCACTTTTCATCAGATACAGGTTACCAGTGATGGATGCCAACATATTATTGAAATCATGCGCAATACCGCCAACCAGCGTGCCCACGGCTTCCATTTTCTGAGCCTGTTGTAACTGCTGCTCCAACGATAATTGTTCAGTAATATCGGAAAAAACTCCAGAATAATGTGTGAGATTGCCTTGCATGTCCCTGATGGCATTGATATGCAACTGTTCAGGGTACACTTCGCCGTTTTTGCGTCGGTTCCATATCTTTCCCCGCCACTCACTATGTTCACGAATGTCTGACCACATTGCTTTATAAAAAGCAGTATCCTGACGCCCTGAATGAAGCATACGGGGGGTATTGCCAACGGCCTCATCAAAACTGTAACCGGTCGTGATGGTGAATGCCTTATTTACATATTCAATTGTACCGCTGGTATCGGTGATCAGAATCGCCTCACCGGTCTGCTCCATGGCCTGAATCAACTCAAATGTTCTTTGTTCGGCTGCTCTACGCTCGGTAATGTCCTCACCTGAGCTCAGTGTACCTGTGATATTCCCATCATGATCCTGTAATAACCTGTTATGCCAGACAATCATGTGTAGTTTTCCATGTTTACTTAATACAGGGTTTTCAAAACATTCCACGGGTTCAACAACGCCCGCTATCAATTGATCGAACACCCTTTTAACCTCGGGCTGGTTTTCTTTCGGTACAAAATGATCAAACCAGTTCTTGCCTATGATATCCTTTTTAGCATATCCCAAAACTTCACACGCTTCCCTATTGGCCAGCGTCACAATCTGCTTCCGATCCATAGCGACTATCATCGTGCCTGCCATATTGAGATAGGATTCGGCTCGATCACGCTCACGCTCAACAGCCAGCTCCGTTTCCTTTTGCTGGCTGATATCCGAAACAGATAATAACAATCGGCCAGAAGCATCGCCCCCATGTTGTTCCGGAGCCGTTTCTATTCTGGCCCAGAACTGACTACCATCTGTTCTTATCAGTTTTAATTCAGCCGTTTGCTGCAAACCTGATGTTACAACCTCTCGATGATGGCGATAGTAAATATCCTGATCTTCTTGGCAGATAAATTTTGAGAATGGCATGGATAATAGATGCAGGACATCGCTGTCCAACATGGACGCAAGGCTCAGGTTCGCCTGTTGGATAATCAGTTTACTGCTCAGGGTGAGATAACCGGCAGGAGAATGATTATACAGGTCGGTATAACGATCACGTGCTTCGGTGAGTTCTGCCTCTGTTTGCCGCAGTTCATTATTCTGCATTTCCAGTTCAATCTGATGTGTGCGCAATTCGTGAATCAAAGCCTGTCCATCTTCCGGTAAGCTTTCGACCTGATCCTCACACAATTCTGCCATGCGTGCTTCGGCCTTTCTGCGCATCATTACTGCTTTGCTATCGCTATCCATCTTGCAAATCTTTAGGCACTGAATAGACAACATATTTATCATCCCGACCCAGTTCCTTATTCAACGCGTTAATTTCTTTTTTCAATTCAATCATTCTAAGCTCACGATCAATATTCAACTTGCTGTAAGTTCTCATCTGATGAATACTGTGCTGCAAAGTCTGCCTTAACTCTGCAGGCACATGCTTTTCCTCATTGGCCAGTAGCTTCTGTACCTGCTCAAGAGACTGCTCACCCAATTTGCGCATACTGATATCAACGATGGCCACCCTTATGGTGCCAGCACCAGATTCATTATCTATTGCATAACCCGTTAACTGAGCTATGAGTTGCCCACCACTTCTGAGCTTCAAATCCAGTTCTGCGGTCACTCTTTCCTTGCTGCGCAGACACTGGTGCAAATAATTGCCAAAAACACGAGGATCAGTGACAAATTGCGCAAAGGGTTGATTAAAAAGAGAGGCACGTTCCACATCCAGTTGATTTGCCAGCGTCAAATTGGCTTGAGAAATAAGACCTTTGGCATTAATAGTGGCATAACCAACAGGGGCAAAATTATACAGGTCGAAATATAGATGATGCGCTTCGGTGAGTTCTGCCTCTGTTTGCCGCAGTGCTTCATTCTGCATCTCCAGCTCAATCTGATGTGTACGCAATTCGTGAATCAAAGCCTGTGTATCTTCAGGTAGTGCAGCATCGACTTGCTCGTCACGCAGCTCTGCCAGACGGGATTCTGCTCGCCGGCGCAATTCCGCTGAGGGTATGTTATTATCTTCCTCTTTCCCCATCAATATCCACCTATTGTGCGTGCATCTTCCCTGTTAATGTATAACGTCTAGCAAGAGTGAGGCCACATTTCAACGTATTATTCAACCTTTGAACCATTTTCAATGGCCAGCAAGATAAGTTCATCAGAATCAGAATCAGAATCAAAGCCTATCACTTTCCGCGCATTTAAAATCATTTTATGCTTGCCTATAGCCTCAAATTCATATTCCACTTCATAATCATCAAATACTGAATTTTTATTCAAAACCTCATCCAACAACTCACGCAGTTTCGGAATATTCCACTGACCATTGCCCAAGTCATAAATAACATGACCAATAGTATCTTTTCGCTTTGCTGAAAAATATTTATAAAACAGAGGATTGGCTGATACCACGCGCAGGTCCTTATCCAGCACCAACAATGACTGGCGTACCGTATTCAAAATACTCTCGGCATACAGTTTGGCTCTGATAGCGCGTTTCTCAGCTTCTTTACTGGCCGAAATATTATCAAACGTTACGACTACGCCATCAATTACATTATTGACGGTGCGATAGGGGCGCATCTGCATGTGATACTCGCTCCCACACTTGCTTACCACGTCCTTATTGATAACGGAGAGGTCATTGAGCACTTTTTCCGCATCCTGTGTTAAATCCTCATACAGCAAGTTCGATGCAAAGTGTTTTATAGGTCTGCCAGCATCGGATGCAGCCAGAGGAATCAATGCACTTACGGCCGGAGTAAAACGCCTGACGCACAGATCAATATCGAGAAACACAATGGCAATTTCAGTGCTGTCGAGCAGATTTTTCATATCATCATTGGAAGCAGAAAGATCTTCAATGCGCCCCTGCAACTCGGAATTCACCGTCACGGACTCTTCATTGAGCGATTGCAGCTCTTCCTTTGATGTTTCTAATTCTTCATTGGTTGACTGCAACTCTTCATTGGTCGATTGCAGTTCCTCATTGATTGATTTTAATTCTTCGTTGGATGTTTCCAACTCTTCAATCGTGGATTGAAGATGTTCTTTGGTGAAACGCAAATCCTGCTCAAGCTCTTCTACCGTTTTTGGCTTAGACCTGACTTTCACACGTTTTGGTTGATGGTCCGCACCCTTTTCCGACACTTCCTCAAACACCACCATTGTCATGCTATGCATGGCCATCGGCTCTCTGATCGGTCTGACGGTCATATCAACGTTGATATAACCACCACTGTGCTCAACTTGCAGCCCTTTACAGACCACATCCTGATTATGCATACCAACCTGCTGAATCGCTTCGGAAAAGGCTTTTTTCAGACCGGGCCGCAGCATGGCCAGCAAGTTCACCGTTACTTGTCCTTGCGAAGGTTCAAGAAAACGACCTGTTTTACCGTGGATATAGGTAATATTATTGTCCACTCCGATAATAACACATGGTGGCGCATCACTCTGTTGTAAGATCGCTTCCACCAGCTGAAAAGCGCTGATCTCTTCAATTTTCTGAACCTTATCGGACACAGTAAGCTCCTGTTCCCCCAGCGCAATCGGCGCCCCCGGGAAATTTAATATGGGTGTTGTAGTCATTTTGAAGGGAAGTGCTTTGAAAATCTTCCATTTTTTGTCCACCACACTGAAATAGTCAATATTCTGCTGCCCTATGGTTTCCGAAGACCCCAGAAACAGAATGCCTTCCGGTTTCAGGCTATAGTGAAAAACAGGAAGCAGTTTTTTCTGCAACTCCGAACCCAGATAAATAAGCAGGTTTCTACAACTAATCAGATCCAGCTTGGTGAATGGTGGATCCTTGATAACATTTTGCGGTGCAAAAACCAGAATTTCCCGCACCATCTTTTTAACCTGATACTGACCGTCATCCAGTTTGATAAAGTAGCGTTTCAAGCGTTTGTCATTAACATCTTTGGCAATAGTCGATGCGTAAACACCGCGCCTGGCGATAGTAATCGCTTTTTCATCAATGTCCGTGGCAAACACTTGCACCTGAAAATCGCATTTCAGCTTCTCCATGCATTCGAGTATCAGAATAGCAATGGAATAGGCTTCTTCACCTGTGCTACAACCGGCTACCCAGACACGAAACGTATAACCCTCAGGTTTCTGCTTCATCATCTCGATAAGGCCATAGTTGGCCAGTGAATAAAATGCATCCGGATCTCTGAACATATTGGTTACACCGATCAACAGTTCATCAAACAGAATATCAGCTTCGCGATCACTCTCTTGTAGATAACGTACATAATCAAAAATATCACCCAGATGATGCACATTCATACGCCGTTCAATACGCCTGCATAGTGTATTTTTCTTATACTGGGAAAAGTCATGGTTGGTGCGTGAGCGAAGAATCACAAAGATTTTCTGAAGTGCGTCGGGCGGATGCTGTATCAATCGTTCGGGAACAATATTTGCTTTGCTGTATTTATATTTAAACAGTTTGTGAAGCTGGGCTGGCATCTCATCAGGAGAAAGTACGTAATCAGCACGGTTGCTCGCAATGGCGCAGTGAGGCATTCCGTCGTATTTGGCAGACGCTTCTGTTTGAACCATGCACATACCACATTCATCTTTGATCGCCCTGATACCGATAGTACCATCGGAGCCTGTGCCGGAGAGAATAATAGCCACTGCGTTGGCACCTTGATCCTGGGCTAGTGATTTAAAAAAATTATCAATGGGCAGCAATGCTCCGCGTTTTTCCGGTAGAAGCATTAACTCTAACGTGCCATTGAGAAGGCATAGATTATAATTAGGTGGGATGATATAAACATGCCCTGATTCTACCCTTGTACCATCCTGAATCTGCTCAACAGGCATCTTTGTATGCCGTTGTATCAATTCCGGCATGAGGCTTACGTGTTTTGGTGCAAGGTGTGCGACAATAATAAACGCAGCCGGACTTGTGTCGGGCATGGCATCAAAAAATATTTGCAGTGCCTCCAGACCACCAGCTGAAGCACCAAGGCCGACAATAGGAAAAGCAGCACTTCCACCGTCAATGTGTGGAACTGTATTTGACTTTTTTTTAGCAATCGATTTTTTCACACTGGCTTTGCCAGCAGTTGCTTTCCCTCTATCCTGAACCATCACAAACCCCGACGATCAATATCCCTCTTGAAAGACATCACTGAGCATAACCACTTCAGAGCATGAAGGGTAGCATGCAAGCGATCATCTTATCTGCGATCTACTCGCTGCAGGAAACCATCGGCAAAATGATTATCCCAACAGAATATCATTGGATTCCGTTGTTTTCGCAGACTGGGTCATTAATCCTTAAACGTATTGGCTAAGCGTTCACCGAGTATATAACTGATATTGAAATTTAATTTTGCAACAATATGCGGGAAAAAACGCAGATCCCGTTTTAATCGTTCACAATCAAACCGCAGCACTGATACTGAATTTACCGCACACACATCTGCAGTTCGGCGTATCTCACGTACAAAAGCAATCTCACCAAACACTTCACCGGGTTTCAATCGCGCAATGATCTCATCGCCATCCTGTGAATGACGAATAACATCCACTTCACCCTTGATCAGCAGATACATGCTCCGATCCAAACAGCCCTGCTCAATAATTTTTGCGCCTTCACTATAATCATTCACTTCGGAGATCAGCATAGCTTTACGAATCTGATAATCTGACATCTCATGAAATAGCTGACAGCCACTTAATGACTCTTTATCCACCGACAAGGCCAAAATATCATACAGACCAACCAATCGAACGCGGGACATAATCAATGGTGTAACAATCAGATTGGCAAACAGCGCAAACAGCATGGTGGCCGCAGCCAAGGCACCGAACTGGCCGATAATGGCGAAATCAGAGGCCAGTAAAATACCAAAACCAAGCGATAGTGCCACGCTGGTAGTAATCATCGGCAAGGCTTCTTCACGTACCGTTTGTTGTGCCGCTTGCACCGAATCGCCCATCATACGGCTATGTTTATTGTAACTGGAAAGCATATGAATGGTACTATCGATGGCGATACCAATGGCAATCACTGCCACCATCGCTGTACCGGGATTCAGGGGAATACCCAGCAGGCCCATCACACCAAACATCAGAATAATGGGAATCACACTGGGCACCATGGCAATCAAACCACCCTTGAAGGAGGTGAACATGGCTGACATCAGCAAAAATATAATACCAAGAAAAATCATCAATGATTCAACCTGGGCATGCAACAAGGTATCGGCCTCTTCGTTGATCATCAGATTCTCACCAACAATATCGACTTGTAGCTCCGCCCCTGCAATCTCCTGAGCCACTTGACGCAATTCATCAATGTTTCGGTTCAGCATATTGGAGTCACTAATATGGTGGCGTACTACAATCACACCGCGCCTGTAATCATGGCTGACATAACGTTGCAATTCCTGCCGGTGCATGAATAACAGATATTGGGATACCAATTCTTTATTGGCAGGCAACTGATACCATTGTGGATCACCGGCATGGAATTCGCGATTCATCAGTTTCAAGTAATCAACCAGAGATACGGTGCGATCAAACACACCCTGCTTACCGATAAAATCTGCAAGCTCTTCGAGTTTACGCAGGTTGCGGGGCTGCAAAAAAGCCTCTTCTTTATCCGATTGCACACTGATGAAAAATGTTTTAATGCCTGCAAGGTATTGATTCACCTCACTTGCATCCCTGATCAATGGACGATCCTGTTTAAAATACGACATCGGATCATTGGTCACATACAGTTTAGAAGCCTCAAACAGGAAGAATGCACACAAGAGCAACGTCGCACCAAGCAATAGACGCTGTATGGAAAGATTCGATTTCTGGTTCAATTTTAAGACAAGTCTGGATAAGAAACCGCCTTCGGTGGCTGGCTGTCCGGATTTTTTAGATGAACCCATCATGACGAGCAACGCAGGCACCAGCAAAATGGTCACCAATCCATTGGCCAACATGGCAAAGCTGGATGCAATGGCAAAATCACGGATCAACTCCATGCTGCTGAATATATTTCCAGCAAATCCAAGCACCGTGGTGGAAATGGTCAAGAGCAGCGGCAACCCCATCTTACGCAACATCTTGCGCACGCAGAATTCTGGTTCCTGATCCGGATATGCTCTACGCGCATCTAAATATGAACCAATTAAATGGGTATCTTCCGTCGATCCGATAACAATAATCAAAGTTGGTAACATTGCACTGAGGATATTCACCGGAATACCAGCCCAGCCCATCATACCCATGGTCCAGATCAGACTAATGCCAGCGGTAACCAGCGGAATAAAACCTGCTGCTGTACTGCGCATAAACAATAAAATCACCAACAAAATAACAGCGGCAGAAAGCGGTGCGAGTGTACGCATGTCAGTAAACAGGGTTGATTCCATTTCCATCTGAATGCGCGGCGAACCAATTTGAAACAGGCGTTCAAAATGTTCAGCTGATGGTTCAATGGCCTGCTGTATCGCTTCATACACGCCGGCATGACCGAGTGTTTTCATGGCAGCGGGTTGAACCGTCACAATCATTGCAAGCGCGTTACCTTCTGCTGAAACAAGATTGCCCTTCACCAAAGGGTTATAGAGCACGTTTTCTTTTAGCTGATCAACTTCTTTCTGATTTTCAGGGATATGATCCATCAATAATTTTGAGCTGACAGCGTCTTGTTTGCCACGCAAATTGCGCAGTGTGAAAATGTCTTCCACCCGCTGTACCGACTCCAGTGAAGCCAGTCGCACATGCAGCGCTTTCAATGCATGGAGTTTATCCGTAGTCCACAAGGAGGGATCCCGAGTAAAGATCAGTGTTTGATTATCAGATCCGAACTCTTCAACTACCGATTCATAGATCTGCATTTTCGCAGAACCCTTGGCAACCATGTTTTCCGTTCCCGTATCAATATGCAGATGCTGCATGCCTGTTGCGGCCAGGGCAGTCAAAACAGTCAGCACCAGTAGCAATAACAAGCGATGATGCAAGCCGAACATAAGTATTCGATTCATGGTGCCTCCTCGGCTACTTCAGGGTTCGGATCTGAAGACTCTGCTGCAGGCTGACTGGTTGCTGGTACAAAAGACGAAATATCAAAAATGAACTCCGGCACATAATCACTGGAATAGACGCGCCGATCGACCTTCAAAATAGAGCGATGATGATTGAGGAAGTTTTCTGCCATCATCATATCCGCACGCCACATTTCACCATTCACCTGATGGATATCATGCCGGGTCTGCCTTTTCACCAGTGCCCCCTTTTGATCCAGGTAATCGACATGCGTCACAAAAAAATTATCCTGCCGGATGAGCAACTTTCGCTCTGCATAGCTGCGACGTACGTTTGTCTTATCACGCTTCGAAATGGCCTGCACGACAAAATAGGCGTTATCACCATCGATTACATCCTTCATCCGATGATATTCAAATGCGTCCATATCTTCAGGCATGAGATCTTCCAATGAAAATTCACTACCAAGCATCTGGCTACCTGCCACACCCCCGGTATATTCAATCAGATGCGTACCAAGCGCCGGTAGGTAAAAGCGCTTTTTACGTTCACCATCTTGTTGGCGGGTAAACAACAGAGCTGCTCCGGCGATTGATTCAGGATAGGTGAATGTAAGCATCGCCTTAAATGTGCCACCCGGCTCTAATCTGGAATAACGTTTCATACGCCTTACATCCCGATGTTGCTTGGCATCCATCAGTATCAGTGACTGTTCTTCATACACATACGGATATAACTCATGGCGGCGAAGCGATTCCATAATGATATCTTCCCCGGTCAACGCTGGCTGCTGTACTTGATTATT
Source organism: Mariprofundus sp. EBB-1 (assembly GCF_003665155.1). Taxonomy (GTDB): domain Bacteria; phylum Pseudomonadota; class Zetaproteobacteria; order Mariprofundales; family Mariprofundaceae; genus Mariprofundus. The sequence continues at coordinate 152,524 of NZ_RCFQ01000001.1, read as the reverse complement.
ATGCGTTAACGGCATCTCAGCGGCCATCACACTGGTTTGAATGCTACAACTCACCATCACAGCCAATGCAATCACATAGATCGCTCTATGCCCGGGCTTCAACAACCAGGCCGCCATAGCGCGATCTAAAGTAAACACGATGATTATCTATCCAGCTCTGCAAGGCGCTTAATTTCTATCGCCATTTTCTCAGACAAGGTAGCCAGCAGTTGCGACATTGCTCCCGCCATCGCGGCATAGTCGTGTTCAGAGACATTGGTTTCACTGATTATATGATGAAAGTAACTCTGTGATTGCTTGCCTGTCTGCTGAATATGCCAACGCACTTTCAAATGAACGCGTCCATCCGCCAGTCGTTCAAATTGTCGAATATCAATCAACAATGAAATATCCGCATGCATAGAGCCTGGAAATGGTGCCGTGATCACACTCATCGAATCCAGATATTCAGCCAGATCATCACTCAAGGTGCGGGCAACATCATCCCGCAGTCGCCCGCCCCACTGATGATATTCAGCGATGCGGAGATGATTCTCTGCATCCCTACTCACGATGCGAGGGCGATCCAGATAACGGGGAATCTCCAGTTGCCTGATGGCAAGCTGATGCTTGGTGGCTGTGTCAGATGCATCACTGCTGCTGTTCTGCTGCACAGAAGCGACTGTATTCAACACATAATATTGGGTTGGCGTGGAACTGCATCCGGCTACAATCATGATAAACAAAAAGGACAACAGATAGCGTACGTCACGATGATACAAGGCTCTCATTATTGCTCTCCTGATTTTGGTTTACCAAACAACACGGCGTTGGGATGACGCTCAAGCAGATCAACAAATGATCGGATCGCACGCGCCATGTCCGACAAGTCCTGACTCAATTGATTCACTCTATATTGCAGTGGCGATGCCGGATCCAGTGTGTCATTAATACTGCGCAGCGTTTTTTCAGCCTGCTCCAAAGTACTGCGCCCTGAATTCAACGCTTTATCCAGATTATCCGCCATCGGTTCAGCATGCTGATCCAATGATTCAATCACATGCCGGAATGCACTCAGCGAAGCGCGCAAATCAGCAATCGATTCTTTGGTGGCGGAACCATTGATTAAATTATTACTGCTATGCACCAGACTGGCCAGATCCTCACCGATCTTATCGGTTTTCACTTTATCCAGCTTGGTCAAAATACTCTGCAGTGATGTTGTGATTTGATCAAAACCACCGGCAATAGACGGAATCTCAGGTAATTCACTGCGTCCATCAGCCAACAAACGAATCGGTGTATCAGGATGCATATCCAGTGATACAAACAGTTTTCCTGTTAGTAAACTGCCAGTTTCCAATTGGGCCCGCAGCCCACGCGCCACCAGTCTGGCCAATACCTGATCCGATGTACTGTCGGCCCCCTCGTTGTTTTCCACGATCCGTTCCGGCTCGATTTCTATGATCACAGGGATACGAAAACTGACATCAGCACGATTGAATTCCAGCCGCACATCTACAACCTTACCGACCTGAATACCTTTAAATTCCACCGGCGCATTCACATTCAAGCCACGCACCGATTTCTCAAAATAGACCACAAAACGAATTTTTCTCGTATAGGTTTTAGCAATAATTTCATCGTAATTTTTATACAAGGTAAAGACGAGATCCTCCGCATCTTCAAGCGGACTATCTGCTTTTTTCTGTGAATCAAAGGCAATGCCGCCATACAGCATCGATTGCAGTGACGTGGTGCGCAGTTGCACGCCATCAGCACCCATGGTCAGATCAATACCACTGACATTCCAGAAATGGCTATTACCATGCACTAAACCATCGTATGGCGAGCGCACAAAGGCATGAACAAAAATACTATGTTTATCATTGGATAGTTCATAACCAAGCACTTCACCGGCCTGAATACCCTGATAATAGACCGGAGAGCCAACATCCAAAGATCCCAACTTATCGGATAACAGTGTCACGCGCACACCATCTGAATCCGATTTTACAATGGGAGCGGAATCCAGAGCCTTAAAATGGTATTGCGGTGAACCATGACCGGGATCAATCTCGATATAAGAGCCACTGACCAGCGTACCCAAACCGGAAACACCGCGTAAACTCAGTTGTGGGCGCACTACCCAAAAGAGGGTATCCCGATGCAAGAATGATTCTGCATCAGGGTTTAAGCGTGCCGTTAACACCACATGCTTGAAATCCTTCGTAAATTTTAATGCTTCAACCATTCCGATTTTCACATCTTTATATTTAATGGGCGTTTTACCGGCCTCTATGCCATTGGCTGTTTTCATACTAATGGTAATTTCAGGGCCTTGTTCTGAAATAGTTTTCACAATAAGCCAAAGGCCAATGCACAAGGTCAAAACAGGAATCAACCATACCATTGAAAAACGGCTTGGCATTTTCACTACAGCCTGACCATCACCCGCCATCTCAGTGTGATTTTCCTGCTTACCCATGCGACTGCTCCGACCTTGGACCATGTTGCTGCATCAATAACTGCTCTCCCGATGTTTCTTCATGTTCATTCAGGTGTTCCCTCTCTTGAGCCTTAGCTTCGTCGATCTTATCCCGGTCAATCCCATCCCGGTCAATCCCATCCCGATCAATCCCATCCCGTTCGATCCCATCCCTGTCAATACCATCCCTGTCAATACCATCCCGTTCGATCCCATCCCGTTCGATCCCATCCCGATCAATACCATCCCGGTCAATACCATCCCAAATCAGACGCGGATCAAAGCTCTGTGCAGCCATCATCGTCAACACCACCGATGCGGCAAAATAGCTGGCTGCAATGCCCGGCTCGATTGAAGCCAATGCATCCATACTGACCAACGAAGTTAAAATGCCAATCACAAAAATATCGACCATAGACCAAGAGCCGATCATTTCTGTCATGCGAAACAAACGCGTGCGATCATAAGGGCGCCATAAGGATTTAAAGTGTAGAGAAAGCAACAAAAACACCAAGGTCAGCAATTTACTCACTGGCACCATGATACTGGCAAAAAACACAATCAAACCCAGATGCCACATGCCAGCCTTTATGAGGTGTTCTACACCCGCTAAAATCGTACTAGGCTCACCTTGCCCTAACTGGGTTACCGTCATAATCGGCAATATATTTGCAGGGAAAAGCAGGATAGTTGCCGCAATCAACAAGGCCCAGGTGCGGGCTATGCTATTCGGCTTACGGGCATGAAGAATGTCGTGACAACGCGGACAATGTGCTTCTTCATGCGACGATGATTTCAACTTGGGTCGCAACACCAACAGTGAGCATGTATGGCAATGCAAGCGCCCGCGATTCAAGGCGCGACCTAAACCATCGCGCGGCGCATCAATGTTCGCGCCTTCATGTAGTTGATGCGGCCAGAACAGCCCACTATTCATACCCTGCATCGCCAACACACTCACGGGTAAGAGAGCCGCATACGCCATCATGGCAACACCAACTTCGATCTCTGCCAAATCAAGTAATTTTACGATAGCAATCAATACAGCCAGCATAAACACACCCAGCAGGCTCCATGGCATCAGGTGCTGCACCAGGCGAAAAACAGATGCCATAGCCGGAGCACGTAAACCCAGTGATGCAGGCACCAGCAGATATAGCGAAGCAAGCATGGTTAGCAGTGGAAATACAATACTGGTCAATAAAACCAATAGACCAATATCATTCATGCCAGTATCAAACAGCGCCAGGGGGCCGGATAGTAAATGATCCGTTTCCACCCTGCCCGCCAGTTTTAATGACATAAATGGAAATGTATTGGCCATGACAAATAACAGCAACGCAGTGAATTGCAGGGCCAGATTATGATGTACTGCTTGTGAAGAGACATGCTCATATAAGAGCGCATCACAGCATGAACAATGCGCTTTAGCATGCTCGGGCAGTGATTGAAGATGATGCAGTGCATCACACTCATGACATGCAATCATCTGTTAAAACAAGCCATCACACATCACAGTCATTCGCACTACGCCCACCCCATAAGCATCTACACTATCAACCGAGCAATGCGAGCATACGTTTACCCAACAAGGTTGGATTGTGTTCAATGGCGACACCGGCTGTTTCCAGCGCGGTAAATTTCGCTTCTGCCGTACCTTTTCCTCCGGAAATTATGGCTCCTGCATGGCCCATGCGTTTACCTTTTGGAGCTGTCGCTCCAGCGATAAATGCGACCACTGGTTTAGAAAAATGATCACGAATATAAGCAGCGGCATGTTCTTCATCCGAACCACCAATCTCTCCGATCATCACTACCCCTTCGGTTTGATCATCGGCTTCGAACAGTTTTAACGCATCAATAAAGTCCATGCCATGAATCGGGTCTCCACCCATACCGATACAGGTGCTTTGTCCCAAACCTGTAGAAGTTAGTTGCGCAACAGCTTCATAGGTTAACGTGCCCGATCTTGAAATGACTCCGATACGGCCCGGTAGATGAATATGGCCCGGCATAATACCAATCTTGGCTTCGCCCGGTGTGATGATACCCGGACAGTTCGGCCCGATCAGCGTACAATCCATATTGGCAATCTGTTGTTTCACACGCAACATATCCTGCACCGGAATACCTTCGGTAATGCAGCAGATCAGTTTAATCCCTGCATTCGCTGCTTCAACAATGGCATCGGCCGCAAAACGTGGCGGTACAAAAATCACCGTTGCTTCTGCACCCTCTTGCTCAACAGCATCTGCTACACTATCAAATACCGGACGCTCAAGATGGCGTTGACCACCTTTACCCGGTGTGACACCGCCAACAAAGCTGGTGCCATAAGCGATCATCTGTTCGGAATGAAAACTGCCCTGTTTGCCCGTAAATCCCTGGCAAATAACGCGTGTATGACGATCCAATAGTACGCTCATGTTAAACCTCGACCTGTTTGATCTGATTGATCTACCGCACATCGGGACAGCGATGCTTGCTCCCACTGTGCTGCAGCTACTGCAAATTCTGCTGCCTGATCCAGATCCTCTGCCCAACGCACATCTAAGCCTGCATCTTTCACAATCGCCCTGCCCTCTTTTTCATTGGTACCAACCAGACGCATCACCACCGGCACGCGCATGGGATGGGTTTTAATCGCTTCAAGCAAACCATTGGCAATAATATCACAACGTACAATACCACCGAAAATATTCACCAGTACCGCTTTGACATGCTCATCACTGAATAGCAGTTTAAAGGCTTCACAGACAGCATCAACCGTAACCCCGCCACCAACGTCCAGGAAATTGGCCGGTTTTCCACCTTTCAATTGAATAATATCCATGGAGGCCATCGCAAGCCCTGCACCATTAACCATGCAGCCGATATGTCCATCCAGGGCGATATAATTCAAACCAAACCGCGATGCCTCGGTTTCACGCGGATCTTCTTCATCCAGATCACGTAGTTCAGCAATAGCAGGTTGACGGTAGAGCGCGTTATCATCCAGCACAAACTTGGCATCCAGGGCGATGAGTTGACCCGATTGTGTAAGCAGTAATGGATTTAACTCCAGCATGGCAGCATCTGTCTGACGGAACATGCGATGCACATTTGATGTCAGTGTATGGAACGCCTCCAATTGATCACTGCCCAAACCAAGCTTGGCAGCCATACGCCCACTCTCTGTTACCGACACCGCATCACCGGCAATCTTTACGGTCATAATCTGATCCGGGGTATCTGCTGCAACCTGTTCAATATCCATGCCACCGGCTGGGCTGACAACAAAGGCAATCGATTCGGTCTCTCTATCCACCAGTAGACTCAGGTAAAATTCACGATCAATATCCAGGCCCTCTTCAACATACAGCCTGTTCACCTGTTTGCCTGCTTCACCTGTTTGTTTGGTTACCAATATCGAACCCAACAGGGCATCAGCGACCGATTCCACTTCCTGTAGAGACCGACACACACGCACACCACCAGCCTTGCCACGACCACCGGCATGAATCTGTGCTTTCACTACCCAGATATCGCCAGCCAGCGATGTGGCAGCAGCGACCGCCTCGGCCACTGACATCGCCACAATGCCCTTGGGAACCGGCACAGAAAATTCGGCCAGCAGCGCCTTAGCCTGATACTCATGAATGTTCATTTAATAACCTCAATTTTTTAAACATGTTCAACCATTTATCATACGCCGGATGCAACTAAAAATAGCCAAATGCATCAATTGTTTTGACCAGATCTTTGACTGCCAGCATCGACTGATGCAATGCACCACGCTCTTGTTTTGTTAAATCCAGCTCAATGATGGATTCCAAACCACTACCCCCGAGTTTACATGGCACACCCAGATAATAACCATTAATACCATATTCCCCTTCTAAATAAGCGGCACAGGGCAGTATCTGTTTTTTATCTTTGATAATCGCTTCAGCCATTTGAACAACGGATGCACCGGGTGCATAAAAAGCAGAACCCGTTTTCAGATAACCGACAATTTCTGCACCACCATTAGCCGTACGATCACATATAGCCTGCACCCGTTCTGCATCTATGAGTTCAGTGATGGGAATCCCTGCCATGGTGCAGTAACGCGGCAAAGGAACCATGGTATCGCCATGACCGCCCAATACACAGGCTCCAACATTTTCAATGGAAACCTCTAATTCCTCAGCAATAAACGCACGCATACGCGCTGAATCGAGTACGCCGGCCATACCAATAACCCTATGTTTGGGAAAACCGGACACTTTCAGAGCAGTATACACCATGGCATCGAGAGGATTGGTCACCACCAGAATAATACAATTAGGAGAGTATTTGACGATATTGCGCGTTACTTCAGATACAATTTTCACATTAATACTGAGCAGATCATCGCGGCTCATGCCCGGTTTGCGCGCAATACCTGCTGTAATGATTACCAAATCGGAATTGGCCGTATCGGCATAATCCTGTGTGCCTTCCACATAGGAATCAAAGCCCTGAATGGGTGATGACTCAAACATATCGAGCGCCTTACCCTGAGGCACGCCCTCCATGACATCGATCATCATAATATTTGCCATCTCTTTCTGAGCGGCTAAAAAAGCTGCCGTAGCGCCAACATTGCCAGCCCCTACAACGGTAATTTTTTTTCGATGAATAGTTGATTTATTGATTTTCTGAGCTGCTGACCAACGCATAGCTTATCCCCTTTCATTCAAAATAATGAAATAGTATCCCAATGTACCCAATAAAAGAAAATCATGACGATATTGTGATTGATAGTCCAACGAAACAGATACGCTGTGGCTATGAAGCCGCCTGCAAATAATCAATCGCTTGCCGGGCAGCTATCTCCAGAGGCAAGCCAAGCGCCAGATGCCCGGTCATAGCAGATGCCAAGCGGCAACCGGTACCGTGCCTTTGATGTGCTGACCAGCTCTGACGTGGATGATTAAAGCTATGAATCGTTCCATCCGCATCACACAGCACATCACTCAAATGCGTAGTATCCGCATGCCCGCCTTTTAACAAGACAGCACAGCCCAAGCGTTCCCTTAATGCGCATGCATCACGCGCAGGATCAGTGACAGGCGCTCCCAGTAATACGGCTGCTTCATCCAGGTTCGGGGTAATCAGTGTAGCCATCGGCAGCAACGCATGTTGAAGTGTATCAATAGCCCCATCTTGTAACAGCCGTTTTCCACTGCTGGAGATCATCACCGGATCAACAACCAGAAGACCGGCATGCAGTTCATGCAATAATGCAGACACCAGCGCGATATGTTCAACACTAAACAGCATACCTGTTTTCACAGCCACCACATCGTAATAATCAAATACGGCATGTATTTCAGCATCCAATTGCGCCAATGAAACCGCTTCAATTCTACTGATATTGGCAGGGTTCTGTGCCGTTAAGGCAGTGGTCGCAGAACAGCCATGCAAGCCCAGCGATGCAAATACTCGTAAGTCAGCCTGAATGCCTGCACCACCGCAGGAGTCAGAACCGCCAATGGTAAGGCAAACAGCTCTTTTCTCATCCGTGCTTTGATTCATGCCCCTGTGTTGATTCATCCATTACCCCAGATAGCAATCAATCGTACTGCTTCCGCTTCGATATCTTCCGCCGCAAACAGGCCGGAAATCACCGCCGCACAATCAGCTCCGGCAGCCTTAATCTCAGCGAGATTGTCTGCATCAATGCCACCAATGGCACAGATATGCGCATCGGGAAACATCTGGCGCGCTTTCATTAAGCGCGGCAGACCGATAACCGGCACTTCAGACTTGGATGTGGTCGCCCACACAGCACCAAAGGAGACATAATCAGCACCATCCTTGAGCGCCGATGTTGCAAAAGCAGCGTCAGCACGACAGGTAATACCAATGATAAAATCATCACCTACCTGCACTCTCAACTGGACAAGATTCGGTGCATCATCACGCCCCAAATGCACACCATCAGCCTCGGCATCCTGCGCCAGAGCCACTGAATCATTGATGATCAACAGCGCACCATAGGCACGCGTTAACTGACGCAATGCTTTGGCACGTTTTAGTTGACGCTTATACCCCTGTTTTTTATCACGGAACTGGAGGGTTTTCACCCCCCCTTTTAACGCCGCTTCCGCTTTCTCTAACAGATCTGCGCTTTCCAGATCTGCCGGTAATATGGCATAGACTCCATGCATGTCTGTTGCTTTCATTTGCTGATCAGGATTCCAGTAATTTCAACAGATCGGTAAATGCAGGTAGCGGCACAACCCGATCAGCATATTCGGCAGGCACATCCTGATAACCATGTTCGGCAAATGCCACATGCTGACAGTGTGCAGCAAAACCTGCTTCCACATCAAAACGTGTATCACCCACCATCACTGTTTCGGCAGCATCCACACCCATCGCTCGGCAGCACTCCAGCAACATATCCGGCGCAGGTTTTTTAGGGAAACCATCTTCCGGTGATAGTGCCAGCGTCAGGTAAGGTGTAAGCCCCATCGCATCCAGCACTTTCACGCGCGCTTTGGCGGGTTTGGCTGTCACAACCGACATCGGAATGCCCTTGGCTTTGAGTGTGTCCAATACATGCATCACACCGGGAAAGGCTTTACCATGGTCAGCCGGATGCTGCTCATAAATATCTGCAAAGGCATGGTACAAGGCCATTGTCTCATCATGCTCCATTGGCAAGCCGAGCACGTTAGAGGCTAGTTTGTGCGCACCACCACCAACATGTGGCTGCGTATCGGCCAGAGACAAACGCAAATCATAACCAAGCGACTCCAAAGCACGATTCGCATTGGCCTGAATATCAGGCAGTGCATCCACCAATGTTCCATCAAGATCGAAAATAAAAGCCTTAGGCATCGTCATACTTACTCCTTAAATATTCTATAGTTAAAATAATTTCTTCACGTGCATTAACATCCACTTCATCAACAAGTTGATGCTGCAATGCTGCACTAATACATTGATGATTTTCTGCACAACTCAATCGTCCCAATGCCCACGCAGCATGGCCTCGGACCAGCGCTTCTTTATCCGTAAGTGCAGGCAGTAAATCATCCACAAACAGATCATTTCCCGAATTCCCCATCGCGATACAAACATTACGCAACAAACCAGCGCGCTTGGTACGTTTGATTGGCGATTTACGAAACAACTGCCGGAAACCATCATCATCAAGTCGCAGCAAGCTAGCAAGATTTGGCAGATGATTCTCCCCCCTCGGTGTAAGGGGATCACACCAAGTGTTCAGATCCTGCAAGCGCAACACAACCTTGGCAGCATGCTGATTCCACGGGCATACCATTTGGCAGTCATCACAACCGTAAATATGGTTGCCCATCAGAGATCGAAGTGGATGCGGAATAAAACCATCAAATTCAATCGTCAGATACGAAATACACAATCGCGCATCCACAACATAGGGCGCAACAATCGCTTGCGTGGGACAAACATCGAGACAGGCTGAACATGTGCCGCAATGATTGTTGGCTGCTTCATCAGCATCAATCTCAGCCGTTGTAAATATCTCTCCCAGCAAAAACCATGAACCCAGCTCGCGATGAATGGTTAATGAATGTTTGCCCTGCCAACCAAGCCCCGAGGATTCTGCCAGGGCATGCTCCAGAACCGGTGCTGTATCCACAAATACACGCTGATCATGTTTACCAAGCAGTACATCAAGATCAGCGGCCAATGCTTTCAATCGTTTTTTCATCACATCATGATAGTCATCGCCGTGCGCATAAGCCGAAATCACACCCTGCTCTGTTGCCTCATTGGCTTCATCAAGTTGGTAGGCAGGCGGTGAATAGGTCATGGCCACCGTAATCACTGATCGCACATCTTGCAGCATCGATTCAGGCTGCATACGGCGCTGCATACGCACCTCTTCCGCCATCCATGCCATATCAGCCTGCATGTCGGATTGCACCCAATGCTGCAATCCCTGCACATGCTTTTGATCCACAACCGGCGACGAGATACGACACAGCGCAAAACCATGTGCTAAGGCCTTAGCCTTAATCATCTCTTTCACCCCATCGTTTACCATGGCGGCACTCTGACACATCAATATCAAACTATGAAAGCCTAGCACTTTGCTCTTTGCTCATGGTCAAAAACAATCACCACAGAGTAGGTCAAAGAAATCTTCCTAGTCGTACAAATCTTCCTAGTCGTACCAAGCTAAATCATTGATTCTATTTTACTTATATCAAAACCCACCCCATTACCCATGCTTAGAACCTCCTTTTCAATATCAAAAGGGGCAATGTAAGCAGCATCTGCGTGCGACGATATCTACATCATGATACAACACACAGATGACGCAATATCCGTATGCAGCAGTGCAATCACATCCGCATGATGCGATCAACTATCGATTGAACCTCTTTGATCATAGGCTTATAAAACGGTAAGGATTCAGCCTTATCTGTAAAGCAGTTTTTATAGATCAAAAAGGCAGCATCCGGTTCCCAGGGGTGTGAAGCCAGGCCGCCATGATTCATCGATGCGTTATACTTTTTCTCACATGCAGGAACCTGAGAAATAGCCTCAGTCAGTCTATGCTCAAGCAGCAATATAATATCGCCTCTTTCGATATAAACATAAACGACACTCGGAGGATAAGGGCCGGAATCTTGTCCCAGAAGTGCCAGCGTGGCGCGGATATACACATCTTTGGAAGCCTGGATTGGCAGTGCCATAAATGGCATCACGGCTGCTTCCAGGGCGAAAAATGCTGAGTAGTCATGTTGTAAATCATGCATGCCACGGCCTTCAGCCGGTTTCCTGTACTTCTTAAGCCAGTGGGTCGCCAGTTCTTTTGTTGTAACAAATAACAGCCCATCATCACCACTGTAAAATAATCCATCCAATCGACTGGCATCGCCGTATGACGTCTCACGCAATGATCCCAGACTGATCCAGCTGTCGTCTTTGAAACCCGCAATGTGAACGGGAGCGATTATCGCCCTTAACTGTGTTTCCAGAGCCTTGAGTCCCCGGAGTTGTGCTTCCCCGTCTTTCTTCGATTCTTTGTCAGACATCCGAATATGGATCGGTTTTTTGTTGAATTGTTGCAGCAGGGCATCACGAGATTCCAGATACTGAGTTACAAGTTCTCTCGTGTGCACAGCTCCATCAACCGTTTCTGCTTCGGTGACCACAGAACCACAGATACAACACAACAAGAGCAGCACAAAGCTGCGCAGCCTTATCAATAAACCCAAGCCTATATTCATCACTGTGTTGACGTGTCAAATGGAGGCACAGGCACATCCAGTGCATCGGCAATCGCTCTGACAAGCTCTATCTCTGCTATCGCAGTGTTACCATCTGCCAACACCGTTACCACACAGGCTTTTAACAACGTCCGTTTCAGCGCTGGAGATGATCGTTCCAGCTTTTTCAGCGCCTCATCCAGGGTATGAATAACACCCGCTGAAATAACCGGCATATCAGGCATATCACCCTCGTGAAAGGCGGACATCGCCAGCTTAAACGTATTCGCAGGATTTACATGCCTGCCTCTATCAATCAGCAGGACAATGAGTTCTGCCACTTGATCTATAACCTGCTCCGGCGAATCAAAGCAGACCTTAAGTGGCTTCGTCTTCAAAAATGAAGGATACAGGTGACGCAATAACATGCGCTGCAACATATATTCAAACAGGTCAGTTTTATGATCGGCTCGAATCAAGGAACTGATACATCCACGAAACGTGTCAAATTGCGTTCTGGATAGTGATTTCAGGGCCGGAATCAACATTTCAAGCAGGGGTATTCTGAGCTCAGGATCGAGCTTGGCCACTAAAGGTTGAATATCCAGCAGCTCACGAAACACACTAGCATCCGCCTGCTTCTGTAACTGATTCAACTGCCCCTTCCTGATAGTTGATGCGCTATCCAACAGTAGCGCATACATAACAGCGCGGGCAGTAAAAGAATCATGTGCAAAGTCTGTCACCCGTTTTGGCATGCGGTTCAATATATGGCGTGCGTGCTGCAACGCCTCACCATCGGGCTTGCCAATAGACAGCATGAGTGCATCGGCACTGGCCACAAGACCTGTAGCAATGCCCTGCCCAGCATCAAAGGCATGCATGGCCCCGGACATGACCTCAGCGCGCCTTGTAACAGCATCTACACTATTCACATGACCGTTAAAACCTGGCTCTAACCGCTTAATGCGTTCAATCAATGGCGGGTGTGTCGCCCACCAGTTTTTATTTTCCCAAGATTTGACGGCATTACAAAAAAAGAAGTGGCTGGTCTGTTGCGTTGCAGCATGTTGAATGCGCGAACCCGACGCATAACCACCGATCACTTTCAATGCTCCTGCAATACCTTCCGGGTTACGCGTGAACTGCACGGCTGCTGCATCGGCAAGAAACTCGCGTTGCCGGGATACCGCACGCTTGATCATGTCGGCAAACACAGATCCGATCGTACCCACCATGAAAATCATAAAACCCATCACCAGCATGGCCGGATGTGTACCACGCTCCTGACCATGATGACGCGAACTGCCTCTGGCAGTCATCATAACAATCCCGCAATCTGAAATCAGGGTAATGCCAAACAGCAATCCCATTAATCGCATTTTCAGTGCAATATCACCGTTGAGGATATGACTGAATTCATGGGCAATAACACCCTGCAACTCATCACGGCTCAGTAATTCCACCGCCCCCTGACTAACGGTGATCACAGCATCACGCGGTCCGAATCCTGCTGCAAATGCATTGATACCAGATTGTGAGAGTAGATATACCGGAGGCACAGGCATTCCGGATGCAATCGCCATCTCCTCTACAATATTGAGTAATCGGGAATGAAGTGGATCCATAGAATTGGATGGCACACGCTCTGCTGCAAGCAGAGCTGCCACAGCACTTCCTCCTCCCTGCTTCAACTGATGAGTACGATACACACTACCGGCAGCCACAATCATGAGCGTAATACCGTTAATCCATAGAAAACGATCCACATCCCAGAAATCGTGAATAAACAAGTCTGTTTGTTGCGCAATGAACACCTGCGTTACCAACAGCCCAGCAGTGACGGCCAAATATACTGAAAACACGATCAGAATGACCGCGCAGACAAACATTAACACCAAGAAGCTGGTATTGCGCTTGGCTTGCTCCTGCTGACCAAAGAAATCTTTCATATGATCATCTTACGGTAAACAGGCTTGATCCCAAGCAAATTCACTCGGAATCATTAGAGACAAGCATCGATTGTAATGCAGTCAAAAGTCATGGGATCAAACGCCATCGAATCAAAAAGAAATGAGTTCAAAAAAATCTAAAAACTGATTTTCGGAGCCTGTTTTATCGTCACGTCCTTAATCTGCCATAGCACTGCTTGCTGGAAACCAAAAGCACCCGCGAACAGCAGATCAGGAAAGGTTTCCCGCTGTGTATTGTACACCATCACTTCATCATTGTAGGCCTGACGCGCAAAGGCAACCCGGTTTTCAGTCGAGCTCAACTCTTCAGATAATTGCGCCATCGTTTGATCTGCTTTCAGATCAGGATAACTCTCCATCACTGCATTAAGATTAAGCAACGCACCACCGAGTGCTGCTTCAGCCCCCATCAGTGATTTCATTGCCGTAGCATCACCCGGGTTTCGACTGGCTCCTTTCATTGCTGCCATTGCCTGGTTACGTGCTTCGGTTACTTCCTGCAGGGTCTCATGTTCGTGTTTTAGATAGGCTTTAGCCGTCTCCACCAGGTTGGGAATCAGGTCATAACGCCGTTTTAGCTGCACATCGATCTGAGAAAAAGCATTTTTGAAACGATTTTTGTACTGCACCAGTCGATTATAAATCACAACAACATAAAGAATAAGAAACACAATAACAGCCAGAACAATCATTGATATTGACATGAAACACCTCCACACATCTCTACTCACCGGGATCATAAAGCAGGAATGCGACTGCCGCAAATGCGACAAGCCGGCACTATCGAGAAAATAAACTCAACGTTCTTTATCATACGGGAGCTGTCAAACCCTGCGCATAAATTACAGCTTGCAGCAACACCCATACATTATACTGTAGCGCTATATCGCCTGCATAATCATGAAGGAGTAATAGATGTTTGTAAAAATTGATAAAAAGAGCCTGGAAGAGATGATCATCAGTAGTGAAGAGATGGTCAGCGTCTTAGAGCAGGATTTAAAGGCAAATGTTATCGATGAAGTACTTACTGAGATTGTCTCCGGTACCTATGAACACAGCAATGCAAACGCACGCTACAAATACAAACCTTAAATCCCTCCATAAAAAAACAGCGTTAAAACGCACAAGCTGGCAAATATTAGCATACCATCATCGACTACAATACGTTTGTAAAGCGTATCATTATCTAAAACAAGCATGGTAAAGAAGAGAATATATGACGGAAATAAAACCGGGAAAATACAGACATTTCAAGGGTGGCGAGTACGAAGTTATTGCTACAGCCACGCATTCTGAAAGCATGGAAAAACTCGTGGTCTATCGTCCTCTCTACGGTGAGCATGGTATCTGGGTGAGGCCTGTTGAAATGTTCCACGATATGAAAACATTGGATGGCGTCTTCGTTCCCAGATTTCAATATTCAGGTCCAATGCATCCCTGAACGCATTCACATAATCTCTTAATACCCATACGCCGTGATCCAACTATTGAGATGCTGTTTATTGGCTCCTGCCAAACACAGCTCGCAGAAACAAAAGCGTGGTTTTGTTTCTGCTTACAAATCGCTCTCTTACGTTCCCTATTTGGCAGGCCGTCCATGGCCTGCGCGGAAATGCTGAATAAATCAGCGTTTCCCTATAGACAAACTATCGCCAACTCATAACTTCAGCACTTATGCACTCTATTCGTTTACGCGCCATGATATTCATCATTTGCATGTCACCCATAACGGCGCATGCCGATAGTGCAAGCAAGGCATTACCAAAATGGGAGCTGGGCCTGGCACTTGGTGCAGCATCGCTACCTCAATATATGGGTAGTGATGAACGCTATAATTTTGCCGCCCCCTTACCCTATTTCATCTACCGTGGAGATCGCATTAGCATGGATCGTGGTGGTTTACGTGCAGCGCTGTTCGATATGGATCAACTCAGCCTTGATCTCTCTCTGGGCGGTGGTTTGCCGGTACGCAACTCCAATCGAGCCCGTGCAGGCATGCCAGGTTTAAAATTTAACATTCAGGCGGGTCCCAGATTAAACTGGAAGGTTTATCAAAACAGCCAATCTATACTAAATGTACGTCTGCCCATGCGCGGCGTGATCGACACATCGGGCTCTTTTCTGGGTTGGTTATCTGAACCGGATATTCAGCTGCAATACAAAGCCAGTCCGGCACTTAAACTTGAATTCACTACTGGCCTACTGTTCGCTTCAAGAAAATATCACGCCACATTTTACGATGTAGCCCCGGCTTTTGTGACCCCTACCAGGCCGGCCTATCAATCCGGAGCAGGCCTTCATTCCGCCTCCATCACCGCACGGGTGCGTTATCAATATTCCGACAACATCCGACTATTCACAGCCTTGCGCTATCGCAACCTAACACCGGGAACCATCTCGCATAGCCCATTGGTCAAAAGCCGTCATTATATCTCTATCACTGTAGGTATGGCCTGGAGCATCTTTCAATCTGAAGCAGTCAGTCGCACTTCATCTGATGATTAAAAGTTTGCACATCATCCGGACTGCTGCTTGATTAACCCCAAACAGCCCTACTTAAGCATTCAAAATTGATGACCATGATGATAATTCCAATGTTGATTCAAACTGATGTTTCACAGACGACACAGGATCAGTGAACACAAGCTGCTTTGCCAATAACTGCAAGGGTTTAGCATAATTAATCACTTCAGATTGCGGTAACAGATGCGGATAAAATGTATCATGTTGGATCTGTGATCCGATCAAGCCCATATGCAAGCGTAACTGATGCGTTTTTCCGGTTAGCGGTGACAAGGCAAAACGTGCAAGCACATCGCCCCTCGCCAATAATTTGATATGTGAACGTGCATTGACTTCGCCCGGCACATTGTGATGCAAGGTCCATTCACCACTCGCCTCAATACGGCTCTCAATCAACCACTCCAAACGCTCATTGTTTTCAGGAAGCGTCGCCACGGCTTCATACTGTTTCTTGATATTACCCTGCTGAAAGATGGCATGATAATGTTTACGGGTTTCAGGCACTTTACTAAATAGCACCAAGCCCGCTGTTTCTCGATCAAGGCGATGCACAGGAACAAGTTGATGGTTACCCGTTCGTTTTACCAAACGATGCATCAAGCACTCATTCACGGCATTTCCATTCGGTGTAACCGGTAAAAAATGTGGCTTATCAGCCACAAGAATGTGTTCATCCTCATAAACAATACTCTCTTGAAATGGAATGATAGGTTCATTTTTTACTTCACGATAATAACGCAAGCGTGCATTAATACGATAAGGCGTTGATTCATCTAGCAGCCGCCCCTTCTCATCAGATATTTTCCCGCTACGCAGTCGTTCCAACCAGACTTCGCGGCCGATACGTGGAAAACGCTGATCAAAAAAATCCAACAACAATGGCAAAGGCTGATCCTGTCGTGGCAAGGTAATAAATGAAGGCTTAGGCGATATACTAAGCGTAATAAAATGATCATGGTGAAAATTCATGCGCAAAAACTAACGGAATATATAAAGCGTGAAAGCTTGCGCTGCATTAACGTTCCTTTGCATGATGTGCCCCGGTCAATTGCACCATTCTTGCCGCATATTTTTTAGCATCGATCTCATGCGGCAATATAAACAAGACAAGCTCTAACGATTTTTCAGGCCAGCAAAGCACAACCTCATAATGTCGTTTGCTATCGGGTCCAGACAGATCATCATCAATATTGCATACCTTCACCCATGCATCAGACAATCGTAACTGGCTGCCATCCTCACGAACAAAGGTCTTCTCCCCTAAGTTCAGACAATGAATCCGGTGATGGCCCGAATAAAAACGAATCGCCAGCAAAATGCATAACGCTGCAATGGCTATCAATATCCACGCTTGATTACTCCACACTCCGTTGTGAATCATGCTCACTGCACTTATAGATAGGCACAGCATCGCTGCTACAACAAAAACAAACCAGAGCGCATGTGAGTGACCAATCCACAACTGCTTTCCTTCTACATAACGCAATCCGCACAATTGAGCAGCACCTTCCAAAGCAAGTAAGCTGGAAGCGCGGGTTTCTACCTCTTTCATATCCACCACAGCCTTGTGCATATCTCGACCTGGTAAATCATACAACATGGCATAATGATCCCAGACATAGACCATCACAATCACACCCGGAAAAGCAAAGCTCAGCGCTGTAACAGTAGATGTTAAACCAAACCACCCGACTATAAAGGCTGCAATGGCAACTAAACCAAGACCAACCACACTGCCTGCAATGATAAATCGTGGCACGTTCTATCCCCCCCACCTATAATAAAGTACACAAAGCATCAAACTAGACGGATTGTGCTACTATCTCCCAGTACATGCTTTCAGGCATTAAACATCCAGATTGTGAGAATCTGCCAACTCAACTTGATGCAATTTCCAGGCACGGTGACGACACATAATTTCAACGGCTTCATCCGGATCATCAGTGATAGTCACAAGCTCTAAATCAGCCTGAGAGATATAGCCGGATTCAAGCACTTTACCTTGAATCCACTCCAACAGACCCTGCCAAAATTCTGTACCATATAAAACCAGCGGTAAGGGATAGGCTTTCTGCGTTTGCATCAGCGTTAAGGATTCAAAAAACTCATCGAGTGTACCGAATCCACCGGGCATACAAATATAACCCATGGAATGTTTTACAAACATCACCTTTCGCACAAAGAAATAACGAAAATGCATAGATATATTTTGATATGGATTAGCAGTCTGCTCATGAGGCAAAATAATATTAAGACCAACGGATTTTCCACCACCTTCTGCTGCACCTTTATTGGCAGCTTCCATGATACCCGGGCCACCACCTGAGATAATAGCAAAATCTTCCATGGCTAATTTTTGAGCTATTTCAACGGTCGATTCATAGTACTGGTCTCCAGCTTGGGTGCGAGCAGAGCCAAAAATAGTTACCGAATAGGGAAGCGTTCCAAGCTTCTCAAACCCTTCGGTAAATTCACTGATAATCCTGAATATCCGCCACGCTTCTGAACCTTTGAGATCTTCCATGACAGCCTCCATGATATTGAATAATCACTTCAATGATTTGCAATCAATATATAGTAATGCAATCATTAAATCGAGCAGATGAATGCTATGAAAGATAAACTGATTGATTACCGTTAAAACAGTACATCTCTTTCGTCACTCTCAGCCTTGTGTCCATAGAATGTTTTTTCTGCCATTATTATCAAATCATCAATACTTCTTCATTCCCATTCATCTTATTGGGATGCTAGATAACGACGCTTATAGGCAAATCAATGTCTGCATCACCCGCCTATTAAAACCCATTGCCTTATCGCCAACGCCTTTGATTTCTATGGTATTCTCTTTATAGTACATCCAATGACTGACATTACAGCTTCGCCAGCAGGCTACGATATTCACAACCCATCGATTACTGAGGCTGATAATTTACTCGGGCAATACATCCCTATTCATTATCATTTTCAAATGCTGGAAGATCAAGCCCGTATGACCGGTTTTAAGGCCGCTCTGAATTATCTACTTGCCGACGGAGGCAAGGTTTTGGATATGGGCGCTGGCACAGGTGTGCTATCCTTTCTCGCGGCCCAAAAAGCAACGAAGGTTTACAGTGTCGAGCGTCAAGCTGATCTGGTTGAATGCGCCAATGCTCTGTTAACTGAAAATGGCTGCGGTGATAAAGTTGAATTGGTTCAAGGCGATGCCCGTCAATACCTGCCACCAGAACCTGTCGATGTTGTTGTATGTGAAATGTTACATTCCGCTCTATTGCGTGAAAAACAACTGGAAGTCATCGAGTCTTTTAAACAACGCTACCGTGAAAAATTTGGTGGAACACTACCGATCTTCATTCCGAATGCTTCCATCTTAGCTGTTGAACCTGTTTCTGCAGATTTTTGTTTTCAGGGTTATCATGCCCCCATCGCATTTTTTGAAGACCCGGGCTCCCTCTCAACACGCTACCTCTCCATGGGAGAAACCAAGCCTTACGCTATATTGGAGTATCAAGCAGATAATGCCATTGAACTAAGTTTTGATGGTCTGCTTTCAATCAATGAAAATGGATGTTTCAACGCGCTGCGTTTTATCACGAAAAATATTCTGGCCATGAATCTCGAACAGGGTAGCACGATTGACTGGATGAACATGAACTTAATTCTTCCTATCAAGCACCCTATCGATGCCAAAGCTGGTGATCAGTTTCAGGTAAGATTCAAATATGATGCCGGTGGAGAAATTTCAAGTCTTATTAACGCCATAGAAGTAATAAAGGCTTAATATTACTGGTCATAGATTCACAGCTTATTTAGGTTACTGATTATACACTATCCATCAAAAGGAGATCACATGAAAACAAAGCTATATATACCGATTCTACTGGTTCTATCGTTGGCCGCTTGTCAAGATGAGAAGCCAGCACCAGCAACTACACCGGCAGCCAGTACTACTGCGGCTCCTAAAGCAGTCGTAAAAACACCTAACAAGGAAGTAGTGAAAGGCAGCGCTGAAGACAATGAACTAGCTGCCGCTACAAAGGCCTATGAAGCAGCACAAGCTGCTGCAAAGAAAGCAGCAGAAACAACAGCCCAAAAGAGTGCAGAAGCTGCTGCCGCCACTAAAGCTGCTGAAGTTGCCGCGATGGAAGCCGCTGCTGTTGCAAAATCTGTTGGTGTCGCAACCAAGCCTGATGATGCTGCAAAAGCTGCTACCGCAACCAAGCCTGCTGAAGCTGTAAAAGCTGCTGCCACTACCAAGGCTACTGATACTGCAAAAGCTGCTGCCGCCACAAAGGCTGCTGCTTCTAAAAAAGCCGTTGATGCTGCAAAAGCAGCTGCTTCCAAAAAGGCCGCTGATACTGCGAAGGCCGCTAATACTGCGAAGGCTACTGCCGCAACAAAAGCCGCTGCTGCCACAAATGTTGCAAAAGTAGCAGCTCCAGTGGCTGCCCTTGGTAATGCAGCAAAAGGCAAATCATTAGCCAATAAATGTAAGACCTGTCATAACTTCACGGCCAGAAAAAAAGTAGGCCCCGGTCTTCAAGGTGTAGTCGGACGTAAAGCAGGCAGCATGACCGACATGAAATATAGTA
Source organism: Mariprofundus sp. EBB-1 (assembly GCF_003665155.1). Lineage (GTDB taxonomy): Bacteria > Pseudomonadota > Zetaproteobacteria > Mariprofundales > Mariprofundaceae > Mariprofundus. The sequence goes on along the minus strand of NZ_RCFQ01000001.1, from coordinate 131,754 downwards.
GTGCTCTGGCCGCTGGTGGCTGGGTCTGGAACGAAAAGAACTTAGCTGCATGGATGTGTGACTCCAAAGCGGCTGTCAAAACACTTTCAGGCAATGCCAGTGCTAAAACCAAGATGGGAGCCCAACGTATCTGCGACGCTACAAAACAGGCTGATCTGATTGCATTCCTTAAAACACTTTAAATAGTATTCCGTACAAACAAAAACAGCCCGCATTGCGCGGGCTGTTTTTTTATCACATGAATAGTTAGTGCTTATAATGCATGGTCAAAAAATGTAAAAAAAGCGCATTCCTAATGACTATTACAGTGAAATCGACATGCCAATGTAAAAACCCATCACTCTTATTCAAGATCAGAGAGTCTGCTTCCGGCCCAGGCTGTGTGAAAAGACAAAATTTTTCAGACTGACGGAAATTTAACACCAAACCCGCACGATATTGAGTCAATATAGATGGATTTAAACCCACTTGGCAGTGGTAGTTAGGTGATTTTAGGTTCTATTTACCACTTTTGAAAATGGCCATTAGTTTTCACACAGCCTGGGCCAAAATCAGACGTTCAACAACGCTTCATTTCTAGAGCACTTTTCAGCAACAAGTCTTGACCATATTTCGACCGTTTTCTTTGGCAAAATATAATGCCTTATCTGCATCTTCGATGAGGGATGACGAAATAGTCCCTTTGATAGGCGTGATTGAACTAACGCCTACGCTAATGGTGACTACATCACAGATGCTTGAAGTCTCATGTGGAATATTCAATTGGAAAATATTTTCACGGCATTTTTCAGCCAAATGAGTCGCTTCCACCAAACTTGTGTTTGGCAATAGCAATACAAACTCCTCTCCTCCATAACGGGCACACAGATCTATAGTTCGCTTTGCCAGCTCGGCCAACTTTTGTGCAACCTCTTTCAGGCACTCATCACCAGGTTGGTGGCCATAGTAATCATTGTACTGCTTGAAATAATCAATATCGATCATAATCAATGAAAGGGGTTGCTGTTCACGAATACACCTGCCCCATTCCTGATTTATTCTTGTGTCAAACATGCGTCTATTAGCGATACAGGTTAGACCATCATGAAGGGAGAGGCTTTCAAGCTTCTCATTGAGTTCGTGCAGGGCTTCCGCTTGCTTTTTACTTTCAGATACATCACGCCAGATGCAATAGAGTCTTAATTCATCTGATGAGCCCCCTAAACGTGACAACGTAACCTCAACCGGAAAACATTCACCATTTTTCCGTCGATGACTCCACTCGAAACGATGAATACCTTTGTTATGAGCAATAGCCATCATCTCATTAGCCTTCTCAAAGGATTTGCGTCTATCTGGTTGAAATTCTGGTGAAAGCTCAGAAGGATGGACTGATGCAAGCTCTTCAATACTACTATACCCGAGAGCTCTAGCAGCAGCCGCATTACATAAATTGAATAGATTATCCTTATCAATAATCCAACCAGGGTCAGGAGAATTTTCAAATAGATCTCTAAATTTATGTTCACTATTTCTTAACTCAGTTTCAGCTTGCTTTTGCTTGGTGATATTTCGCCCATTCACAACAAAACCAACGATCTTATCAGACTCATTTTTATATGGATGGTAATGAATATCCATAAACTTCGGCGCAGAATCTATAAAATCAAACCATGCCTGATAATTTATATCTTCCCCATTCAGACAGCGTTCGGCGCGTGGCCGGATCACATCATTAAAGAACTCACCTCCAAATACTTCGGTCACAGATTTTCCAATTAGACTATCGGGAGCCATATTAAATGCGGCCGAATAAGCTGTATTGGCAACCAAGTAAACAAAATCCCTATTCAGTAATGCCTGCATGTCGCTGGAGATATTTATTATGAATTCCAAGCGATGAAGCATTTCCTGATCCTTGGTGATATTATGTTTCACTATATCATCCCCTCATGGCTTGTTTCGCCAAACACATAGTAATTGGTGAAAATAAATGTATCACCGCAACTGCCCAACCGCTTTTAGCTTTATTTTGTCCATTATTATAAATAAGTACAAAGTAATTGCTCTGGTCGAGTAGGGTCAATTTAAGCTCCTGCTATACAATATGAAACCAATAAACCACTAAGCATATCTCTTGCCATAAACAAATATATACTTTTCGAGTGTCCAGTTTTAGCCCGGAAGCAGCCGTTCACTACTGTCTTCTTTCAGCCAACGAGTCCTAAAACAAAATGAAAAAAGGGCCGGTGTCTCCACCAGCCCTTTGAGTTTCTATGAATGTTGATCTACTTAACGTTCTAGGTCTTCAGGCTCTTTCGATAACACTTTCTTACCCGAGAACATGGCCGAAACCAGTCCCCCACCTTCGGTAAGTTCAGCACGTACAACCGCAAAGATATGCAGAAAAATCAAAGCCAATAATGCATAAGCAGCATACAAATGGATTTCACCATAAATATGTTTGAATGCTTTCAGCTCTTTGTATTTAGCAGCATCCGTACCCGTTTTGTCGTATGGTTTTATCGTGACTGGATCAACACCTTCAGCAGCAACCTGAGCTGCAAATGTCGATCCGAACGGGGGGTAATAGATATCTGTACCTGCTCGAATCAAGCCTGTACTCGCTTGCGTGATCAACAGCAGGAACAGTGCAATCACAGCCAAGCGTCCCATAGGGTTATGACCTAAAAACTGCTGTGGTTCACCATTCTTTATACTGGCAATATAAGAAGCCAATGTTGCAGCAAAATCTTTACCCGGCAACAGACTGCTCCAACGCGCAAAACGATTACCAATGAAACCCCAAAGCAAGCGAATCATCAGATTGATCACAAAGACATAACCGATCAGTACATGTATCTCTTTGATGGCAATTTTTGCATCCAGGCTGGTAATGCCCAGATCCTTTTTAAACAGCATCAACGCACCAACCAGAATCAATAAAATCACGGCTGTAAAATTAACCCAGTGAAAAATGCGGGTTGGTACATCCCATACTTTGTAACGTTTCAAGATAGCTTCAGACATCACAACTCCCTGACATTAAAAAAATACCCGCGAATAGCATGAGCCATTCGCGGGTAAGATTATTTATGATTATTTCGCAGGTGCAGCAGGTGCGACTGGTTTAGGGTCGCCAATACTTAACAACTCCACTTCAAAAACCAGTACGCTATTCGGGCCAATTTTCTTACCAGCTCCGGCTTCGCCATATGCCAGATTAGCTGGTAATACAAATTTAAACTTGGAACCGACACTCATCAGCTGAACACCTTCGGTCCAACCAGCAATGACGCGATTGAGCGGGAATGAAGCTGGCTGACCACGTTTATATGAAGAATCAAATTCAGTACCATCAATCAATGTACCTTTATAATTCACGGTCACTTTATCCGTTGCAACTGGTTTATCACCAGAACCTTGTGTGAGCACTTCATACTGCAGACCGCTGGCAGTAGTAGTTACGCCTGCTTTTTTTCCATTTTCAAGCAAAAAAGCTTTTCCTGCAGTAATATTCTTTTCAGCTGCTACTTTCTTTTCCGCGGCAAGCTTATCTGCCTGTGCTTTAAAAAATGCCTGTTTTACTTTTCCAGCATCTTCCTTTGATAGTTTAGATTCGACTCCATCAAGGCGATCATTAATCGCAGCGACTAACAACGCACGGTCTAAATCCGCTTTGAGTGTCTCCAGAGACTGGCCAATATCCATACCAATGGCATAACTCAATTTTGATTTATCGTTATCCAACGACAACACAGGTGCTTTTGGTGCTTCTGCTTTATTACTACAAGCAGCCAACATTGCCATGCAGGCAACAATCATGATCTTCTTCATTATCTATTTTCTCCTGTTTTTCAATATATTCAAATAAACTGACAACTTTATTTAATGTTCAATTATTCCCACTCAATAGTCGCAGGTGGTTTTCCGGACACATCATAAACCACACGATTAATACCGCGCACTTCATTAATGATACGATTGGATACTTTGCCCAGTAAGGCATGTGGCAGCTCCGCCCAATGTGCAGTCATGAAATCCTGTGTTTGTACAGCACGCAGCGCCACCACCCATTCATAGGTACGCCCATCACCCATCACACCAACAGATTTGACTGGCAAAAACACTACAAAGGCCTGTGATGTCTTTTCATACCAGCCCGACTGTACCAGTTCTTCAATGAAGATAGCATCAGCCTGGCGCAACAGATCAGCATACTCTTTTTTAACTTCACCAAGGATGCGAACACCCAACCCAGGGCCAGGGAACGGATGACGATAAACCATTTCACGTGGCAGCCCCAAAGCAACACCCAGTTCACGCACTTCATCTTTAAACAGTTCACGCAATGGTTCCAGCAGTTTCAAATGCAGGGTATCAGGCAAACCACCCACATTATGATGACTCTTAATGTTATGGGCTTTACCGGTTTTAGAACCGGCAGATTCGATCACATCAGGATAGATTGTACCCTGTGCCAGCCATTTTGCATTGGGCATGCGTTCCGCTTCTGCCTGGAACACTTCAACAAATTCACGGCCGATAATTTTACGTTTGGCTTCTGGATCTGTAACACCTTCCAGATGCCTTAAAAAGGCTTCGGATGCATCCACGCGATCAACATTCACACCGAGGTTTCCGGCAAACATATCCATCACCTGCTCTGACTCGTTCAGGCGCAATAGACCATTATCAACAAAGATACAGGTCAGTTGATCTCCAATAGCACGCTGCAAGAGGGCTGCGGCAACAGATGAATCAACGCCACCGGAAAGGCCAAGAATAACGGCTTCATTACCAACTTGTTCGCGAATGTGTGCCACGGCTTCATCAATATAGTGCGGCATGGTCCATGAACGATCACAACCACAGATATCATGCACAAAACGTGAAAGCATCGCTTTACCCTGATGGGTATGGGTCACTTCCGGATGAAATTGCAGCGCGTAGAAATGCCGTTGTTCATCAGCCATGCCGGCGATTGGTGTGGAATCATTATAACAGATGACCTTAAAACCTTCTGGCAGAGCAGTGACTTTATCACCATGGCTCATCCAGACATCCATTGTTCCATCTGCTTTATCTTCAATACCATGCAATAGAGCCGAGTCGGCACACGGCTGAATTTCGGCATAACCGAATTCACGTGCTAACCCCGTCTCAACTGAACCACCAAGCTGTGATGCCATGGTCTGCATGCCGTAGCATATTCCTAATACAGGAACGCCCAGCTGAAATACAATCGATGGTGCTAACGGTGTTTCTTCATCATACACAGAGTTCGGGCCACCGGATAGAATGATACCGCTTGGTGCAAAGGCCTTGATATCATCTGTACTCATGTCCCAGGGATGTAGTTCGGAAAAGACTTCCGATTCACGTACGCGTCTGGCAATCAACTGCGAATATTGCGATCCAAAATCTAAAATTAAAATTTTATCCATATCGTTTTATTAACTCGCTACAAAATCATCAGGTGAATTTCGCTTGCGAAAGAGAAATCCCCTGGGGGACAAAGGCACAAAGTAAAACCAAGAAATCTTAGTGCCTTTGTAATTTAATTTTTTAAGAATCCATCCGGTAATTCGGTGCTTCTTCAGTGATAGTCACATCATGCACATGTGATTCACGCAAACCTGCTCCGGTAATGCGTACAAATTGCGCCCGCACATACAGATCAGGAATACTGGCGGCGCCGCTATAACCCATTGCTGCTCTTAAACCACCAATCAATTGATGCAGAATATCGCCAACTGGCCCTTTATATGCAACACGTCCTTCAATACCTTCCGGCACCAGCTTCATCGCTTCATCCACATCACCCTGGAAATAACGATCTTTACTACCCTGCTTCATTGCACCGATCGAGCCCATTCCACGGTAGGCTTTATACGTTCTACCCTGATAGAGAATTTTTGCGCCCGGAGCTTCTTCAGTACCAGCAAGCATGGAACCGAACATGCAGGTGCCAGCACCCGCCGCCATCGCTTTGGCAAAGTCACCAGAGAATTTTATACCGCCATCGGCAATAATTGGAATACCAGCTTCCCGCCCTGCTTGAGCACATTGCATCACTGCTGTTAATTGCGGCACACCCACGCCTGCAACAATACGTGTGGTACAGATTGAACCGGGGCCAATACCCACCTTCACAGCATCAGCACCCGCTGCAGCCAGATCACGTACGGCCTCTGCTGTTGCCACATTACCGCCGACAACCTGAATCTTATCACCGTACAAACGTTTGATTTCACGCACCTGATCAATCACAGCCTGCGAATGGCCATGCGCTGTATCCACGATAATAGCATCCACGCCAGCAGCAAAGAGGGCTTCGAAACGCTCCATCTCTTTTCCGCCCACACCAATCGCCGCAGCCACCAGCAAACGACCTAAATTATCACGCACTGCGTTAGGAAACGCCTTGGATTTCTCAATATCACGTACTGTGATCATGCCGGTCAGACGACCGGCCTCATCAATCACAGGTAACTTTTCAATACGATGATGACGAAACAGCTCCTTACAAGCATCCAGATCCACACCATGTTGAACAGATACCAGTCTATCTTTAGGAGTCATCATATCTGCAACATTTTTGCTCGAATTTCCCTCAAAACGGATATCACGATTGGTAATAATACCACATACTTTCCCTTCACCATCCACGACTGGGAAACCGGAGAAACCGTTTTCATATGCCAGATCACGCACTTCATCCAGCGTAGTTTCCGGAGATACAGTTAATGGCTCTTGCACAACACCGGCTTCGTAGCGTTTTACACGGCGTACTTCTGCAGCCTGTTCTTCTACAGTGAGGTTCTTGTGAATCACACCAATGCCACCTTCCTGCGCTAATGCAATGGCTGTACCTGATTCGGTAACTGTATCCATGGCAGCAGAAACAACGGGAATATTCAGACGAATATTGCGGGTAAACTGGGCAGTAATATCAGCAGATCGAGGCATCACACTACTTGCTTGTGGCACCAGCAGTACATCATCAAAGGTCAAACCTTCCTGTAACTGCTTATTGGCATTGAAGCCACCGTTGTTATTGACACCGCTCATCGAACACTACCTCCAGCAAAAGAAAGGTCGGCATCATAGCGCAACAGGTCATTAACACCAATAGAAAGATATAGCTATCAAGCTCGCATATTCATCACCAACACGGCACACACAATGAAATAATTATATATCCAAGCAGTGTCTATTATTGCGGGAAGAAAACTTCATAAGGGTAAATGGAACAGGTTTTTCTTCACATGACAAAACTGCGTTCCATCAACAAACATCAATCATTTGAAAATTACTGAGGGATGATAGTAGTCAGCACTGTGGCTTATTCTGTGCTACTGGACAGTTAGCGGACAATAAGAAAAGAAAAAGGGCCAGACCGTTAAGTCTGACCCTTCACTTTTGAAGCTATTACTAGCTTTATATGGTGCGCCCAGATGGACTCGAACCATCGGCCCACGGATTAAAAGTCCGCTACTCTACCAACTGAGCTATAGGCGCATCTGCAAGGAGAAGATTCTCCTGTTGCGGCGCGAAGTGTCACAATTTCAGAGCCGCTGTCAACAGCTTTTCTTCGATTTAATTTTATGTGATATGATTCTGCTTTGAATACGTTGCAGCGATCACTTCCTGCTTTAGACTTGGCCTATGAAATTCAATCCTGTTCCCGACTACCACATGCACACACCCCGCTGCAATCACGCTACAGGTAGCATACGCGAGTACGCCGATGCGGCAATCCAATGCGGACTGAAAGAGATTGGCATGTCTGACCACTCTCCTATGCCGGGTGGTTTCGACAAAGCATGGCGCATGAATAAGTCTGAACTCCCTTCTTATTTACATGAGATTGAAATCACCCGCGATGCACTTGCCGACCAATTAACCATTCGGGTTGGCCTTGAAGCTGACTACCACCCCGGCACAGAAGCCTATGTTGAAGAGATGATTACAGGCTACAAATGGGATTACGTGATCGGTTCAGTACATTATATTAAGGACTGGGGTTTTGATAATCCCGATTGCATTCAGATTTGGGATACGTGGAAGATTGAAGATGCATATTGCGCCTATTTTGAACTGGTTACCCAATCGGCTCAAACCGGCCTGTTTGATATTATCGGGCACCCTGATCTTATTAAAAAATTCGGTCATCGCGCAGACCCGAATGACAAACGTGTTCAATCATCGGAAGAGTCGATGTTACAAGCCGTGTTATCATCCGGCGCTGCGCTGGAAATCAGCTCAGCCGGTTTGCGTAAACCAGTGAGTGAAATGTACCCGCATGAACGCATTATAAAACGCGCAGCAGCACTCGGTATCCCTTTCTCTTATGGTTCTGATGCCCACTCACCCACCGAGGTGGGCCATGGTATGGATGCTTGTTTAAAGACGCTGGTATCGTTTGGAGTCAAAGAAATCGCCAGTTTCAAAGAGCGTAAGATGACCATGTTGCCGTTAAATTATGCCTGAAACCAAGGAACAAACCGACATGATTGGAAATGAAAAAGCTAACACGGTACTCATCACCGGAGCATCCGGTGGATTTGGTCTGGAGTTTGCCAAGCAACTAGAGCGATCTGGTTACAATCTCATATTGCATGGACGCGACAAAGCACGTTTGCAAATGACTATGAACGCACTCAAACACCCTGACCGCCACTGCATTGTACAGGCAGACCTCAACCTCAAACATGGACTGGCAACACTACTAAATACATTTGAAAACAAAACACTCATCGGCCTGGTCAACAATGCTGGCTTTGGCATCTGGGGTGGATTTGAACAAACAGGCATAGTGCCACAAATCGATGTCCTTAAAACCGATCTAAAAGCTCCCATCGCCCTGGCACATGCGCTGTTACCCTGTTTATTAAAAAACAAAGGATTTATCATCAATGTGTCATCATTAGCAGGTGAATACCCCCTACCCTATATGAGCACTTATGCCGCAGCCAAAGCTGGTTTAACATACTGGAGTGAAGCCTTACGCACAGAGTTGAGAAATAAAATCCGCATAGTCACACTTGCTCCAGGGCCTTCCCCAACGGGCTTTCGCGAAATATCAGGCATGCCAAACAGTACGGGTAGTTTTTTCCGCACCCCTATTCCCATCATCATCGATGCAGCCTTGAACACACTGGATCAGGGCGGCGGTTATTGCATTCCCGGCTGGCGACATAAACTGCTATACGTCATGCAAAAAACCATTCCCAGAGCCATTGGTATGCGTATTATGGCCAAACAGATGCGTTCCTGACGACAGCGATGAAAAACCAGCAGCAGACCTCAATGTCTAAAATTCACCCCCTAAACACGGTATACTTTAGCTATATTTGTTGCAGGCAAACGATTAACGAACGCGTGAGATACCCCTTTAATACCCTTAGTTTCGACATCACAGCTTAATTTAAACCTGACAAGACAAAAAAGAGCAATCATCAGTGGAGAAATCTCTTCACTTTCGCTAGTCTGCGCGCCCCTTTTCGCTCTGGGGAGAGTGATTTATACGTTTTAATGCCTTAAGGCAAACATGTTCAGCCACACGAGTGTTCATTTTCCCTCGGTGTCAGGAACCAATGAGGATAGATTAGATGAGTCGTTTATCAGATGTTAGTCGCAAGCCAGCCAAGCAAGGCTTATATGACCCGAAGCATGAGCATGATGCATGTGGTGTTGGTTTTGTTGCCCATATTAAGAATGAGAAAAGCCATGATATTGTTGAAAAAGGCTTGGAAATTCTTGAACGCCTAACCCACCGAGGTGCAGCAGGTGCTGACCCGCGTGAAGGTGATGGTGCAGGTATATTAATACAAATCCCTCATCAGTTTTTCGAAGCAGTCACTGCTGATTCCGGCTTCGATCTGCCAGCCGTCGGCACATATGGCGTAGGCATGATCTTCCTTCCACAGGATGAAAGTTATCGTCAATCCTGTCAGGATATTTACGAAAAAGCAGTCACGGATGAAGGTCAAATTCTGCTGGGCTGGCGCGATGTGCCAACCGATGCAATCCGTGCTGACCTGCCGGAAAGTGTATGTGCATGTGAACCCGTGATCCGCCAGCTGTTTATTGCTAAAGGTGATAACTGTGCCGACCAGGATGCCTTTGAACGCAAACTGTTTGTGATTCGTAAGGTAGCCAGCAACGCGGTTACGGCCCTTGCTCGTGATGGCGCTGCCAACTTCTATACCGCATCCCTTTCCAGTCGTACTATTGTATATAAAGGTATGTTCCACTCGCATCAGGTATCGCCGTATTATGAAGATCTGCGCGATGCCCGTATGACCTCGGCACTGGCGCTGGTACATCAGCGCTTTTCCACCAACACCTTCCCTTCATGGGAGCTGGCACATCCATTCCGCATGATGGCGCATAATGGTGAGATCAACACCGTACGTGGCAACATCAACTGGATGAATGCCCGTCGTCAGTCGATGCAATCTGAACTGCTCGGTGATGATCTGGTTAAACTGTGGCCGATCAGTGCTGAGGGTCAGTCAGATACCGCATGTTTCGATAATGCACTCGAACTGCTTGTAGCTGGTGGTTATTCACTCGCTCATGCCGCCATGCTAATGATCCCTGAAGCTTGGTCTGGCAACAAACAGATGGATGAGATGCGTCGTGCATTTTACGAGCATAATGCAGCATTGATGGAACCATGGGATGGTCCCGCGGCCGTAGCATTTACCGATGGCCGTCAGATTGGTGCAACCCTGGATCGAAACGGCCTGCGCCCTACCCGTTATCTCGTTACTGAAGATGATCTGGTGCTGGGTGCATCCGAAATGGGTGTTCTGGATATTCCAGAAGAAAAAATCATCAAGAAATGGCGCCTACAGCCAGGTAAAATGCTACTGATTGATCTCGAAGAAGGACGCATCATTGATGATGCTGAGATCAAAACACAGCTCTCTAAAGCTAAACCGTATCAGGAATGGCTGGCTAAAACCCAGATTCAGCTTGAAGATCTGCCGGAAGAAGTGGCTCCTCAGGCTCCCGATCATGACACTATGTTGCATCGCCAGCAGTCCTTCGGTTACACACAGGAAGATATTAAATTTCTGATGACACCGATGGCCGTTTCCGGTCAGGAAGGTACGGGATCAATGGGGAATGATAGCCCGCTGGCTGTACTCTCCAATCGTGCCAAGCCATTATATAATTACTTCCGCCAACTCTTTGCACAGGTAACCAACCCGCCAATCGACCCTATCCGTGAAGAGATGGTGATGAGCCTGACCTCCATCATTGGTCCGCGCCCTAACCTGCTGGGACTGGAAGAGAGTGAACCACAACTCAGACTCGAAGCGCATCAGCCTATTCTCTCCAATGTTGACGTTGAGAAGATTCGTCATATTGATCAGTACACTGACAACCGTTTCCGCACCATTACCCTGTCAACCTGTTATGCAGTAGATCAGGATACTTGCGGCATGGAAACAGCCATCAATGAGCTATGCCAACAGGCAGAGCAGGCTGTCCGTGATCACTATAATATTATCATTCTCTCTGATCGTGCCATGAATGCAGAGAATGTTGCTATTCCAGCTTTGCTGGCTACATCTTCTGTTCACCACCACCTGATTCGTACTGGTCTGAGAACTGAAACCGGGCTAGTCATTGAAACAGGTTCTGCACGTGAAATTCATCACTTTGCATGTCTGGCTGGATTTGGTGCTGAAGCAGTCAATCCCTATCTCGCTTTTGAAACATTAGTAGACATGAAACGTCAGGGTCAACTGCCTGATGACCTGAGTAGCAAAGAGATCGAATCCCGTTACATCAAAGCCATTGGCAAAGGGCTGTTCAAAGTCATGTCCAAAATGGGCATCTCCACCTACCAGTCATACTGTGGCGCGCAGATCTTTGAAGCGGTTGGTCTGGCTTCTGAATTTGTAGATAAATATTTCACAGGTACAGCAACACAGATCGAAGGCGCTGGCCTTGCCCAGATTGCCCAGGAAGCTACACAGCGTCATATCGATGCATTCCGTGGTGTTATGATCTATAAAAACGCACTCGATGTTGGTGGCGACTATGCATGGCGCGTCCGTGGTGATGAACACACCTTAACACCGGGTGCTATTGCTAAAGTCCAGCATGCTGTACGCACATCCAACTACACACTTTATAAAGAGTATGCCGATGAAATAAACAATCAGGCTGGCAAACTGAAAACGCTGCGTGGTCTGTTCAAATTCAAAGGTGGCAATGCCATTCCCCTTGCAGAAGTTGAACCTGCGAGTTCAATTGTACAACGCTTTGCAACCGGCGCGATGAGTTTCGGCTCTATCTCCCATGAAGCACATAGTACACTGGCTATCGCCATGAATCGTATTGGTGGTAAATCCAATACCGGTGAAGGCGGCGAAGAAACTGCGCGTTTCACACCGATGGAAAATGGTGATTCTATGCGCTCTGCTATCAAGCAGGTGGCATCGGGTCGTTTCGGTGTAACTGCAGAATATCTGGCCAACGCTGATCAGATTCAGATCAAGATGGCTCAGGGTGCAAAACCGGGTGAAGGCGGGCAACTGCCTGGTCACAAAGTGGATCAACGCATTGGCCGTGTACGTCACTCTACACCGGGTGTTGGTCTGATTTCCCCACCACCGCATCACGATATTTATTCCATTGAAGATTTGGCACAGCTGATCTTCGATCTCAAGAACACCAATCCACGCGCCGATATTTCTGTGAAACTGGTATCGGAAATCGGCGTTGGTACCGTAGCAGCAGGTGTGGTCAAAGCACATGCCGACCATGTTGTGGTTGCCGGACACGATGGTGGTACTGGTGCATCACCACTGACCTCTATTAAACATGCCGGTTCTGCCTGGGAGTTGGGATTAGCTGAAACGCAGCAGACTCTGGTTCTCAATCGCCTGCGTGGCCGCACTGTCCTGCAAGCGGATGGCCAGATGCGTACAGGTCGCGATGTTGTAATTGCTGCCCTGCTTGGTGCTGACGAAGTTGCATTCGGAACTATCGCACTGATTGCGGAAGGCTGTATCATGATGCGCAAATGCCATCTGAATACCTGTCCTGTTGGTGTTGCAACCCAGGATCCGGAACTCCGCAAGAAGTTCGTAGGTAAACCGGAAGATGTAGTAAACTTCTTTATGTATCTGGCAGAAGAAGCTCGTGAAATTATGGCTGAACTTGGTTTCCGCACCTTTGCTGAAATGATTGGTCGTGCTGACATGCTCGATACCAATGAAGCAGTGAAGCACTGGAAATCTGAAGGTCTTGATCTCTCCCCTATCCTGCATCAGGTCGAAGCAAACGGCACATCTGTTTCCCATACCGATTCTCAGGATCATGGTTTGGATAAACTGATTGATAACAAATTGATTGAACAGGCCATGCCTGCACTGGAACACAAAATCCCAGTGATTATCAACACTCCTATCTGCAATGTGGATCGTAGTTTTGGCACCATGCTTTCCGGTGAAGTGGCCAAACGTTTCGGTCATGCAGGCCTGGCTCAAGACACTATCGCTATTAAAGCCAAGGGTACTGCAGGTCAGTCTCTCGGTGCATGGCTGACGCGTGGTGTATCCATTGATCTTGCCGGTGAAGGTAATGACTACGTTGGTAAGGGCCTGTCGGGCGGTCGCATTGCTATTCGTCCTCCGGAAGAGTCCAAGCTGATTGCTGAAGAGAATATTATCGTTGGTAACACTGTACTCTTTGGCGCTGTAGAGGGTGAATGTTACTTCAATGGTGTAGCAGGTGAACGTTTTGCAGTGCGCAACTCCGGTGCTGTAGCTGTGGTTGAAGGTGTTGGTGATCACGGTTGTGAATACATGACCGGGGGTACTGTTGTGGTCCTCGGTGAGACGGGGCGTAACTTCGCCGCAGGTATGTCTGGCGGTATTGCTTATGTATTGGATGCGGATGATACCTTTGAAAGCCGTTGCAATATGGCGCAGGTTGCTCTGGAGCCCATTACTTCTGAAGCAGATGCACTTGAAAAACTTGACCATCAGGGCGCCGACCTTGAAACGCATGGTCGGGTAAACATCAAACATACACTGAGCCAAAATGATCAGAAAATTCTAAACACAATCATCACACGCCATGTGCATTATACCAACTCTGCCGTTGGTAAACGAATATTGGATAACTGGAGCGACTACCTTGGCCAATTCGTCAAGGTTATTCCGGTGGATTACCGCCGTGCACTGGCAGAAATGGAAGCGCTAAAAACAGCAGAAGCTAAGGAGACTGCAAATGGGTAAGGCTACCGGATTTAAAGAATATACTCGTGAGAATCTGAGTTATGCGCCTGTCGCGGATCGTATTACACATTTTAAAGAGTTCTCCAAACTACCGGAGGATATGAGCACCCAAGGTGCGCGTTGCATGGATTGTGGTATCCCCTTCTGTCATAACGGCTGTCCGATCAACAACATTATCCCTGACTGGAATGATGCTGTTTATAATGGCAACTGGCGTGAAGCACTGGATGTATTGCACTCCACCAACAACTTTCCTGAATTCACTGGTCGCATCTGTCCTGCCCCTTGTGAAGAAGCGTGCACGGTCAATCTGATTGGTGATGCTGTTTCGATTAAAAATATCGAACTCTCGATCGTTGAAAAAGGATGGGAAGAAGGCTGGATTACGCCACAGATTCCTGAGCATAAAACTGGTAAACGCGTAGCTATTGTAGGTTCAGGCCCTTCAGGCATGGCTGCAGCACAGCAATTGGCTCGTGTTGGTCATGATGTGGTTGTTTTCGAAAAGAATAACCGTATTGGTGGTCTGATGCGTTATGGTATTCCGAACTTCAAGTTTGAGAAATCAGTCATTGATCGTCGCATGTCTCAGATGCGTGCTGAAGGTGTAGAATTCCGTATCAACTCAACTGTTGGTGACAATGTTGATGCTAAAGACCTTCTGAACCGCTTTGACGCAGTGCTTCTCACCGGCGGCTCTGAAAAACCACGCGATCTACCCATACCGGGACGTGAACTTAAAGGCGTGCATTTCGCCATGGAATTTCTAACCAAGAACACCCAACGGGTACTTGGTGATAATATCCCTGAAGATGAATTTGTTTCCGCTGAAGGTAAACATGTTGTGGTTATTGGTGGTGGTGATACAGGTTCTGACTGTATTGGCACATCCAATCGTCATGGCGCTGAATCAGTGACCCAGATCGAGATCATGCCAAAACCGGAAGCAGAGCCCAATAAACTGGTCACATGGCCTAACTGGCCGATGAAGCTGCGTACGTCCACCTCTCAGGAAGAGGGTTGTGATCGTGACTGGGAAGTGTCCACCAAACGTTTCATCGGTGATGCAGATGGTAATCTTCAGGCTGTTGAATGTGTTCGTGTTGAATGGAAACAGGAAAACGGACAATGGAAACTTCATGAGATCGAAGGATCTGAATTTGAGCTACCTGCGCAACTGGTCACGCTGGCGATGGGCTTTATGCACCCTGTACATGAAGGCATGCTTGAAGAGCTTGGTGTAGATAAAGATGGTCGCGGCAACGTCGCTGCCAACGACTCCGATTACGCTACCAGCATCGACAAAGTCTTTGCTGCTGGTGATATGCGTCGTGGGCAATCACTGGTTGTTTGGGCCATCCGTGAAGGACGTCAATGCGCACGTGCTGTGGATGAATTTCTAATGGGATCAACTACGCTTCCACGCTAAGCAAAGTAATAACGACAACCAAAAAAGGGGCTGCTATTTGCAGCCCCTTTTTTTGGTTAAAAATGCTCATGAACGCTGCAAAAAAATCATTCCGCTCATCTCGCCATTTCATTCGAAAATATATCCCTTCCGATAGCCACCAACAATAGCCACCAACACACTTGTAAACAGCATCAATTCATGGTATAAATAGTCTGCTTGGAGAAGAAAAAAGCATGTTCATACAAAGGAGAACGCATATGCTAGGAAGACACCAGCACACCTCACCTGAGGAAACCACACTCATCAATGTAGAGTGGAAAAAAATGCATCAGTGGCACACACAGCAGAAAAAACGTTTAAAAAGAGCCATGAATAAACGCATGCGTCATAATAATAAGATGGAGATCAATCACGATCTGCTTCAAACGACTTAAAACTGTTCATCGACATTGGCAAAGCCCTCCATCCGGAGGGCTTTTTTATTCATCATCAGTAATTCAATCCCTACAATATATACCATCAGATGATCAAAAACAGTAGTTCAATTGCGTTTGAATGCATCAAAACACTCATCCCTATCTCCCAAAGAAGAGGCTCCAATTAACATATATAGTTTATTTTTCGCCCTGCGTAACTGTCGGTAAAAAATATAATGAATGATAGTAGATATAGGGGGTTTGAATGCGCCTTTCTGTCTAAAAAACCGCCTTATGTTTGAAGAACCATCTATTTCATGCTATGCTCAAATGTGATTTCGGATTGATTCACTCAGTAATAATCAAAGACGGCATGATTATTGTATTAGAACATTGCACATTTTAAAACTGGGACGGAACCATGCAACCATCTAAAATCCTTATTGTTGATGATTATAAAGAACTCAGAGACCTATATGCTGAGTTCCTTGAGAATGCAGGATTTATTGTCGTTAAAGCTAAAAATTACGATGGGGCTGTCGAGCAGATAGATTCATCTATTGATATTGCCCTGCTCGATGTAAAACTCGAAGGTCATTCTGGACTGGATGTACTTGCTTATCTGCGCAAGCACCGGCCCGCCTGCCCTGTCATCATGATGTCCGGATTCGCAGACAAAAAAAGTACGATTGAAGCACTGCGTCAGGGCGCTGTTGAATACCTTGAAAAACCAATCAACCCACATGAACTGGTTCATAGCATTAAACATTGGCTGGATTACCATGCTACCAAACAAGAGAATCATCGCTTACAAGATTTTCAAGCCATGCATCGACGATTGCAGGAAAATGAACAACAGATCCGCATGGCAAATGAACGACTGAACTTCCTGCTAACATCAACCTCTGCCGTCATTTATGCCTCAGATATTTCTGACCATTACGCTACAACTTTTATCAGTGATAACATTAAACGGCTGTGTGGTTATGAGGCTGAAGCATTTACCAGCAGTGCTGATTTCCGTCTTGGGTGCGTGCATCCGGATGATGTAGAGCATGTCAAAAATTCGTTAAAAAAAGGGCTTGAACGTGGCAGCAACCGATTTGAATACCGTTTCCAGCATAAGGATGGCCACTATGTATGGGTGGGTGATGAAATAAGGATAGACAAAAACCAGCATGGCACACTGGAGTTCTTGGGCTTCCTATCGGATATCACCGAACACAAACATAGTGAAGAAAAGATCAGAGAGATGGCCTATACTGATCTACTCACAGGACTACCTAACCGAAGCCTTTATTATGATCGCCTGAAACAGGCCATTGCCCAATCACATCGTAACCATACAAATATGGCCGTTCTGTTCATGGACCTGGACTACTTTAAACCCATCAACGATGAGCTTGGTCATGAATGGGGTGATATAGCTCTGATTGAAGTCGCCAGAAGACTGCAAAACTGCATACGTGAGACCGATACCGTAGCCAGGCTTGGCGGTGATGAATTCAGTATTATTCTTGATAATATTGAATCAGAAGAGTCTGCTTGTATGTTTGCTGAAAAAGTTATTCATCTTATTCAAGAGCCTATGATATTAAAAAACAGCCAGTATGTGCTTGGCGTTAGTATCGGCATCAACCTCAATTCTCATGAGTATCGTGATGTCGAAACCATCATGAGATTGGCTGATGACGCTATGTATCAAGCCAAAGAACTGGGCCGTAATCGTTACTGTATCTATCGTGATAAAGAGTCAGGGGTTTTCAGTGAAATCAATGCTGAATTAAAACTGGAGAAAGCATTACGGCAAGCGATTTCAAATGATGAATTGCTCATCTATTACCAACCCAAAGTTGAGCTAAAAAACGGTTTAATCACTGGCACACATGCACTCTTACGTTGGAACAATGCCGAGACAGGCATCATATTACCCGATCAGTTCCTGCCACTGGCCAACAAAACTGGCCTTATTGTGCAGATTGGTGAGTGGGTATTACGACAGGCTTGCACCCAAAATAGAAAATGGAAGGAGATGGGGCTTCCCATTGTACCTGTTTCTGTCAATGTTACAGCCGAGCAATTAAGACATGCTGATTTCAGCAAGCTCGTTGCTCAAACATTACGCGACAACCATCTTGATGCCGACATGTTGCAACTTGAAATCAGTGAAAGTGATCTGATGCAACATGCTTCTGCTGTATTGATATCATTGAATGAACTCGATGCAATGGGTGTTAAAATCACCATAGATAATTTCGGCGCCGGTTTCTTCTCATTACAGTCTCTAAAATCTATGCCTGTGCACGAATTGAAAATGAATCGATCACTGATCCATCAAATTGGCCAAGGCGGTGACAGTGCCCAAATTGCCAATGCGATCATTTCGATGGGGCATATTCTTAATCATCAAGTCGTGGCTGAAGGTGTCGAAACTGAGGATCAATTACAATTCTTACGCAAGCATGATTCAGATGGCATTCTGGGTTTTCTCTCAAGCCCACCTGTTCCAGCCAATACCATTGCTGAACAGCTAAAGAACATGAAATCCATGCTTAAATTGTTGGATTGAAAATCAATGCTGTATCTACACGTATCTGGATGGAGCCTGCTCAGCGGTTAGTTATCCACAGCGGTCGAAATAACATCCTCGATAACAAATTGTACAGCAGCCCCACCACGGTAATCATCTTTTTGTAGCTGGCCGATTATTGAAACCGTTAAACCCGGTTGAATATCATCGGAGATGGCACCTGCACCAAACACAATACCATCGATCCAACGACTGCCATCCGTGAGTTTCAGACGCACCACTCCGCCCTTCAAATCACGACGATCTGCAATATGCACCCCTTCAATCAACCATGCACAAGCACTGTTACCACGACCAATAGGTTCAAAACGCGCCAAACGATCAGCTAAAGCAATATGCATGCAGCCCAGACCAAGAATGCCATCCACTTCAAGCCTCAAATGATCAGAAACATCTATCGACTGATTTTCGATGCATGCTGCGAACGTCTTGGTAAATGCATGCCACTGCCCTGGTTTTATACCACCACCACCAGCTCCCGCATGACCACCAAAGCCCTCCAGATGCTCACTACAAGCATTTAACAGCTTGCCAATATGAAATCCCGGCATGCCACGCAAAGATACGCGTACCACGCCATCCGGCGTGACAAAACCGACAGCCGCGGGTCTGCCATGTTTTCTGGCCAGACGACCAGCAACCAGGCCCACGACACCGGCATGCCAACTGTCATCGTAAACAGCTAAAATATCTGAATCGCCCAATTTAAGTTCAGCCTGTTTAAGCACCTCAACTTCAACCTTGCGGCGCTCTTTATTGGTCGCATCAAGCTCCGCTGCCAACATAGCTGCCTCATCGGCATCACCAGTAGAGAGCATGCGCATGGCTGCTTCGCCATGTTGTAAACGACCTGCAGCATTAATGCGCGGAGCCAGATAAAAGCCGATAGTTTCAGCAGTCACAGCTTTTTTAACCTTGGCAATCTTCATTAAGGCTTTCATGCCAATCGATGGATCTCTGTTCAACTTCTGCAGACCATGGTAAACCAGAACCCGGTTCACACCAACCAAATCCATCACATCAGCAATCGTTGCAACAGCTACCCGATCCAGCAACAGGCGCAAATCAAAGCCAGGGCGAAGCTGTTGTTCAGCAAGCTTTTTCCAAACTGCCATCAACAGAAAAAATGCAACACCTGTCCCACACAGCTTTCTATCTGCAAAGCCACACGATTCACGGGCTGGATTCAGCAAAGCAAATGCATTGGGAAGCGTGCTATCAGGTAGATGATGATCACTGACAATCAAATCAAAGCCGATTTTTTTTGCCTCATCACATGCATCAAAACATGTGGTGCCTGTATCCACACTTAAGCCCAGTTTAGCGCCATCATCCACTGCCATTCGCACCGGCTGCACACCAATTCCATGCCCTTGATCAGCACGGTGTGGAATGGAATATGAAACAGTAGCACCTGCTGCAGACAACGCTTCAAGCAATATCGCTGTGCCATTCACACCATCGGCATCAAAGTCACCAAAGATGTGTATTTTTTCTGCATGTTGAATGGCTGCAGCTATGCGGGTCGCCGCTTTTTCCATATCCACCATTAGAAATGGGTCAGGTAGATCCGCTAAACGTGGTGAAAAGTATGCATCAGTCTCTCTCAAGCCTCTGGCTTCAAGCACGCCTTGCCAGGCACTTACCGGGTCCTCAGCAAACAACGGAGTATGTCGCCAAACCAGAACCTTTCCCTTTGCACTTCTGCCAGCAGGTAAATCCTGTGGCTCTATCTCAGACATTTAAAGATCACCCACAAGATAAGCCAATAATGTCGCTTCTTCTTTCTGCGATTCACGTTTGAGCTTCGATTTCCAGATGCCTTTAGTGAAGCTTGGCATCATTGATTGTTTCAGCAATACAGCATGCCCCTCTCCAGCCAATATAATCGTTTTTGGCAGCGTTTCATCATGTTGCAATAATTCATGCATGCGTTCGGGCTCCGAAATAATCAGATCAGCATCTCTAGGTTCAACAATAGATTGCAAAAGAGGGTTACGGGTAGCAACAGCGAACTGTTTATGCCCGGATACACCGTTAGCAACTTCAATATGCATGGACACATCAGCTTTCATATCAACCGGATCCCATACCCAGATGCCGCTCACACCTACGTCGCCACGCTCTTGTCTTGCAGCCAAGGGATGTTGAAAAAGTAACATTTGAATCTCAGATAACAGACGATTCAGTCGTCCTCCATCTTCACCTTCATGATCACGATCCGGTAGCATCTTACCCGATACCGCAGCAAACCCTTGCGGGTAGGCCTGCATGGGTTCGCGGCAACACAGCAATAATGCAGCCCCGGTCGCAACCAACGTCATGCCATCATCAGCAATGAATGGATTTACCGTTTCGCAAAGGTCTCGGGCATCTTCAGCCGACCATGAAAATAGGCCTTCAGGATGAACACGCACCATGTGCTGTGCTAAAAATGCATGATATGGTGAAACCACCCAACACTGGCGAATATGCTCAGGAAATGCTGAACACTTCTCAGCCAATAACAACGCCGCAGGGCGTTCAGACAATGCTGCATACCATGCTAATGGATTTTTATCACTGCACCGGAACCATGTTTGCCGATATTTACTAAGATATTTTTCCCATAAAAAAAGATCAGGATGGAGCGAAACTCCATCCTGATGTGGTAATAAAGCCTGAGTTACAATCAGGGTTGAAGCAGTCATGCTTCGGACTGCTTTAGGAATCAAGAGCCCTGCGTACAGCGTCCTCGGTAGCATCAATGGTAATCGGTGTCGGAATACCCATCATCGCGGTATCCGGATCTTTCAAACCATTACCAGTCAATGTACAGACAATGCTCTGGCCTGGCTGGAAATAACCGGCTTTATTCAATTTGATAATACCAGCTACCGATGCAGCCGATGCAGGTTCACAGAACACCCCTTCCAAGGATGCCAACATATCATAAGCTTGTAGGATCTCATCATCAGTCACTGCATCAATAACACCACCGGATTCATCACGGGCCGCTTCTGCTTGCTTCCATGATGCTGGTTTACCGATACGAATCGCTGTCGCTATAGTTTCCGGGTTCTCTACCGGCGCACCATTCACAATGGGTGCCGATCCAGCTGCTTGGAAACCAAGCATTTTTGGCAACGACTTACTGATTCGTTTTTCATGATATTCTTTATAACCCAACCAATAAGCAGTGATATTACCCGCGTTTCCAACAGGTAAAGCATGGAAATCAGGTGCGAAACCGAGCTCATCTACAATCTCAAACGCACCTGTTTTTTGTCCCTGAATACGGTATGGATTGACTGAATTCACCAACGAAATAGATCCATCAGCACTAATCTCACGTACCAGTTCCAGTGCATCATCAAAGTTTCCGCGAATCTGAATCACCTTGGCACCATAGCGCATACCCTGGCTCATTTTACCCAGCGCAATCTTGCCATCGGGAATCAGCACATACGCTTCCATGCCAGAATTGGCGGCATAGGCAGCGGCAGATGCGGAGGTGTTACCGGTTGAAGCACAGATGATTTTACGTGAGCCGGCATTGTACGCCTGCGTCACAGCCATGGTCATTCCGCGATCCTTGAACGAACCGGTTGGATTCAACCCTTCAAACTTAAGAAAAATATTCAGTTCAGGGTTGATCGCATTGCGCAGGTTATGGGACTCATGCAGTGGTGTATTCCCTTCATACAGGGTGATGACCGCATCATCTTTTGCTATAGGTAAAAAAGCACGGTATCGGTTAATAATTCCTTCATATCTAGGCATAATAATTCCTTAAGCTACGGCTGATTCTTTACGTAGAATCAACACATCTTCTTCAACTGCTTTCAAGCTAATAATACGGCTGATCGCAGCCTGTAAATTTCCTTCTGTTGTTTCATGCGTTAACATCACAATCGGTACTGCATGACATGCATGACGTTCTTTCTGGCTCAGCGCTTCCAGACTAATACGATGATCAGCCAGAATGGAGGTCACAGATGCGATGACGCCCGGCTCATCCTGAACCATCAGACGCAAATAATATTCACACTCAATATCGGCTACAGGTAATGTCTGCAAGGCACGACGTTCAGCTTCGACAAAACCCATTGGCGGAGCCAGATGCTGAACACCATCGGGTGCTACACGGGCAATATCCATGATATCAGCTACAACGGCAGAAGCCGTTGGCCTCTCACCCGCACCACGACCGACATACAAGGTATGTTCAACAAAATCACCGGATACCTGTACTGCATTGTATGAATCAGACACCTGCGCAATCTGTGAATGCATGGGTACCAACGTCGGATGTACACGCATCTCAACACGATCAACCGCACCATTCTCTCCATGCGGCTTGGCAATACCCAATAACTTGATGCGGTAACCCAGCTCAGATGCAGATTCGATATCTGCTGCAGTAATTTTACTGATTCCTTCGGTAAACACTTCATCAAACTTTATTTTTGAACCAAAAGCCATGGCTGCAAGAATCGATAATTTATGGGCTGTATCGATGCCTTCAACATCAAAGGTTGGATCAGCTTCAGCGTAACCAAGCTCCTGTGCCTCTTTCAGCACATCAGCATAATCTGCACCCTCATTTTCCATTTTGGTCAATATGAAGTTACAAGTACCATTTAAAATACCATAAACAGATTCAATGGCGTTAGCAGCACAACCTTCACGCAGTGCTTTCAGGCAAGGAATACCACCACCTACAGCCGCTTCAAAACCAATCGCTACATTTTTACTCGCTGCCAGCGGGAACAACTCTTCACCATGTTTGGCGACCAGTGCTTTATTAGCAGTGACAACATGTTTGCCATGCTCAAGTGCTGCGGCAACAAACGTACGAGCCGGTTCATAACCACCGATTAACTCAACAACAAGATCAACATCATCTGCTGTTACCAGAGCATTGGCATCATCACACAGGCGTACACCGGTGAGATCAAGGCCACGATCATGTGAAATATCACGATCCGCTACTGCAACCAAACGCACTGTTTTGCCGAGCCTGCGTGACATTAGCTCCTGCTGCTCGATCAATATACGGGCTACACCCGTACCAATCGTGCCCAGGCCAAGCAATCCAACTCTTATTTCACTCATTATAAATATCTCCAATATTTGTAAGGGGGAAAGCGTCAGAAGTAAGGAGACTCCGCCTCACTTCTTACCCCTCACGGCTGACTTCTTCATGCACCTGCGTGCAGAAAGTTACGCATACCACGCAGGGCTTGCCGGGTTCTATGTTCATTCTCAATCAGTGCAATGCGCACAAAGTCGTCACCATAATCACCAAAACCGATACCAGGAGAAAGCGCTACACCGCCCTCTTTCAACATACGTTTGGAAAATTCCAACGACCCCATATGTTTAAACTCATCCGGAATCTCTGCCCAGATAAACATCGATGCTTTCGGTTTCTCAGCCATCCAACCCATTTTATGCATGCCATCAATCATCACATCACGACGCGACTGATACATCAGACGAATTTCTTCCACACATTCCTGAGGACCGTTCAGAGCCGCACATGAAGCAATCTGCAAGGGCTGAAAAGTACCATAATCCAGATATGATTTAATCTTGGCAAGTGCAGCAACAATTTCTCTGTTGCCCACCATGAAACCCATGCGCCAGCCCGGCATATTATAACTCTTGGATAGCGAATAGAATTCAACCGCTACTTCCTTGGCACCCGGCACCTGCATAATCGACGGACATACATAATCATCAAACGTAATCTCTGCATAAGCAATATCTGAAATAACGATCAGTTTATTCTCACGCGCAAAAGCAACCAGTTTCACATAAAAATCGAGATCAACGACTTGTGCTGTTGGATTGGAAGGGAAATTCACCACAAGAATCTTCGGCCGTGGCCATGAATCTTTCACCGCCTTTTCAATGTCTGCAAAATAATCGCGATCTGCACCCATTGGCACATGGCGAATATCTGCACCGGCAATAATAAAACCATACGGATGAATCGGATACGCCGGATTCGGAGTCAAAATAAGATCACCTGGTGATGTAATCGCTACAGCCAGATGAGCCAGCCCCTCTTTAGAGCCAATGGTAGCAATCGCTTCAGTTTCAGGGTCCAGATCGACATCAAACTTACGCTTATACCAACCACAAATAGCCTTGCGCAAACCAGGAATACCTTTGGACATGGAATAACGGTGATTGCGACCATCTTGTGCGGCCTCACACAGCTTATCGACAATATGCTGTGGTGTAGGCTGGTCAGGATTACCCATGCCCAAATCAATAATATCTTCGCCATCGTGACGAAGCTCCATTTTTAGCTGGTTTACTGCCGCAAACACATATGGAGGTAAACGTTTAATTTTTTCAAATTCAAGCATGAGTCAGGTAAAAACTCCAAGAATAGTAGTAGCCCTGTGAAGGGAATGGATAGACTACGAAGCACCTTCTTTTTGGTCAAGGAATGCTCATGTCACAACATGGCAATCGCATGAAAGGTCTCACCGTAAAGTACGCAATATTCATCGCCAGAGACCTTGCTCTTGCCCACTCCTTGTCACTTTAACACAGCGAAACCGGCACAAAAAACAACCGGTTAGAATTCCCATGTATCAAAAAAAAGGGCTCGCCATATGGCGAGCCCTTAAGATTACTGATCAATCAGATCAATGTTTTACGTCTTTCCATACTTCAACTTTCAAGCGCCATAGCACTAGTGTAAGAAGAATCAGGAAGCCCACTACCCAACAACCAATAGCGCGACGTTCGTTCTGATGCGGATCACCGATGAACGTTAGAAATGCAGCCACATCCTGTGCCTGTTTTTCTATCTCAGCAGTATCCGCTTCATCGTGCTCAAGCCATGACAGTGGATCCGGCATAGCAATACGACCACCCGGGTAAATCGGGTTGTAGTTACCATCGGGAACCTTGCCTTCAGGATCATGTTCAAACCCAGTCAGTAGCGAATAGATATAATTCGCACCACCACGGCGACCAGGTACGATCAATGAAAGATCTGGCGGAGCTTTACCATAAGATGATATTGCATCTTCAATCGCCATATCCGAGATCATACCACTCATCAAGGATCTATCTCCACGCAATTCATCAACTTCTGCGCGTGTCAAGCCGATTTCAGGGTAAGCCATCAAACTTTGATACCTTATATACTTAGCAGAGTGACAACCCATACAGACATCAGTAAACACACCCAGACCACGACGGATCTGAGCCTGATCGCTAGCATCTACTTCAGCATGCTTGAGATGAGCCCCTCCCTCGTTTGCAATGGCAGGAACTGAAAAGCCCAGCACAGCTGCAGCAATAATTGCCATCATTGTGTTAGTCAGTTTCATATTAAATCCCCTCCGGAACAGGCTTGGTCTTCTCGAACTTCGGTAAGAATGGCAGAGCCACGAAGAACAGGAAGTAATAAGCGGTAGATAACTGGCCTACAATTTTAAGTGTTGGTGTAGGCGCAGAATGACCACAATAACCCAATACGATCACATCGATGAAGAACATGATTACCATGATCTTATATACCGGACGGAAGCGTGCGGAGCGCACTGCTGAGCGGCATAAGAATGGCAACAAGAACAAGATTGCCAATGAACCACCCATTGCCAACACACCAATCAATTTAGACTCAAACGAGCGTAGAATGGTGTACCAAGGCGTCAAGTACCAAACCGGCGCAATATGTGCTGGTGTGGACAGATTGTTTGCTGGCACATAGTTATCCACTTCAATGAAGTAACCACCCATCTGTGGATTAAAGAATACGATGTAAGCATAGATAGTCAGGAAGAATGCTACGCCGAATGCATCTTTAATCGTATAGTATGGATGGAAAGGAATCATCTCTTCAGGTTTATGAAGATCAATGCCTTCAGGATTATTGGAATGCACAACATGCAATGCATGTACGTGACCACCAACAATCGCTGCCAACAATAGTGGGAACAGATAGTGCAATGAGAAGAATCTGTTCAAGGTTGGATCGCCAACCGCAAAACCACCAACCAGTACCTGGGATACATATTCACCCAAGACCGGAATCGCTCCGAACAAGTTGGTAATTACCGTTGCACCCCAGAAAGACATCTGACCCCAAGGCAGTAGATAACCGAAGAATGCTGCACCTTGCATAATCAACAGAATGACAACACCGATAATCCAAAGTAATTCACGTGGTGCTTTAAATGAGCCGTAGTAAAAACCACGCCCCATGTGCAGATAAACCACAACGAAGAACATCGATGCACCAACTGCATGCATATAACGAATCAGCCAACCGAAGTTCACATCACGCATAATGCGTTCTACTGAATCAAAGGCGACCGTAAAACCACCAAATGTAGCTTCAGCAGATGGTTTATAATACATCACCAGGAAAATACCTGTGACAATTTGTAGTACCAGCATCAGCAAAGCCAATGAACCAAAGTTCCACATATAGTTCAAATTCTTTGGTGCCGGATATTCAGTCAGCTGAGATTTAATAATCGCCTCAGCACCTGTTCGCTTATCAACCCAGGCGAACAGTTGTGTTTTCATCATTTTTTCTATCACGTTTCCCTCCCCCTGGATTAGCCGATCACTACAGTAGTGTCGGTTTTATATTGGTATGGCATCACATGAAGATTATGCGGTGCCGGTGATCCGTTGATTACACGTGCCGAGACATCGTACAATGAACCATGGCATGGACAATGCCATCCACCAGGCCAGTTTTCAGGGACAGAATCGCCCCACTCTTTTCTTCCTGCTGATGGTTTAAATAGAGGGATGCAACCCAGATGTGTACAACTGGCAACCACAATGAGGTACTCCGGCTTAATAGCGCGGTATTTACGTTTTTCAGGCGTATCCATCCACTCTTCCTGAACTTCATCAATGGCTTTTGAATCCTTATCTTTAAGCATGTCATCATGCCCATCGACTTGTTTTAGAAGCTCTGCTGTACGGTGCACAACAAATACAGGCTTACCTTGCCACTGGATGGTTACCAGTTGCCCCGCCTCAACGGTTGATAAATCGAACTCTGTTTTTGATGCGGCCAGCGTATCTGCGGCTGGTAACATGCTACCGATAAACGGCACCACCATTCCACCTGCTGCAACAGCTCCTAAACCACCCGCTGCAACGTAAAGAAAGTTACGGCGCGACTGATTTGCTTGATCTGTCATAGTTATTCCCCCCTCTGATTGTCTTTCATATATGAAAATAAGGCCGCATAGCTAGCAGCGCCACAGTTATTGGTCAACCATTGCACTGCAGCTATGGACCCTCATCAATCTTATTAAGATGCGTTATTAGCAAGATCCCTAATATCTTTGATTGCTTTGGCATAGTCATCTGTACCATACACTGCCGAACCCGCCACCAGTGCATCAGCACCAGCCGCAGCCACTTCTTCAACTGTTTTAATATTCACGCCGCCATCTACTTCCAGCCATGCATCTGAACCTGCATCATCAAGCATCTGACGTGCTTCACGGATTTTATCAGTAACCGCATGAATATAAGACTGGCCACCATAACCCGGATTCACGCTCATCAACAACACCAAGTCCGTGCAGTGCAATACATTTTTAATAGTAGAAACAGGCGTTGACGGATTCAGGCTCACGCCTGCTTTTTTACCGTATGAACGAATCAACTGCAGCGTACGTTCAAGGTGTACACATGCTTCCTGATGCACAGTAATAATATCTGCGCCAGCTTTAGCAAACGATTCTACCTGCGTATCCGGATGATTCACCATCAAATGTACATCGATCGGTTTGTCGGTATACGAACGGATTGCACTGCAGATATTATCGCCAATAGTAATTGGTGGTACAAATGAACCATCCATTACGTCAAAATGAACCCAATCGCAGCCACCATCATCAATAGCCTTAATCTCTTCACCCAGACGAGCGAAATCGGCCGATAAAATGGATGGTGCAATAACTGTATCTTTTTTCATGAAAAAACTCCCTGATTTGAGTGGTGGCTTTCTACCTTTTTTGACCTGTTTCGTCCAGCGTAGATAACCATTCACTCAACGCTGTTATTTGAGAATCACTCAACGGGCCACCCTGTTGCAGAGCAAACCCCGGCATGTGCTGAGATCCTGTGCCATTCGCAATCAACAATGCCAATACCCCTGCATCGTTGTGGTGTTTCAGCGATGGGGCCACCGCCCCCTGCCCATTATCGCCATGACACATACTGCAAACAGCAGCATAAATCTGTGGCCCTTTCACCTGATCTTTGGCTGTATCAAAATGGCACGCTGCACACTTTCCATTAAAAATACTGCGTGACCCGACATTTAAATGGGGATTAGCCTGCACATTCAACGTAAGCCACACCTTACTACTACGGCCAAGATCATCTGTCAGCGAGACCCATTTCTTCGCATCTCCTTGCTTGGCGAAGGTATCTACCACCACCTTGATACGCGTAAAAGCACCCGGCATCAACAGGTGATCTTCAGGTTCCGCCACACTACAGCCACAAGACGTTTCCACCGCGACGATATTGGCCATTACATCTCCGGCATTACGCACGCGCAAAAATACCGTTGCCTCATGGCCCTCTTTAACCGTTCCCATGTCAACATGATCAGGCTCAAACACCAGTGCTGATTTCACTTCAACAGTTGCTGGCAAGACAACGGACTGATGATGATCAAGCTGCGAACATGCAGAAACAAACAATAACCAAACAACAACACAACTTAATCCAAGACTTTTCACAACCATATTTTCAAACACTCCGGCACATCTTTTTCGCCACGCATCATAGCCTGTAATTCCGGAGGTTCGCACTGTAACAACAGATTGATGGCATCCATCACACCATCATCATCAAAATCCGCATGCAACAGCGGACTCAACCAGGCATCCAGCTCCAGCATACCCTGTCGATTCAAACGATAGCGCAAGCGACGAACAGCAATTTCAGATGCGTGCATGTATTGGCTACGATTTTCGGGAAACAAGTTTCCGTTTGATATGCCCTATGGCGGCCGTTGGATTCAGATCTTTCGGACAGGCGTCCATACAATTCATAATTTGATGGCAGCGATACAATCTAAAAGCATCCTCTACCTGATCCAGACGATCACCGGTCGCTTCATCACGTGAATCTACAATCCAGCGATTGGCTTGCAATAAAGCAGCAGGACCTAAGAAACGATCACCATTCCACCACCATGATGGACAGGACGTTGTACAACAACCACACAGAATACATTCGTAAGAACCATCCAGCAGCTCTCGATCCTCCGGTGACTGTAAACGCTCATGCTCAGGCAAAGGTGACTCGGCTTGCAACCACGGTTTAATCTGTCGATATTGATCAAAGAAATGATCCATATCCACGACCAGATCACGAATCACCTGCATAGATGGCAGCGGGCGCACATGAATCGGTTGTTTTAAACCTTCAATCGGCGTAATGCATGCAAGACCATTGACACCATTGATGTTCAGGCCATCGGAACCACACACACCTTCACCACAGGAACGGCGATAACTTAGCGTACCATCAATCTCCCATTTGATATAATTCAGTGCATCGAGCAATTTCATGCCGGGTTTTAACATCGGCACTTCAAACGTCTGCATCGATGGCTTTTCATCTTTGCCGGGCTCATAACGAAATACTGAAAGCGTGATCATCTTACTCATATCCACTCCCAACACAGCGAGTATTTTCATTCAAGACAAGACGCTGATGGTGCAAGCAGCGGAGCATATGAAAAATATGTGATTCCAGGCATCCATGCCTGTCAGGGCTACGCCCCGATGCAGAATCGTCCAATTCATCTGTCCTGATGAATTGTGAGCAGTGCAGTAGTTTCAGCAACGCAGTATTGGATGAAAAGACGAAGTTGTGCATCAATACACCCGCTTTTTGGGTGGAAACGATTCCACCGTCATGGGAATCGTACGCACCGGCTTGTAATCAAGTTCAACCTTACCCGCCTTAATTGTGGCCAGCGTATGTTTCTGCCAGTTCTGATCATCACGCTCAGGATAATCATCACGGGCATGCGCCCCTCGGGATTCCGTTCTCGCATGCGCGCCTGCCGCTGTCACCCGAGCCAGCGCCATCATATTTTCTAATTCCAGCGCTTCGATAAGGTCGGTGTTAAATATTCGCCCTGCATCTTCAATGCGGGCGTTTTCCAGCTCATCAACCAAGGCTTCAATTGCATCCACACCTTCGGACATGACATCCTCGGTGCGGTACACACTGAAATGATCCTGCATGATCGATTGCATCCGGGCCCGCACTTGCGCCACCTTCGGTTTTTCATCTCCATGTTGCGTGGATTTAAACCAGCGTTCAACACGATCCACGCCCTTCTTCCAACAATCAGGATCAAGTGGAGGATGATAATGCTGTTCTTGCAGATACGCCTGCACCCGCACGCCACAAGCATGGCCAAACACAACAATTTCCAATAACGAATTACCGCCCAAGCGATTCGCACCATGTACAGATACACAAGCACCTTCACCGATTGCAAACAAACCTGGAAACACCCTTTCTGGGTCATCACCCTGACGATAGACTACTTCAGCACTCCTGTTGGTAGGAATGCCACCCATGGTATAATGCATGGTCGGCTGTACCGGAATCGGTACTTTGGTACAATCCACACCAGCAAAACGCAATGCCAACTCATGAATATTGGGCAAGCGTTTCAAAATCAATTCTTCACCCAAATGATCAAGTTTAAGTAAAGCATGATCTTTATTCGGGCCACAGCCACGCCCTTCCCGGACTTCCACAGCAATAGCACGGGATACCACATCACGACAGGCCAGATCCTTATCCTTCGGTGCATAACGCTCCATAAAGCGCTCACCCTCAGAGTTAAGTAAATAACCACCCTCTCCGCGCACTGCCTCCGTAATCAATGGGCCAACATCAGCAATGCCAGTAGGATGAAACTGGAAAAACTCCATATCTTCAACTGGCAAGCCAGCCCCCAGGGTCAATGCGCCGCCATCACCGGTACAAATATGGGCATTGGTGGTAATTTTGAAAATCCGACCAGCACCACCGGTTGCCAAAATCACGGCCTTAGCCTGAAACATATGATAGGTGCCATTGGCGATATCCCACGCCATCACACCATGACAGCCATCATCATCGGTAATCAGATCAAGGGCAAAAAACTCCTGATAAAAATGTGTGCCGGCGCGCAAATTCTGCTGATAAAGGGTCTGCAAAATCGCATGTCCGGTTCGATCGGCTGCAGCGCACGTACGTGAAGCCTGACCACCATCACCGAAACCGCGTGACTGACCACCAAACGGACGTTGATAAATCGTGCCATTTTTCAACCGCGAGAACGCCACACCCTGATGTTCCAGTCCGCGCACGATGCGCGGCGCAGCCCTGCACATATATTCAATGGCATCCTGATCACCAAGGTAATCCGAACCTTTGACAGTGTCATACATATGCCAGTGCCAGTGATCAGAGTCCACATTACCCAGTGAGGCATTAATGCCTCCTTGCGCCGCTACTGTATGCGAACGTGTTGGCAACACTTTGGTAACAATGGCCACCCTGTGGCCAGCATCAGCCAGATCCAGAGCGCACTGCATACCTGCTCCACCGGAGCCAATAATCACAACATCGTGAAAATGATTTTCGACTTTATCGTTTGATAAATATGTCACAATCGCTCCTCAGGCCCAGGCCCAAATAAGTGCAAGCCACCAGATGCCGAATCCACCCATCACCACCAACATCGTGGCGATCAATGGAATACGCCAGGCCAGCATATGCACATAATCTTCCAGAATCACTTTCAGCCCCATATACGCATGCACCATCAAGGCCAGAATCAACAAGGTATGCAACACGCGGGA
Organism: Mariprofundus sp. EBB-1; assembly: GCF_003665155.1. GTDB lineage: Bacteria > Pseudomonadota > Zetaproteobacteria > Mariprofundales > Mariprofundaceae > Mariprofundus. The sequence goes on along the minus strand of NZ_RCFQ01000001.1, from coordinate 99,211 downwards.
TGCAACGTGGTCGAGAATATCCAGTAAGCCCTGCTGATCAACAGCGCCACTGAACACCATCAACATCAGGAAAAAGGGTAGTGGCAGCAAAAATGCCAACACCACAGCAGAAAGACGTTGCCAGTACCAGTCAGATAACCCGCTATGGGCTGAGCCCGGCTCTTTAACCGTTCTCATAGAAACAACAGCCATGCAAACAACAGCGAAGCAAATACAGCAATAAGCAACACCACAAGCGCGCTGAAACGCATCATATCTCGACTTTCTCCCCAGCCAACATCAATCAGAAGAAAACGAAGACCGTTACTAAAGTGATACACAAGCGCCACCCCCACCAACCATAAAGAACATTTTCCGGGCAATGAATGCAACCAGGTCAATGTAGCGTCATAATGATCGGGACTACTGGTCATGCCATGCAATAACCATAAATAGAGGGGAACAAACAGAACCAATGCCACTCCACTGGCACGATGCGCAATACTTGCAAGCATCGGAGCGCGCCAGCGATAGATCGAAATTCGGGGAGACAACGGGCGGTGATATTTCACTGGCTGTTCATTCATATATGTTTACCCATATAAAACACCTCCTGCCCTTCAACAATGATGCTACATACTAGACCAGCTTATAAAACCTTTCCATCCTGTTCTATACGCTGACGCATCTGTGCAATCTGTTTTACCAACTCACCAGCCAGATACCAACCACTACTTTCGCCTGCTTTTCCATGCAGAGCTACTGCGGATGAGATCAACACACCCAGATCAACTTGCTTATCATCTGCTTTTACCAGCTGGGCTGCAATAACTCCGGCTAACACATCACCGGAACCGGCCACCGCCAGCTGCGCTGAACCGAATGGATTGAGATATACATCTCCAGCAGGAGAAGCAATCAAGGTTTCAGAACCTTTCAAAACCACCCAACAGGCATAACGTGTAGTCAAAGCAAGTATGGATTCCTTACGATTACCCTGAATCTCTGTACTGGAGCTATCGAGTAATCTTGCAGCTTCACCCGGATGTGGTGTCATCACAGTCATTGCACCGCGTTGTTCACAGCGCCCTGCAAGTTGCTGCTGTAAAGCAGCATCAGCAGCTATAATATTTAACGCATCAGCATCGAGTAACAATGGTTTATCGCTATCCAATAGCGTCTGCAACAGCACCCCCTGATCCAAACCCCAACCAGGACCTGCAACAACAACATCAGCTTGCTGCCAATGCTCTGTCGATTGAGGGTAGCTCATCACTTCCAAATTGGCGGTGGCAATCACTGGCCACACATCATCAGGACATAAAAGGCTAACCAGACCTGCGCCTGCCGCATACGCTCCCAAAGCAGCCAATTGAGGTGCCCCTGTATGTCCGACAGAACCGCCAAACACACAAACATGCCCATAACTGCCCTTATGCGTAAGCCGTGAACGCCCGGGCCATGCAGAAGCAAGAAATGCATCAGTAATCAAACAGGTGCTATGCACACAAAACGATCCCTCAACGGAACATGTATATTGCCAGGATAGGTTAATGGTCTCTTCAGCAATACCGATCTCGGCTACTTTAAGCAGACGCCCGGTATAATCGCGCCCTTCGCTCAACCAATGACCCCACTTCGAGGCTGCAACAGGTAAGGTATAATCGGCCTGAACAGCAGCCCCCATCACAACACCAGTATCCGCACAAAGACCAGATGCAATATCAACACTCAGAACAGGCCTATCGCTTTGATTAATACGATGGATGACATCCATCATTGCGCTGTTTAACGATCTGTTCAGCCCCACGCCGAAGATGGCATCAACAACCAACACTGCTCTGAGTAACCAGCGGCTAAGCTCTTCAATACAGTCATCAGCACAGGCCTCACGTATTTTCACGCCAGCCGCACTGGCCAGATCAGCGTGTTGCTTACATTCGTCGTTCAATTGCGTAAGCGGTACAAGAGAGACAATAGTGACCGGGATACGACGCTGGCGCAGATAATGCGCCGCAGCAAAACCATCGCCGCCGTTATTGCCACTGCCTGTAACAATCACGATACGTCCATAATCTGGCATCAATTCAAGAATAGTTGCGGATAAGGCTCGGCCGGCTCGATCCATCAGGGTAAAAGCAGATGTTCCAGATGTGATTGTCTGCTCATCAGCCCATCGCATTTGAGCAGTAGTCAGGATGCGTGTTTCACTCATTCAACCCCCTCTTCATACTACTGATTAAAACCAGCAAACCCGCGCTCAACTCAATTACTACTTGCGCGTGATAACGTAAACTCCCTTTTTATAAGCATGATTGTCAACAATAAAGCACCAAAAGTATCTGCCACCCAGTCAAAAAAACTGGCATCCCGACCCGGCACAAAGGATTGATGCCACTCATCTGACATGCCATAAAGAGTACAAAACAATACACAGGTCACAGCCAGAGCATGCCATTGCATCTTCCCATAAAAGAGCATCCAGCACCTACCCGCCTGCCAAAAAAGAAAAGCCATTACGGCATAAGCCGTTGCATGAATCAGCTTATCCTGCATATCAAACAGATCCGGAACAGGAATAATCCACCGACTTTGATCAGACAGATAATAGATAAACCCGCAATAGACGATCAATGCAACCGTCCACACATTCCGAAACTGTGGTTTGAAGATCAATCGGCTGTTTCAGCCACAGCAAATGCCATCGCCACACCATCATCATCGGTCAGAGAAAGATGCACTGAACGAATATTCAAACCATCGGCTATGCTTTTTGCTCCATCATACAGTGTCACCTCAGGCTTACCTGAAGCCTGATGGATCGTTTCAATCCCCTGCAATGTCACGCCTTGTCTAAGGCCTGTACCCAGCGCCTTAGAGACAGCTTCTTTAGCAGCAAACAGCATGGCAAAGCGCCTGACTGGATTGCCCTTAGCCCGAGCCTGAGCGATTTCTCCTGCCGTAAAAAGACGCGTGATAAAACGTTCACCATGGCGCGCAATTGCAGCTTCAACCCGCTTGATCGCAATGCGATCAACACCAATACCTGTAATCAACGTATCATCACTGCACGAAAATCAATGACGGCCTGCTTCAGCCCCTTAAACAAGGCATCGGCAACAATGGCATGACCAATATTCAACTCTTCAATTTCAGGAATTCTACAAATGGCCGGCGTATTCTCCACCGTCAGGCCATGACCTGCATGCACCATCAACCCCATCCCTGCAGCCAACGCTGCACCATCGCGGATCGCTACGAGTTCCACAGCCTGCTCTGCTCCACACAAATTAGCATAGTGCCCAGTATGCAATTCAATGACCGGTGCACCAATCTCGCTACTTGCTCTAATCTGGGCCTCAATAGGATCAATAAACATCGACACACGCACACCGACTGCAGATAACCGCGCCACCACATCGGCCAATCGGCGTTGATGGCCGACCACATCCAGCCCACCTTCCGTTGTCAATTCCTCGCGTTTTTCAGGCACCAGACAACAAGCCGCCGGGCGCAAGCGTTCACAAATACGCACCATCTCATCGGTCGCCCCCATCTCCATATTCAGGTGCAAGCCATCCATCGCAGCCAAACGCTCGATATCATGATCCTGAATATGGCGCCTATCCTCACGCAAATGTGCTGTAATGCTGCCAGCACCTGCAGCCAGACAGAGGGGAACTGCATCCAAAGGATCAGGATATGATGTTCCTCGTGCCTGCCTGATCGTGGCAATATGATCAATATTTACACCCAAATTTATCATGTTCTAAATTCCTTCATAAACTATAGTCAAAACCTTTCACAGGCTGTTCTTGCGCATTCGTACACCCTGCCCATCACAGCGTACGCAAAGTAAAGACAACACCGAAAAGAAGCAACACACGCAGATCCAAATGCATATCTTACCTTTTCGAAGTTTCAGCCCCTTCGCAACAAGGCACAAAAAATCTATTTTCTAAAACTATCTGTCAGCCGAATATCATGTCGCATCAACACCTGTCGAATCATTTCAGACCAGCTGCTTGCATCGGCGATACTGAATCGAACCTGTTGACCAGACAATACTGCAACAATCGATTTGCGTAAGCCCGTCGATATTGTCATACCACCACCACACGGAGCACAGACAAGCTGAGCCTGCCTCCAATACATCTCCTGATCAACACTACTGCCGCACTGCCAACAGTGGGATAAATCTCCAAGCCAGCCAGCGGCATCCAACAATTGCCACACCGCCATCAACAATCTCTGCGCATGACTGCTTGCGAGCAGTTGCAATGATGCATTCACTTCCTCAAACCCCTGATGGTCACCTTCGTGGAACAAACGCGACGCAATGGCCAACAACTCCAGACCATCCATGGACTGGCTCACCGCCAGACAGGCAGAACCTCGCTGCACATCTGTTAGCGTACCCATACCACTACGGCCGGGACGCCACGTAATGTTCAATGCATACAGTGGTTCCAAACTAGCGCGAAAAACACTCTTGGGTCGTTTGGCACCACGCGCCATCAAGGCTATGCGTCCATGTTGTTCTGTTAAAAAATGACAAATCAAAGAGGTATCACCATAAGGAATGCGCCTGAGCAATAAGGCATGATCATGCATCTCAGCCATCAGTTATTCTTCTTTCAATTGCTTAGTACCGACGTTTCCATCAATACCAGTCATGAAGCTGTAAACCATCAATGCGTGAAAACTCTTTTGTGTTATGTGTTACAAGTATGCCCTGCTGTGCCAATGCAGTGCCAGCAATCAATGTATCCATCGGACCAATCGGAGTCCCAGCCATCTCCATAGATGCACGAACCATCGCGGCACACCTGGCCTCCTTAACTCCCAACGGCAAAACAGTGACCACGCCCGTTAATGTTTCGAGTTGTTGGCGACGTTTCTCAGGAGATGAAGATTTAGCCAAACCCACTTCCAATTCATATAACACGATAGATGGAATAGCTACATCTCTCGGGGGAACATTTAATAATTGTTCAGCTACTTGACCCATTCCTTTGAAATAATAGATCAGCGTATTTGTATCGAGAATGTACATCAGAAGGGTTCACGCGGGGCATCTTCTCCGGAGGTGCGTCGAATTTCATCTTGCGACGGGAAATCAGGCCAGGCCCCCGCCAATTGAGCAACTGTTTCAGGCCATTCACTACCTGCTTTTTCGTGTATTACACGCGCCACCCATTTACTTTTTGACAGGCCTGAAGCTTTTACGGCTGAATTCATTTCATCTTCTGTTTTATCATCAAGATATACTGTGACTTGGCCCATAACTCATCTCCTATCTGCACATATACATGCAAGTATATGTTACCATAAAGATAGAGACAAGCCAGCTCAACAGAGTTGAAGGGCAATTACATTAAAATATTGAAAATCGTTTACCGCAGAGTTTCGCAAAGTAAAGACAAAAAAAGATGTAATTCCTCACCCTTTACTCTCCGGCAAGCATTGTTTTTCTGATCATTGTACTAATTTCTCTGCATAACTTTGTGCCCTAAAGATGAGTGTGTTTACACAAAAGAGACTACCCTGCTGGGGGACTGCTGTGAAAATACTGAATAATAAAACACAGCTACATATTGAAATTATTCGTACCTTAGTGCTTCAGCTGGTGGCACGCTGGCAGCTCGCCAGGCCGGATAAAATGTGGCCAACACACCCATAATCAAACTAACAATAATAATGGTTGAGACCGAAACCGGATCTATCACCGAAGGAATATGATCGATATAATAGACATCACTGGACATGAACTGCACACCTGTAATGCCTTCAATCCATGCCATCAATGTATCCAGTTGCCAAGCTAACAACAGGCCCAGAGAAGCCCCCACCAATGTACCTATGCCACTAAGCAGCGAGCCCATCAATAGAAACACCCGCATCACAGAAGCATGGGTAGCCCCAACGGTTTTCAGAATGGCTATCTCTTTGCGACGTTCCATCACAACCATCACCAACGATGCCACCATATTAAATACTGCCACCATGATGATCAGCGATAAAATAACGCCCATAGCAATGCGTTCTGTTTTCATAGCCTGAAAAAATGAGCGGTAACGATGTTGCCAATCAGTCACCCAGGCGCCCATAGGCAAACTCTCACGCGCCAATTGAGAGACGCGCCCAGCTTGATCTTTATCATGTAAAAACAGCTCGATACCAGTCACGCTATCACCCATTTTATTCAAGCGCTGAATCGCCTCCAGCGGTGTGACCATCATACCGGCATCGTACTCATAGAATCCGGAATCAAAAATACCGACCAGCTTGAAAGCACGCATGCGTGGCACCGCACCTGAAGGACTAATACCGCCGGAGGGGGACATCAAACGCACCTGATCACCCACACCAACACCAAGCTTTCTGGCCAGGCTCTTACCCATCACCATTTGAAATGGTGATGCATCATCATTCACAAAACGACCTTGCGTAATATGCCTGGCAATATCATCACTGCGCTTCACATCAATGCCTTTTAGAATACCACCCAAAGCTTTAGAACCAAAAGAGGCAAGCACTTGTGCAGAAATATACGGAGCCGCACGCTCTACACCCTCCAGCTTTTCTGTTTCAGCCAGCCAGCTTCGCCAGTCGGTCAAGGCATCACCAGGCCCCTGAACATCAACATGCGATGAAAAACCTAATATTTTATCACGAATTTCAACTGCAGCTCCATTCATCACCGACAGCACGACAATCAATGTCATCACACCAATAGCGATGCCTGCACCAGAACTCCAGCTGATAAGGGACACAAACTTTTCACTGCGACGGGAACGCAAATAACGGCGCGCCAACATCCACTCATAGGAACGGAAAAAACCCTTGTTCACAAACACCTACCCATTGGATATGTCATATCGACCGCACCAGATATCGATTTTCAGCTCAAATAACGGAAATATATATAGGTGTGAGCAATGGCAATGGAGATCAGCATCAGCACAAAAGCGTGTTTCATGAACACCAGAAACTGAATGGGATGACCGGCACGTTGCGCAAAGCCTGCCACAATCAGGTTGGCCGACGCCCCTATCAATGACCCATTACCTCCAAGACATGCCCCCAACGCAAGCGCCCACCACAACGGCACCAAAGCATCAGGACCACCAAATGTCGGTGCCATACTTTGAATTAAAGGAATCATGGTGGCGACAAAGGGGATATTATCGATCAGGGCAGATGCAATCGCTGACACCCACAACACCGCTCCTACCGTGGCATTAAAATCACCACCGGTAAGTTCAAGTGTTTTGGTCGCCAACATTTCAATCACACCCGTATGTTCAACACCGGTCACTACAATAAACAGACCGACAAAGAAAAATATCGTTGTCCACTCAACCTCAGCCATAATGCCTTCGTAAGCATGATCTTTATCATGCAAAGACTGACCAAATGTCTGTAACAGCAACAGTATAGCGGCACCAAACATCGCGATGCTTGCAGGCTCGAGGTGAAACGTATGCGCCACCGTAAAACCGGAAATCACTAAAAACAGCACCAAAAGACATTTCTTTAACAATGGGACATCTTTGATCGCTTCATTTTCATCAAAACGCATCACCAGTGCTTTATTCTCATCCGTTGCATGCAGATCACGACCAAACATGAACCAGATAGCTACAATCATAACGGTAAAAATCACCGGCGTAATCGGTGCCAGGTTCAACAGGAAATCGGTAAAACTCAAGTTTGCAGCAGAACCGATCATGATATTTGGAGGATCACCAATCAGCGTGGCCGTACCGCCAACATTGGAGGCCAGAATCTGTGCAAACAGATAGGGATATGGACGCACCCCCAACGCATCCGTAATCAATAGTGTCACCGGCGCAATCAGCAGCACAGTGGTCACATTATCAAGGAAGGCCGAAAATACAGCGGTTACAATGGCGAGCATGACAAGAATACCCCATGGGCTCCCCTTCACCACCTTAGCAGCTTTAATCGCCACATACTGAAACATGCCGGTTTTTTGACTAATGGCTACAATCACCATCATTCCTGTCAACAGACCAATAGTATTAAAATCAACACCTGCTATGGCTTGCTCTTGCGTAAGAACACCACAAAGAATCATCAAACCAGCACCAATCAATGACAGTACCGCACGGTTGAATTTTTCAGCCATAATGAAGCCATATACAACCAATAAAATAGATACAGCTACCCAGGTAGGGTCCATGCCAAAGATCACGGAAGCAGCATGTTCAGACACATTATGCATCGTTGCCCCCCAGTTGCATGCGATCAAGCACATCACCAGCAGACACAATTCCGAGCAAATGTCGGTGGTCATCAATCACCATGGCATATTCATGTTTGGTAAATGAGATCATGGCAGCAGCAACAGATAGTAACGATTCATTCCTACTCACTGTCAACGGTTTATCATCCATTACTTCCGTCACTTTCAACTTGGAAATTTCATCGTAATGGCGTAATAATATACCGATATCGGGGGCATAAGAGATCTGGTTCAAATCCCCCGTCACAATGTATGATGGCACAACTTTTTCCAACACTGAAAACGTGGATACCACACCTACAATAACCTTTTCACTATCGAGCACCGGGATCATACGCAACTTGGCGTTACGCATGCGCTCCAGAATGATATCTACAGTTTCATCAACATGCGCAGTCACAATATTCGTGACCATGATATTTTCGGCTAACATAACCCCTCCTGATCAGGTATTATTATTCAGGTCGCATATGAGGAAACAGCAGCACATCGCGAATTGAATGCTGGCCTGTCAACATCATCACCAATCTATCTACACCAATGCCTACACCTGCCGCAGGAGGCATACCAAACTCCAGCGCACGCAGATAATCTTCATCCACACCAGTCGCTTCAGCATCACCTGCTGCTTTAGCTTGCGCCTGAGCCACAAAACGACCACGCTGATCGTCCGGATCATTCAATTCAGAGAAACCATTGGCAATTTCACGTCCGGCGATAAACAGTTCGAAACGATCTGTAACGGTCTCTTCTTCATTATTGCGGCGCGCCAATGGCGACACATCAACAGGGTAATGGGTAATAAATGTAGGTTGAGACAACTCGGGTTCTACCAAGGCTTCAAACAGCGCCAGCAGATAGTGCCCTGCCTTCCAGGTAATCAATGGTTTAATATCAGGGATTTCCTGCAAGCAGACCGTCGCCAACAATGCTTTATCATTGGCATGCCCACGCAAGTCCGGACGTTTCTCAAATACAGATTCATCCATACGCAAGCGTTTAAAGGGTTGCGTCAGATCAATCGTAACCCCTTCCCAGACTGCTTCGCTCAAATTTAAACCAGTCGCGATATTACGAATCAGGGCTTCGGTTGTATCCATAGCATCGGTAAAATCGGCATAAGCCTGATAAAATTCCACCATGGTGAATTCCGGATTGTGTGTGGCATCCAAACCTTCATTGCGAAAGTTCCGGTTGATTTCAAACACGCGTTCAAAACCACCCACCAACAAACGTTTTAGATAAAGTTCGGGTGCAATACGCAGAAACAACTGCATATCCAGTGCATTATGATGCGTTGTAAACGGACGAGCCGCAGCACCACCGGGCTGCGATTGCAGCATCGGCGTTTCCACTTCAATAAAGTCACGATTTTCCAGACCACTGCGCAACAGAGAGATCACCTTGGAACGCGTCTTGAATGTCTGACGCGATTCCGGCGTTACCATCAAGTCCACATAGCGCTGGCGATATCTGGTTTCGATATCACTCAATCCATGCCATTTTTCCGGCAGTGGGCGCAAACACTTGCTTACCATTTCAATCGATGAAACACGTACAGACAGTTCATCCGTTTTGGTGCGGAAAACAACACCTTCAGCACCCACAATATCACCCAAATCCCACTTTTTGGTCGGATTATAGATTTCGGCACCACCGATTTCATCGCGATTCAAAAACAGCTGGATCTGATCCGAGCCATCCTGAATTTTGATAAAACTCGATTTACCCATCACGCGATGGGCCATAATACGGCCAGCGACGCGCACCTTATGCGACAGTTCAGCCAACCGCTCGGTATCGTGCTCAGCATGATTGGCATGAATATCGCCAGTAGAGTGATCCGGACGCCAGGTATTCGGATAAGCAAGTCCTGCATCACGGATGCGACTTAGCTTTTCCCGACGTACCCTGATCTGCTCGGAATCCTGTTGTACAGTTGGCTGCGTTAAAGCAACCGGTTCATTTGTTTCAGTAGTGTTTGAGTCCAACGTTGTATCAGTCATTATTTAATGGCTGTGCAGGTCCAGGCCGGAAAAGAAGAATGCGATTTCAATGGCAGCATTTTCTGCTGAATCAGAACCATGAACGGCATTGGCATCAATAGAGTCTGCATGATCAGCGCGGATAGTGCCGGATTCTGCTTCTTGTGGGTTGGTAGCACCCATCAATTGACGGTTCAATGTAATAGCATTTTTGCCTTCCAGAACCATTGCTAGAACGGGACCTGAACTCATGAATTCACACAAATCACCATAGAATGGACGCTCAGCATGAACTTCATAAAAACGACCTGCTTCTACAGCAGAAAGATGCGTCATATTGGTAGCGATCACTGAAAGACCGTTTTCTTCAAAACGACGAATAATGTCTCCAATGACATTTTTAGCGACCGCATCTGGTTTAATAATGGATAGTGTACGTTCAACTGGCATGTAAGGTTCCCCTATTTTAACTCATAGATAACCACGCAGCATTCTGCTGCGGGAGCGGCACTCTAACCAAGTTGCACGGAAAGAACAGCCACCCGGACATCATTTCAAAGCGCCCCTCACACAAGCTGCAATCAGGCATTGAACCACAAGGCTTTGCTGCTCATAGTTCACGTTCAAGGATACCCTGAAAAAAGTCAGCGTATCTGTGCAGGCAATGGACGGCCTGCCAAAACCATGCACGCAAGTGTTTGATTTTGTGAGTGAAGGAAAAACGACGTTTTTTGCTTTACGTTCTGAATCAGTGCAAGACGCACTCATTCAGGTTTCCCTATCTATAACCACTACGAGGTTGAACATGACACAACAAAGCATCAAGCAGCGCACTCCCGCCACTTCAGGTAAATCGGCACAAGCACTGGCACTGGTCTCTGCCCTGCAACAACGTTTCACTCAGGGTTTGGAATCACTATCTCGCGACCTTGGCACAGTCCAACCATTCAATGCCGTTGAATGGTTTCGCGACAATGGCATCCATGGTGGTGGTCTTCGCTATGAAACAGCAGATGGCCCACTATTTGGGCGCGGTTCGGTCAATGTGTCACAGGTTCATTATGATGATAACCCGGCTAAGCAGCTTGCATCAGCCACAGCGATCTCCACCATTATTCACCCCTGCCATCCGATGGCCCCTTCAGTGCATATTCACCTGAGCTGGACAGAGATGAGAAACGGCAAGGGTTACTGGCGCATCATGGCAGACCTTAACCCATCGCATGAAAATCCGACTGCGACAGGGCAGTATTTTGATGCCCTCAGAAAAGCGGCTCCCGAACAATTTGATGCAGCCGTTGCCCAGGGCGAACGTTATTTCTTGATCCCTGCTTTGGAACGCCATCGCGGTGTAGCCCACTTTTATCTGGAAGCCTATAACAGCGGTGATGTGCAGGCTGATCTCGATCTGGCTACCACGGTTGGTGAAACAGCTATTGATACCTATCTGAATATCCTCAGGGATGCGTTGACTGATGCGGATGCACCAACCGCCGAGCAACAACAGACGCAACTAGCCTATCACACACTCTATTTTCTCCAGGTACTCACACTCGATCGTGGCACCACCTCAGGCCTGCTTGTTCATGACCAGAATGATGTCGGTATTTTAGGCTCTATACCCGCCTATGTGGACAAGGATCTGTTAACGTCGTGGTTACCAAACATGCAGCCACCACAGGATCAGCTGCTCAGCGCCCTTATTGCAGCACTTCCAGAAGAGTCCCCATCGCTGATTGATGAGCCAGTGAAGCAGAAATTAGCCAATGTCGTGCGTGAGCACTACATCTCCCACCCCGATGCTCTTGCCCTGCAAGCCAGTGGTGATGTCATTCCACCAACGGTAAAAAACCATAGTTAGCCATTTCAATAACGCCCCATCTGGAAGGAACGCAACAAGCATTTCAGCCATGCATCTACTGCAAAAGACTACAAACAGACATTGACTTGCATCATAGAAGTTGATTTACTCTTCGGCATGAACTCTGGGGAGGGATCATGAAAACACGTTTTATTGCATCTGTTGCAATCTATTTATCCACCAGCACTGCAGTTCAAGCACAAGACCTTGATCCATACGCCGGTTTTGGTGTCGGCATATTCGGCCTGGAACTAAAAACACCCAGTGTAACCCAGAAGAACACGGTTGTTGGTGAATATGTAAAATTCGGTGTGAATTTTAATCATTTTATTGCCGCTGAATTGCGTATTGGCGGTACAGGAACCGGCACCTCTTCCTATTCAGCAGGAACGCCAATCACTACCGCACTGGGCACGTTCCCAAGCCCTGTCAGCTTCAACTATTCCATGAAAGCAAGCTACTTTGCTTCATACCTGACCAGACTTCGCTACGAAGTGGCTCAGAACGTTCACCTCTACGGATTAGTTGGCGGCACTACCATCAAGGTAAAAGGCACATTCTCTGTACCTGGCATTAAAGGTACTAGCGGGACTACCAGCGGCCTCAGCTATGGCGCAGGAGCAGCATACACATTTGCAGAACGTTTAAACGCAGGTGCGGAATGGGTGCAATACTGGACCGACGTAAAAACTGGAAGCACATCCAAAGCGCGCGTGTGGGGCATTGTTGGATCGATAAGTTATAACTTTTAAACTGCAATGTGTCTTGAATAGAGACTGAACGCTCTATCTGATACTTAACCGTCCAGCCAGATCGATAAGAATTTCATCCCAATGTTGAATAATCAGCATTGACCCGGCTTTCGGAACAAAGGTTGCTTCACAGTCGGGTAGCTCTTCAACCAGTTGTTTGGCTGCACGCAATGGAAACTGTTGATCCTCCACGCCATGCCAGAATCGAATGGGCATGGAAACGTTCTTGGGTGTGAAATCCCAGTCCATGATCGTCATCATATCCTGTGCAACGCCTTCGCCCCCCTGTCGTAACGATTCATTCAGAGATAATGCGTATTGTTCTCTATTTGCAGGATCATTTTCTATACAGGCCATATCTACTGGAGCCATTTGACTAAAACGCCTCTCTAAGGCCTTGATAGGGTCTTTCTGAAAGCTACTAGCTAATATTTTCACAAATTGTGAGAATAATTTAGGGGAACTTTGTGCCATTCTCAGAAAAGAATAACTCCACCTTAAACTATTCTCATAAAAGCTAATATTCGGACTTCCAAATGAAACAAGCACTGCCTGATCAATACGTTCAGGGATTTTGTAAGCACAAGCCAGTGCATAGCTGCCTCCGCCTGAATAACCCATGACAGAAAACGTCTCCAGGTTCAATTGATCAGCCAGCGCTATGACATCATTCGGCCAGTCCAGCAGCTTTCGATCTTTCTGCATGGAGGAATAACCATGACCAGGTCGATCTGGCACAATAAACCGCAATCCTAAGCGATGCGCTGTCGTATCATCTGCTGGATATTGCAACCTTGAACCAAATGCCGCGTGGAACAGCAATACCGGTATCCCCTCTGGATCACCATACTCTTCGTAAGACAAATCTCGTCCATCCATCAAGCGAATCGTATGATAAGGTTTAAAGAGCACATCTTTCTCAGCATCTGCATGGCTGATCAAAGATTGTGGAAGTTGTGTTTCACCAAAGATGGCAGAGGGACTGGTAAGCACCTTCTTGACCAACTCCATTTGGCTGGTCGTATCTGTTTTTTCAAAGGTACGTTTGATCTGCGTGCGCACAGTATGAATACTCACACCAAGCTTTATCGCTGCATCATTGAGATTATGGCAACCATTGGCCAAAGCTTTCACCAATTTTGCTTCGGCAAGGGTGAGGTGAAACTGATCCTGAATATTCTGCACATCAAACTCGGGCTGAATCAATGGTGAGGCAATATAAATAATGGCGACATCTGAGCTTCCAGTAATTTCTGTTGCCTGATTATCCGATGCTGTAACCCATAGGGATATTTGGGCACCATCACTTCCTTCCAGAAAAAGTGATGAGCCTCTCTCAAAGGAACTGGACGATGCATAAGTTGCGACTAATTTTTGTAGCTGTTGGGTGTTTTTTATTGAATGAGATTCAATAAAACCATACTTGTTGGATATCACCTTTCCATGATTTAACACCATGGATGCCCGCTCATTTACAGCCAATATTTTCAACGCCTCATTAACCACAAGCACACCGATTGGCAGACGGTTAAGAATCTGATTGCTTGTATAGTTTTTAGCTTTCAATTTTGAAATACGCTGATTGAGCGCTACTGCGCGGGCAACATGTGGTTCAAAGATCGCATCTTTATCATGGAAATGAGATGAATCACTATTGGCATAATCCCATATCTGTTCCAACAACTCTGGCCACAGAGAAGTGTCCTCTGCTGTGTCATAAATCAAAGCTATCAGCTTTGAATAATCAACAGGGTTAAAATCTTTCTCTTTTTCCATACATCGTACCCTAAAACAAAAATATCTGCTCCGCATACCCCATATGGGTGATGCGCCTTTTTTTTCATTAACGATAATTGTCCCATGTGATGTGGGGAGTGTGTAATATGCATAATGAAACAAGCGCGAAAGAATCACTCGAAATCATACTCATTGACGATGATAAAGAGGTCTTAAAAGTACACCACAAAATGGTCAATTTGATTGGCCATGCTGTTGTTTCGTTCAGATCAGCTAGCGATGCCATTCACTACCTTAAAACCGCCCACGAGCAAATTGATTTGATCATTACAGACCTTCATATGCCAGAAATGAATGGGGCTGAATTATTAGATCATATTCGCACGCTAGGGATCAAGACCCCTGCCATTATTCTTACCGGCCATCCGAATGATGTGAACCTTCTACAGATAGAAATAGACCAAACTATGGTGATAACGAAACCTGTCAGGATGAAAGCTCTGGCTGAACATATTGCATCTATGCAGCTATCGTGCGTTACTGCATAGAGGCGAAAAATCACTTCAATACAAAAATATTTACCGAATGCAAAACAAAGTAAGCATCGCTTCCAGGCATCAATAAAGACCTGTCCGCAATCAAGGATCTGTGGAAAGCATGAAAGCAAGTAGAAACACAGGTTCAGCCCCACCCTTCAATTGCATTCAACGATCATCAACATGGCGCACACAATTTCGGCCTGCTGATTTGGCTTTATATACTGCTTCATCGGCCAACGGAATCATCTGTTCCATATCCATCTGAGTAGCACTGCTAACACCAATACTGCATGTTACAGGGATTATCATTTGATCAAACGAGACGTTCAGCATTTCAATATCTTCACGAATGCGTTCAGCAATCTGCATGGATTGTTGTTGGTTACAGTTGAGCAAAATCAATGTAAACTCTTCGCCGCCAAAACGGATCAATATATCATACACCCGACTATGTTCACCAAGCGCCAGAGCAACATCGACAAGCACCTTATCACCGGCGCTATGTCCATATGTATCATTAATATGTTTAAACAGGTCCAGATCAATCATCATCACCGATACGGGATAATTGAGACGATGCGCCATTTCAAACTGGGCTGGGCCTTCCAGATATAGATGACGTCGATTATGTAACTTGGTCAATGGATCATGACGGCGATCTTTATCCATTTTCTCAGTCAACGTTTGCATTGCCTGCTGCTGAGATTGCACCTCTTGATCGGTGGCAAGCATAGTCAATCGCAAACTACCAATTTCATCACCGCGTGCGGCTAAACGTGCATCGGTCAATGCATCAGGCACCGCATTTTTCCGTGCTAATCGTTGTAAATGCTGAATCGGTGTAACAACCATGTGACTGAGCAACATCCACTGCGTCAATATCATCAACAACAGCACCAGCAACACCACGGCGATTTGACTCCAGTGAGGTATAAGCAAAACCAACACAAGCATCGCCGCCACATATGAAAGCATCAGTAACAATGCAACCCGAAGCGCCAGCGATCTTTTGATGATATCAGTTTTTTTCTGCAACCATGCAGAGAAACGAAACATAACGCGCAATAGCAAACAAGGTGCCACTACTAACCCAGACAATCATACGCAATAAAAAAGGTTCACCGCGGATTAGCGGGGAACAACAATGTATGGTAACTGTTCGATGTTACTCAATCATAAAAACATCCAGCCAGAAGGTGAATAGCGAAGCTGGAGAGGGCTCCCTTGGGGACGAATAAACACGAGTACGAATCAGTGTAGCTTGTGAAATTATTATCCCGAGAAAGATCTCTCCAGCGTCACTATTTACTGGGTAGCTGATGTTTGTCAAATCGATGAGTTGAAACAATGAATATCTTGTAATTCGTGATAATTCGTGTGTATTCGTGGCCAGCTTATCGATCACGTCACAGTTCCATTTTCCTCGTATGCTCAATGCGGCATTCCCAGACTTCCGCGATGAATCATAAAAAAGGGGAAGCCGAAGCCTCCCCTTTTCATCATCGATTCACTACCCCTTACAGGTGAATGATATGTCCACGGTCAGGACCTGTGGAAAGCATAGTAATCGGGCATTCGCATACTTCTTCAATGCGTTTAAGCAGTGCTTTAGCATTAGCTGGCAACTGATCCATTGAGGTTGCGCCAAAGGTATTTTCATCCCAACCCGGCAGGGTTTCATACACAGGCGTGATCGCTTCCAGCTGATTACAACATGCAGGTATCGATTCTAACACCTCGCCATTCAACGC
Organism: Mariprofundus sp. EBB-1; assembly: GCF_003665155.1. Classification (GTDB taxonomy): domain Bacteria; phylum Pseudomonadota; class Zetaproteobacteria; order Mariprofundales; family Mariprofundaceae; genus Mariprofundus. The sequence goes on along the minus strand of NZ_RCFQ01000001.1, from coordinate 82,335 downwards.
ATAACCTGTACACAGTTTCACTTCTTCCAGACCGTCCAAGACATCCAGTTTGGTGATAGCAAGACCTGTCACACCATTAATCCGAACAGCATGCTGTACAACCGGACCATCAAACCAACCGGTACGACGCGGACGACCGGTTGTGGCACCAAACTCTTGACCACGCTCAGCCATATGCTTGCCGGCATTTTCCGCATCACACATGCCTTCGGCATTGTACAATTCAGTCGGGAACGGGCCAGCACCAACACGGGTCGTGTAAGCCTTACAAATGCCCAAAACTGCATCAACTTGACCCGGGCCTACGCCGAGCCCAGCAAGGGCTGCACCGGCCACGGTATTGGATGAAGTTACAAACGGGTATGTACCGTGATCAACATCCAGCATAGAACCCTGAGCGCCTTCATAGAGCACCTGATCACCGGCTTTAATACAGCGTTGTAGGATCAACGGCACATCAGCAGCCAGAGGCAGCAGACGCGCTTTGGCCAAGTCCAGCGCTTCATCGATATCGGTACGATTTACTGGCTCAGCTTTCAAATATTGCGTCAGCATAAAGTTTACATATTCGAGGTTTGCATCAATACGCGCATCCAGATCATCTGAAAGCAGATCGATCAAACGGATGCCACGACGCGCAGTTTTATCTTCATAACAGGGGCCGATACCCTTACCAGTAGTGCCTATTTTACCTTCGCCTTTGGCCACTTCACGGGCTGCATCAAGCGCACGATGATAGGGAAGGATCAACTGGCAACGTTCAGAAATTTTCAGACGGTCCGCAACAGGAATACCTGCCGCCAATAACATATCCATCTCTTTTACCAAATGGAACGGATCTACCACCGTACCATTACCAATCAGGCAAAGGGTATCATCATGTAAAATACCGGATGGGATATGATTGAGTACTGTCTTTTGATCACCGATCACCAGTGTATGGCCTGCATTCGGCCCCCCCTGGAAACGTGCCACCACATCAACTTCAGGTGCCAGCAAATCAACAATTTTGCCTTTACCCTCATCACCCCATTGAATTCCAATCGCTACTGTATTTGTCATTTTCAACCCCAACTTATTATTAAAACCACAAAGACTCGAAGGCACAAAGATCAAACATATTCAATTTCTGTCTTTACTTGGTGACCCTGTGCCTTTGTGGTTAAAATTTTATCCTGCGTTAATCAACGTCCATAAATCACATGAAAAACCAGTTGCTGCCATATCACGCCCATGTGCCGACATCATGGCATCATAACGACCACCATGCAGCACCGCATGCGCAACCCCTTCGGCATACCCGGCAAACAAAATACCACTGTGATAGAGAAAACGTGGCATCACAGCCGCATCCGCATGCACAGAGACATGCCCTTCCATCTTATCACCGACCTCGTCCACCAACGCCAACAACTCATTCGCTGCAGCATCAAAGTCATCATTAATACAACCGATATTGGCCTTCAGCCACTGCTGATCAGCAACACCTGAAACCATCTCAACAAGTGCTTTTGCAGAAGCCTCGGGCAGAGATTCAGTAGCCAGCAATTCAATCAAATCATCCGGAGAACGACGGGAAATGCGTTTGGTCCACACATCCAGTGCATGTGTACTGCAGTTCACCAAGGCTTTTAACAGCCCAATGTGCCCCACTTGCAAGACAGGCTTATTAAAACCAGCAGCAAGCATCGTACGCGCGGCCAGATGCATCACTTCAATGTCACCGGCACTACCTTTAATACCAAGGCACTCCACACCGGTCTGCCACTGCTGGCGCGAACCACCACGCACATCAGGCCTTGCCAGCATAACAGTCCCTGAATAACAGAGTTTGAGCTCTTTCTCATGTTGTAATCTGGTGGCTGCGATACGCGCAATCTGAGGTGTCATATCCGAACGGATCGCCAACGAGCCAGCACCGGCAGGATCAGAAAAGACAACAGTTTGATCAGCCAGAAAACGGCCTGCTCCAGAATTCATCGAATCTGGACGCTCAAGCATCGGTGGAATCACTTCTTCATAACCAGCATCATCAAACAGGTTCAAAATTCTACCCTGTAAGCTCCGCAGTGCTTTCGCTTGCGAGCCAAAAGCGTCATTCAGACCAATAATCGGTTTATGCGTTGGCATTCATTATCTCCTGATTCAATTCATATCCCCTAGTTCTGCATAACGCACCATCAACATATCAGGCAACGCTTCCAACTTGTCCATCACATCCTGAGACGGTGGTGTATCCACTTGAATCATCGCAACGGCATTGGCTGAATCTTCTCTGCGTCCAAGTCTGAAATCACCGATGTTAATGCCTGCGTCAGCCAGTACAGCACCCATCGCGGCAATCATGCCCGGCTTGTCTTCGTTATGAATGACAATCAAATTACCTTCTGGTGCCATTTCCACTTCACACGTATCAAAACTTACAAAACGCGGACGTGAATCATCAAACAAGGTGCCTGAGACACAACGCACACCCTCATCACCTTCAACTTCCAGCTTGATCAATGTAGCAAAATGATCCGGTGTTTCACAGGCAAACTCAGATAATTCAATACCACGATCTTTGGCCAGCATACCTGCATTAACGGCATTCACATCTTCCATGCTGTGCGACAACAATCCCTGCAACATGGTATTGATCAATGGTTTACGATTAATATGAGATGCACTGCCTTCAAAACTGACTTTCACACGCGAATAACCCGGCTTCATGGTCTGACCGATAAAGCGGCCCATACGTTCTGCCAGCAACAGATAAGGAGCCAGCAAGCGCTGTTCCTCTTCCGATAGTGACGGCACATTTACTGCATTCGTTACAGTGCCAGAAAGCAAATAATCAGACATCTGTTCAGCTACCTGCACAGCCACATTTTCCTGCGCTTCATCGGTCGAGGCACCAATATGCGGTGTAAAACTGACATTTTCCAATGCAAACAAGCGATTTTCGAGCGCCGGTTCACTGGCAAACACATCTAGTGCCGCAGCCCTTAAATGACCGGACTCACAGGCCGCATACAAGGCATCTTCATCCACAATACCACCACGAGCGCAGTTGACGATGATCGAGCCTTTTTTCATGCGTCCGATGATATCGGCATTGATCAGGTTACGGGTCACATCCAGCAGCGGCACATGAATGGTCATTACATCTACAATTTCAGCCAGCTCAGCCACGGTTTCCACTTTTGTCACGCCCATCGCTCCGGCACGCTCATCGGAGATAAATGGATCATAAACATACACAGACATGTGCAGTCCTTTCAAACGATCACAAACAATAGCACCGATATTACCTGCACCAATCACACCAGCTTTTTTACCGGTAAGTTCCATACCCATAAATCGGGACTTTTCCCACAACCCCTTGCGGGTGGACTCTGATGCCTGAGGAATCATACGTGCAGCTGCCACAATATGGGCCACCGCCAGCTCAGCAGTCGTGATTGTATTACCAAATGGTGTATTCATCACCACGACACCACGGCGAGAACAACCTTCCACATCCACGTTATCAACGCCAATACCTGCTCGACCAATCACTTTCACACGCTTGGCGGCCGCAAGCAACTCGCCTTTTAATGTCGTAGAAGAGCGTACTGCAATCGCATCATAATCAGCAACAATAGCCAGTTTCTCTTCATCAGAAAGACCTGGTTTATAATCCACATCAATACCGCGCATCTTGAATACTTCAACCGCACGAGAAGACATCTTATCTGCTATCCAAACTTTAGGCATCAAGCCCCCCTTCTACACAACACTTATTCATCAATGAAAAAAACGCCAACGAAAGAAGATTCAGGCTCATCACAGAGGAACGTCAATTCACACTTTCGTGAAGTGCGAGGGCACTCTATAGCGGCATACAGGGGGGTCAACTTTGCCCATGACCCATACAGGAAAACAGTCCGCATACCCCAAAAAAAACGTGGGCCACAAAGGGCCCACGCAGATTAATCAGAAAAGAGAGTGTTAGAATTAAGATTGGCACTCAGCGCGATACAAACATGGTGTAACGTCGCAGTTTTCAATACGGCCGAAACAATCGACATTGCCTTCAGCAATTTGAATAGCATGAATCAGATCATTCTTGCTTAGTTTGGCAGCACTTTTCAGGCTCAACTCTTTAGCTGTTACCAGCAACTCTTTTTTGGTGACTTTCTTTGTACTCATGATTTTTTCCCTTGAATTTTATTTTTAATTATATTAATTGCGGCGCATATTATCGTTCAATCGCCTAAGTGCAAGAAATCAAAACAAAAGTTGATTTGGTACTGTGGCTTTTCCCCACAGCTTGGACATCAATGGCTCTACTTTTTGAATATCCCCACTACTCCAGAACACAATCGAAGCCGATTCGTCCTGCGCATCAATATTGGCCAATGATAGCAGTCCATTCGCCGATAGCTGACGCTCCAATTCACGGGCAATGGCATCTCCGCTATCTACAATGGTAACCTCTTCACCAATGATCTCTCGAATCAACGGCGACACAAAAGGATAATGCGTACAACCCAGCACCAGCCTATCCATGCCTGCTTGCATTAACGGGTCAAGATACGACTGCAACATTGATCGCGTTTTCGCTGTATTCAGTTCACCCATCTCAATCTGCTCAACCAGGCCCGGACAAGCCTGCACAATCAATCGTGCTTCTGAACCATGCCGCAAGCCAAGTTGTTTGAACTTATCACTGGCAATCGTAGCGCTGGTTGCAAGCACCCCCACCACGCCAGCTCGACTACTATTAACGGCCGGTTTCACAGCCGGCTCCATACCAATGACAGGAATATCATACTTCAGACGTAGCTGCTGCACTGCCACAGCCGTTGCCGTATTACAGGCCACTACGATCGCTTTACATCCCTGCTCAACAAAAAAATCAGCAATAGACATACAGCGACTTTCAACCAACTGATCCGACTTACAGCCATAAGGCATATAGGCTGAATCTGCAACATAATGCAGTCGCTCATCTGGCAAAGACGCATGAATATGGGTAAGCACTGATAGCCCACCCACACCTGAATCAAACACACCAATACTTTGTTCTTTTAGTTCCATGCAATCCTCATCACCTTTAAACTGGTCGGAAGACTAACAATAACTTCCTCACTTCTCATACACCACGCTTGAAGAGATGCATGCTTTGGGCAGAGTACCCTACATGAAAAAAGTTGATGATGGTCCACATAGCTGGTTACATGAACACGGTGATTACCTATATCGTTTTGCTATGTCCCGCCTTCACAATGAAGACCTTGCCGCTGACATGCTACAGGAAACATTGCTGGCTGGCTGGAAAGGCTTTGATAAATTTGCCGGCCAATCCTCAATACGCACCTGGCTTGTCGGCATCTTAAAACATAAAATCATTGATCATATTCGTCGTGAAATTCGCGGACGCAATCTCAGCGAGGCTGTGGAGAATGATCCGACTTCAGCCTATTTCAATAGCAATGGCAGCTGGAGTGACGCCCCCGCTGCATGGAAAGAGAATCCCGAAGACCTGTTCAGCAATGAACAGTTTTATAAAACACTGGAATCATGCATCAACAAACTACCGGAAAAACAGCAGATCGTATTCCGCATGCGTGACATTACAGGTGAAGATACTGAAACCACTTGTAAGACATGCGATGTTACATCGACTCATCTTCACGTCTTGCTACACAGAGCACGACTTGCTTTACGCACATGTTTAAACATTCACTGGTTTGAGCGAGGAAATAGATCATGAGACACGCCTGTAAGAAAATAAGTCAACTGGCATCTGACAGCCTTGATCGACCACTATCATTATTAGAGCGCCTGAAATTCAAACTACACCTTTCGATGTGCAGTCACTGCAGGGATTTTGATCATAACATCAAACTTATTCATAAAGTCACTGCCATGATGCATACAACCGATTACGGTCAAACACGCCTGTCTGAGAAACAACGTCAGCAACTACACAATAATCTGAACGCCATAAAATAAGGATACTTTCCTAGCGTAAATGTGGCCGACCAGCGCATTCCAACAATGCTTGAAAAAGAGCCAGCCATTAATTAATAGCTGGCAACATCACACTCCAGACATGAAAACCCTTTGTAGAACCACGCACCTGATGATCAGCACGCGCAGCTTTATCTACTTTACGATCTGAATGAAAATAAATTCTGCCATTTTTAGCAAATTCAGGCGCACCATCTCTTGCTTTATCCGTTGTCAATCGCGTCAAATTGCGTCCATCATAACTGATCATCCAGACATCCCAGTTAGCTTTAGCACCATGACGGTCATCTTCATCTTCATCAGCACGATTGGAAGTGAAAGCCACCGACTTGCCATCTGGACTCCAGGTCGGCTGCACATCAATGCTATGACCTTCTGTCAACTGAATCAGATCAGAACCATCCACATTCATCATAAACAGGTGCCAATTACGTTCTGACTGCATCGAAAACACCACACGTTCACCATCGGCAGACAGTGAAGGATTCAGGCCTGCGGCAAGCTCTTCCTCCGCCCCGTTTGCACTAATTCTAACCAGATGCGGTTGCTTGCCTTTTATGTTCCAATTATCAAAAGCCAAATTGGGTTGCTTCGATTTCTTATATTTAGAATGCAGTCGCTGCTCAGGAGCATGCAAACGCACTGCAATAATGCTGCCATCCCCCAGCAAGACAGGGTCTATTAACTCACCATCCAAACGACCGTGCAAGCGCTTGACCACACCGCGATCAACCGGCTTCTGCCACAAGCCAAGACTATCAGCACGATATGATAGAAATGTCACAATATCATCGCCATACCATGCAATAGAATCCAATGCCTGTGCATCATGTTCAATCACAACATTGATCGGATCACCATTTTCCACCAATCGACGCGTAATGATATGATGATGTTTATTGGTAGATAGCGTTAAAAAATATTTTCCGTCAGGTGAAACCTTGGGATACATTTCACTTTCTCTGCTTTCAAGAGTGATCAGTTCAGCCCCATCAACCTCAACGAACTCCTCATCTCTATGTTGAGAACCCGTAGCTGTCTCCAGCCAATTGAGGAAATCTTCTGCATGCACTGATGGCGCAGAGCACAAAAGCATGACCATGATTCCTACAATTCGATGCATAGTGAAGTTCACTTACTTAAGTTTTAATTGCCAAATATTCCAGCTGGAGCCCACACCAGACTGGGGCTTTTTAAGATTACGATTTGAATGGAATACAACCGTATGATCATCCAACCATGCAGGGCCTCCATCAGTCGCGCCCTTAGCATTCGTTAAGCGTGTGATTTTATAGCTTTTCAGATCCATCATATACAGGGATGTTTTGGTCACTGCTCCACCGTATGCACGATTGGATACAAACAGTATTTTATTACCATCAGGGTTAAACTGAGGCTCTAAATCAGCATATTTAGAATCGGTCAACTGCACCAACTCTTCACCATTAATCGTCTGCATCCACAAATCATAATTGCCGTTTGTTTCACGTACAAAGATCACGTGCTTTCCATCTGAAGAAAGGGTTCCATTAAAAGCATTCGGAATCATGTTCAGCTGAGATGTCACACGATTAAACACATACAGAACAGGTGCATCAAATTTATTCTTTTTACCCGTCTCGGTGTTATTGTAACCCTGTTTATAACGAAAGTTATCCGAGTCATAGGTGCGCCACGCCTGACCGCTCAGTTCAAAATTGGTGTTTTTTATAAATTCAGACAACATGGTATTCTGACGCAATTTTTGCAAACTGGTATCGAAACACCAGACTTTACCATCCTGTGATGCATTCAAATGAAATGGCGCAGCATTGCCGGAGAAACCGCCCATGTGAGCGATTGCCGCATGGCTCTCACCGTTTCCCAACCACATCCAGGAAGCGATTGGCCCTGTGCGATTACTCACATAGCCCACCGATCCATCATTCACAGCCACACCAAAACGAATGGCTTCATTCAATACCATTGTTTTCATGACACGTGAAGCAGATGCCGGCGAATGTTTTGAAACACGTTCCACACGATATTCAGTGCCATCACCCGTACTGAATACCAAAAAATCACCCGCCACTGAAGGGTAAGTGCTATCCACACCTTTTTTTACAATCAATGGAGATACGGAATAGAGTGGTGTCTGAACACCCTTACTCATACTTGAAGCAATTCCTGACTGTGCTGATAACATCAATATCGGCAACGCTGCCCATAATACTTTCATTTTCATGTTTACCCCTGCAACTGGAATTTTATTCATAAAGTCCGCAACACTAGCGTATAATGTTCATGTTGTTTGTGATCCAGGTCACCAATAAAAAAATTAATTCATATGCCTCACAAAGAACAATGCCTTCGGCCAATAATAGCCGATGGTGTTATTACAGCATCGGCATTGATAGTGTGTCGGCATGTCCAAATCACCTACTATTCCATTTATTAATACAAATGCACTACTCGTATCCGCCTGTTCTGATATGGCGGCATGTCAGGTGCTATGCATCGACACCGAATTCCATCGAGAATCCACCTACTATGCTGAATTTGCGCTAATGCAGATATACGGCAATGGTCAGTGCTGGATCATCGACCCCATCGGTATTGAAGACCTATCTCCGCTATGGGATATCCTTTGCGACCCAAATGTTTTAAAAGTGTTTCATGCAGGCCGTCAGGACATTGAAATATTCGTCAAAGAATCGGGCCGTCTGCCCACCCCGCTGTTTGATACCCAGGTTGCCGCTGCACTGTTGGGCTATGGACAACAGGTTGGTTTTGGCAATCTGGTACAACGCATTACGAAGAAGGCGTTGGCAAAAGGTGAATCGTTCACAGACTGGAAAGCACGCCCACTCACTGCAAAACAACTCGAATACGCCGCTGATGATGTCATCTGGCTCATGCCGGTGTATCAACACCTACAGCAACGTCTGGAAGCCACTGGTCGCACTTTGTGGCTGGATGAGGAACAGAGCGTCCTCACCAACCCCGCCACCTATGCATATGATGAATCAACCGTTTTCTGGCGTGTCAAAGGAGTCAATAAACTCAAAGGCCGCAATCTTGCCACTCTGCGCGAACTGGCCGCATGGCGTGAACGCATGGCCAGCAAAAGAGATATCCCACGCCGCCGCATGATTGCAGATGAACCCTTGCTTGAAATTGCCCGTCGTGATGCTTTAGACATGGACTGCATGACCCGCATGCGCGGCATCAATGCCGGCTTCGTCAAACGTTTTGGTGAGGAAATTATTCAAGTTTGGCAACAGGGCATGGACTCCGATGAAGCCGATTGGCCTAAGCAACAGGCTCGCCGACACAACCATGCCGGCACCGATCTCAGATTAGAGATGCTTGATACATTGGTGCGCCTTAAAGCTGAAGAGGGTGAAATCTCTGCATCTATCTTATCGAGCAAATCGGATCTCTCTGAACTGGCCTCATGGGGCTATCGCTGCAAAGCAGAGCCACCAGAGCTTGCCTGCCTGCAAGGATGGCGCTATGAACTTGTAGGAGACGATCTGTTGAAACTGCTGCGTGGGCAAATATGCCTGCACTTAAATCCAAAAACAGGCCTCCCCACCATCACACCATTCAAGGCAGATGAACTATCATGATGTTCTGCTTCTCCATTGATGCACTGTCCCCGTCCGGGGCCAATGCCTGGCGTTTACAGGAGAATCAACAGTGGCGCCCATGCATCTATGCGGAAGCGCTACAAGCTGGTGATGCCCGTATTACAGATAAAAAAGCTGCCGAAGCCTGGGTCAATCTTAAACTCAAAAAAGACAAGGCGCTTGTTTTCACTGCGCAGAAGAAAGCCGGACGATTCGACTTTTTAATGCGTGGTACATATGCGCATACCGTACTGCACCGCCTGTCTTCTGCCGCACTACCCGACAAAGCACAAATGCTAGCCTGCTTCAAACAGCTTCAAGCAGGCACCCCATGGCTTGTCTACCTCAACATTGCAGGTCAGTTCAAAGCACTAAACACACAACAGACTTCAATCATGAACAACCTCGATATTGCTGTGCGTGGAGAGATCGCTTCCAGTGAAGATTACGTTGGTCCAGTAGCTGCTGCCAACGCGCAGATGATGGATGATCTTTACCGTCAATTTCTGGCTGGTTGGTTAGAGCATTTAAAGTCTTCAAACATGAATGTGTTTGTGCCTGATCTGGAAAAATTACCCGAACACGATGAAACCATAGGTGCCATTTGCAACTGGCAACACGAGCAGTAAGCACTCAACACTTATTACCTTCGGTGACCTTGTAATAGTCATCTTAGCCCCGCTAAAGATACTGATAGTTGCACTCTTGCTGTGGCTGACTAAGTCTTGGGTAATCATGAAAACTCCTTTACACATCGTTCTCTTTGAGCCTGAAATTCCGCCCAACACAGGTAATATCGCGCGGCTATGCGCTTGTACTGGCTGCAAGCTACATCTCATTCATCCATTGGGTTTTGAAATCACCGATAAACAGCTCAGGCGAGCCGGTTTGGATTACTGGCAACACATGGATGTTCAAGAACATCAAAACTGGCAGGAAGCACGCCAGGCAATTGGTTTAGATCGCAACTGGTTCGGCCTGAGCTCCAAGGTCGAAAACAGCTATTGGGATGCCAGTTTCCAGGCCGGTGATGTGCTGGTTTTCGGGCCAGAGACACGCGGACTCAGTGCCGAAGTGTTAGGCGACCTGCAAAGCTTAACCATCCCCATGCGCAAGGATGCGCCGGTTAGATCTTTAAATCTCTCATCGGCATGTTCAATTGTTACCTTTGAAGCACTCAGACAACTGAATTCATTGAAATAAGGGAAACTATCCACCGCCACGACAAGCTGATTAAGATTCTTTAACAATTACAGCCGCAGGTTAAAATCAACATTACATTAATATTGTAAATATATGATTTACATAAACTTATTATACTGATTATATTTTAGGCATACAGGGTAACGTATTCAGTCAGGCAAGCTACTTATAACAAAGCGGATTGTTATCCACTAAGTTATCCACAGCTTCTGTGGATAGTGGAAAAAGCCCTTTAAACGCAAGGCGTTGGACAGAGTCAAGCAATTTTATGCACAATTCAAGCCTGCAATCCAGCTAACCTACAGGCGGCGATGCTGCAAAGCAGGCAGTGATTTTCGCACCTGCTCCAGATATTTTTTCGATAAATCAGCCACGATCACACCCTCCCCTTCGGCCAGTTCACAAAGCACCCTTCCCCATGGGTCTATGACCATACTATGCCCCCACGTGTGTCGCCCGTCCGGATGAGTTCCAGCCTGTCCAGAAGCCAGCACATATGATTGGTTTTCGATGGCTCTGGCTTGCAGCAATACCTGCCAATGCACACGTCCGGTCACCGCTGTAAACGCAGCCACATTACACAACAGGTCACAGCCATCTTCGACATAATGACGAAACAGTTCTGGAAAACGAAGATCATAACAGATGCTCAAGCCAGCCTTAAAAGCACCGACCGGTATTGATACAGGAAGATTACCTGCTTTGATCAAGTCGGACTCATGATAAACTTCGCCTTCATATTCCATATCAAAGAGATGCATCTTATTGTACACCGCCAACAATGATCCTTTTGCGTCAAAGACAGGGCATGCATTTCGAATATGATTCGATTCACTTTTCAGCAGCACTGAACCGCCAATAATCATCATCTCATGCTTGGCTGCTTGTTCCGATAAAAAGCTCAACACTATCGAATCTGACTGCGGCTCAGCCATGGCTCGCTTCTCTGTTTCAGAACCGCCCATAAATGAGAATGTCTCCGGCAGCACAACCAGCTCTGCCCCTTGCTCGCACGCCTGAACCAATAACCTTTCCACAGTGGCAAGATTCTCATCGCGATTAATGCCTGAGCACATTTGAATACACGCTACACGCATATCATCAGCCCCACTATCACGACAGAGAACATCTTATGCAAAACGACCAATACCCTTGAGTACGCCAAGATTCGCATCATCACTTAAGACCGGCACCAGCTTACCCTCACATGCACTCATCAAGGTCATCATACCCGGTCCGTGGCCGCCCAATGGTGAATCAGAATGAATAACCACCCCAATCGTGATAGCTCCTTTTCGATAGGTGCGTCCATAACGATTATCATGATCCAGTACAGCCACAAAATCACCGAAACGCAACTTATTCATGCCATACTCTTTCACTGTCTCCTCATCGTGACAGAGAATATCGTAATCACCAGTCACAACTGACAATGCGCCAATGCCTGAGCCCATAGCATGACCCGGTACAATCACATGCACCGGCACTTCAATTTTACCATCTTCCAGCTCTTTCAGGCCCCACGCCTCCAGCACATCCGGATCCAGGTTGTAAATATAAACATCAGGGTGATCCATAAGCTTCAGGCCCTGTCCATAACCACGAATCAAGAACTTATCATCGCAGGTAAGCTGATCCAGCGTCTGATCAGGAAAATCGAGCATCAAATGTTCAACACCACCGTGATGCCCCAACACCGTACCCTTAGCTCCTTTCGCCGCTCCGGAGATCACCATAGCCTCATTGCCACAGCAGGACAAAAACTGATAACCCGATTCACACTTACGATTTTTATGGGTCATGGTCGAAGAAACACCCGGCTCGATATGTTCACCGGCCCAACCAAACACCGAATCACCAATCTTAACGTTATAGGTGATGCCGCCAGTCGATGGCCAGGCAAAGACCTCGCCTGCCGCCCCCACTTCAAACGGCGCCCATTGATGCGCCGGTGCAACAGCCCCCTGCACAGCAGTTTTGACCAGTTGTTCACGATTATTTTTCAGACTCATAAAGATTCCTTTTGGTTTGAGAGAATAAACAAAGCTTCCCAATTGTTATCTCAAAACACCCATTTTTGCAATGAACCGCTATAGCAACACTTTGACAATGGAGCATTATCGTCTACGCTAAAACATGAAAGGGTTGCTTGGAGGTATACAAAAGGTGCATCAATCAAAAAGATATTTATACCTACTAATAAGCTGGGCTAGAAGAGTAGATGAAATAACTATTACAAAATGAGAGGATTACGACATGGCTAGATGCACAGCACCAGTAAATGGACATCGCACAGCGAGCGGGGCAGCGGCCTGTCCTGCATGCGGTGGCCGCTATGGCCGCTACAGCAGCTTCGGATCGTCCCCGTCCTACTCCTCGTCGGGCAGCAGCAGGGGTAGCTATGGTACCGGCGGAGGCAGGTCCAGCAGCAGTTCAAGGCCGCGCTGGTCGAAAGCGGGTTCGTCCGTGTCGTATACGACGTCCCAAGTGCAGTCACTCACACCAATCCGAGAAGCCGTTGAGTCTCGAGCAGCGCTGCAACCTGATCTTCGTGATGTTTTTCTATGTCATGCTTGGGGCGACCGTAAAGGAGTAGCCAAAGAGCTGCACGATTTGCTTGAGGCTTCTGGTGTCAAAGTTTGGTTCAGCGAGAAGGACCTTGGACTTGGTGTGCCAATGATGCGCGCCATCGACAAGGGCTTAGCGAAATCCCGAATAGGGCTTGTGCTGGTGACCCCCGCAATGCTGGAACGCCTACCAAAAGAGAGTGTTGCCGACAAAGAGCTTTCAACACTATTGGCCGGTAATCAGCTCATTCCTATCGTACACGACACTTCTTATGAAGCTCTACGAAATGTCAGCCCCATGCTAGCCTCTAGAACTGGCCTGGATACTTCTGAAGATTCAATGGAAGTTGTCGCAAAAAAAATCGCAGAGTTAGTTGAGATTTAACTCTGTGGTCTTATGTTCTAACAAGACGCTTAAGCGGGGCGACAAAAGGCTCTCGTCTTTTGTCGCCCCTTAGCTTAGTCGTTAGCCCAATAAGGAATTATGGATAATCAATTTACATTTATAAAAGCTCCGAATACTCCTGTAAGTGAGCAAAAAATAATTGATGACCTAAAGAGAGTCGCAAAGGAGTTAAGTAACGAAAAAGTAACACAGCGCCTTTATGGTGAGCATGGTAAGTATGATGTTACAACAGCGAGCCGTAAATTTGGTACATGGAATAAAGCTCTTGAAAAATCTGGACTTAAAACATCAAATGTAAACAACGTTCCAAATGAGAAGCTTTTTGAAAACATTCTAAATCTTTGGGAGCATTTAGGTCGCCAACCTAGACGCTCTGATTTAACCAACGAAATTTCATCATATTCACAGAGTCCTTATAATCGTGCTTTTACAACATGGACAAATGCGCTCCAAAGCTTTGTTATCTGGGCTAACGGTGAGGAACTTACAGCACCTGATATGGCCGAACCAAAACAACAACAAAGAAAAACAGGTCGAGACCCATCATTGAGGTTACGTTTTAAGGTAATGCAAAGAGACAATTTCACATGCAATCAATGCGGTGCAAGCCCCGCAAAAGACCAAAGTGTGGAGCTACACATTGACCATATTCTTGCATGGAGCAAAGGTGGGGATACAGTTTTAGAAAACTTACAAACATTATGTTCAAAATGTAATTTAGGGAAAAGTAATTTGTGAGTATAGGATAAGTAGGGTCAGGTCTATCATTGATGCATAACAGCAATGACATTTCGTTCACTTAATAATTATTTGTATTAGTTCTGACTTGATCTGACAATGAGAACTTCGCAAGTTCTAGGGACGCAATACTCAATTCCATAACCATCAACTTATTAGGTGTTATGTCTCCTAAACTTACTGCGCATGTAGCCCCTTAAAAGCCGTTAACCTTATATGATAAAACCATTCAACATGTACAATAAGTTGCACAACATACTGCAAGTCCTACACTTGCCCTATAAGTTGTACATGTGAGGTGCTTAAAATGAATATAGTCTCATTTACTGAAGCAAGGAATAATCTTAAATCTGTATTGAATCACGTCATAGATGACGCTGACTGCACTGTTATTACAAGACGAGACAGTGAAGATGCAGTTGTCATGTCATTGGATTACTACAATAGCCTGATGGAAACAGTTTATTTGCTAAAATCTCCCGCAAATGCTGAGCATCTAAGCAGATCCATTGAGCAATTCAGACAAGGAAAAGCGCAAGAAAAAGATTTATTGAGCGAATGAGACATTTAGCCTGGACCGATGCCGCATGGTCAGATTATCTGTACTGGCAGGGTCAAGATAGAAAAACATTGAAACGCATCAATAGGTTGATCGACGATACACTTCGGAGTCCTTTTTCAGGCATTGGAAAGCCAGAGGCATTGAAAGAAAATCTGGTAGGTTTCTGGTCACGCAGAATTGATGATGCTAATCGATTGGTTTACGCCGTTAATGACACTCATATCACAGTAATTGCCTGTAAATATCATTATGAAAAAGGTTAATCCAATAAGCTTAGCGAAGGACTTCCGTTTCACTCCATCCCCTCATTCAACGTGGTATGTTTCATAAAACATGCTCACTATTCGCAAGTGATCCGGCTTATAAATTCATCGCGCGAAATTTCTCTCGCACCTAGGCTTTGCAGGTGATCTGTATGAAACTGGCAATCAATCAACTTCCACTTTTCCCGCAAGGCAATTTCACACAGTGTGGCCAGCGCCACTTTTGATGCATCAATGCGTTTACTAAACATCGACTCGGCAAAAAAGATCTGATTACACAGCACGCCGTATAAGCCACCAACTAGCGCGTCACCTTCCCAGACCTCTACCGAATGAGCATGGCCAAGCTCATGCATTCGACGATAAGCTGTGAGCATTTCAGGCAAAATCCATGTGCCATCTTGCTCTTTGCGCGGAATATCGGCACATGTAGCAATCACCGCATCAAAACCCTCATCATAAGAGACCGTATAAATATCCTTCCGCATACGACGCGCCAGTCGTTTTGAACAGTGAAACTCGGCCGGGAACAGCACCATACGCGGATCGGGTGCCCACCACAAAATCGGTTGATCTTCAGCATACCACGGAAATATCCCTTTGGCATACGCCGCCAATAATGTTTGCGGCTGCAAATTTCCACCGGCTGCCAGCAAACCATTTTCATCGGCATGTGAAGGATCAGGAAACTCAATCATGATAATGCCTCCTGCGCCCAGTGCGCCGCAGCATCTGCCAGATACGCCTCAGCACGCGGCATAGCTTGCGCTATGGACACACCTTCAGGGGTAGCGCTGATCATCTCAGCAAAATAGTCCTGCAACGCTTGCTTATCCAATATTTCTCCTGCAATCAGTACGGTAGGCACACCCGCCTTGTTTGCCTGTTGCGCCACCATGAACGGCAGTTTCCCATGCAAGGTCTGCGCATCACTGCGCCCTTCACCGGTCACAACCCAATCCACCGTATGCACCAACTGATCAAAGTGACTGGCACACATTACTTGTTCAGCACCTGACACACGCTTCACATTGCAGCATTTCCCCAACAATTGTATCGCAAAACCAATACCGCCAGCCGCACCTGCTCCTGCAGATTCATGGACTGAAAGTCCAAATACTTTCTCACACAAAGCACCCCATTGGCGCATTGCAGCCTCGACAGATGATAGTTGAGCGGCTTTTATACCCTTCTGGGCCCCGTACACGCAAACAGCCCCATCATGCCCACACAACGGATTCTGAACATCAGACAAGATAGTGATCGATACATCCTTGAATAGCGCACTCAGCCCACCAGCTTCAATGCTTCTGGCCTGCATCAATCCATTCAGATCAGCAGAAACTGGCAGTCCATCACCATCCAGTACGCGACAACCCAATGCCATCAACAGACCCAGGCCACCATCTACTGTGGCACTGCCACCCAACGCAACCCGCACATCCAGTACACCTGACTGCAATGCTGTCAGCAAGCTTCTTCCAAGGGCACTACTGCCACGCTCAAACACATTGATTTTTTGCATGGATGGCAAATTCAAACCAATCAACGTAGCGCATTCAATCAAGACAGAGGATCGGCCATGATCATCAAAAAACAGTATGTCATGCGCCACCACACCACCATAGAGGTTTTGAAAAATATCCCGAGTGCCCTCACCACCATCGGCCAGCGGCATAGTGATTATCTCCACATCAGGCCTCACCGAAGCGATGCCAGCCGCCATGGCTGCAGCAGCCTGACGCGAAGTCAACGTCCCTTTAAATGCATCAGGAGCAATCAATATACGCATTTAACTTTATCTATTTCAACATGATAGCGAGCCGTCATAGCCCAAAGTTCAAAAGGGTAACGGCACTTATTTAGCAGTGGCGCGGGAAGCTTTTCTGGCACGGATGCGCTCTTTTTTATCATCTGCAGCATGGGCATTGCGAGGTTTGGCAGGTAGAGCACGGTAAATCTCTACACGATCACCTGTTTTAAGTTCCTGCGTGCCTTTTGCCAGCTTGGCAAAGATACCCAGTTTATTGACCTTCAGATCGATCTCAGGGTGTTTATCCATCAAACCGGACATCAGTACTGCTTCTTCGGCTGTTGTCCCTTCAGCCACATCCAACTCTTCAATAAATTGTTCTTGCGGCAAGGCATAGATCACAGATACATGCATCAGCTTCCCTCTGCAATTGGTTTAAGTTCAATGGCGCGTTTTTCAAATGCAGACACCATCGATTTACATGCGGTAGAAAAAATAGGACTGGCCACCAGATCAAGCATCATACTGCGAAATTCAAACTCGATGGAGAAATGTACCCTACAGGTACCATCATCCATAGCATCAAAGGTCCATATGCTTTCCAAAAAACGGAAAGGGCCTTCCAACAGACGAATTTCAATCAATTTATTGGTTACAAAACGATCAATCGTTTGAAAACTGTGACGGGAACCTGCCAGATCAGCAATCAACTCTGCGGTTAGTTCACCCGACTCTTTTGTTAAGAGTGTTGCGCCAGCAACCCATGGAAGAAACATCGGATATGCCTCGATATCCAATACGATATCAAACATCTCATCTACCGAACAGTTGACCGTTCGCGTTTCTTCAAAGCTGCGCAAAGCTACTTATGCCTTTTATCTGATTGATGCGATTTTTTATGACCGGACCTTTTTTCTGCTGATTTCTTAAGACTGGGCCTTGCATCCGTTTGATACGGATTTTTACTGGCTGAGAATGTAAACCGGATTGGTACACCGGTCAGCGCAAAACTCTTTCTAAATGACTGTTCCAGATAACGTTTATAACTGGTTTTCAATCCCTGCGGC
Organism: Mariprofundus sp. EBB-1; assembly: GCF_003665155.1. Taxonomy (GTDB): domain Bacteria; phylum Pseudomonadota; class Zetaproteobacteria; order Mariprofundales; family Mariprofundaceae; genus Mariprofundus. The sequence goes on along the minus strand of NZ_RCFQ01000001.1, from coordinate 64,165 downwards.
CGATTACAGAAAATTTTAATACTCGGCGGGCAACTGCCAATCTGAGAGGCATATTTCAAGCGCACCAGTGAACCGCCATCGGATGGTGGATGCTGCGTTTCCTGGGCCTCGGTGAGCCAGCGGTTGAGCGGGCCGGTACCAAGTTCAAATTTATTGCGCCCGGCTGCTTTGACTGCTTCTTCAAGCAGGCGTTTAACACCTTTTAGACGGCTGGCTGTAATACGGTAAACAGGAATATCCGCCATACCACGCATCCTGTAATTCAAACGCTCGGCATAATATTTCCACTCTTCCGATGTAAGCAGATCAAGTTTATTCACTGCAACGATAAGCGCACAGCCTTCATCCTGAGCCAATTGCATCAAGCGCATATCCTGCTCAACAATGCCTTCGCCACCATCGAGTAACATCACGGCCACATCGGCACGTTTGAATGCCTGCACAGCTTTTACGCGCGCTACAAACTCAATAATATCGGAGAGGCGACCATGTTTACGCTGACCAGCGGTATCTACCAAACGTACAGTGCCATCCTTAAACGGCACGGTGCTATCAATCGCATCACGCGTGGTACCTGCGATATCGCTAACGACCATGCGATCACGTCCCAGCCATGCATTGATCAGCGTGGATTTACCCACATTCGGACGCCCGATTACGGCAACTGACGCGAGCATATTACACTCAGCATCCGATAAGAAATCACCATGGGCTTCAGGAATCACCCGTTCAACGAGATCTGCCAAGCGGCGAATGCCTTCACCATGCGCGGCAGATACGGCAATCGGATCACCCATACCAAGCCTGAAAAATTCCACTTCACTACCCGGCTTTTCGGCTTTATTGGCAATCACCAACACCGGCATATGCTGACGCCGCAGTTTATCGGCAATGGCATCATCGATAGGTGTCGAACCCGCTTGCGCATCTACCACAAACAGCACTACTTCAGCCACGGCAAGAGCCGCTTCAACTTGAGCATCAATGGCCGGCTGCATCACATCATGTGTGCCTTCACCAATGCCGCCAGTATCCACCAGCACCACTTCACGTGCACCAAATCCGCATTCTGATTCTAGCCTATCCACCGTCACACCGGGACGGTCACCAACGATCGCCTTGCGTTTACCCACCAGTCGATTGAACAGGGTCGACTTACCGACATTAGGACGGCCTACAATCGCTACGACGGGAAGTCGGGCCACCTTATGCTCACCAATCTCACCAGTGGGCTTTTCATTCATGTCTTCAGTCAAAATATACCTTCCAGCTACGCTTTAACGCAGCATGTAGATGGAGCCCAGATTATTGCGCACCAATATACCGTTTTTACCAACTACTGGAGAACGATCAATACGCCCATCCAGATCTTTGCTGGCTAATAATTTACCTGACTGGCTCAGGCGATAAACCGTAGCCTGATCATCGGCTACCCAGAGACTGCCCTGCCACAACACCGGGCCAGTCAATTCACCATCACTCAACTGCTGTTTCCAGGTCGTTTCTCCATCCAGGGCATTCAAAGCACTTAATGCGCCCGATGTATCAGCAACAAACACCTGATCACCAACCAATAGAGGTGAGGATTTAGACGAAATTTTGCGATTACTCAATGTACTTCCATCAAGCAAAGAGAGGAATGACAACTGCCCCTGAAACACAGGAACCAGCAACACATCTTCATCACGACCGGATTGCTTAGCCGTGATCAACAAAGGCATCGCAACTGGCACTTTCAATTCGCTCATCACCGATGCTTTATTGCTCAATAACAGCTGGCGTTTCCAGATAAAACTACCCGTATCCGCATTCAAGGCGACCACATCGCCATTACTCAGCGCTGCAAAGACACGTCCTTTATAAACAACAGGTGACGGAGATAAATGCATACTCAGGCCACCAAGCGCGTCCGAATAACTCCATATTTTTTTACCATCATGACTAAAACGATAAAGCTGATTATTCGATGTCTGAATAATAAAACCATCGCCATATGCAATCGGACTGCCAATCAGCGCCGCTGACAGACCCACAGACCAGATCACTTTTGCCTGATCTATATCCAGGGCGTAAATTGTTCCACCCAGATCACCAACAATCACCAGGCCATTCGACATCTGCAACGCAGCCGATTCACAAGCCTCATTGAGTGCAATGCGATTCAACTCACTACCCTGCGCATTATAAATACGCACACGGTAATCCTGACCACCGACAATAATACGTTCACCAGCCGAGCTCTGCACCGCAGTAGGTACACTAAAGCCCATTGGAGAAGCAGGTTTGCGCTGATCTACATTATTACTCCACACCAGATCAATGGAGCCAGAAGCGGAAGCAACATCACTACCGTTAGATGAAGCATTGCCGTGCTTGCTATCCATGGAGGTAGTAGTCTGTGCTTTCACATTTTCAGTTTCTGTCTGATCTGACCATAATGATGACACGGTCGAACAGGCCGACAACATCATCACACTGGAGAGTGCGATTAGAGAAGTACGTATAGCTAATGACATCGGATACCTGAATCAGGCTGCTTGCTGAGGCAGCAAGGTTTCAATCTTCTGTTTTAGCACAGCGTCATTGGATACAGCATCCAGCGCTTTCTGTAATAGCGTTATTTTTTCAGCCGCATCCTCAGTCAATGTAGCCAATAGATAATAGCGCAATTGCTGATATTGTTTACCTACAACCTGTTCCAATAAGGCTTTTGCGGCAGCTTTATCGCCATTAGCAATTTTAATTTCAGCCAAATCCAGACGCGCCTGCCATGCCCACTCTTCCATGACCTTGCCATGTTGAAGCAGTCTCTGCAGATGTTTTTCAGCATTGGCCGAATCCACACGTGCCAATTGCATACTGGCCAGTGCAGCATAACTGTTGGATGTGAACTGTTTAATCACACTCTCAAGCAAGGCCTTCTTCTCACTGTTATCCGTTGCATTAATGGCCTGCTGATACAAGGTTGCCGCAGTTTCACTCTGGGCGCGCTGTCGCTCAATCCACATACCACTGAGCATCAACACAATCACCAATGCCGCAACTGCACCAATCATCTCATTTTTGTGAGACTCAGCCCAATCAGACCATTTCGCCGAACGCATTTCACGTTTGAGTTCATCCATCTCTTCTTTCAATGGGCCATTCTCTTCAGGCATCACAGTAACCTTTTCAGATGTTTTATCATTCATACTCTAATCCTCTTCTCATAATACAATGCGTTAGCCCATCATAAGGCTGGCAAGCTAAAAGCCACCCAGCCCCTGTCAATCTAAGGATAGTCTGAAAAAATTCAGAATCTCCGCGCAGGCCATCGACGGCCTGCCAAAATCAAGCACTTGCGCGCATGATTTTGTAAGCAAAGGAAAAAATCGCACTTTTCTTTGCCTGCTGAAATTTACATGGACGCAGTTTTTCAGCATTTCTTTTACTCTGTTTCTACGCTGACAAAGTCAGAACGTCTTTCCAACACAATAGAAACCACGCTTTTCACCAATGCAGCCATCGGTATGGCAATGATCACGCCAATAATTCCCCATAGACTGCCAAATACCAGAATTGCCACGATAATGGCTACCGGATGCAGATTAACAATCTCCGAAAACAACCAGGGCACCACTATATTAGCATCAATTGTCTGAACAATAGCATAGGCCATAACTGCATACGCCATCGTATCCGTCCAACCCCATTGAAAGAACGACAGCAGAATAACCGGAAAAGTAACCACTGCTGCACCAACAAATGGAATCCAAACAGAAATGCCTGTCAATACAGCCAAAAGCAGTGCATATTCATGCCCCATCCACCAATAAACAAGCCACATTGATACAGAAACAATCAAAGCTTCCCAGAACTTTCCACGAATATAATTACCAATTTGCGTATCCAGTTCAGACCAGACGCGCTGCAACAAGGTGCGATCCGATGGTAAAAACTGCTGACCCCAGGAGATAATGACCTCTTTATCTTTCAGGAAAAAGAACACCATCACCGGCACCAGTACCGCATAGACCAGCAAGGTAATCATGCCCGGAATAGATGCGATGGAGATGGTTAACAGTGCCCCGCCCCACTCCTGCAATTGTGCAGCTACTGCGGCAATCAATTTCTGGATATAGATCGGATTAATCCACTCCGCATGATTGGCCTGCAACTGCTGTAACATCTCGCGCATCGATTGCACATACTGTGGAGCATGAGAAACCAGCCGCCCAACCTGCTCTGTTAACAATGGTAAAACCGCCAGAATGGTGAACATCAGCATCAACATGGCACCACCACCAGCCACCCCGATCGCCAGCATACGCGGCAATTTGCAACGCCCGAACAATTCAACAACACCATCGAGCACATAGGCCATCGCAACAGCTAATAATACCGGAGCCAGAACAGGCGCTGTGAAAATAAGCAGAACAAAGATGACCAATAATGATGATAACAACATCACCAATTCGGTATCTGATAATCGGTTGCGCAACCAAGCGGAAATAATTGCCATCAGCGCGGAGAAACCCGGGGCGCTCTCATAACACCCGCAGCAACCAACAGAGCCGCTGCTAATGAAGCGATCAAATGAAACACTGCACTCACTCCATGCCATAGACCAAACATAACCCGCTGCGGGTCATCCTTGGCCAGGGCATCTATAGGGCCAGCCTGAGCTTTAAGATCAGCAATAATAGGTGACACACCAAACTCATTCCCCACTACCATCAATAGAACAACGATAAGAGATAACCAGCGCAGCTTGCCGATTTCCGCACCGGATTTCTTCATACGCAACCAAAAAACCGTTACAGTAGCAACCAGAATGAGAATGCTTGTATTGGCCATATGGAACACATCTCCGGCCAGTGATCCCGCCAGCGTGGTAGAACCAGCTTTGGCAAACAACACGGGCACCACCACATAACCGGATACAACCAGCAGCCCCAAGATCAGGGCCAGACACAAGCGAACTGCACCAATACGAATACAATCAATCGCTATCATCTTAATGCAACGCCCCTACCAGCTATGGGGGAAACCCATGAATGGGCCAAGTTAAATATATTCAATGGACTGAATTTCATACTCGCGTTCACCACGTGGTGCTTGCACCGCAGCCACATCACCCTCTTCTTTGCCGATCAAGGCACGGGAAATCGGTGAAGTAATAGAAATTTTACCATGTTCAATATCGGCTTCATCAACACCGACTATCTGGTAAATTATTTCAGTTTCTTCATTCATATCAAGCAATCTAACAGTTGCACCAAACACAATTTTGTCAGATGTAATAGACGCAGGATCGATAATCTGAGCGCGCGCAATCTTGTCTTCTAGATCTTTCACACGCGCTTCATTCATGCCCTGCTCTTCTTTGGCTGCATGGTATTCGGCATTTTCTGACAAATCACCATGTGCACGTGCTTCTTCAATTGTAGCCACAATTTTGTGCCTTTTTTCACCTTTCAAATACGCGATAGTCACTTTCAAGGCTTCCGCGCCCTGCCTAGTCATTGGCACTCGTTCCATATTCTGCCTTACCTCTTTCCTCTATGATATTTCTATCTAATCAATGTAATGAATGATATTCCTGAATACTTTTCACTACCGTTACATCTGATTGCCCTGCAATAGCCTGTGCTGCTGCAAGCCCTCCAGCCATGGTGGTAAAATAAGCAATACCGCGATCCAGTGTTGCCTGTCGAATAGACTTGGAATCTTTAATCGCCTGTTCGCCCTCGGTGGTATTGATCACCAGATTCACATCATCACTAAGTAAACGGTCAACAATGTGTGGACGCATACCATCGGTTACTTTCGCAACGCTTTCAGATGCTAAACCCGCGTCTGTTAATGCCTGATGTGTGCCACTGGTTGCCAGCAAATCAAATCCGGCATCGGCAAGAACGCGCGCAATTTCAACTGCATCAGCTTTATCTGCTTCTCGTACCGAAATAAATGCACGACCAGACTCCGGCAACAACACACCAGCACCAAGCTGCGCTTTAGAAAATGCAGCCGTAAAGGTTTCAGCGATACCCATCACTTCACCAGTGGACTTCATTTCAGGACTAAGCAGCGAATCAGCGCCACGGAATTTCACAAACGGGAACACTGCTTCTTTAACCGCACGGAAATATTTTGGCTGAGGAATCTCATCAATACCCTGCTCAGCCAGTGACTGCCCCACCATAATGCGGGCCGCTATCTTGGCCAACGGCTTACCTGTCGCTTTCGATACAAAGGGTACGGTACGACTGGCACGCGGGTTCACTTCCAGCACATAGATCACTTCACCCTGAATGGCGAATTGAATATTCATTAAACCCTTCACATTCAGAGCCAGACCCAAAGCCTTGGTTTGACGCGTTACTTCTTCAATAATGCTATCTGAAATAGAGTGTGGCGGCAGACAACATGCAGAATCACCGGAATGCACACCGGCTTCCTCGATATGTTCCATAATGCCACCCATGACAACCCGCTCACCATCAACCAACGCATCCACATCCAATTCAATGGCAGCGTTCAAGAAGCGATCCAATAGTACTGGATGATCGGGGGATGCCTGCACAGCCTCTTTCATATAACGCAGCAGACCCTTCTCATTGTGAACGATTTGCATCGCACGGCCACCGAGCACATATGATGGGCGCACAACAACCGGATAACCGATTTCACACGCAACAGCGACAGCTTCTTCGGTTGAACGGGCAGTGCCATTTTCAGGCTGCTTCAATTCAAGATCATGTAACAGTTGTTGAAAACGTTCACGGTCTTCTGCCAGATCGATCATATCAGGACTGGTGCCGACAATTGGTACTCCGGCAGCTTCCAGTGATTCTGCTAATTTCAATGGTGTCTGACCACCAAACTGCACAATCACACCGACAGGCTTCTCCACATCAACAATGGCCATCACATCTTCAAATGTCAGCGGCTCAAAATAGAGACGATCGGATGTATCATAATCGGTAGAGACCGTTTCAGGGTTACAATTTACCATGATGGTTTCATAGCCATCATCAGAGAGTGCAAATGCTGCATGTACACAGCAATAATCAAACTCAATACCCTGTCCAATACGGTTGGGGCCACCACCAAGCACCATAATTTTCTTCTTATCGGTCGGTGCGGCTTCACATTCATCTTCATAAGCTGAATAGAGATATGGTGTTTTCGCTTCAAACTCAGCTGCACAGGTATCGACACGTTTAAAGACAGGGTTCACACCGGCAGCAGATCGTGTTGAACGCACCGTACTTTCATCACAGCCAAGCAACATAGCCAGACGCATATCAGAAAGACCTTCTCGCTTGAGATGTTTCCACTCAACAGCAGAAAGCTCATCCACCTTACGACCTGCCAATGATGTTTCCATGGCAATCACAGTAGCAATTTCACGCACAAACCATGGATCGATATGGGTTACATCAAACACTTTCTCTTCTGACCAACCCGCTCTGAGTGCTTCACCGACCCACCACAAACGTTCGGCACCCGGTACTGCTAACATCTCCTGAAAAAAAGCAGCCGCATCAACATCATCCGGCACCTGTTTATCAAAACCACAAGAACTTACTTCCAAGCCACGCATGGCTTTACCAAGGCTTTCAGTGAATGAACGGCCAATGGCCATCACTTCACCCACTGATTTCATCTGGGTAGTCAGACGCGCATCTGCACCGGGGAACTTTTCAAAGGCAAAACGCGGTAGTTTGGTAACCACATAATCAATCGTTGGTTCAAATGCTGCATAGGTTTCACCGGTAATATCATTACGGATTTCATCCAGGGTATAGCCAACCGCCAACTTGGCAGCGATTTTAGCAATCGGGAAACCGGTAGCTTTTGAAGCAAGCGCTGACGAACGCGACACACGCGGGTTCATTTCAATGATAATCAGGCGACCATCTTTAGGATTGACTGCAAACTGCACATTGGAGCCGCCTGTTTCCACGCCAATTTCACGCAGGATCGCAATCGAAGCATCACGCATACGCTGATACTCTTTATCGGTAAGGGTCTGAGCCGGAGCAACAGTAATCGAATCACCGGTATGCACGCCCATCGGATCCAGGTTTTCTATGGAGCAGATGATTACGCAGTTATCGGCGTGATCGCGCATCACTTCCATCTCATACTCTTTCCAGCCAATGATCGATTCTTCAATCAGAATTTCATCAGTCGGAGAAGCATCCAGACCGGATGCCGCTATCTGTTCAAACTCTTCAGGATTGTATGCGATACCACCACCGGAACCACCGAGCGTGAAGGATGGGCGTATAATAATCGGGTATCCAATATTTGCCGCAATCTCACGCGATTCCTGCATCGAGTGACCAAAGCCACCGCGCGCCATTTCAAGTCCAAGATCATCCATAGCCCGTTTAAAACGTTCCCGATCTTCGGCCTTATCAATGGCATCAGGCTGCGCACCAATCAGCTGCACACCAAACTTTTCAAGAATACCGTGCTTATTCAACGAGAGTGCGCAGTTCAGTGCGGTCTGTCCGCCCATGGTTGGCAGAATCGCATCCGGCCGTTCTTTCTCAATAATACTTGCGACTACTTCCCAAGTCACCGGCTCGATATAGGTAGCATCGGCAAATTCCGGGTCAGTCATAATAGTCGCCGGGTTAGAGTTCACCAGAATCACCCGGAATCCCTCTTCTTTGAGGGCTTTACAGGCTTGGACGCCTGAATAATCGAATTCACAAGCTTGACCAATAACAATTGGACCAGCCCCTAAAATCATAATGGATTGAATATCATTTCTACGTGGCATGCGTTTAATTCAACTCCTATACATGGAAGGATTCGGTTGCAAACACCTCATTCAGACAAGCTATCTAAATAATCTATTTCCAAACAATCTTATTTCAAACAATCTGTTTCAGACACAAAAAAAGGGTAAGTTCGCAACTCACCCATCAATTTTGCGGATACTAACGCGATAGTATTCATGGGGAAAGACAGATCTCAAAATCACATCGTTTCAAACGCATTTATGATGCAATCAACCAATCTCATCAACACACATTTCTCTAAGGACAACAGTAATCGTCAAGTCAGCGTCATTTATCGGAACTGTTTAATAGATCCTTGAGCCCGGCCAGCCCTTTAAATGTCGACCCCGTTCCCTCATCTCGCTGCAATGACCCCTGGGCATCTGCCTCCATATAACGCTGATGTTCATTATCATGGCAGTAGATACAGAGCAGTTCCCAGTTACTACCATCCGGTGGATTATTGCTGTGATTATGGTCCTTATGATGCACTGTGAGTTCACGTAGCTGCTTGCCAGCAAAATCCCGACCACAGCGACCACACACCCATGGGTAGAGTTTTAATGCCTGCTCCCTGTAACTCTCGTTGCTCATGCTCCCTCCTCATCAACAATAATCCATGCCATGGCTTCATCATATGCGTCAAAGTGGAAATGTTTGAGTTCAGCACGGATAAAGTGAGCAGCAATATGGGGAAAGATGGTCAACACACTCGAATCTGACACCACAGCAACTTTTTTGACATGCTGATGATGATCCCGAATAAATTTAAAGTGCTCAAGCAAGGCGGCAAAATCATGCCAACCGGGAAAAGATTCTGCCTGAATAATTATGCCGGTCAGATCACCGTTTTTCGCAATAAGCGGATCAACCAGCACGGCAGCTTTAACAAAATCATGTTGGCTCAATGGTCCCACCGGCCTGATAGTGAGCACCGAATGTTTAATATTCATTTCAACTTCGATCATGTTTGCCTCCCTGGTCGATTCATTTTTTTGCACATTACAGTATATGCACAGCCTTCACATGATCAATCAGTGGTTTCAAGGAAAGCGCATAGATCAGATAATAATTTGAATCACTCAGTTCTTTTTACCGTTTTCACACTGGCAGCAAACCTAGCTACAAATGGATTGCTATTACCCTGAAGTGCCATAATTTTTTTATTGCGCCACACTTCCCAGGCATCAACCGGATCTTCTCTATTCCACACATCAAACAGGCGACGTTGTTTTTTACTGATATTCAAACCATATACCTTTTCCATATAGAAATAGGTTCTGGCAATATCACCGCGCACATTCATTGCAGGTTCAGCAACGCGATGTTTGAAATCCACCTCAAAATCTACATCCCCGTAACGCCGCGATTCACCACTGATCATGCCATAACGAAAGTTTGAACGATCACCGTTTAACTCACCAATAGCCGGCACCAAATTATGCATATCCGACTCCATAGCACGGAATGTATCATTAGAACGCCCGCAACATTTGCGCCCCTTATATGCTTTACCTTTGGATGTCGTGCAGACCGTGTTTTGCCAGCACTGCAAGGCATGGCCAAAAGCCCAGGCGGGCACCACATGCTCCCATTCAATTTTCTTACCGCGTTTTTTGTTTTTTCGCGCCTTATATCCGCAGGAACTCGCTTTGACATGTCCTTTTTTTCCATATGCACAGCCAGCATAAAAGCTTGTACGGTGATCGGAATAGACATGCACCAACTGCTTTTTTGCTTGCCTGAAACTGTTACCGGACACATTGCCCGATGTATCAGCAAAAGCAGTTATCGGCATCAAACCAATGATAGCGAGCAGCATGCACGCTTTATGCAATAAGGAGACTTCCCTGTCGTTCATACATCACTTCCATGTGGTACAGATTCACCAGCTCTGTGGCAGGTACGAAGATTAGCGTATCATCATGAACTCTGTCTGTTTTTATGTGATGCAGAGATTCCCTAAAAAAGTCAGAGGATCCGCTTAGGCCATGGATGGCCTGCCATAATCATACCCACAAGTGCTTGATGTTTGTGAGCAAAGGGAAAATCGCACTTTTTCCCTTGTGTGCTGAAAAACTACATGGACGTAGTTTTTCAGAGCATCTTTAGATCTCTGCTTCAATAATTGCATGCCATGCATAGGCTCTGAGATCCTATGACAAACGACATGATCATCTCAGCACAAAATATTGCAGACCATTATGCTGTGCTTAACCGCATAGGTGCACTGGGCGATCATCCGGGCGCAGGCTTTCATCGTCCCGCATATTCCGATGAAGAGACAGCCGTCATGATCTATTTTGAAACGCAGGCTAAGCGAGCTGGCTTGAAGGCACGCTGGGATGCAGTGGGAAACCTGTTTATTGAAACAACGGATACGCAGGAGCAGTGGATGGAATGCGGTTCACATGTTGATACCGTGCCCGACGGTGGCAACTTTGATGGTCTTGCAGGAGTAGTAGCCGGATTCACAGCCATTGCGGCATTGCATCATAAACCACGTTCACATGGCCTCAGGTTACGCATCTGGCGTGGTGAAGAGTCTGCCAGTTTCGGCATCACCTCTATCGGTGCCTCCGCTGCTTTGGGAACTCTAGCTGCATCTGCATTAGACAAACGCCATGCAGGGCGCTCTTTACGCCAAGCCATGCAGGAACAAGGTGCAGATCCAGATATCATTGCATCAGCTCAGCGCACCATCGAACAAGATGAGATAGATCAGATATCAGCCCATCTGGAACTGCACATTGAGCAGGGTATCGTACTGGAAAAAAAAGGCGTGGATATTGGTATCGTCACAGGTATTCGTGCAGCCAGTCGTGACTGGATCTCGCTACACGGTGAATTTGATCACTCCGGTGCAACACCGATGGGCAACGAATACCGACGTGATGCCAACCTGGCTTTGGCCCATATACTGGTAAATCTGGATGCGTTATTTCTCAGCCATCAAGAAGAAGATTGCGGACTTGATCTGATCCAAACCATCGGCCATATCAACAGCAACGCGGAGAAAAACAGCCATGATAGCGAGCTGTATAGCAATGCCATATCCAAGGTTAGCGGTTATGCATATTTCTCTTATGAGCTACGTAGTTGCAATGATATTCTACGAAACAGATACAAACAAAAAGCCATCCGGGTTATCCAAGAAACAGCTACGGCCTTTGGAGTAAGTGCCAGGATTGAAAGTATCAGCAATAGCAGTGCTGTCAAAGCTCTGGATCAATCATTACAGACAGACATGCAACGCATTTGTGACACATTAGGCTACAGTTATAGCACCCTGCCCTCCGGCGCATGGCACGATGCCGCCCTCATGGCACAACAAAGCCATAGCAATCAAACACCTCTGCCCGTCGGCATGATTTTCATTCCCTGCCAACATGGCAAAAGCCACTCTCCTGAAGAGTTTGCCTCCAACGAACAAATCGCCAAAGGCACATCGTTATTGGCAACTTTGATGCAACAGGGGCTAAGTAAATAACCATTTAATCTACGTTCTCTTTAAAGATCAAAAAGGGCGGCCCTTTCGGAACCGCCCTTCTTTAATCATCAGCAATAAAACGACTGATATAAAACCAAACTCGGAAGAGTTGGTTTACATACCCATGCCGCCCATACCACCCATGCCGCCCATATCAGGCGCGCCACCAGCAGCTTCTGGTGCCGGGATATCAGCAATCATCGCTTCAGTAGTGATCAACAGGCCAGCAATAGATGCAGCATATTGAAGTGCTGAACGGGTAACCTTAGTTGGGTCAATTACACCCATTTTCACCAGATCACCGTACTCTTCAGTCTGTGCATTGTAACCATAATGGCCTTCACCGTTAGATACTTCATTCACAACTACAGATGCTTCACCACCACCGTTGGAAACGATCTGACGCAACGGCTCTTCGAGCGCGCGGCGAATGATTTTCACACCGGTATCTTCGTCATGGTTAACACCAGTAACGTTATCCAGAGATTTGCGGGCACGTAGTAATGCTACACCACCACCAGCAACGATTCCCTCTTCAACAGCTGCACGTGTTGCATGCAGTGCATCATCAACGCGATCTTTCTTCTCTTTCATCGCGACTTCAGTTGCAGCGCCAACCTTGATGACAGCAACACCACCAGCCAGTTTGGCCAGACGTTCCTGCATCTTCTCTTTATCGTAATCAGACGTGGTATCTTCAACCTGTTTGCGGATCAGCGCTACACGGCCTTCGATTGCTGCTTTGTCGCCAGCACCGTCAACAATAACAGTCGCATCTTTACTGATCTTCACGTTAGCTGCAGTACCCAGATCTTCCAGAGTAACGTTTTCCAATTTCAGACCAAGGTCTTCAGAGATTACTTTACCGCCAGTCAGGATAGCCATGTCTTCCATCATCGCTTTACGACGATCGCCGAAACCAGGTGCTTTCACAGCAGCTACGTTTACAACACCACGAACCTTGTTCACAACCAGTGTAGCCAACGCTTCGCCTTCGATATCTTCAGCAATGATCAACAATGGTTTACCGGTACGTGCAACAGCTTCCAGGACAGGCAGCAATTCGCGCATATTAGAGATTTTCTTTTCAAACAGCAGGATATATGGGTGATCCAGAGATGCTTCCATACGTTCTGTATCTGTTACAAAGTAAGGTGAGAGGTAACCGCGGTCGAACTGCATGCCTTCAACTACGTCCAGCTCTGTTTCCAGACCTTTTGCTTCTTCAACAGTGATGACGCCTTCTTTACCGACTTTATCCATCGCATCTGCAATGATTTTACCGATTTCAGCATCGCCATTGGCAGAGATAGTACCAACCTGGGCAATCTCTTCCTGGTTCTGTACTTCTTTAGACAGCTCTGCCAACTCAGCAACCACAGCTGCTACAGCTTTATCAATACCGCGTTTTAGATCCATTGGGTTCATACCGGCAGCAACAGCTTTTACGCCTTCTTTGGCAATAGACTGAGCCAAGACGGTTGCAGTAGTAGTACCGTCACCTGCGATGTCTGCAGTTTTAGAAGCCACTTCTTTAACCATCTGTGCGCCCATGTTTTCAAACTTGTCTTCCAGTTCGATTTCCTTAGCAACAGAAACACCATCTTTAGTGATCGTTGGTGCGCCCCATGATTTATCCAGAACTACATTACGGCCTTTGGGACCTAATGTTACTTTTACAGCATCGGCAAGTTTGTTTACACCAACCATCATTTTGGCGCGTGCATCTTCGCCGAATTGAATGTCTTTAGCCATTCTTAAATCTCCTGTTTTATCTAATAGTACTAATTTTTTATATCAATGCGTTCTCATTGAAAAAACGCTAAATCTTTTCTAACCATCCAGATCAGGATAGTTCATCAATCCATTAAGATTCAATGACACCCAGGATGTCATCTTCACGCATCATCAGGAAGTCTTCGCCGTCTAATTTAATTTCAGTACCAGCATACGTTGAGAAGATTACTGTATCACCTTCTTGCACGTCTAACGGACGAACTTCGCCGTTTTCAAGACTTTTACCTTTACCTGTTGCAATCACTAGACCCTGAACTGGCTTCTCTTTAGCCGAATCTGGAATAATGATGCCACCAGCAGATTTTTCTTCTTCATCCAAGCGACGGACGATTACGCGATCATGTAAAGGACGGACCTTTGTTGTCATCTTTGTTTCTCCTTCAATCTAATTGTGGGGCTTTAACTCTGAGACTGATATATAGGAGTCAGCATTCAGGCTTTCAACCCCCAATCAATAATTATTTATGAATCAGGTTCAGTCGCTGATGGCTTATCTTTGTTAAGCCTATCTTTTGTTTGACCGACCCAACCGAACAACCTCACGACAAAGAGTTGCCTAGAATATTTAAGCATCCCGCCAATTCCTTTCAACAGGATAGATATCACCCATATATGAACTGGTATATTACGCATGATAGCAATGGATTGACCATGCATAGGGCTACAGAAAAAGCACCCCAATCAAGCATCGTTAATCTTCCGTTTCCATCAGTCTATCCCACACAAGCTGAATGGCATCTCCGGATAATAGAAAGGTCTCTCGTATCCATTTGAGCGCCTGCTCATCGGGTCTTCCCATATAGGATTCATTGTGACCAATATATGCATCAGCCCACACAAGGAGAGCTTCGGGGGCTTCAACACCAAGCATGAATAAAGGCTCAATTGCATCAGCAAGTAGCTTGTCCAACATCTCTGGGCGACGGGCGCAGATTGATGATAGCGCGGCCATTAGCGCCTCTGCTGCACCTTCACAGTTCGTCTGAATGCTTTGTTTGTAAACGTGCCACACTTCTTCAATACGTGCATCCGTGACGCTCTCAGGCTTACTACTCAAATCATCCAGCAGTGCCAACATAGGCCGCCAGTGCTTCATCGATGACAACACATCTCGAAAAGATTCAAACTGATTCAATACTTCCTCCTCACTGCATGGATATTCATATGATTACACTTCAGCACCAAACTACTTAATCAGCATCTGCTTTTAATATGTTTGCAATTGTTGACCTTGTAGAAGTCTCGTTCCTGCTCTGAAACGATAAGCTGATTCAAAAAAGTTAAACCTGAACCATTTCTATAATTGAGAATCCGTGAATAAAACTCTGAACGACCGTCTTTTGAATAATATGCCAAAACCGGATAGACCTGTTTCCAGAAGCCACCTCTCCTCTTCTACACATAGCGAATAATTCTTCATCTCAAAATGCGGTACACCTGGCCGCAGGCCAGCTTTCGCATCCTGCAGCGCTTTAAAGCTGTATTTACCCTGCAGGGAGCTCCATGCTTTAACTGCATCTGTGCATTCAATCGCATAAGCAGGAGATGCCATTATCATCACACAGATCATAATAACGTTTCATAATCATACCCTCTCCCATATTGGAGTGGAGTCATAAAGGTTTAGCAAGCCTCATTGGCGCGGCATTGACCGTAAAAGGTAGTCATATTTTCGCTCCAAACAATCAATCGCAGCGTAGGAATAAAATGGAATGCGGCTTGTTTCTGAATGATCAAATGTATATCTAACGGTATCTTTTTTTATTGTTGGCTCTTTACACATATATCGATCGCCAACATAAACCCAGCCATCTCCCTGTTTGTGAAGCTCCCGATACACTTTGATTTGATTGAGGACGCAAATGATATTTTGATTGTTTGTATTATCCCAGTGCACCCAACCCTCATTGAAATTACGACACTGAACCCGTTCAGCTTGAGCCAGTCCAGACACCAACGACAACATTATTATACAGATCGACATGAAAAACCTGGACATAATCACCTCCCAAAATAAGTAAGTTCAAACGACAACACCTACTTTAGATCAAACTGAAACCTTTGGAAGGCGAAGTATTTACGCTGCGTGGGACTAAAACAAATAAAACAAGGCACCATTGGAATGAACTGCTTCTGCTCAACGCACGTAACAAAGGTATTCCTTAAAGTGTTGTAATCAGCTTGTCAGCGATGACAGGGACACCTGCCTCGAAGCCAAAATTCAGGTTATCGCAAGGCACATCATATTTATATTTTACTTGAAACTTTTAGTCCTAGTTTTTTTTAAAGCAGGCTACTAAGCAATTTTAGTTTTCGATATAACAATACCATCTTCATCGGCATATAGGTATTCACCGGGATTGAAGGTCACATCGGCAAAATGAACAGGGATATCCATTACACCCTGATTCCGTTTAACTGTTTTGCGCGGAATCGTGGCCAGTGCTTTCGCACCTATATCGACTTTCCCGACATCGGCTGAATCCCGGATGCAGCCGTGGATAATGACGCCTTCCCAACCGTTGGAGGCTCCGAGGGCTGCCATCACATCCCCCATCATGGCACAGCGCAAAGAGCCGGCGGAATCGACCACCAGCACCTTGCCTTTGCCATCTGTTTCAAATGCTGCTTTGAGGAATGTATTATCTTCAAACGCTTTCAGGGTGACGATCTGGCCGTGAAAAGAAGAGCGTCCACCAAAATCACGAAAGATGGGCGCTGCTACTTGTAATGCTTCCAGGTAATCATCGTACAGGTCTGTCGTTTTAAATTGAGCTCTCACTTACCGAATAGACCCTTCACAGCGTTACCGGCACCACCTGCTGCACCACCAAGGCTATCGGTAACCGCAGTCCCTGCAGAGCCACCGACTTTACCGACCTGATCCATTGCACCTTTCTTCAACAGGTCTGCAGATTTACCCAGGTATTTATTCACACCCAATGACGTTACTGCGCCCTTCACATTACCAACCAGTTTGGATGAGAGAATTTGTGCCACTTCCGCAGCTGTCGCACCACCGCTCTTTTTACCAACATCTGTAAGTAGAATACTAGGAAGCTTAACGGTCTGCTCTGCATCACCAAGGGCCGCAATACGTACTTTCGCCTGGCTTCCTTCAACCACCAGTTTACGGATAATCATTTTCAGTTCTTCACCGCCACCCGCTTTGTCAGCTGCCGGTTTTGCTTTTGTACTACCGCCACCAAGATTCTGTTTCAATACATCTACATTGGATGTGCCGGCTTTATTGATTTCATAGATAACAGCTGCTTCGCTGATAATAATCTCATCAATCACAATCGGGTTTTGACGGATCGTAGAGACATCAATTTTCGTAGCAATGTTACCAAGTGAAAAGATATTGGGATCTGTAAACCCAGATGGGTTACCAACAGTCAAACCGGAGATTGCCGCTTTACCCGCTTCCAGTTCCAGTTTCACATCTCCAACACGAACCTCAGTTTTGGTGGCTTCTGAGCCATAGGTCTGGATTGCATCTTTTACAATACCATCAAGATTCGACCATACAAATGCCAATCCTCCAACAATGATAACAGCCAATGCGGCTACTCCGATCAATACTTTTTTCATTATCCAGCTCCTATTCTTTCAATATAAAGAGAAACGCTTTCATGACGCCAAGCCAATCAGCCTCCCTCATCAATAACTGTTACCTTATGCCAGCCAAACAGGATTTGCACGTTGCTTGTACAAAACTGATTGTGCACCACGGCTGTTTCAACATAGACACTATTTGGGCAGATTCTTCAATGCCGCGATACGCGCTTCTGTAGGTGGATGCGTAGAGAACAAGTGCGAAAAGCCCTTCGACTGGCCATGAATTTTCATGGTCGCCAAGGCATCCTCACTCATGCCCTCTTCTCTATGTTCAGAAGAGAGGGTGCGCTGAGACAAGGTTTCAATCTTCTGTAACGCTGCTGCCATGGATGCTGCACCCACTGCCTTGGCAGCATAAGCATCTGCACGAAATTCGCGCCGACGTGAAAACCAGCAGATGGGAATCATCGCCAGAATCGACAGGACAAACTGTAAAACCATATAGACCGCAAAACCCATCCAGTAATTACGCTCCATCAATGGGCGTGAAATCATGCGGGCAATGAAATAGACAAAGGTATTCATTAAGCCTTGCAACAGGGTGGTTGCCATCATATCACCATTGGTAACATGACCCATTTCATGCGCAACCACAGCTCTCAATTCATCATCAGAGAGACTCATAGCCAAACCGGAAGACACCGCAACCATGGCATTATTGCGTGTTGGCCCGGTGGCAAAGGCATTCGGCACATCATCCCAATAAACCCATACTTCCGGCATTTTGATGCCTTCACGCTGTGCCAATTCAGCCACGGTATTGAATACAACCTTCTCTTTCTGCGTAGATGGAGAGGTCACCTGCTGCATGCGCATACCACGTTTGGCCAACCATTTGGACATAAACAAGGAGATAAATGCTCCACCAAACCCGAAAACCATAGCCCAGGCAAACTCATGCGTGGCAACTGAACCACGCAAATCGATACCAAAGTTGGGTAAAACGTAATCAATAAGAATAGTGCCGGTGATCGCTAATGTGAAAAAAATCAGTAGATTGGTAACGATTAATAGAAAAATGCCTTTGAACCACTGCATTGAAAACCCCTTTATGGTAACGTTAGTATTTTAGTATTGCTAAATGTGAGGTCACAAGTGTGCAAATACAAGCCTTGAAATCAGATGAAACATACCTTAAAAAGCACTCATGAATGCTGATACCGAACACGACACTGAAATTCTTGATGACACAATAGTTGCTCCTGAAAGCAAAGAGGGGCATCTGGTTCGTTCTGATGAAGTTCTGCCAAAAGAGTTAACCCTGCTACCTGTCTCCAACAGGCCGCTGTTTCCGGGTCTGGTTGTGCCGCTGATTTATGAAGGCGATGAGATGAGCAAAATCGTTCGTGATCTGGCCGATAGCCATGTGCAACATATTGGTTTGGTACTGGTACGCGATGAAGATCAGCCCTACGCGCCTGAAAATGTATATAGCGTCGGTGTAGTCGCCCGTATCGCTAAAGCCATAGAGATTGAAGGCCATGGTCTGCATCTGGTGGTCGAATGTCTGCAACGATTCAGTATCGAAGGTTTCCTCACCAATAAAAATCCAATTCGGGTGCAGGCCAAATATCGCAGTGAAACCACCTATGAAGATAACATTGATCTACGTGCTTATACCGTGGCGGTGGTTAATACCATCAAAGAACTACTCAAACACAATCCGCTCTATGAAGAAGAGCTACGACTGTTTGCATCGCGTTTCGATGTCAATGAACCGAACCGTCTGGCCGATTTTGCCGCCAGTCTGACCACGGCCAGCCGTGAAAACTTGCAGGATATTCTGGAAACCTACCCCATCTTTGATCGCCTGAAAAAAGTACTATCCTTACTGAATCGGGAACTCGATGTCAGCAAGGTACAGACAAAAATTCGCGAGAATATTGATGAACGTGTGAGTGAGCAGCAACGCAAATTCTTCCTACATGAACAGTTGCAGGAGATTCAACGCGAACTGGGTATGAATGAAGACCCGCGCGAAAAAGAGATTGATGAGTTCAGCAAAAAAGCCGAAAAGCTCAACTTCAGTGAAGAGGCGGAAATAGCTTTTGATGAAGAATTGAATAAGTTAGTGATGTTGGAAACATCGTCACCCGAATACAGCGTAACACGCAATTATCTCGACTGGATGACTTCCCTGCCCTGGGGCAAGACCTGCCGTGAACGCTACAATCTCAATTCAGCGTCGCGCGCCTTAAACAAACACCATTCAGGCCTTGATGATGTGAAAGATCGTATTCTTGAATTTATTGCGGTTGGGGCGCGGAAAAAAGCCGTTGGTGGTTCCATCATTCTGTTTGTCGGCCCACCGGGTGTGGGCAAAACGTCATTAGGCAAAGCCATTGCTGAAGCCGTATCGCGCCCATTTTATCGTTTTTCAGTGGGAGGCATGCGTGATGAAGCGGAAATCAAGGGTCATCGCCGTACCTATATAGGAGCCATGCCGGGTAAAATCGTGCAGGCACTTAAGCGGGTGGACGTTGCCAACCCTGTTATCATGATTGATGAAGTCGATAAAATCGGCTCCGATTTCCGTGGTGATCCGGCATCAGCACTATTGGAAGTACTGGATCCGGAACAAAACTCTGATTTCATGGATCATTACTTGGATGTGCGTTTTGATCTCTCGCAGGTACTCTTTTTATTGACCGCCAATCAACTGGATACCGTGCCTCGCCCCCTGCTCGATCGCGCCGAAATCATTCGTTTACCCGGTTATATGATCAGTGAAAAAGTAGAGATTGCGCGCAAGCATCTGTGGCCAGCACAACTTGAAGCCCACGCTCTGACAAAGCAGGAGGTATCACTGACTAAAACAGTGATTCAGCATCTGGTGGAAGATTATGCCCGTGAACCGGGTGTACGCCGCCTGGAAGGCTTGATGAAAAAAATCCTGCGCAAAGTGGCACGCAATCTGGAAGATGGATCGGCCAAAGCACCGGTACGCATTGCTGTCTCTGATTTGGCCGACTACATCGGTAAAGCACGTTTCCGTGAACAGGCCATCAAACAGGGCGTGGGTTTAGCGACAGGTCTGGCATGGACCGCCATGGGTGGCACCACACTGGTACTGGAAACTACCGTCATCCATCATGATCGCCGTGGCATGAAAATCACCGGTCAACTGGGTAAAGTGATGCAGGAATCTACTGAAATTGCATACTCCTATATCACTTCTAATTTGGAACGTTTTGTTGAAAACAAGACTGAAGTAGATCTTACATATTTCGATAAAGCGTTTGTGCATATGCATGTGCCTGAGGGCGCCGTGCCCAAAGATGGCCCATCAGCAGGCATCGCTATTGCCACAGCGCTGCTATCACTGGCATTGAATCAAGTACCTGCCCGCATCGCCATGACCGGTGAAATGACCTTAACCGGTGATGTGCTACCGATTGGTGGTGAGCGTGAAAAGTTATTGGCAGCCAAACGGCTTGGTATTCAGGAAGTCATTCTACCGGCAGCAAATGAAGTCGATGTCGATGAATTACCGGCCAGTGTAAGAGAAGGTATCACTATTCACTACGCCAAACACTTCAAAGATGTAGCCAAATTGATGTTCGGCATTCGTATGAAACCGGCTAGAAAAAAACGCACGGTGAAGTAATCACTACTCACATTTATTAAGAAACGCTGATTTATTCAACGGTTCCACGCAGGCCAAGGGTGGCCGGCCAAACACAGGCTCTTAACATTCTATACCTACATACATTCAGTTTAGTAACTTACCTCAGTCTGCTAGCGGGAATGGCAGCCAATAACATGCCTCTTTATTTTTTTAATGCATTTCAGGTATTGACCCAGCCACGATCAACCGTGAGAATGCCATTGCAAAATTTTTTTCAGTTTCAAGCAATACAAATACATTTACACACAAAGGTATTATCGTGAATTTCTCAGAGAATATTTCAGAGCTACAAGCATGGTCCGGGTTTAACGGTCATCAGTGGCAACAACGCATTGATGTGCGTGATTTTATTCAACAAAATTACACCCCCTACAAAGGCGACGATAGCTTCCTTGCATCTGCCAGCGATCGCACAAAGCAATTGTGGCTAGAGGTTTCAACACTATTAGAACAGGAACGTCTCAAGGGTGTGCTCGATGTATCCAGTGAAATTGGTACATCTATCACGGCCCATAAGCCCGGTTACATCAATAAACCGCTTGAGCTGATTGTTGGTCTGCAAACTGATGCGCCGCTGAAGCGTGCCATCGTGCCAAATGGCGGTTTACGCATGGTTGAAGCAGGACTCCAGGCATATGGTTTTGAACTCGATAAATCGGTTAAAGAGGCCTATGACCGCTACCGTAAGGATCATAACCAGGGCGTATTTGATGTATATAGTCCTGACGTTCTGGCCTGTCGCCGTTCCGGCATCATTACTGGCCTGCCTGACGCGTACGGACGTGGCCGCATCGTTGGTGATTATCGCCGTGTCCCGCTTTATGGTATCGACTATCTGGTTGCGGATAAAAAACGTGAAAAATCTGAGCTTGATAACGTCATGTTCAGTGAAGATGTGCTGCGTACTCGCGAAGAACTGTCCGAACAGATCAAAGCACTGGAAGAACTCAAGCAGATGGCTGCCAGTTACGGTTTTGATATCAGCCAAGCTGCAATCACAGCACAGGAAGCAGTGCAATGGCTCTACTTCGGTTATCTGGCGGCCATCAAAGAGCAGAATGGTGCTGCCATGTCTATTGGGCGCATCTCGACATTCCTCGATATTTATATCGAACGCGATATGCAGGCTGGCCTCCTGGATGAGTCCGCAGCACAGGAGTTGATTGATGATCTGATCATCAAACTGCGCATCGTGCGTTTTCTGCGGACACCGGAATATGACCTACTCTTCTCGGGCGACCCTGTCTGGGTTACTGAAGCCATTGGTGGCATGGGCGAAGATGGTCGTACACTGGTCACCAAGGGTAGTTTCCGTTTCCTTCACTCGCTCTACAATCTAGGCCCTGCTCCTGAACCGAATCTCACCGTGCTATGGTCCAACGACATGCCCAAAGGTTTCAAGGATTTCAGTTCAAAGGTGTCCATTGAAACCAGTGCGATCCAATACGAGTCGGATGATCTGATGCGTGAACATTGGGGTGATGATTATGCTATCGCCTGCTGTGTATCAGCTATGCGCATTGGCAAACAGATGCAGTTCTTCGGAGCGCGTTGTAATCTCGCAAAAACCATCCTCTATGCCATCAATGGTGGGGTGGATGAAAAGTCCGGCGTTAAAGTTGTTGACGGCTTTGACCCGATCACATCTGAATACCTCGACTATGATGAGGTCATTGCGAAATTCGATGCCATGATGGAGTGGCTGGCCACAACCTACATTAAAGCCCTCAATGCCATCCATTTTATGCATGATAAATACCATTACGAGCGTATCGAAATGGCGCTGCATGACCGCGATATTCTGCGCACCATGGCTTGCGGTATTGCCGGCCTGTCAGTGACTACCGACTCACTCTCTGCCATCAAACACGCCAAGGTACGCGTGATCCGCAATGATGCAGGCATCGCCACCGATTTCGCTATTGAAGGTGAGTACCCGGCCTATGGCAACAATGATGATCGCGCCGACAATATCGCCGTATGGTTGGTAGAGACCTTTATGGCCAAGATCCGTAAACACAAAACCTACCGCGACAGTGTGCCTACCCAGTCTGTATTGACCATCACTTCCAATGTGGTTTACGGCATGAAAACCGGTAACACACCGGATGGTCGCCGTGCTGGTGAACCCTTTGCACCCGGTGCCAACCCGATGAACGGCCGCGACACCAAAGGCTTTATCGCCTCAGGTGCATCGGTAGCCAAGCTGCCCTACCACGCCGCACTCGATGGCATCTCATGGACCGCAACCAGTACGCCGGACACTTTTGGACACACATTAACGGATCGGGTCAATAACCTGAGCAACTGTATTGATGTGTTTTGCAACGCCAACGGTTTTCACGTCAATGTTAACGTGCTCAATAAGGATACCTTACTTGATGCCATGGAGCATCCTGAAAACTACCCGCAACTGACACTGCGCGTATCAGGATATGCGGTAAACTTCATCAAGTTGACACGCGAACAACAGTTGGATGTCATCAACCGCACTTTCCACTTAAGCTTTTAACCTTCTGCCTAACGCTGCCTTACCATGATGATAAGGCGGCCGGCAGGTCACACGTCCTCACACATCATGTAGCAACCAGCCGCCGTTATTGCGGTGCATGGCGACATGCTACTATTGACGCTACCATGCCGCGCATCAAAACAGGCGTACACAAACCGCTGTATTGTAACAACGATCTTCAACGCCCTTTGGCTTAAGATCACAATATACAACGATGCACCACACAAGGATTTCAATGACTGAGCACAACACAGGGAAAACAAGTGGCCTTATCGCACCTGCCTGTGTGGATGAACAGGGGCGGCTTTCAGGCTTCGTACACTCCTTTGAATCGGGCAGTGCTGTCGATGGTCCCGGCATGCGTTTTGTAGTGTTTGTCTCCGGTTGTCAGTTTCGCTGTCTCTATTGCCATAATCCAGATACCATCAAAATGCATAACGGTAATATCATGACCGTTGATCATGTACTCGAAGAGATCGCCGAGTTTGCTTCATTTTTGCGTTT
Source organism: Mariprofundus sp. EBB-1 (assembly GCF_003665155.1). Classification (GTDB taxonomy): domain Bacteria; phylum Pseudomonadota; class Zetaproteobacteria; order Mariprofundales; family Mariprofundaceae; genus Mariprofundus. Next base: position 39,833 of record NZ_RCFQ01000001.1, on the reverse strand, counting down.
TGCAGGTGGCCTGACAATATCCGGCGGTGAACCACTCATGCAGGCGGATTTTGTGAAAGAGATTTTCTATCTTGCTAAACATGATTATCACCTGCACACCGCACTCGACACCCAGGGTTTTCTGGCCAGCCAACTGGCAGACGAATGGTTTGATGATATCGATCTGGTACTGCTCGACATTAAACATATCGATCCTGAGAAATATCTAGCCCTGACATCCAAACCACTGCAGCCCACATTGAATTTTGCCCGCCGTCTATCCGACATGGGTAAAAAAATATGGATACGATATGTACTCCTGCCCGGTTACACCGATGCTGTTGAAGATGTGGAAAAACTGGCCGACTTTATCACCACGCTTAAAAGCGTTGAGCGCGTAGAAGTATTGCCGTTTCACAAAATGGGTGAACACAAATGGCAGGAATTGGGCTTCACATACCACTTGAAAGATGTGCACGCTCCCTCCCAGCAACAAGTGGAACGCGTCATTAATCAATTCAAAGCGCGTGGTCTGACTGCCTGCTAAGAATTAGTCTCTCTTTATTGATGCAACAAAGACCACATCAGCGATCTTTATAACGGCTCAGATCAAACAAACCGGATTCAACCGGTTCGGTTCTGGCATGTAAATCTTGAAACCAGTCTGAAACCGACCAGAAGGCAGGGTTTGTGCGTCGGATTCCAAACCGAGTCAGCATAGATTCATAATCATCTTTGTTACGAATTGCGGCGCATGTATCCACGAATCCATCAAGATCTTCAGCTTTCACATCAAAAAAGAAGTTCGGATATGAACCGGCCAAGCCACGCAATACCGTCAACGTATCCAGCTGCATATCCGCTTCGCTGCGATCATTTACTTCTTTGGCAAAAGTATCTTCCCGATACGATTTATTATGGATCAGCGTGTAGGCTGTGCCCTCTTCACCACCCACTCTGAGATAAGAGACTTCGGGAAATATCTCCAACATTTCACCGTGCAATGTGTTGCCTAATCGATGCACCGCCCTATCGCTGGCCGATGCGAAACAGTCATTCTGATCACAGCGGTTCAGATCTTCTTCATCGGGGCGTACCGATTGCACATAATGCTTGAGCAGATCATAAAGTTCCTGCTGCGGGTGGGCCGTATTGAAACCACTGACAGACTCTACACTTAACCAGGCTTTACTTGCCTTGCGTTGATCAGGCAAGGTTTTGCGATCAATGTCATGCCACGATTGATATAAAGTCTTACGCGCCTTGGTAGGTAAGAAGTAGAGGAAGTTATCCTCACCTTCGATGCGCAAGAAATCCATATAGAGGCGCGCCCCCAACTGATGTCCTACTACTCCGAACGGATTGAACCCTGCTACCAACAAATAGTGCAAACGCTCAAGTACCGGATAATCGATCACCCACGCAGTTTCAGGAGCCTCACCAAGCAAGCCATAATGCACTGAAGCACTATCATAGTGTCGGAAAACAGTCAGTGCAGCATTGTTGTTGATCCGACCATCATCAGCTTTGCCATCCCAAATGAAGTAATCCAGCGCTTTCTTGATCGGCAGCACAGGCAACAACGGCTGCTTACCTTGTTTGGATTTATAGTAGTCCAGTTTAGCCTGCATATAACGCTGTTCATCCGGCCAGTACGTGATCCAGGCTGTAAACAGTCGATTGGTATCATCCAGCTCTGTCGGCAAATGCAGATATTCATCCATATCATTGAGAAATGCACCATCCAAACCATGCTGAGTATATGGCGCAGGTGGATGTTCAGGCTTCAGGAAAAACACCCAGAAATGATCTTCAATGGAACTCAAGGCGCTCTGCCCACGACACACGGGCCCCTTGATGAAACCATTGATAAAGAAGCGGGCATCATCGAGCAGAAAGGCATAACGAAGCTTGGCCGGAATGGCTGCAAAGGTTTTAAATGGCGTAATCAATTGCTCTTCATACAGGCCAAACAGCTTTTTAAGTTTCACCATGTTCCTATCAAAAAAACCTGTCGCCTCACCCTTATTATATCCCGGCAATGTTGCCACTGTATAATCAGGCTGCATGAACAGTTCCTGATACCGCTGCATACGTTGTGGCGAAAATTCATACACAATATGATTTTTCTCTACCACGCTGGGTTTATAGAGCCGCAGGCGATAATAAAACGGGCTTTCTGGATCATCATACGGGCGAACTGTGGCTATCTCGTCAACAGGCTGCCCCGGCCCACTACGCGAACGCACCAAGCGGAAAAACACACGATCAGGGCCACCCCGAAAATGGATATGGCCAAGCACCAGATGCTCATAAATATAACGGCTGACCAGCTGTTGTTTGTTGCTACCACCATTAAAAAATGTTTCCCACTGCTCGACCTGCTTTACGATTTCACTGCTCTGTTGAATCGGCTTGTCAGCCCTGGCTCCCTGCGCCAGCCACTGTATCAGAATATTGTACTCGGCATCGGATAGCCCCGGCAGTGCATAAGGCATACCCCACATCGGGTGATCGCCGGCAAACTTATCGAACGCATTGAGTCTGCTACAACGCTGTTTCCGATCCAGGCTCACATCCAGATCATCGGGCAACATCCCCGTTTCCGGCAACGGATGTTGACGTTTCAAATTCAACATCTGATAAAGCAGTGAGTTCCGCAAATGATCTTCAGATGCGTGCTGTTCTTGTTGTTTGTCAATCACACTAAAAAAGCCCATACCGCGCCACTGTTCAGTGGAATTGGCATCTATAAACAGGCGCGTAGGCTGCTGCCAGGTGACCCGCGTCTTACTATATATCGGCACCTTGCTTGCACCTCGATCCAACCCTTCAAAGGAGGAGAGTTTAAGCTGACAGGGTGCATCAAAACAGCCGTGACAAACAATGCAGCGCCGCTCCAGTGTAGGTCTGATATCGTCAAAGGTAAGTGTCTTTTCAGGTAGGGTCTGTATCAACGCAAGATCCTGATCTGCCACACTGAGCCCTGCTAATGCGGAGAATGGTACCAACGAACACAGACCAATAACTACTGCGGCCCCTCGCATATGTGACCACAACGGTGTCATTATATTTCCCATCAACATCCCTCTCTCACCTCAACACATTCCCTACATCATGCCCTTAAGGAGCCATAGGTCATGCAAGCTTCCTTTTATTTAAGCTCGGTCGGGGCCCCAAAGAGATAACCCTGCATGGCATTGATGCCAAGTGCTTTCAAGCTCGTCTTATCCTCATCTGTCTCCACATGCTCAGCAATCACTTGAATATCAAGCCCATGTGCAATATCAATCACCGTTTGAATAAAGAACCGGTTGTCCCTATTTTCCGATATATTGCGAATATAACTGCCATCGAGTTTGATATAATCGAGTTTCAGCTTCCTTAACGTTTTAAATGAGCTCAGCTTCGTGCCAAAGTGCTCCATGACCATTCTTCCTTGATATGTATGCACCATTTTAATCAGCTCTTCAGCCAGACCCTGATCATGTAAAAATGCATGTTCGCTGACTTCAAACAGCAGCGATGAAGCTATCGATTGATGCGTCTGAAGATGAGAATCCAGCCACTGGATAAACGCTCTATCATGCACCGAGCGCGTAGAGAGCTTAATGGCAATGGCATGGTTGCTGAATCCTGGCAATTTAAGCAGTGCCGTAACCTGCATAATAATATAGCGATCCAGATCACTGTTCAGCTCAAGCCTGTCGGCCATGGATGCAAATGCGCCCGGTGGAATATCCTTGCCATGCTCATCTTTCACACGGATCAGTATTTCCCAGAAGATCGTTTCAGCCTCCGACGTAACAACAGGTTGATGCAGAAAACGAATATGTTGCTGCGCCATAGACTCTGTAATTAATTTTTTCCAGGCAATATTGCCTGAAGCAATGCTTTTTGTATGACTGATGAAATAGCTATTAGGGCTTTGATGTTCAGCCGAGGCAAGCGCCATGTCTGCATTGGCAAGCAGATCAGACACAGACTCCTCTTCTGAGAAAGATGTAATACCAATATGAGCGATCTCATTGACGGGCAATGTTTCAGCCAAATCACTCAGAGCATTTGCACACTGCTCACCAAATGCTTTCACGTCATCAGATGCAAGCAGCGGAAAGAGTACTCCGAATTCACCACCTTCTGAGCGCGCAACCGTAGCATTATCAAACGATTCCGCTCTCTGTTTTATCAACGTTGCAACATCCATCAACAACGCATCACCAGCCTGAAAGCCAAACTGCTTATTATAGTCGGCAAAATGACTCAATCGAATCAGGGCAAGAGATCCGAAGCCTCCCCCCTCCCGATCCTTTACCGTATTTTCCAGCACAGCTAGAAACCCGCGCCTATTCATCAACGCCGTCAGATCATCAAAATGGGCTTCCTTTTGCATCATTTCTGCTCGCGCTGTTAAATGCAGAATAATACTTTGCACCTTCGCCGACATCTTGTTCATGGCCAACACCACCCGCTGCAGCTCCCGTGTTTTTGGAATGCGCGCAACAATAGGAAACTCCCGTTCGCAGATGGCAAGTGCTTGCTGCTCAACTGCGGTCAGTGGCCTGAGAATCGCCTTCAGAACAAGAAATGCGAAGAGGAATGAGAGTAGAAAAACCAATACAGCCAGATAGAAGGTCTGGATTGATGTCTCCCACAGTTTTTTATAGGCATAACCCGGATGTGCTTCGAGTGTCAGTGTCCCCGATTGGGTCCAACCAGTGGTAATAACCGAGTTTGCAATCGGTGTTTCCAGCGTCAGATTGTTGATAAACCACTGCGGTACACCTTCGATACGTGATGTGTTTTCTCGTTCAATCAGGCTCTCTCCGCTCATGCTCTTCAGTTTTAGTGATTTATAATAACCGCTGTCAAACACAGCATTCACCATGGTGTCCATCACAGCAATGTCGCGCCCTTTCATGTGTGGAACCAGAGATAGCCCGAGTGAATCGGCGGCGTTCTGGGTCTGGCTGGCCAGCTGAAGTATCAGGTAGGAGCGGGTGTTTTCTACACTGATCACCAATGTGCCCACCCCCATCATCAATGCGATAATAAAAATCAGTGCGTACAGTTGCTTGGCTAATGTCATGATTATTCCCTCGGCCTAATGGCTCATCTATTTTGCAGCATTATCTATTGTTCGGTTGTTTTTCCTGGCGCATGCGATTATTGAGATCGCGCCACAGGTTGATTCGCTTTGCGCCCCCCTCAACGATGCGGCCCTGCTGCCCTCTCTCTTTGGACATCCAAAGGTTGTTACCGTTAAAACTGTAAACGGGTACAAGATCTGTTCTTCTTGAAGCGCGCTCAATACGAGGAATCAGATTATCGAGAATGAGCGGCTCATCTTCAGGGTTTTCATAATACGCCAGTACCATATGGGCCTGATTCAACTTTATGGCTTTAACATAGGTAATACGTAAGCGTTCATCAGACACACCAAGCTCTCGCAAGGTGAAATATTTGGCGATAGAAAAATCTTCGCAGTCGCCACCATAGGTGGCGAGAAATTCAACAGGGGTCGCCCAGTAGTCAGCCTGGCCCCAGTGCTTTTTGTCAGAGACAAATTTCACCCGGTTGAAGAAATCATTGACCACGTGAATAAGCTGCCATTCATTACCACCTCTCTCCTCATCAATAAGCCTCTGCCACGCAATAACGCGCAACTTCGCTCTTGAACCATATTGCTTGGCAATGCCATCGAGAAAGGCCGGAGAGAATCCGGGATTGTCGGCAGTCGTTATGGATACTGACATCACAATAAACAAAAAAGCCAAATATTTAAATGACTTAAACGTCATGAATTCTGCACGTTAACAATCATACGCTCAGCCCTACTCCCCTTCATCCATCTCAGCTCAATCATACATACCTGAACCTTGCAGCACAAAAGAATCGATTTTAAATATGGATGAAGATTTTTCAAAAAGCCTCTTTCCCTTCCGCTGCCTGCTGTGAACAACAATTATCCGATTCCATCACGGAACTATACATCGGCGTATCATTCATCCTCGTGGTAGTGATAGGGAAGCTGCGTCATCACAGCAAGGGTTTTTATCGCGATAAAATGTGGAATAAGCGCTCTGTCATGCATGATCGCATGAGGGAATTTGAACGTTTGGACAACATGTTCTTCTAATCCCCGCTGCTGCATTTTAGCCAGCAATTGTTGCTGCATTTCAAGCTGCTTATCTGCACTGGCAACTACCACTGCGCAGCAGATATAATTCATCTGCTCAAGCAACTTACTATCTTCAAATGAACTGTTGAATGTAAACACTCTGCCAGCATCGAATCCACGTTGCATGGCAACCAGTTCGTTCCTGCTTGGCAAGACATGATAATCATCATCGCTGAATGCCATGATCGCTACCGAATCCAGTTTCTCATCCAACACAAAGCGGGCCAAATACGCTTCCGTACCCGTAAACACACTTTCGCCTTTTTCATGATGAAACCTTGCAATCGAATAAAATATCAAACCGAATGTAGCCGTTGGCATAAAGTCCATAAAAAATGTCGTATAATTTATTGCCAGAACCATAACCAACATAGCCACCACTTGCATGACAATAAACATACGGTCCAGTATTTTTTGCGAACGTCCAAACGTGAATAATAAAGCCATTCCCCAGACATACACAACCGATACCAGAATCACGATCCATTTAGGTAATTTCTTCAAATCGGTGCCATTGAGGGCATCATCCATGGCTGTCGCCAGAATTTCGCCATCATCAATCAAGCCGAGTGACGTCGATTGTTTAATGGTCAATCCCGGTGCAGATGAAGCGATAATGACATGTTTATCTTTAAAATAATCCGGGGCAACCTGCTGGCCACCATCCAAAGCGGCCATATAGTCAGCCAGGGATATTCTTTGATAGCTATTTTTCTTAATGCGCCAATTGATAATGTATGGATTGTTCGGATCCACCTTCGGCTTAATATGCGCCAGAGACAGTGCCCCTCCAACCATTGAAGGCATTTTCCAAGCCTCCTCATCCCACAACACACTCCATTTTCTCAAAATCCCATCTGCATCAATATGATTATTCATGATCGCTAAATCATGCTGCATGCCGGGCAGTGCAGGGAGGATTGCTGCGACAGTCGCGTCCGTATTGCACCTTAGCACACCTGCCGGAATCAGATCACACACCTTCAATTTACTGTACTGATCATTTTTCTGAGGCAGCCTGACAACCGGATAGACTGTCACAAACGACTCACTTGCCACATAGCTGAGCGCATCATCACTGCGTGGATGTTCCTTATCCGGTTCGGCAATTAACACCGTAAACATGATCGATTTGGCTTCAACATACTCAAGCTCGGCCAACACCCGTGCAAACACATCTCGCTTCCAGGGCCAGCGCCCATATTCAGAAGCCATCTCAGCCAATGACTTCTCGTCAATATCGAGAATCACAATATCTTTCGATGCAGACGGTGAAGCCCAGCGCATTTTCATAATGGTATCGAATGTGCCTTCATCAAAGGAGGCGAAATCGGACTCGAAAAAACTTAAGATGGCAATAACAAACGATAAAATAATTGCCAACACCAAATAAAAATAGCGCGAGCTTCTATAGCAATAATTCGAAAAGGATTCATTCCATCGAGGCAGCGTATCATGTGTAAGGCGATGAAGAGGCCCACTCATGCGGTCACCTCATCAGCAGTGTGGTGTTCGGAATACGCTATCATGGCTATCAACGTGCTTTCCCCAAGCGGCCTGTATCACGCAATACATCGATTGGCGCCATCCACTGCACAGTCTCATCCATTTTGACATGGCCCAGTTCGGTCCAGCCAACCACGTTTCCCGCTTTCAGCTTCACCCAATAACCTCTGCGTTCAATGACCGAAACAACGCCCTTAGCCCCAATACCAACACTGACAGATTTTTTACTGGGCTCTTCAAGCAGCACCTGCTCAGCGTAGAGTTCGGCAGCGACTAATAGCGCGGGGGAACAGAAACATACCACCGTGACACAAATCAGTGGGATCAACCTTGTAAACATCAAACACCCTCCATGCTATGCAGCAGCCATAGCCATATGCTCCTCTCCAGAACAGTGCGCAGCATGTACTGCTCCTGTTGAAATTACCAGCTTTTGCAATCGCATAACTACCCGCTATTAAACCATGCGGTGGATTACCCATGCACGCACAGAATCACTTCATTCCAACAGCGATCACAAGCTCAAATTCGAATGGGCCATACCCGCTTGTGCAGATAGGTTTGAGTTCTGCTATTTTTAGTCTATAGTAGGCGGCAAGAGTTTGATTCCATCCACCCATTCATGCATATCTATGGACTGGGTTATGGAGCAGCTTTTATCTCGGCAGGATGTCGCGAACAACGATACGTTTAGACAGCAGTGCGTTATACGGATTTACGCTTTATTATGATTGTCTTTTTTGCACTGTTCTTGACAGTAGCCCAAACAAACAGGTGATTTTTAAATATGTTCTCAACTAGACTAGCAATAGCCTTTACCCCAACAGCTTTACAAAAAATAGGCATCTTGATGCTGTCGTTCTCTCTACTTGGCGGCGTCAATCTCGCCCATGCTGAAGATAATCCATCGGTTGCCAGCTTCACCACGGTGACCGGTTCGGTAAGTGCCCTACACAGTGCGACAAAAGCATCACTTGTAGCCTCGGTCGGAACACCTGCGCTCTTGCAGGATACGGTAATCACCAAAAAACGCTCCCGCACCCAGCTGAAGTTCATCGATAACAGTATGTTGAATATGGGTCAGAACTTCGAGATGAATATCAAAGAGTTCACATATGACGAAACAAACAACGTGCGCAAAGCCATCCTGAATGCAGTACAGGGAACAGTTGAAGTTGTCGTAGCCAAACTGGGCAGTGAGACGACCGACTTCACAGTAGAAACCCCGTCGGCAGTTATTTCTGTGCGCGGTACTGCGTTCTATGTAACCATCACAGCAGATGGAAGAACTTTTATTACTGTGACAGAAGGCAGGGTCGCAGTGCGAGGCGCTGGCAACAGCAATGAATCGGTTATGGTTACAGCAAATCAGCAATTCGAAGTACCAGCAAATGGAATACTTAGCAGAAGCTCTAATGGTACCTCGCCCGCCCCGGCAACAACATTAACAGCGACAGAAATGGCAAATACTCGTACAGTTTTAACCAAAGCAACAGCTCCGAATCAGCAGGTTTATACAGATGTTGCAGCCATTTTAACTGCAATGGCTGCGATTAGAGCGGCAAATGCAGCCAATCCAACTGCCGCCCAAGGCAATGGCAACACTGATACCGTTTTAAAGTTTAATGATGGCAAAGGCCCGAATTCTTTCCCGGGCACTTTAGCCGGTCGCAGCTTGCCGGTCAGCCTGTAACAACTAAAAAGTAAAGGGTTCAGAATAAAAGGCTCCCCTTGAGGAGCCTTTTTTCTTGGGCGCTATAGGATCACGCGCTACAAGGTCTTGTTTCGCCCATTGTCATATCTAACCTTGATGAAGCGACTCACTGTAAAATGGTGAATCCCTGCTATTCAGCAATCTACTGTATCGTGCCCCCATGCTCACGATATGCCACACGCATCCAACCTTTTGTCTCTCTGTTCAAACCTGCCAATTCAGGCAAATGTAAATGACGCAATTGCTTCTTTCGTTTCGGAATTTCTTTCGTGTTACTACCAACAGATAATTGAGCTCTGCCTCTCTGCTGACCCACTTATAAGTTTAAAAGAAGCCTGATCCTCTGAATTCTGTCATCATAGTTATATCGAGCAACTAACTACAACAAAAGGAGAGTAGGCCGCCATACATCATCATAAAACCTTTTCACAAATAATTAAATTGATTCCGAGACATCAATTTAATTCATTCAGCAGGCAACACGATGAGAGGCGATGAAGCAATGCTTCACCGAGGTGGTCACAATTTATTCTGGCTACAGCTCACCTTGCTGGTCGTACAAGCTTGCGTGATATCACCTCCTCGCTGGATAGTCAGACCGCTCGCCACTATCATCTGGGCTGCAAGAAGGTCAGTAAACCAGCATTGGACAGAGCCAACGAAAAACTGGATTATCTGGATACAGAAACCAACAAAGAATATACATTCATCACCAATCATTTTCGCTGGTCGGCCAATACCATCGCAGATATTTACAAGCAGCGTGGCAGGTCGAACTATTCTTTAAATGGATCAAGCAATACCTGAAACTAAAAATCTTCATCGCCACAAGCATTTCCGTGTGAGGGAATATGATAGACTGCACCTTCATATTCTATTCGTAATGTTCTTGCTATCGTCCCCCCCCCCCAAAAAAAAACCACCTGATTGGGTTCTACCCCGTTTCTACGGACGGTTTAGAAACGATGTAAACTTCATATCCTGAGCGGCGAGTCTGCGCCGCATTCTGGGATTATGGAACCTCTCCAGATAATCAAACACATCTGCTCTTGCTTCGTTGATTGTTCGATAGCGACGGTGATGGATTCTTTCACGTTTCAGCATGCCAAAGAACCCTTCGCAGGCAGCATTATCACCACAGTGGCCAACAGCGCTCATACTACTTACCAGACCATGTTGCTTGAGCAGTTTCTGGTAGTCGCCACTGGTAAACTAACAGCCCCGGTCTGAGTGCAAAACAACGTTAGCCGCGCCTCGTCGCTGCCATACAGCCATTTCCACAGCCCGCATGACCATGTGACGGTCTTGCCTATGATGCATGGACCAACCAATCACTAATTTGCTGTGCAGGTCTAGTACCACACACAGGTATAGCTTGCCCTCCTGCGTTGCGATCTCCGTAATGTCGGTAACCCACTTGGAGTCAGGTTCCAGGGCGGTGAAATCTCGCTCCAGATGATTTTTTATCCCCGCAGGTCGAACCGTCTGCCGCTTTCGTCCCCGTCCCTTCTTGCGAGGCCAGCCCTGAATGCCGTGTGCTGCCATTAGCCGGGCCACACGATTCAAGCTGATGCTCTCGCCTTCAGCCTGCAGATCCTCGTGCATCCGGGGAGCGCCAATAATACCACCACTGTCGTCGTGAATATCCCGAATGCGTTCTAACAATCGGGCGTTCTCAGCCTCACGGAGACTCGGACTACGCGATTCCCAGGCGTAATAACCGCTGGGAGATACCTTCAAGCAACGACACATAAGACGAACCGAGAATTCACTGCGACAACGTTGAATCGCCTGATACCTCAGGACGATCCCTTGGCAAAGAACGTTGCCGCTTCGCGCAAAAAATCACGCTCCTTCTTCACTCGGGCTAGTTCCCGCTTCAAACGAGACAGCTCCTCGTCTCGTGGGGTACCGCTGCCTGAGAATACTTTATCTGATGAGCCTTCCGCTTCTCGTTTCCAACGTGACAGCAGGTTGGGATTAATACCTATCTCCAAGGCAATTTGACGACAGCTAACTCCTGGCTGTTTGGTAAAGGCTATGGCTTCGCGCTTAAACTCTGCGCTGTATTTTCTTCGCTTGGTCATGGACACTCCTCATGGGCATTGTATGCCTCTTTTTAGATGTGTCCGTAAAAACAGGGTAGAACCCGATCCCTTTTATGTTAGGGAAGCCCCATCATCACCGCAAGGGTTTTTTATCCCGATAACGTATAGAATACAACAGCATTCTCTTCAAGGCTCATAGCTCAGGTAAAATCAGTCAAATGGGTTTTCTCAAGAGGTCAAAAGCCTGATTTTCTACCAATGAAATAGCTCCAAAAATTGATGTGCTTCAATCATGCCAGGGTATCTAGTTGTGTGGTAATATTTTTCTTACGCGGGGGAATGCTTGCGATTGATCATTCCTCTGCTATAATTGAGTAGCATATATGCTTCGAGCAGGATGCTTTAGCCATTACAAATCACTCAAACTTAATTAGAGAGGAACAAACCAATGAAAAACTTCATGATGTTTATCATAGCTATGATCATCAGCATCTCTGCTGCCAACGCCGTGCCCGCCAACCAGACCGCCGTTGCAACGGCTCTACAGACTCAAACAGAAGCAGCTGTGCTGGCTGACCTGATCACCAACCAGGGACTCAGCGCAGAACAAGCCGTTGCCCTGATGGTAACGGCCGCTCCAGCCAAAGCAGCGGCGATCACCACGGCAGCTATTACAAGCAATCCAGGCATGGCTGTAGCCATTACAGCTGCTGCTGTAACTGCCTCCGTAAATGTAGCTAAAAGCGCAGCCGCAGCAGCACCCGGAGCCACACAAGCATCCATTGATGCAGCAGCAGGAGCTGCTGCCGCTACAGTTACTACTGCGGCCGTAACAACTTCTGTAGCTCTCGCCACAGCTACAGCCGCCGCTGCACCAGGAGCCACCGCAGCTACAATTGCTGCGGCCACTGAAAATGCAGCCGCTACCACAACTGCAGCGGCTATCACTGCTGCCCCTACAGCCGCAGCAGCAGTAACTAATGCAGCTGTATCAGCTGCCCCAGCAGCAGCCACCGCTGTAGTCGCTGCCGCCAAACAAGCGGCACCCGCACAAGCTGCTCAAGTCACCGCTGGCGCCCAACAAGCAGTAGATTCTGGCGCAGTAAGCGACCCGACAGCTACACTTGCTGCAACAGCAGCAGGTAATTCTACTGCAGTTACGACTGCTGCAACTACAGCCACCAATACAGTTGCAACGCTACCGACTACAGTCGGAGGACGTACTCTCCCTGCAAGCGTTTGATTAAATGCAATGAACAAAAAAAAGCCTCGGAAAGTCCGGGGCTTTTTTTGTATCTGAATAACCGGTTTCGTGTACTATTTGGCATCTATGATGCAACAATCAATGGCACTCGAACGCTTAAACACACTGTTATTTTTCGCCTATGCAGCTCTATTTATCTGGCTACCTATTCCGCTAGGCAGTAAATTCCCATGGGCCATTTCGGTCATGGAGATATGGATTTATCTGTTAACCATAGCCACGCTGTTGATGATCACGACCGGGTCAATGAAACTCCCCACTACAATAAGTCAAAGTCGTTTACCTGTTGTGCTGTTACTACTAAGCACCTTATGGATCGGATTTCAATGCCTGAATCTTCCTGAAAATATACTCTCACTATTATCACCTGAAGCATACAAACTTCATCAACAAAATAATTCAGGGTCCATGAGCATATCACTTGATCCTATGATAACGTGGCTACAGTTCCACAAAGCACTCGCTCTTTTTTTACTATTTACACTTACCTTAATCTTAGTGAACACACATAAACGTTTACGGTTGTTTGCTTATAGCATTCTCTTGTCTGCTCTCATTCAGGCTGTCACCGCCATACTATTAATCCTCTCTAACTATCAATTTCAAATCAATCAATACACCTACTCTATGGCAAATGCATTATTACTAATACCCACAGGCCGCGCCACAGGCTTTCACTCTAATCCGGACCACCTTGCAGGGCTTATGGAGATGTCATTGGCTATTGGAATAGGTTTACTTATCGCCTTATTACATCGCCATCATTTTAATAACTGGCGACAGCGCATTCTACACTACACCGAAACAGTACTAGGCCCCAAAGCGCGGATACGACTTTTACTTATTATCCTCTGTATTGCTCTAGTCATGACCCATTCACGGATGGGTAACACAGCCTTTTTTGCCAGTCTCGTGATTGCAGGCATCGCGTTTATCGCTCTCTCTCGTCACGCCTCCAAATCTGTAATCATCTTTTTATCCAGCCTGATCATTCTGGATATTCTAATTATCGGCTCATGGTTCGGCTTCTCAAAAGTGGTCGACCGGATTGAACAAACGAGCGTGATTAGTGAGGCTTCGAGAGGAGATGTCTATGCCGACACGTTAACAATGACAGAATCATTTCGCTGGAGTGGTATTGGTGCGGGCAATTATTTCAGTGCGTTTCCAGCCTATAAGGTAGAAGGGCCAAGCTATTATGTTGATCATGTCCACAATGATTATTTAGAATTTTTACTCGAACTCGGAGTCATTGGTACCGCACCACTACTTTGCCTGCTACTCATATTTTACACGCTAATTGCAATCAACCTTATCAAGAGGCGCAATGCTCTGATTCTCGGAATGAATTTTGCTGCATTGATGGGAGTCACATCTATTCTGATTCATTCTACAGTCGACTTTAATCTGCAAGTACCATCCAATGCGGCTCTGTTTACAGCCTTAATGGCCATTCCATTTGTAACAAAGCAGATCAAGACACATTAAAGAAACACACTCGGCAGAGCTGCATTAATAACACACTTTTTCATAGCTAGATCCACCTATTAATCGATACAGTTGATTGCAGATGACATCAATGCGTCCAGATGTTGCATAACTATTTCTGAGGTATTCACCTTTTATATCTACGACACGATGTATATATTGCACAACCATATTCCACTGTGCTGGATCGACTGATCCATACGCTCGCATACCCAGTTCAACCGACAAGGCCATCGTATCAGCTTCCCACGGTCCTAGTTGGATAACGTTTAAAGTTGCCTCTCCAAACTCGGCATCCATCTGATTAAGGCGTGCCTTGGTCAAAGCCAGGTTGATCCATGGATAGACCCACGCAGGGCTAGCGTGAGTGGCCTGCCTGAACAGTGACAGCGCGTTCAAGCCATTTGATAGCTGATCATGAACGGCCTCCATGCGAAAGGCCCGAAACTCATACAGTCGGCCTAATGTATTGAGAAACGCTGCATTACCCGGCATTAATGCAATGGCGTTTTTCATACGCTTTTCCTGTACCTGCCACTGCTTTACAGTTGGAGCTGCTACAGACGATTTGTTCCACGAGGCTAGCTTCATATAAACACGGTGCTGTGCAGCGTACGCTTCAGCATAATGCTCTGCCTGATACGCCATAAAAAAGAGCATGCTCACCAGCATGACTAACAACGGCCATTTCAACATGCCTACCACTGAATCATTTATCTGGCCCGAAAGCTGTTCATCTTGGGGCAAACATCCCCCCTACCAGTGACCAGGGTCCCTCATTAACCAGCATATTTGCAAGCTCTACACCAACGATGGATTCACAAACACTGCGCCCTTCATGCATGACTGGAGGTCTACGATTGGTATTGTGTGCATCAGTAGCCAACAATGACACCCAACCCCGCTTTAATAATTCAATGGCAACTATTTTAGACAAGTCACCAAAACGACCTACTAAAGAAGCCGCTGTCAGTTGAAGCTTACAACCCATATTGATAAATGGTAATAGTTTATCCACATTACGCATCATCTCTTTATTGCGTTCAGGGTGTGCAATGAGCACACCGATACCCTGCTCTCGTAACCAACGTACCATTTTATCACTGCCCGGCGGAATATGGCTATGTGGGAACTCCAACAACATAGTCATCTCGCCAGTTGGCGCTTTAAACATGGGAATATTACCACTGGCTATCATCGGCAGGATTTCAGGACAAATACGTACTTCTGCTGCCATGGCAACATGCAGTGGAATCTCATGTTCGACAAGCGCATACGAAAACAGAGAGAAAGCAGAACTGATTGTGTTCAGGTTGTTATTGTAGGTGCCCGGCTGAATATGCGGCGTGCAGACCAAATGGGTAATACCATCAGCTACGGCTATTCGGGCTAAAGCAAGTGACTGCTCAAGCGTGGATGCTCCGTCATCAATACCGGGCAATAAATGACAGTGAATATCAAACATGAGAGGATCGTAAGACGCTAGATGTGAGATGCAAGATGCATGTGTAATCGGCGCAGTTCATCCGACATCCGACATCCGACATCCGACATCCGACATCCGACATCCGACATCTGACATCTGACATCTGACATCTGACATCTGACATCTGACATCTGACATCTGACATTTTAAGCCTTATCGCCATACCCGTATTGATCGTAATAACCACCATATTCATAACCGTATTTTTCAGCTTTTTTAAGATCTACCTTATTCAACACGATGCCTGCAAGTGGAGCATCATGTTCTAACAAACGTTGAAGGCTTTTACGAACAATCTTCTCATGCGTTTTATCAGCCTCAACCACATAAACCACCGCTTTTGCATATGTCGATAGTACTATGGCATCACTTACCGCCTGAACGGGAGGAGAATCGATCACGATACGATCATAATGTTTCTCAATAGCAGCCAATACTTTGGCAAAGCGTTTCGAGGACAATAATTCCAGTGGATTCGGTGGAATGATACCTCCCAACATAACATGCAAACCGCTCTCTTCATGCACTTGAATACAGTCATCAAAACCGGCAGTACCTGCTGCCAATTCAGACAAGCCTGCTAAAGAAGAATCCAGAGAGAACAGACGATGAAGCGACGGGCGGCGCATATCAGCACCAATGAGTAGCACTTTCTCCATCTGTACCATCGACATGGCCAGATTAGTAGAGACCGTTGATTTACCTTCTCCCGGTACGGATGAGGTAACCAGAATAGTTTTATGTGGATTATCCAGGCCCGATAAAATCAGGCCTGTTCGAATTGTGCGAATTGATTCGGCATATCCGGTCAAGGTTTTATCCAGAACAGGAAATGTAGCTATAGCGCCTTTTTTCCCCTTTGGTAACAGGGGCAAGATACCCAGATTAGCCTGACCCAGCTTGCTTTCCACCTCTTCTGTGCTTTTGATTGTTTTGTTTAACGTTTCATTCAGAAAAGCAAGTAAAATACCGACAAACAATCCACCGATAAAAGCCAGTAGAATAAATCGTTTTTTATTGGGTGAGAACGGAAACTTGGGCACCAGTGCTGTATCCAGTATACGAGCATTGGCTTTTTTGTAATCCACTGCTTGGCTGGACTCTTTCATGCGCTTCAGAAATATGTCATAGATCTGCCTGTCACTTTCAACCTGACGCTTGAGTTCTCGTAATTTGACTTCCTTACGGCCTATATTACGAATTTCAGCCTTATCTGATGAGAGTGCCGATTGCGCTGCTGACAGTTCTGATTTTGCCTGAATATATTTAGGATGTTTATAACCATAACGTTTTTTTACCTGATCAAATTCAGCTTTTGCATGTACCAAACGACCGGATGCAGCCGACAGCCCTTCTCCACTTGCCGATTTTCCACCCGTACTGAGTAACTTCTCTTCATCCATATACAACTGCATGCGCTTTTCAGATTGTTGAAGATTTGATTTCAACACTTCCATACGTTCGAACAACCAGCTGGTACCTTGTTTGGTCAATTCAATACGTGAACCCAACTGATCTTCAATGTAAGCTTGGGCAAATGCATTGGCTATCTGAGCGGCAACTACAGGGCTATCAGACACAAAAGCTATATCGATAATTTGTGTTCGCATCACCGGTTTAATGCTCAGGTTATT
The DNA here is from genome assembly GCF_003665155.1 of Mariprofundus sp. EBB-1. GTDB lineage: Bacteria > Pseudomonadota > Zetaproteobacteria > Mariprofundales > Mariprofundaceae > Mariprofundus. The sequence continues at coordinate 22,533 of NZ_RCFQ01000001.1, read as the reverse complement.
TAACAGTTGTTGCGTTTTCTGTTGCTTGAGATTAACGGCTACTGTTGGTTCTTGATTCGAACCAGAGGGAAACAGCTCCTCAAACCAGCTAGGTTCATCTGCCACCTCTTTAACAAGCAATGCCGGATCATTATGAGCTGTTTCATGCTGATTATTCAGATTTGGATAGAATTTATCAACAACCAAACCTGCAATACGTCGGGAGTGAAGAATCTCATACTGAGTTTGCATATATTGTTGATTATTACCATCTACCCCATACAGCTCTTCAATCGAAGAAACCTTGGGCATTTGAGATTCAATCAATAACTTGGTTGTAGCCTTATACATCGGGGTGATTGAAAAAACGACCAGCGATACCAACAGTGTAGTTAGCAAGCTCAGCGTCAGAATACTCCATTTATATCTATTGATAATGGCCAGATAATGGCTGATGTCCATCTCTGACATATCGGAGTGCGGTTCTGTTTTCATATAATTCATAGCCTAAAAAAAACTCTCTTTCACAGTAATGATATCTCCGGCCAACACACTATTTTCCAGTTTTGTATCTTGCGGTTTTTTACTCTTATTAGATTCATGCTGCACAACCACATTGCTCTTTGATGCTCTCTCAGTAAACCCACCAGCCAGAGACACAGCCATTCTGACTGTCATGCCGGGCTTATAAGCATATTTCCCAGGCGATTCCACTTCCCCATTAATAAAAAAGAAACTCTGCTCAACGGCAACAATATCGCCGGGGAGAATGCGTGCATTCAGTTTTACTTTCTGCTCAACATTATCACGAATCACAAATACCTTATCTTCATCAGCGTTATCATTAAATCCACCAGCCAATGAAATAGCCTTGCGTACCGTCAACCCCTGTTGATAAGGATAAGAGCCGGGCTTTCTTATCTCACCGTTCACATAAAAGGGCCGATGTTCTTCAATGCGTACACGCACCTGAGGATTGACCAGATAACCATCTTGTAATTTACGGGTTATTTCGTCATCTAATTGGTCAACACTTTTACCCTTAGCAACAAGTAGTCCAAGAAAAGGGAACTTAAATGAGCCAGCTCCACCCAAACGCACCTCTACATCCATCTCTTCACCATAGACATTAATAGATATTTTATCGCCGGAATCCAACAAATATTCTGTTTCAGCCAGTGCTGCAGTTAAGCCAACAAAGTTCAATATGATTGTCATACATATAATGGTAGTCCAATTATTCAATGTCACTCCATCCCATCAGGTTCTTCTTCCTGATATTGATCTTCTCAACAGACAAAAGAAGCATGACTGATTTACAGCCATGCTTCCAGTAGTCTGTTAGTACCAATTAGATAAACCTTTGTATTAAAGCTTACCCATCAATGAAATCCCGTACACATTACTCTTATAACTGGAGTTCGCCGCACTGGAATTATTATTCGTATAATCATAAGAAGCAGACACATTCAACCATCTGACAATTTGATAAGCAATGGACAGACCTGCTGTAGTACGGTCATCCTGACGAGGAACAGCCAAGCCTATATATTTGCTCTTAGCGAAACCCACGCTAGCAGTATGTGATAGTTTGCTGTTCCAATCATGATTCCAGCCTAGTTTTACGTTTTGAGCCTCGATATGACTGCCTGAGCCATCGGCTTCATTGATCGTCGATTCGGTCGACAGATCAAATATTGAATAACTCTCCGGCGCCCAATTCATACCCAACTCCCAACTAAAGGAGCCCGAGTTAGGACCATTGAGCAGGGAATCATCAAAACTCTTGACCATATAACCTAAGCGCAATTTACCCGATGTTTTAGCAGTCGCTTCCCAATCCAAACCACCGAAATAACGCTGCTCTTTACTGTCCAGGTTAGTAGTTGCTGAGAATGTTTTATAGTCTACTTTCTTGTATCTGGCTTCTACGACAGCCTTAGTCTTCTGCATAATGGGCAAAAAGAAGCTTAGTCCGCCCCCCATGTTATCGAGATCCCGATCTGCCGTTCTGAACCGGTTATTTTCATAACGCTTCGCGGAGTAATCTCCTTTGAGCTCAACACGACTACGTATACCATAAGCGATCATTGCAGATGCAGATGCTGTATGGAATTTATCCGGCTCAATCACTGCCGTTGCAGGCCTACCAGTAAAGGTAGAGCCACGCGGATCACTCGATTTAAGATAACCAGCCTGCAGAGAGGTCTGTAAGCGACGGCTCAAATCAGCACTCACATTCAATTGCGCATCATGCGTGAGATAATTATCTGCACTACTACTGTGGTAAATACCATCATCCAACTGATACGATAGAGAAGAAAGATGCGTATCGCTTTCAGATTTCAATTCAAGCCTAGGCGAGATAACGGTAATCAGACTCTTGGTCTTAATAGCCTCTGCCGAGAAAATATTATCATTGTATTTCTCATCGATCTTGATGCTTGGAATAAGCTCAACGCCACCTGATTTCAAACTAAAACCATCATCTGATGAGGCGGCATCTGATTTATCAAAGCCATCATCAGGTGAAGTAACGACTGGTGCCGGAGCAATTGCACCGAATGGCTCAGGTACAACTACAGGTTCAACTACAGGTTCAACTACTGCGACAGGCGCAGGCATAGCAACAGGTTCAACAACGACCGGCTCAACTACTGCAACAGGTTCGGGCACAGCTACAGGTTCTGCAATAACAACCGGTGCGGGTGCGGCATCTATGCCAAACAAGGAGTGATGCGCCCAGGCTTCGGTGTTGTTGATATTCACAAGCACCCAGTCACCTTCCTGCTTCAGTGCAAATACTTTGGTTCCCTTCTTTAATCTAAACAATACATTTGAACTGGTATTGGCTTCGCTTCTGATATTACCAATATTTACGGTGACTGGCAGAATGCTATTTTCAACAGCCAAACCAGGTTGAGCAAATGATGTCAGTGTAGTTAAACACATCAACGCCGCTATTATAAATTGTTTCTTCATTTCTTTCTCCACACACACACACACACAGATTTACTTGCCAAAATTTTGGCGCATCATACATTATTAACATATAAAAGACATAAAAAAATCATCCACTAGTGGATGAAATATATTTCTAATATCATTTATAGCAGAATATCCAATTTTAGCAAGTCACTTCCGTGACAAGCGCCACATTACACTGGGGAGGTGGGCCGCTCTTGCGCAGAAGGTGAATCCTGCTTGCGGGAGAGAAGCTTACACTCTCAACCCCCCCCTTTTTTCCGGTTATGCAAAAAGCAAACCTCATGGCCCTCGCCTGTACCTTCTGACTCGCTTGCTGCCTCTTAGCCCCTCAACTCATCACCAGTTACAAATCACTGCCTCTCTCATCTTACGCCCAGTTTTCAACACGCAACCCATCCACGCGGTTGAACTCCTTTTCATTGTTTGTGACCAGGATGAGCCCTTCACTGCGGGCATGCCCGGCAATATGAAGGTCATTCACACCAATAATTGCACCCTTACGCTCTAAATCTGCACGAATACTACCATAATGCGCGGCTGATTTTTCATCATAACTGAGCACTTCCAGCCGGGAAATAAAGTCTTCAACCTGATTCTGGTTATGTTCTTGCCGCTCGCTCTTCTCAACACCATGCAACAGCTCAGCAAGCGTGATAGAGCTGATACACATATGCCCCACATGTTCATTGAAGATATCCAGCAACACAACCGGGCGGCGCTTGATGACGTAAATCACAATATTGGTATCAAGCATGTATTTAAGCATTCAGAATGCTTCCCTGTCCGGCTGCTGCTGTGAAGGCCGCTCCACCATAAAGTCATCACTCGCCCTGTCCGAAGACAAAAAGAAGCTATCCCAACTCTTATCAACAGGTGACAGAATTCTATCTTGTCCCACTACACGTACAGAGACTTTTTTAATCGTGTCTGGGAAACGGGTGTCCGCAGGCAAACGAACAGCCTGTGTCCGATTATTTACAAATACAGATCCAATAGACATGGCCGTCACCTCTCTTGTTTCGACAAAGCTAATGATACAAAAGCCCGTGTATATAGCAATGACATATACCTTTCACCACGAATTAGAATTCGTGACTATTTCTGCCCAAGCCAACGCCTCTGGCTGCGCCCGCACCTTCTGGCTCGCTTTTTGCCTTGTGGCCTTTCAACTCATCACCAGTTACAAATCACTGCCTTTAACTCTGTTCCGTGCCTTCCGTGGTTCATGTCTTTGACCTTATCTCTCAAAAGATGAATGCGACAAGGAGAAAATATTAACAAAAGGATTGGCGGGCGGGCGAACGGACGCTATATTGCGTAGATAGTATGAATATTTGCGCGACTTTACGCTTTCGAGGTGATATATGACTACCGTTCGCAAGACTATTACGCTAACCGGCCAGCAAGATGCCTGGGTCAAATCACAGATCGATGCAGGGCATTACACCAACGACAGCGAGTTTATCCGGGACCTCATCAGACGCGAACAAGAACGCAACGTCGAAATTGAGGCGATACGTGCAGCACTGGTGGCGGGCGAAGAGAGCGGCGAACCCAGGGTGTTTAACAGTGCGGCATTCAAGCAACGTATGCATACCACATATGGCTGAATATCGACTCACCCCTACCGCAGAACGCGACCTTGAGAACATCTGGCTCTACACTCGACAACAATGGAGTACTGAGCAGGCTGATCTCTATATCGAAATTTTAGCGAATGCATTCGCTGAACTTGCACAGGCACCGAAAACAGCACCTGGTTGTGACCATATCCGTAATGGCTATCGCCGCCTTAGTGTTGTGCGACATATGATCTATTTTCGTGTCACTCATTTCGGCATTACCATCGTTCGCATCTTACATGACCGAATGGATGCTCCACGTCACTTGTAGCCTCACTACTGCTTCCACCACTGCACCAGCCACGCTGACAACCATGTGATGTCAACGATCACCCTCACACGAAACCGCATCACCTAATCTCTTCCGTGGTTCATCCATTTAATCTTAAAACATCACCACCACGGAATACTCGGACCACAGAAGGTGAATGCGCTTGCGCAAAGAAGCTGCCCTGGGGCACTGAAGATATCAAAATGACTTCAACTGACATAATATATTTTTTCCGTGTATTCCGTGTATTCAGCGTCTTCCGTGGTTCATGCTTTTAACCTTAAAACCTCACCACCACCGAATACACCGATCACAGAAGGTGAATGGCGCGCGTGGCAGATCAGCTGAATCGCAAAGCGAGAGAATATCCCGTGGGGGAGAAGCTGCCCTGGGGTACGGAAGTAGACAAAGACATTAACTTATTCGCTGTTCTCTTTGACTGCTCCGGCACTTCCTCCGGCCACAATCCACCGTTAGTGAGTGCGTGACCCAGCTGGGGGATCATATATATCGATTAGCAAATATTTCCAGATAAGTAAGCGTAGCAATCAGTCCCCTTGCAAGCACAAATGCCTTATTGAGAATAGCTACCTGAATTTCCGGATCATCAGGGTATTCATGCGAAAAAGCATTCCGCATCTCCCTTAATATCAACCAATCATTGACAGATGGGATAGCTCCGATTTTTTCAAGCCGGTTCAGTTTATCCACAAATGCATCAAGCGACCCCTGCTCTTTAGTCAGTTCTAATACAGCAGAAAATAACTTCGCACCCATCGCATCCTGAAGTCTGGAAAATCGCGAAGCAAACTGATCCAGTACAGCAAGCTGTATATCAGACACCCCATCAAGTGATTCCACAGTGAAAGGCAGGCACGCTTCCAGTTCATTCATTGACCACTGCAAACGGTCGGCGTGTCTCCGACAAATCTTTAATGTTTCAACGTACGTAACCACAGCACTCATAACAATCGTTCTCCTGTTTCCCTGGCAAGTTGATAAACAGGTAAATTCTTCTTGCAACGAGTACGGCGTAACACCACATCAATTTTCTGATCACCCAGCTGCCGGTGGACTTCACTCAGGAAGTGTAACTTCGCATCTACAATCGCTGCTGCATCCTGAATAGAAGGCTCAATATAAAGATCTATATCTCCTCCTTTTTGGTGATCATCCACACGAGAGCCAAATAACCACACACGGGCACTACGGCCAAAGAATCTCAGGGATTCAGTACGAATGCATGATAATTGATAATCTGTAATCCGCATGACAACGACAACCTCCTACTATTCTGCTGGGCTTACCAGACACGAAATACTAGAACCATAAACACTGCCCTTGAATTACGCCAGCGTATGAGTCACAGGGGCCAACAAGACTATGGACTAAGCTTAGCTTCTGTCTACACTTCTACAGTCAGTCGCCTCCAGATGCAAAAAAACACCGACCAACTCTATAGACTATTTTCCGTGTATTCAGTGTCTTCCGTGGTTTATGCCTTTGACCTTACAACATCACCACTACGGAATACTCGAACCACAGAAGGTGAATGCGCTTGCGCAAAGAAACTGCCCTGGGGTACGGAAAAAAGCAAAACTATGTCTAAAAGTATTCAGCGTATGAGCCCCCTGCTCGTAACTCCACCGCTCGCCGTATCCACAAATCACACACAATATTATAGACTATTTTCTGTGTATTCTGTGTGTTCCGTGGTTATTGCCTTTGACCTTAGAATCTCACCACCACAGAATACTCGGAAGACACGGAAGTAGACAAAGACATTAACTTATTCGCTGTAATATGTAGCTGTTCTAACACTGGATCTGCCCGGAGGAACCATCACATCACTTGCATATAAATTCCGTGCATTCTGTGTCTTCCGTGGTTCAGCCCTTGACCTGACAGTATATAAAATCAATCACTTGTTTTGGGTTCTTCGTGCCTATGCCGTTTTCTTCTATCAGCATAACCGAAACTCAACATTGATAGCTTAGAGATCAACAGATGAGGAAGACTATAGATACAAGCGAGTCTCATATTTACAGCGACGTCCTCCAACCCTTCAAACGTGGGCAAAAGAACAAATGCCACAAACCATGAGACGAGAATAAAAAGCGTTTCCACAGAATGAATACTGAGCTGTCTTCTCATATGCCCAACGAACAGGCTTAGAATAATCCAAGCCAGCGCAATGGAGGTCAGCATCAACAGATAAGCACTCCATATTTCAACAGTTAAGACTGTATTATAGGCAAAGGCCAGACAAAAAATAACCAGATACAACAGACCATGTTGCATGGCGAGAACACGCTTATTATAGGTTTTAAAAATAATGAGCAGAATCACACAAACGATGGGCAATAATAAAGCGGCAAGCAGCCACTCACCCATAAAAAAGATAGGCAACAGATAAAAAGCCAAGGCAATATTTGGCATAATTGCACCAACAGCATGCCATACGCGCAATAATCGTTGATGCTGTTCATGCTCAAGTTTAAGAAAGAACTTGGACAGCGAAAGCATATTAGGTACAAACTTCCATGGGTTGTTTGCGAGATAAATGATAAACCTGTAGAAAAAAGCAGTGACTATGCATGCAGTAAGCAGTTGCCAATATTCCGGCACTTTAAATTTCAATGCCAACAAAGCGAAAAAACAGAACGTAAACATTAACATATATACGATGGACACAGCCTGATTCTGAGAAACACCCGTATCAAGCAAGCGATGATGCAGATGTGTCTTGTCCGGTGCAAAAGGACTTGTTCCTTTCACTATGCGCACCGTCATCACTATCAGCGTATCAAGCAGAGGAACCGCAAGTATCAAAGCAATCGTAATAGGATATGCCTGAAACGGTACTGTTGAATTGGCCAGGCTCAAAGCAATGCAAGCACAGGTGTATCCAATCATCAGACTGCCAACATCCCCCATGAAAAGGCGTGCAGGAAAGGAGTTATATGCCAGAAAACCAATCAAGGATCCAGCCAAAGCCAAAGCAATCACCAGCGTACCATGCTGACCGCTTTTATATGCAAGAATGGAGAAGAAGAGTAAGGAGATCACCGCCATTCCGCCTGCCAAACCATCAAGACCATCGGAGAGATTCATGGCATTAATAAGCCCTACAATACAGAATATTGAGATGATAAATGAGAATACACCGAAGTTGATTTCTCCAAAACCGAGCACATTCCCTATGCCGGGCAGTTCAACGCCGGAAATAGCCACAAATGCGACAGCAGCAAGAATTTCACCGACAAATTTTATCCGATGAGACATAGGATTGAGATCATCAAGCAGGCCGGTCACAACAATAATGAGCAAGCCTGTTAAAAAACCATAGGTAAACCTGTCAAAGGGTAAATAGAAAGAGGCCGCAATCAACATACTCAGGCAGATGCCAACGCCACCTAAGCGTGGCGTTATAGCAGCGTGTACGGAGCGATGATTAGGGGTATCCACAGCTCCTAGCCTGAAAGCCATAGACATCGATAGAGGGGTCAGAAACACTGAAAGAATCACTGCCAGCGCCAGCACGAACCATCCGGTGGATAATACACTGGCATAATGCGGCAGCCTAAGTATAAACTCAGCCCATTGCGTGGTGATCACTTCCATATAGTGTAAATACCTGTTGCCCAGTAAAAGTTGAGTTGATTATAGACGATAATTTAAAATATGCGAACAGTAGTCTTTTCCAATATGAAGTACCTCTGAAACCTCAGCTCATCTGTTCATTCAACTGAAACACTTAGCCGAATGGATGAAAAAAGGCTTAAAACGTTTACATCCTCAAGACTGCTATGGTTGGACTAAGTCGGGCTGAACTGAGCCTGTAAGCATTATAGCTGTTTGAAATATTTACACAGTTGGATTTACAGGCTCTAACCGATTGGATGCGCCACCACGTCACTTGTGGCCTCGCCGCTTCTCACCATCTCAGAAGGTGAATTGAGTTTACTCAAGAGAAGCTCCCCTGGGGGACATCCAGCATCTCACGTTCACACTGCCCTTCACTTAGTCCTAAATCTCTGCCTCCCCCTCTTGCGCCCAGGAAAAAACTAGAAAATAAAGATCCTAAGTCCTTTATAGCTGAAAATCCTAGATGGCACTTAGATATTTTCTAATTCGTGACTATTCGTGGCTAGGCCTGTGAATAGCGCTTTTCATCTAACATCTCATACGGTGAATTGAGTTTACTCAAAAGAAGCTCCCCCTGGGGGACAGCTCACTTGTTGCATTGCAATACCTAGCCCTCGGCAGTTCCAAACTAAAGAACTGACCCTAGGCATTCACATTTTAAACCATTAGCCACGAATTTCACTAATGCACACGGATTTAAAATCTTTATTCGTGCTCATTCGTCCCCCAGGGGATATTCTCTGCAGTAAACTGCATTCACCTTCTTTCACGAATCTACACGAATTTAGAACCATCCAGTTGTGCCCTTTTCTAGCCTCACTTCTAACATCTCACGGCCTCTCTCTCACCGCCCTTCCCTCAGTCCTTAGTCCTGAAGTTAACTCAGTCCTGTGTTTTAAAAAACTGCGGCAACTTGCTGAGGTTTTTCCAGACCAGCGCCCAGACACCACCAACCCCGTTCCCTTTGAGTGCCCGGTAATCCTCTTTCGACTTGCGGATGATATTGTTCACTGGGCGATTGCTCTCGCCACCCAGACGCATCTTTACCATCACATGAGGGATATGCACATCGAACCTTTGCGCGCCTCGGAAAGCGCAGCATGCAGTCGTAATCGGCGGCATACGAATGAGGTATCGAATCCGCAGTACTGTTCGTGAGAGTCAAGCCTGACACCTAAATTATCAATGCTTGAGGTTGCGATAGAAGTTTTCGTGAGTCCCAACCAACAACAGTGTACGTGTTGCCGGGTCAAACTCATAGGCCAGAAGAAATAGTTGACCTACGCACTTGAATTTATGCACATAGATGCCAGCCAGATCACCTTTTTTCTGTTCGCCAATAACCGGATTCAGAACTATATCAGTGACGGCTTGATCAATTGCATCCTTTTGATTGTTATGAAGTTTTTTATAGGCGCGTAAAAATGCATTGGTCTGCAGAACAACTATATCAGTCACGTAAAGAACCGGGCTTGAATGTGGTGAGTTGGCTACGGTCTTCCATTCTTGCGATCAACATCTCACGGACAAACTCAACAGGTAAGTCGGGATTATCCAACGCTGCTTTACCAATCTTTGCCCAGAATTCAAGCTGGCCTGCGATAGTGCGGCATTCGCCCTTGGAAACGCTTTTTGCCTGCTCATACAGGTTGTCATCGATGCGTACTGGCATGCTCATAATTCACCTCGTTTGCTACAATCGTAGTGAAGTGTAACTTATCTGTAATTAATGAACAAGGTGATGCCGGATACGGCAGAGAGGGTGCCCTGGGGTACAAGGTGAATCCCCCGGGGCACGTCTGTCATCTCACGTCTCACGTCTCACTGCTTCTTAATAAACTTTGGCAGCTAGCAGTGATTCTTTTCCCACTCCCAGGCATGAGATACGATCGACTTCAGATCATTATATTGTGGCTCCCAACCCAGTTCTGAACGGGCCAGAGTTGCATCTGCCACCAGTACGGCCGGATCCCCTGCCCTGCGTGCGCCCTCAATAATGGTAATCTCTTTTCCTGTAACGTCACGGCAGACATCGATCACCTGCTGTACAGAGAAACCATTGCCGTTACCGAGATTGAAACGACCGCTCTTACCATCGTTCTGCAACTGCTTAATCGCCAGCCAGTGCGCCTCACAGAGATCGTTCACGTGAATATAGTCGCGAATACAAGTGCCATCCTCTGTATCATAATCACGCCCGAATACCGTGATCGCATCACGCTTGCCAGATGCTGCCTGCAGCACTAGCGGAATAAGGTGGGTTTCCGGATCATGACGTTCACCCAGTTCTCCTTCGGGATCAGCTCCGGCTGCATTGAAGTAACGCAGGCAGACCGACTTCAGACCATAAGCACGGTCATAATCTTCCAGCATCTGCTCCACCATCTGTTTGCTGTGTCCGTAGGGATTGATCGGGGCTTTCGGATGTTTCTCGTCTATCGGCGTGTATTCAGGTTCTCCGAAGATGGCGGCTGTGGATGAAAAAATGAATTGCTTCACACCATGTTTAATCATGGCATCCAGAAGATTCTGAGTATTGCTGACATTGTTACGATAATATTTGGCCGGGTCAGTGACCGACTCACCCACCATAATACTGGATGCAAAATGCATCACCACATCATAGTTATTTTCAGCAAACAACTGATCTAGCATTGCTACATTGGCTAGATCACCCTCGATGAGCTGACCTGCTGCAAGCACTGCATCAGCATGCCCTGAACTAAGGTTATCAAGCACAGTGATATTACACCCTTTCTCGCCTAGAGCCTTAACCATATGCGAACCAATGTAGCCAGCTCCACCAACAACAAGAATATTCATCACGACTTCCCCGACAACTTCTGACGCATCACCTTCAAAAGAAACAATGGACTGGAAACAAAGTTCCTTCGCCACAGTCGCCTTGGTTCCTGTAATAGCCTTGGCAGCCACTCTAACCCTAGCTTCTGAAATACAGGGTGTGATCGTTTTACATTACCCACATAAAAATCAAAAACTGCGCCTATTGCCCCGGCAAACTTCACATCCAGCTTGCCAATATTGTCATGAATCCATTTTTCCTGTTTCGGTGCTGTCATACCCACCCAGAGTACATCCGGCTTGGCCTGATTGATTGCAGCGATCATGGCTGCATTCTCTTCTTCGCTGAATTCCGGTTTGTATGGCGGAGAGTAGGTTCCAGCCACTGTTACATTAGGGAAATCTTCTGCCATTTTGACTTTGATTTTTTCCAATGTCTCTTCACTGGCCCCGAGAAAAAAACAGCTGGCTCCACCTGATTCATTCAGAGATTTGCTCAACCCAAGGAACACATCAGTTCCTGTCACCCGTTCACAAATAGACCCACCAAGTATTTTCGAGGCCAATAAAATCCCACTACCATCAGGGGTAACCATATCCGCTTCTCGAATCACCTGGCTGAATGCCGGATCGCTATCCGCGACCACGAGCGAATGAGGATTGGCGCAGACAAAATAACGCCCCCTCTCCCCACTATCGATCCAATCACAGATTTGATTCAGATGCTCTGTAAGAGAGGCTACTGAAACTGAATAACCAATAATATTTTCTGTGGTGATTCCCACTCAAATAACCTCGCGCCGTCTGGATATGGCTTGCTCATAAATGTTAATCAACAATCCATGGTTGGTTTCCGCCGTATACTCCTTATCGAATATGGCACGGGCTTTTTTTCCCATCCGCTCCAGCTTCGTTTGATCAAGCCAAGCTGAACGTACTGAACGAAGCAGATCATCAGTACTTCCTGGCTCAAAAAACACACCATTTTCGTCATCTCGCACCAGACTGGCCATTGAACCCAATCGGGATGCTGCAACTGGAACCCCAAGAGCAAAGGCCTCACGTATCACCATGGGAAACCCTTCAAACCAAATAGAAGGCACTACCAATAATTTTGCATTGGCTAACTTACGTTGTGCTTTCTCAAACGGAATTTGTCCAAGGAAATGAATGTTCGAAGATTTGGAAGCGAGGTCTTTCAACATTTCTGATTGAGGCCCATCGCCAATAATTTCCAGTTCCGGGGCTGAATCACCCCATTGGGACCATGCATCAATCAGGTATCGGACACCCTTTTCTTCACCCAACCTGCCAATAAAAACCACCTTGTCTCTTCGCTTACCCCAAGGCTCAGGTTGCGGTGGATCAGCATAAAATTGTGGTTTCACATGTACTTTTTCTGATGGAAGACCTGCATTTACCATTGTATCCCGCTGGAACCCCGTTAGAGAGATAAAGGCGTCCACCTGATTATCCCATGTTCCTATAGCACGATGTAGAGCGATTGATGCCGCCAAAGGAAGTGTTGCCATTCGGCTACCCCGGTAACATCCATATTTCATTGCTGGCATAACACTCCGCTGATCAAGACAAAGCGTGCAGGACTGCCCTTCCCGCAAAGGAATCCCTGCTGCACAAAATAGACGGTAGTTGTGCAGAGTCAGCACAGACGCGGTATTTGTACTCTGAGCAGCATAATAAATTGAAGGTGAGAGCATAGGGAATGAATTATGCACATGCATCACATCAGGCTTTTCACGCTTGAGAACTTTTTGAAGGTCACGGGCAGAAAAAGGACTCCAGGGGACACTTGCAGCACCTTTCAACATGCCCCATACACCCTGTCCTCTGATTTCATCGCTGTGACGGGCGTATTCAACCACCTCATGCCCATAGTCTCTTAGCAGAGATTTCTCAGCTTCAAAGACCATATTCTCACCGCTTGGAGCTTCCGACCCATAGAAGTTATGGACAAGTAAGATTTTCATTTTTCGGGTGAATCAGTCGAAGCAGTGGCTGTTTTTGGGATTGCCCTTGCTGGCACGCCAACAGCGACATGGTCATCTGGGATATCAATAAGAACGACAGCATTTGCACCTATGCTAACGTTGTTGCCAATTCTTATTTTCCCCAGAATCTTTGCGCCTGCACCAATATCAACATTATCACCAATGACTGGCACATCATCATCGGCCTGCCTATTACCTATAGTCACGCCATGACGCATCGTGCAGTTGCGGCCAATGGTCACTAGTGGATTTAGAACAATTCCACCAAAATGATAAATCCTTAGTCCGGGACCAATTTCACATCCCCGAGGGATCGTAATCCCAATGAATACAGTAGATAAGAAAAATACAGGTAGAAAAATAAGATTACATACAAACCTCAATGGTGAGAAAGTAATCGCACGAATTGATTTCCCAAGGCGATACAAGAACACAACCCAAATAGAAGGTTCACTGATATCAATAAATGAGCCTTTTTTGTAACGTGTCAGATCTGCTTTAAAGTCACCCATCATCGAACGATTTACATCAACAGAAATTGGCATGCCGCTAGCCTCTCGCATATAATAATCGGTCGTTGGCAGTATTCATTTTGGTTCTACTCGCACTATAAGCAAGACCAAGTGATGCAAAGTGCATGTTCCCAAAGAATGCCGCATACATAACAATATTGTCCGTAAACATGAATAGGAGAAACAGTATAAATGCCGAGCTACCCAAGTAAAACAAGGTGCTCTTGTCCCCTGAATATTTTTTAGCCTTTTTGTATGAATCTATAGCTTGAACTGACAGACAAGTAAGAAATACTAGTAGTCCTAAAATACCATAATCAAACAAGATTCTAACATAATCGTTATGAGGGTGGGTCATTTTTGTAAAACTTAAAAGGAATGTCTCAGAAGCATTGGCTCCGTGGCCCAATAGAGGCTTTTTGTCAATTTCATACATCATCATATCCCACATATAAGTTCGACCACTGGTGTTAATATCAGAGCTACCTGAAAACACATCAGAAATGGTTCCATGACCAGTATAAAACATCCTTTGCTGAAATCTGTCGGTATAAAATACAGCTGTGCCTATAGCCAGAATTAAACATGCAATAACGATTCGTTTTCTCTTACCCAATGGAGCAAGCGTAAGAGGAAGACTTATGAGGGCAACAAACATCGCGGCCCTTGTGTAGGCTAACAGTGGAATCAATGGAGTCACCCCCCACCAATAAATCATTTTTTTTTCACCCGCCACATATTTTACAATAAAAAATGCTGCTAAAAATGAAGCAAAGGTTACTTCTGCAGCGGCATGTCCGAAAGTAGCCATATTTCCCGTCAGCAAGAAACCAGTTTTTAAAGCAATAACCAAAAGAAGGGTTACACCTAAATATTTAATGGATGAAAAAAACCATCGCACTTCATTTCTACTAACCGGTTTAGAAGCAATCGCCATCCCGACCAAGATAGGACATATAAGCATCAAACTTCTTTGGAGCGCATTGGGATCTTCACTAACTAACACATAAATCAAAACAACCAATATCCACGGAAACCAAATTCGAATTGGGAAAAAGGTTTTCCCCCGAGATATGATTATCTGAAGCAGCGAAAGGACTACACAAATAACCCACGCAAGACCACTCAACTGTATTCCTGCGATATTAACATCGCCGAACACCAGAGCCATTCCCGTAGTCATAACCACAACCCATAACATTGGGAATCGTTTCAATATATTAAGAGACATTTTCTATCTCAGCATTTAACTCATACATATTAGTGAAAATCATTCTCCAAATACTTGATAGTCTTTTTTGGAGGAAAAGAAGAAAATAAAAATTGTCTGAAATAATCTCCTGAAAAACATTTCCATGCCCTGTAAAATAACCGTGTTGAATACGCTATGCCTGAAAGACCTTTGCAATGCTTAACCCTCAACATTTGTCCCTCTCTCTCAAAAACATCCTGGATATTAGTGCTTTTGGTATCCTCGTGTAGCCGGATAGCGGCTGTGCATTGACGTAAGTTCAGTGATTTCCCTTGCTGCAACACTATTCGATACCATAGGTCATGATCCATAACTCCTGCCAATGAAACGTCTATCAATCCATCAGAGCCCAGAAAACTTCTTTTCCAGAACGTACCCGGCTGATCAATATATATGAGTCCGCGCTCTGCAAACCATTCAGTCTGCCTTGGCACGGAGTGCCAAGCCAAAAACTCATTCTTTGGACCTATTCGTATGCAATCTGCGGTAAGAAGAGCCAGATCAGGATTATCCGTCCATGCTTGAGCTGCGGTAAGGAGTGAGCCAGGCATCAACAAGTCATCACTGTTTATCCATGTGACAATATCACCTTCAGCAAGTCTCAAGCCTTTGTTGATCGCATCACTTTGCCCCTCATCCTTTTCACTGACCCAATAATCGATGTCATCGGAATATTGCTTGATGATGTTAACACTATCGTCTGTACTACCGCCATCCATGATAATGAACTGCAGGTTTGGGTATTTTTGATTAATCACTGATTGAATTGTTTGAGACAGGAACGATGCCTGATTGTACGAGGGTGTGATAACAGTGATTTTTGGGAAGTGATTCATATTATTTGTAACTATCCATGTTTACTGATTTGTTTATCATCTCTTGATACAAAGCCAAATACCCCGATGCCATCAGATCAGTGGTAAATTTCTCATTGATCCGTTTAATAGCGTTTTCCCTAACCTTTGAACATTGAGCAGGGTCATTGAATATCTGTTTTATTTTTATTGCCAGTTCTGCAGCGCTTATGCTTTCTTTAACAAGAAAACCGCTATCCCCGTCCTCGATGATCTCTGCCACTCCGCCAACGGCTGTAGCCAGAACAGGGGTTCCACAAGCCATCGCTTCCGCAACAACCAAGCCAAAAGTATCAGCTTTGGTTGGATAGACCAATAAATCGGCAGCCGCATAATAGTCCCTAAGCACAGACACATCATTTATGTGGCCAACTGATAACACCTGGGAGGAGGATGTTAATGAAACATCCAGATCGCTGCTGCCACCTATGATAACAACTTTAAGGTCAGACATATCACGCAGTTCTTTTAAAGCCGACACAACCAATGATATATTCTTGAACGGGTTATTAATTCCCCCTGCTGCAGAGCAAAGAAGAATTTTAGAGGACGAATCAAGGCCCAGCCTACTTCTGGCCTCTTGTTTAGGAACAGGGTAGAAAATGTCTTTGTTAATACCATTGTTTATGGTCACAAGCTTTCCTGGCCAAATGCCAGAGCGACTAACTCTATTGGCTGTCCAGGAAGAAACTGCTGCCAATATAACGCCATCCGCCGCCAGTTTTCTATAAATTCCTTGTCGTAAGAGCCAATTCTTCCTTGTCGTATCTCGAATCAATGGGACCATGGAACCTAAATCTGGACACTTCCCACAACCGGATGTGAATTTTTCACAGCCTAAGGTGTACACGCAATGACCAGTATATGCCCATTCGTCATGTATAGTCCAAATGATAGGTGCTATTTCTGAAAGAGTCTCAAGAAGAGACAAGGGAAACCACCCTCCATGAATATTATGGATGTGAAAAATATCTGCCTTGGTTTCTAATAGTGTATTGAGCATTCCGCTTAGGCCAAATGCACGGGTATCTCCTAAGAGTTGGTTACGCAATACTGAGAGCTTATTTACTAACTTGGCAGGCAGATCAGCTTTACTTCCTACTCCCAAATATTTGCTACTTGGCAAAGTTGGTCTTGCACAACATGCAAAAGCAATATGGCCAGCTCTGGTTTGAGAAGCGATGAGTTCATTCATAATCATCGCAGCTCCACCACCCGAATCTGTAAAATTAATATGCACAATAGTAAGCTGATTCATAAATGCGTTTTAACCATTGAGGCAATCAATAACTCATACTGATTAATAATGTTTTTTGGAGAAAAGGCTTCTTCCAATCTGGCTGAATTAAATTTCTGATAAAGTGATTTATTTTGCCATTGTTGATACAAGGCACCTATCGCATTTGAAATTTCATCCGATGATTTGCAATCAGCAGCAATTCCACCACCATATTCATGCAGGTAATCTGCAACCGTACTTTCCCTAGGAGAAACAGCCAACATCGGCTTTCCTAATTGAACATAGTCGATAAATTTTGAAGGTAAAAAAATACCTTCTTCTGTGGGAGCCTCAACAATTAGCAACACATTACACTCTTCAAGGTTTTGCTGACACATTTCGTAGCCCAATGACCCCAGTAGTTCAATATTTTTCTCCAGCCCATTATTTCTGGCATTTTCAATTTCACCAGTCGAATCACGTCCGATAAAGATAAACTTTATAGGCTCAGAGTTATCAACCTTACCAAGGAACTTTTTAAATCCTCGCAAAAAACTCTTGGGACACCTCTCAGATGTGATATTTCCAGCATAAGCAATTGTAAACCCATCAGCTTTGATCTGACCGGCATTTCGAGCCTGATTAAATGCAACATGAGGAATCATCGAACTTTTATTGACAAAGTTCGCCCCAAGGTACTGGTTCATATATCGCCCTTGCCTTTCGGAAGGGAAGGTTATCCATGAAGCAGACTTTACCACAGCCTTTAAAAACCTCTCATGCCAAAACCCAAGTGACTCACAAGGCCCTTTTCCATAAGGTGGTGGCATTTTGGATGGATCATTCCAATTTGCAATCCATGGTGTGCCAGTTTCCTTCGATAAAGCCATAGCAGGAAGGTGAGCTGCGTCCGGCTGAGATCTTGACAAAATAAGGTCATAATGAACTTTCCCATGCAGTGCCTTAGCTTTTTGATAGGCATGTAGTCCCCATCGACAACCTAAAATCGGATAACCAAGCGTTACCCCACCCCACAGAGTTTCAATCAATCGTTTAAGCCTTCCTCCATGAGGGTAACTGACTTCAAACGTATGTTTTCTTAGAGACTCCCATGGATATTCCCATCGTTCGCCATATTTATAATCGGTGATATCAGCCATTCGGCGGGAAACAATATCTACATGCCATCCGTGCTCAATAAATGCCAAAGCTAGTTTTGCATTCACGATGGCTTCCGGGTTCACCAATGGAACAAATGCCGAGGCAATCATCAATATACGCGGCTTCCTCCCCTCCCCTTCATGCAATCGTTCAATCTGTGTGGTTGCTTGGGATCTCATTCCTTATCCTCAAAAATTGTAAACATTTTTTTAATTATCCTATTCCTATATCTCGACCGAACAATGGAACATACTTAGTTGATTCTGATAAGTGCACAAACTTCTCTGCAATCCAATTACTGAAGAGGCTTGTCGCAACTTCGTTTCTTCAAATCAAATCTTTCTGGCAATAATTACCAGCTCATAGCTCCCAGAGATATGTGGTTCAACAGCCTGCTGAGCGCCAAGAATCCTATTGAATAATCTATTCAAGCGGTGATTAACGAGACTTGATAGGGATTGAGGCTCAGCGCCCCTTACAACACATGGCTGATCGCGTGTCCAAACCTGCTCTAATATCAAACCACATTTATAGAGCAACCTACTCAGAGTTGATACTGAGAAATAATTGACGTGCTCAAAATCAACTCTAAAACCTACCCAAGTTGGGCCAAAATCATTGACTTCCCCACCATTTGGAAGCGCCAATAACAGTCTACCATCCTTAACCAAGCGATTAGACATACTCTCAATAAATTCAATGGGGTTAAGCAGATGTTCAACCAAATGAAAAGCACTAATAATATCAAACTTCAAGTCTTTTGGAGGCTGGTTAAATACAGGGATATTTAAACTAGATAAATATTTTTGAGCATGTATATCCAATTCCACACCAGAAACATTAGCTTTTGCAAACCGAGCTAATTGCAAAAAATATCCATAGGCACAACCAACATCCATCAATGACTTTCCTTTAATCCCACCTGTCGATTCGAGAATTTTAATATAGGGATTCGTGGACACATCTCTGAAACATCGAAATGAAGAGAGTCCTCTCGAAGAAAACCCTTTAAATGATCCATAATCACTATAAAATTCCTCGAGTTTAGCAGATGATGGAACCTGTGCTAGGTACATCATCCCACATACATGACAACAGGAAACATCCATTTTATCTGGTCGCCGCACAAAATGCATAGGATCATCATTGTCGCAAACTGGGCATGGGCGCATATCAAGACCCGAAGAACCCCAATCCGTTAATTTTCCGGCATTCACACTTGAGGGCAAAGGTGGAAGAGTAATAATATCAGTCATTTCCAAACCTCTTTCATTTATTAAACTCCCCGTCATTTAAAGTCATATTAATACTTGATACCGTATTTAAGCAAAGCATGCGTTTCTTTTTGAAGGTGGGTGCGCAATTCATTCTTTTCATAATCGGATAGTTTATTTATCTTAGCTTTCCCTATTATTAACTTCTTCATCAACCATATTATGGGAGAAAAAAACTGCCTGACTAAATAATAATATTTAAAATTCATGAAATTGACTTTAATCGCCAAGCTTCTGATAAAATCAGACAGCGAAAAGTTATATCCAGCGTAGCAATAACGATCAGATTTTTTCTTTGAATTCCGATCACCTAATTTAATGTTTGACACTGGCGTTGATATTTGAAGGAGATGACAGACATCGTCAAGCTCACCCTCAATAATATCTTCAAATTTTTTAATAAATATACGATCACTATGAAAATGGCTTTCAAGTTCATTCAACAGTTTTTTATAGTGGTATATATGCATCTTTGGATCGTTCTTCGCAATATCACAAAACGTATTTCTTTCTAGCGAAAATTCACGGTAACGCTCGACATAACAGGAAAACAATGCGCTTACCGGTTCCCTTACTGTCAGAAGGATTTCATAGTCAAAATCTTTTAATATTAATGCAAGGTTCCTGAGTTTATTTTGCCAGCTACCATCATCATCCGTGACTGTTATTATTTCTTCCGAGAAAAGAAGTGAGCACCCCTTATTTATGTGTTCTGCAATGTCAGACCTAATTGATGCACAATTGCCAGTTTTAATAGCATGAAAGAACTCAATATATAAATCACTCTGATCTCCAAACCTTGGTTGATTTAGGCCTGCATAATGCAAACAATTATTATTGAACAATGGAAACAAATCAGCTTGTAAAGTAGTAGTTGCCGTCTTCGGCAATCCAATATGAACAAAAATCTTTGGCATTCCTTCCCTCGTTAACGAACGTCTATTTTCAGATGTGAACTTACAGTATTTTTTGTTCATTATAGAGCAACTCTCATAATCCGCGGGTAATTATATTGTAAAAATCATACTTTTCACCAAGGGCTGCTGATCCTTCTCTTGATAAATGCCCCACATCTCTATATATATAATTAGAATCTAAATGTGTTTTGCATATTTCATTATCGCAAAGAAATTCCTCTAGTCTAATCACGCGATATTCTTTCTCTATAACCGTCAGGAATTCATACACTTTGATCCGGTTCTCAGCAATTGCTTCTTCTTGATAATTGCACTCATCTAAATTTAGGTCTCTCCAATCAGCAAGTGCCAAACATCGGCCAAGGTTATATCCATTAGCTGGTGGCGGTGAAAAAATGATTGGATTAAGTCCCATTGACTTCAATTCATCTAAAGTCTTTTTAAACTCCACGATTACTTGGTCAATTTTTACCCTTTCTATTTTTCCATTGCGAAATAAAAGTTTATTATGGGCTCCAATGTATTGGGTAAAAGGTGATGATAGAACAACGTATTGGACTGTATTATTTGTCTTTAGCCAATCACGGACTTTGCCATTAAACTCTAAACAGCCATTAGCCCATTTTTTTGTGCATATTGAATTAATTTGAGCAATATCAAAAAATGGACCACACATACTTTTGGTCATCTGAATTATTTTAGCATCTGGATTTGATGCTATTATTCCTTGCGTCAAATGCATAGCAAACGAGTCACCCCAAATTAGCACTTCTGGATTATCGCTAGTTCTGCAATCAGGTGATAATGTGAATGAATCCACGCATGTATCACTTAATCCATCATTCACTTCCAGCTTCTTCTGTATAGCACCTGTCGTTAGTTTGCCCTGATTACTTCTTCCATCAAAACCATTTGTCATATGCCCAGTTAGGCCAATAATAATGAATAGAGCGGTCCCGACTGTCGAAAAAGTAAAAACTGCCTTTCTACTAAATCTATTCTTTTGTCTGAATGGCTTTTCAACAAACCTCCAACTCAGATAAGCAAGCGGCAATGAAAGTGCTGCCATGACAGCGAGAGACAATTCACTAGGCTCAGTCAAACTTCTGTGGCGAGCAAATGTCAATAACGGCTGATGCCATAGGTATGCGCTATAACTGATTAGCCCAATGGCAACAAATGGTTTTGTACTGAGTAATCGTCCAACCAATGTTTGAGACGATGCAAAGATAATAATTAACCCTGCTCCTATGGTTGGAATCAATGCATAAAGACTTGGGAAAGGAACAGTTTCATCAAATTCAAAAACTGAGTACCCAATCATTAACAGACCGATAAATGCTAATGCCTCGTCAATAGATTGGTGGGACAAAAGCGTTCGCATTTCTCGTTTGCGATAGAGGAAATAGAAAGCAATAGCCGCACCTATTGCGAGCTCCCAGCCTCTAGTTGGCAACAAATAAAAGGTGGCGCTTGGGCTACTATACGCTCCCCATTGTGCAACGGAGAGACTAATAATTGCCACCACCATGAAAGAACTTAGAATCCAACGCTTTCGAAAACGCCACATCAGCATCAGAAACAGTGGGAAAAGAACATAATACTGTTCTTCGACTGCTAGGCTCCAAGTATGCAGGAGAGGTTTTAACTCACTTGCTGTTTCCCAATAGCCTGTTTCCTGCCAAAAAAGAATGTTTGATGCAAAGGATGAAACAGCAACCAGACTCTGAGAAAAATCCTTCATATCAGCTGGTAAAAGCAATGCCCATGCGAAGGGTAGTGAAACTAGCATCACTAAAAATAACGCCGGCAGAATTCGTCTGGCCCTTCGTTCGTAGAAATTGATTAGAGAAAATGTACCCTGTTCTTTTTCAGAAAGAATGATTGTCGTAATCAAGTACCCACTTATTACAAAGAATACATCAACACCGACAAATCCGCCGCTGAAGTACTCAAATCCAGCATGGAAAAAAATTACGGGGATGACAGCGATAGCTCTTAGACCATCAATTTCTGAACGATACT